>JANQLW010000016.1 GCA_028280405.1 Bacteroidales bacterium
CTTTGCTTCATAAACAGAGCTTCTTTCTAAAAAACCGCATCTGGATACAAAATACAATCCATTAATAATAAGCTTATTGCATAAATCTGTCATTGGCAACTTGTTTCAGTATCTCCAGAAGGCTATGGGAAGCAATCCTATGTTGGAATGAAAAACCAAAAGCTTGAGTTAAAGTTAAGGATTGCTTCCCTTGAATTACTAAAATTAGTTGGATTTTAGCTTTTCTTTTTAAGAAATATTTTCTAATTTTGCACGCTCATTTTAGGCTCTTCGGATTTTGATGGAAACAGATTAGAGATCAAAAGCTTAAAACAATTAACGAAAATTAATTTAATGTTAAACCCGTTCCTAACCCAATAAGCCGAAGATTGAATCAGGGGCACAAAGAATTTTAAATGACAAATAACGAAGAAAACATCAATAAGGATGTTGAGAATGTAGAAGAAGCAAAAGTTGAAGAAAAAGTTGTAGAAGAGGTAAAAGCTGAAGAAGCTCCCGTTGAAGAGACAGTTGTAGAAGAGGCAAAAGCAGAAACTACAGAAGAAGTTGTTGAAGAAGTAAAAGAAGAAACACCAGTAGTAGAAGTTGCAGAAGAGAATGTTGTTGAGGAAGAAAAAGAAGAAGCACCAGTTGCAGAAGCAAAAGCAGAGAAAAAAGAACTTGAAGATTTTGACTGGGACGCTATTGGAAAGAAACAAGAAAACTATTCAACTGACGAAAGAAACAAACTTGAGGATGTTTACAACAAAACTTTCAGTGCTATTGTTGAGCATGAAGTTGTTGACGGAATTGTTGTCGCAAAAAACAATCGTGAGATTGTTGTAAATATCGGATTCAAATCTGATGGTATTATTCCTTTAAATGAATTACGTTACAATCCGGATTTAAAAGTTGGTGATCAAATTGAAGTTTATGTTGAATCTCAGGAAGATTTAAATGGACAATTAATTTTATCACATAAAAAAGCCCGTATCCTTAAATCTTGGGAAAGAATTAATACAGCTCATGATAATGACGAAATTATCAACGGTTATGTTAAGTGCCGTACTAAAGGTGGGCTTATCGTTGACGTATTCGGAATCGAAGCGTTCTTACCAGGATCTCAAATTGATGTTAAGCCTATTCGTGATTACGATATCTATGTGGATAAAACAATGGAATTCAAGGTTGTTAAAATCAACCACGAATATAAAAACGTTGTTGTTTCTCACAAAGCTCTTATCGAAGACGAACTTGAACATCAAAAAGCTGAAATTATTTCTAAACTCGAAAAAGGACAGGTTCTTGAAGGAACTGTTAAGAATATTACTTCTTACGGTGTATTTATCGACCTTGGTGGAGTTGACGGATTAATCCATATTACCGACCTTTCCTGGGGACGTATCAACCATCCTGAAGAAATTGTTGAGCTTGATCAAAAAATTAAAGTGGTTATCCTTGACTTTGACGATAACAAAAAACGTATTGCTCTTGGTCTTAAACAACTTACTCCTCATCCATGGGATGCTCTTGACGAAAATCTTAAAGTTGAAGATAAAGTTAAAGGTAAAGTTGTTGTTATTGCTGATTACGGTGCATTCATTGAGATTGCTCCGGGCGTTGAAGGACTTATCCACGTTTCAGAAATGTCATGGTCACAACACTTACGCACTGCTCAGGACTTCCTGAAAGTAGGTGACGAAGTAGAAGCACAAATTCTTACTTTAGATCGCGAGGAGCGTAAAATGTCGTTAGGAATGAAACAATTAATTCCTGATCCATGGTCAGATATTCAGGGACGTTATCCAAAAGATTCTAAACATTCTGCTACTGTACGTAACTTTACTAACTTTGGTATCTTCGTTGAGTTAGAAGAAGGTGTTGACGGCCTTATCCATATCTCTGACCTTTCCTGGTCTAAGAAAATTAAACACCCTGCTGAATTCACAAAAATTGGTGAAACGATCGAGGTTGTTGTACTAGAAGTGGATGAAGAAAACAGAAGATTAAGTTTAGGACACAAACAATTGGAAGAAAATCCATGGGATGTATTCGAAACGGTATTCACTATGAATTCTGTTCATAAAGGAACAATCTTAACTATGAATGATAAAGGTGCTGTTGTATCTCTACCATATGGTGTTGAAGGTTTTGTTCCAACTCGTCACTTAGCGAAAGAGGATAATACTTCTGCTAAAGTTGATGATGCAATGGATTTCAAAGTAATTGAGTTCTCAAAAGAAAACAAAAAAATCATCCTTTCTCATACTAAGGTTTACCAGGACGTTCAAAATGCTCAGAGAGCAAAAGAAACTGCTAAAGCTAAATCGGCAGAGCGTTCAACTAAGAAAGCTGTGAAGCAAATGAAAGACAACTTAGAAAAAACTACTTTAGGTGATCTTGATGCTTTAGCTAATCTTAAATCTGAAATGGAAGCTTCTGAAAAGAAAGCAAAAGAAAGTAAATAATTTATTTACGTTATAATTTAAAAGGCTGTTCCTGATTGTAGGGACAGCTTTTTTTATGGCTACAAGCTACTGGCTTCAGGCTGGAATAATACTAAGGGAAGCAATCCTATAACCATATCTTCTTTCTTAATTTTCTGGTTATGTAAAAAATTTGCAAAAGAAAAGGATTGCTTCCCATTCTTCCACAAGTTACAGGTTGCAGGCAATATTGAGAATTAAAGATTAGTATGTTAATTTGATTAAATTTGTGTATGCAATTCTATGTTCAGATTTTAGGCAGTGGTTCTGCACTTCCAACCATTAACAGAGGGGCTAGTTCTCATCTGGTACATCTTTGTGGAAAGAATTTTTTAGTCGATTGTGGAGAAGGAACTCAATTGCGCCTAAGAATGAACAAGATTAAAATGCAGCGTATTCATAGCATTTTTATCAGCCATTTACATGGAGATCATTTTTTTGGGTTGGTAGGATTGATATCTACCATGCATTTATTGGGTCGGGAAAAGGAATTATATATTTATGCTCCAAAAGAATTAGAAAATATTATTCATGAACAATTGAGAGTTTCAAAAACCTTTTTGAATTATGAATTAGTATTTCAGCCTTTAGTAGAAGACAAACTGGATGTTTTTATTGATGAAGAATTATTTGAAGTAAAAAGTTTTCCTCTTGATCATAGAGTCCCTACATGGGGTTTTCTATTTAAAGAAAAGCCTAAATTACCAAAACTCAAAAAGTCATTTGTAGAAAAGCAGAGACCAACTATTGATGAAATACAAAGCATTTTATATGGAAATGATTATATCAATGAAAGGGGAGAGAAATTCTTGTTTAAGAATATTACATCTAAGTCTAATAAATCTTATTCCTATGCCTATTGTTCGGATACAAAATATACAGAATCTTTTGTGGAGTATATTAAAGATGTAAGTCTGTTATACCATGAAGCCAGTTTTGCCAATGACCTGAAAGATCAGGCGGCATTGAGATTTCATTCTACAGCAGAAGAAGCTGCTACTATTGCTAAACTATCAAATTCAGGCCAATTATTGATTGGTCATTTTTCAGCCAGATATAAAAAGTTAGATCAATTAATTGCTGAAGCAAGAGCAGTCTTCTCAAATACAATAGCTGCTGAAGACAGCTTAAAAATTTATCTGCAAAAATAAATTAACTCAAAAATTTATTTCTGTAGTATCCTTTTTCCTAATGTGAAAAATACTATATCAAATTTAATACAATGTTTCATTTGATGCTTCAATTGAAATCGGTTTAACTATTGGTTTATTTAACACATTAAAACTCCAATTGTATTTTTTTTGCAACAATATAATTAGTATAGCTCCTAATACAATCGTCTCAACTAAGTTGTATGCAGGATTTATTTCCTTAACCTTTAATAAAGCATCTGTTTGGAAAGCTGAAGAGTCAAATGTTATAAGTATTGAAGCAAGAATATTATTAATCGCATGAATCCCTAAAGCAAGTTCTATCCCATCGTCGAGTATCGTGACAATAGCGAGCATGAATCCCATAGCTATATAACTGGGCATCGTGATCCAGAACCCAAATTCTTTAACTTCGGGATTTGCAGAATGAAGTAATCCAAAGCTAACGGAAGTAATAATAATGGCAGCCCACTTGCTTTTTGTCCAGGCACCTATTCCCTGCATTAAATATCCACGGAAAACAACTTCTTCATAAGAAGTCTGTAGCGGAATAAGTATTAATGCAACTACTAGTAAAGGCAATAGTTTATTAAGGTCAAACCTTATGATATAATTATCCGGGTTTACTAAATAACTGATGATTAATGATACACCTAGTAAGGCACCCCAAACAAATACTCCATAAAAAAATCGATTCCATCTTATTCTATTTAGCCCATTAACGGTAAATGCAAAACTTCTTTTATGTAATTGTTTTATTAAGAAGATGGAGAAAAAGAAGCCTACTGCAAATGGAATTAACAGTAAAATCATTGCAGGGGTGGAATCAATTCCATAAGGTGATAAATCAAATGGATCATCTGAAGCTACAAAATCACTGCCCATCCTCATTTTTGCCGTGACCATTACAATTCCCAAAGGAATGGCTCCTATAATATTGGCTGCAAAAAATCCTCCGATTACTATTATTAAATATTTCCACCATTGGTTTTGGCCATCAAGTGCATTTACTAAGTGTTTCATAAGTTATACAATGATTGATAATTAGTTAAGATATATTTTGTCTTTAAGTGTAAATGTAATAATAATTGGGTTGCTATTTTCTGTTAGTGCTTCTAATTTTTTTCGATCTACTTTAATTTTTGAATGATCTATATTATCCGGGTTATTTTCAATATATTCCACAAAGTTAATAGCAGGGATTGGAATACAATAACGATTGTTCCCAGAATAAAAATAACTGGCTAATTTAAATTCCTTAGGAAAAAACTTAAATACATTATCAGTGATTAAAATTTCATGTGATTTTTGACTTTCTTTATTAAAGAAAACTAATTGGTCATCTATTTCAAATGATCCACCCCAGTCTTGAAAACGTTCAATATATTTTAAATCAGCTTTGGTGATTAATTTTCGTGTCATAAATATATATTGAGCAGTTTCAGATAGTACACTTAAGTAATACTTCCCAACAACCTCTTCTACTGGAATCCCCTTATTGTAAGGCATTCCATTTTTCCCTCTTTTTATAATAGCATCAGGTATAAGTTTTTTGTTGACTAATTGATATAGCGTGTCAAATCCCGGAATATAAATTTTAGATTTTCCATTAAATTTATAATAGCTAGATCCCCAACCTCCTGAATGATACATTTGGGAATCTTTTGATGGATATACCTTTCTTTTGATTTCTGATGTTATATTTCCTTTATGATTATAGAAAAATATTATCACGGAATCTTTTGCAGCATATGGTTTGTTGGAAGCACTTCCAAAACTAAAGTATTCATCTT
The DNA here is from genome assembly GCA_028280405.1 of Bacteroidales bacterium. Taxonomy (GTDB): domain Bacteria; phylum Bacteroidota; class Bacteroidia; order Bacteroidales. Next base: position 5,410 of record JANQLW010000016.1, read on the forward strand.
CTTTATATGCATAGATTCCGCTTATGAACTCATATGGTGTTTTTATACCTTTTATAACTTTTCCATCCCAGTCATATAAGAAAGGATCTTGGTTCCATTCAATAAAAACTGTTTTTTTTGAAGAATCTATCTCTATATTATCTGCAAGATACCCTGCATGTTCACCAGGTCCATTTCCTCCTTTACCAATTGTGTTAAGAAAGTTGCCCTGTCTGTCAAATCTTGCTGCTTTAGCAGGATTTGGGACAGAGGTTTGATAAGATAAAAAAATATGTTCAGAGGAAAATTTAAATCTATTTGGAATTCTCATTAAACATTCATCCTTGGTTTCCAGGCATATAATTTCGAAATTTTCGAATACATCCGAATAATTATATTCTAATAATTTAGTTGACTTTTGATCTATATTGATTTCCGGGAGTTTGTTATTTGTTTGAGTCCCATTTTGATTGTTTTGTATGCACGCATTTAAGAACCCCAATGCAAACAGAATAAAATAGATTTTTTTCATCGGTATAAGTTTTACTAAGCAAATAGTCAAAATATTTAGGGGAGTAATAATATGACGATTTGTATTTATACAAGTATAATAAAAATATATTAATGGAGTTTTGTAAAAATGTATTAAATTATTTTTTAAACTTTTACATCCTCCCATTTCACAAAACAATAATCACTATGTGTAATTTTTTCAAATGGAGGAAGTTCAATTTTATCTTTAAAAATTGGACAGTTAGTGACGATGGTATGAAACTCTCCATTCTCACCGCAAATATCTACTTTTGCTTTTTCCAGATCATCTATCAGAGATTGATTAAATATCCTTCCAAGAAATACTTCTCCTAATTGAGTATTGCAGGAAACAATCATCATTTCAACACCTCTCTCGATCATTTCATAAACAAGTTTTTTCCTATCTCTTTGCCAAAGTGGTAATAAGGCATTTAGTTCAGCTTGTTTACATACCATTTCTTCCCATTCACGGTGTGGTTCCAAATCGATATCTCCATATACCATAGCTTCAATACCATAAGTTGATTTTATCTTTTTTAAAGATGAAATGTAGTTGAATTCGTATTGATCCCAGCTGGAAGGAATAGCAACTAAGTCGATATCGAGTTGTTTAGCTTGTTCCTGGATAATTGAAAGAGGAATGCCATGAGAACGGGATATCATACCATTTTCATTCATCATATTTAAAATTACTTTTGGTCGATATCCTCTTTCAATAGCTTTCATCAATGCATAGCAACTGTCTTTTCCTCCGCTCCAGGAGCAGCCGATATATTTTCTTTTTTCTTCCATCAGAAAAATATACTAATCCACCAATATACCAATACAATATTTACCCACAATCAATAGCATTGTAAAGCACCTCTATAGGATGTAATGCCGTTTTCCCCGTTCCATCCTTTATTTGATGGCGGCAACTGGTTCCCGGAGCAGAAATGATTGTTGTTTCTTCACTCTTGCGAACTTCAGGGAATAGCACTAATTCCCCGACCTTCATGGATAAATCATAATGTTCTTTCTCGTAACCAAATGATCCGGCCATACCACAACAACCTGATTTTATTTCTTCGACCTGATAATTTTCGGGTATGCTTAGCATATCTTTCGTTGGCCCGGTAGAAGCAATGGATTTCTGATGACAATGTCCGTGTAACTTAATTTTTTGAATCTGTTTAGAGAAACCATGAGTTTGAATTTTACCCTTCTTAAATTCTCTCATAATAAACTCATCAAATAAAAGTGTTTTTTTGCTTAATACTTCAGCTTCTTTTATTAACGAATCTTCCACAAGTTCAGGGTATTCATCTCTGAAACTGAGAATTCCTGATGGTTCAATTCCTATTAGAGGAGAATCGTTAGTAATCAAATCTTTTAATAAACTAACATTCTGGTTCGCCAATTTCTTGGCTTTCTTTAAAAGTCCTTTAGATAAATAAGTTCTTCCACTTTCTTTATGATCTGGTATGATTACTTTGTACCTGAGTTTATTTAATAATTGAATCGCAGTGATCCCAACTTCAACATCATTATAATTGGTAAACTCATCAGCAAATAAATAAACTGTTCCATTTGGAGATTGAAAATCATCACTATTCTTTTTTGCCCATGCTTTTAGGGTTCGTTTTCCAAGTGTTGGAATGCTTCTTTTCGGAGCAAACCCAAGCATCTTTTTAAATAAAAATGAAAAGAATGGATTTGTAATGAAAAAATTGAAAACTACAGGAACTAAAGATCCAAGAGAGTTTACTTTAGTAATATTTGCAATTAGCCTTGTTCTGAAAGGCACTCCGTTTGAGTTATAATAATGCTGAAGAAACTCAGCTTTATATTTGGTTATATCAACACTGGAAGGACATTCGGATTTACATCCTTTACATGATAAACAAAGGTCTAATACATCGTATACCTCTTTATGATTAAACGGATTTTTTTTTGTTGAATTTGTAAGAAATTCTCTTAAAATATTGGCCCTTGCCCTTGTGGTTTTATCTTCATCTTTAGTAGCCATAAAAGAAGGACACATCGTACCTCCTATGATAGCACTTTTTCTGCAATCGCCCGAACCATTACACTTTTCAACAGCTCTTAGCAGTCCTTTATCTTTAGAAAAATTAAAGTAAGTCTCAAATTCTCTGGTTTCCTGTCCCGGTTCATACCTTAAAAAGGTATTCATCTTTGGCGTGTCAATGATTTTATTGGCATTGAAAATATTATCAGGATCCCAGGCTTGTTTTACAGATTTTATTAACTTATAATTTTTCTCCCCAATCATTAAAGGAATAAATTCGCCCCGAAGCCTTCCGTCACCGTGTTCTCCACTTAAGCTTCCTTTATATTTTTTTACAAGATGAGCTGTTTCTAAAGCAACCGTATGAAATAGTTTAACATGCTTTGGGTCTTTAAGGTTCAGAACCGGCCTTAGATGCAACTCTCCTGTCGCAATATGTGCATAGTATACACAGCTTAAATCATGTGATTTCAGCATCGCATCAAACTCTTCAATAAAGTCAGGAAGAGTATTAGGATGAATAGCTGTATCTTCTACTACAGGAACCGGTTTTGCATCTCCCGGGATATTGGAAAGTAGTCCTAATCCGGCTTTTCGGAGATTCCATACTTTAGGGATGTCATCCCCCCATACCAGGGGAAAATGATAACCCATTTGTTGTGCTTTTAAATCTTCAATGAGCTTATTGGCTTTTTCTTGAAGTTCTTCATTTGTCTGGCCAATAAATTCTACAATCAGCATTGCTCCCGGATCACCTTCAATAAAGAAACGGTTTTTTCTTTGGGCAATATTATCCTTGGTACATTGCATTACAATATCGTCCATTAGTTCAATACTGGATGGATAATGCTTTAGAGCAACAATATTGGCATACAATGAGGTTTTAACATCTTTACAATGAACACAAATTAATACTTTGTTTTTTGGAGGCAGATCTATCAGGTTGAGTTTGATCTCAGTGATAAATGCCAGTGTCCCTTCCGAACCGGCAATTAATTTGCTGAAATTGAAATTTTCAGCCCCATCAGTAAAAGCATTCGTTTCTAATAATAAATCGATGGCATATCCCGTATTTCTTCTTTCAATCTCTTTATCAGGATATTGATCTCTGATTTCTTTTTGGTTTTCTAAGTTGGATAATATTTGACGGATATTTTGATAAAGCTTATTCTCTAATTTATCTCCTTTACACTTTTCAAGAAAATCTTCTTTTGTTAATGAGTTGAACTCAGCTTCACTTCCGTCACTCAAGATGCACTTTACCGAAAGGGTATGGTCTCTGGTGCTCCCATAGATCAATGAATGAGCACCGCAAGAGTTATTCCCTACCATGCCTCCGATCATACATCGATTGGAAGTTGAGGTTTCCGGTCCGAAAAAAAGTCCTGATTTTGCAATTTTTTTATTAAGCTCATCTAAAACAACACCCGGTTGAACTTTTACCCATTTTTCTTCCACATTTATCTCCAGAATCTTGTTCATGTATTTGGAGACATCAACAATAATCCCATTTCCAACAACCTGCCCAGCTAAAGAGGTTCCAGCTGCTCTGGGAATCAATGTTGTTTTTTCTTTTCGGGCAAAGTCAATAATTTTTTTTATGTCATCAGTATCTTTTGGGTGAATAACAGCCATTGGCTTTTCTTTATAAGCGGAAGCATCTGTAGAATATAAAATTCGTTGGGTGTCGTCGGTGAATAAATCACCTTTGATATGCAGTTTCGAAAAATCAGGCATTATTTGAAATTTTTAACCCTGTTTAGATACTAAAACCGGACAGAGAAAATTTTATGCTAAGGTAATAAATTGTCTTTTCAACCTGACAGGTTAACCAACCTGTCAGGTTGAAAAAACAGTTGATAATTATTTATTATAAAAATCAGTACTCTCAAAAATCTTATCTGCTGATTTTGCAATAAAGCCTGAATATAACTCTCCATTTGCTTCAGGATATCTTCTTGCAAACTCGTAATAACATCCTGGTATTTCAAAAATACCTTCATCAAACTCAATTTTTATCATCTCAGACTTAATACTTGATTGTTCTAATAATTCTTTCGGACTTCCTTTAATTTCTCCTCCCGAATCATTCATTCTGAATCCGGATGACTTTAATAGCTCATTTACTTTTTGGATGCTGTCATACTTTTTTAAAGAATTAATACTCACTGTAAAATGATTTGCCATAAACCCATAAACATATAACCAGGCAGCATATTCAGATTCCTCGCGGAGTTTATTATAGGTTTTTATGCTTGGTTTTTCCCAAACCCTTCCCTTGAAAATAAGATTATCAGAATTATAGACTTCCTGATTTACACTCTCTAAAGCAGTTGTTACTGTTTGTTGTAGATAGGTTGAGAATTCTTTGGTTTTGAGCTGAGAAATAAAAACTCTTGGAGCATTTTTATTTCCCGGAAGTTCGAAATGCTTAGCAAATAATTTTTTTGCTTCGAAATGGTATGTTCCCTTTTCTATGTAACCGGCTTTGATAAATAATTTTGATAATACATCAATGTTTATCCTTTCATCATCAAATGTACGGAAAGCAATATGGTCGTTTTCAACCACTTCTCCTTCATTGATAAAAAGATTATATACTTGTTGAACAGATGGATTGAGCTTGGTGTATTCAATCCATAGTTTGTCGAATATTTGATTTGCAGTCATAATTATGATTTTATTAAAACATTCCATTTACAACATCTTCAATTGTATTTTGAGAGATGTTAATTTGATCCTTGTAATTATATAAAGTTTTTCTAATTATATCCATGTCATGGTTTATGTTGATCAATTTACTCCTCAAAAACTCAAGATTTTTTTCACCTGTAAGTTTGAGTGTTTTGATCTCACCCGATTGAACCTCAATGTCTATTTTTAAAGGTTTATTTTCAATATGAATAGTTTGAGAGAAATTATATTTTGGAGAATATCCAAAATTCCATTTCCAGGTTTTGTATTTCCGTACGACCAATTCATTAATCCAGGAATCGTCTTGTTCATTTATTTTATAAAATTTAGCCGATGGATTATTATGAAGCATATAATCCTGAATACTGTTTTGAAATTCTTTCAGACTGATTTTATTGTTCAGATGATCACTAATATTAGTCACAATACTTCGGTTAGAAACAATTGCTTTGTCATGAAATTTTGATTCATCAGCTTTAATAGCCTCATTTAATTCTGACAGATTAGAAGAAAAGAGCAAAGTGCCATGATGAAGGACTCTGTTTTTATGAACATGTTCAGCATTACCTGAAATTTTTAAGCCATTAATGCGTAAATCGTTTTTCCCTTCAAACTTTGCATGAACTCCAAGTTCTTTTAATACAAGTATAATGGGTGTCGTAAAATTTTCAAAATTTACGAGCTTACCCTGACTCCCATTTTTAATAAAAGTGAAATTCAGATTTCCTAGATCATGGAAAACAGTACCACCACCCGATATCCTTCTAATAACCGGAATATTGTTTTTTTTGACAAAATCAAGATTGATTTCCTTTAATGCGTTTTGATGTTTACCTAGAATAATAGACGGTTGGTTTTGCCATAACATAAAAATATCTTCCTGAAAATTTTTTAGAAAATACTCTTCTGCGGCGATATTATAATAAGGGTCGGTATGAGGTCTTTCTATAAAAAGCATAATCAAGTCTCTTAAAAACAAATTTAAGGATTTGCTTTTATAAATCTATGCTTATTTAGAAAAAATCTTGATAAGAGAGGGTAAATTCTTAGCCCTCTAATTTTTGAACAAGTTCATTTCTTCTGTCAAGTAAGCGGTCAACTTCAGATGATTTTATATCTCCTCTTTTGAGCATATCATCGATTTGCTGAATTTCTTCTTCTGCATTATCAGATTCAGGAATGATCAGTATCTTAGGAGATTCACTGTTTTCAATTTCAAATTCATCGTCTAGCTCTCCTGATTCCCTTAGTTCTTCTTTTAATTGTTTAACAGTATCAGCTATCATTTTGTGAATAGGCTCTCCAAACTGGTTAAGTAATTCATCCGATAAATCGTGTTTGATCATATCGTAATTATTAACCAATAATTCAAAATTTTTGAAAAACGACTTGTCAACTCCAGGCATATTCTCAAATATAGATTTGTCTTTTACTTTTTTAAACAATCGAATTAATTCATCTAAATTTTGACGTAATGAGTTATTATCTTGATTTTCCATTTCTTGCTAAATATTCTCTTTTACTATATACAAAGCTAATAACAATATTTGTTCCAAGCCAGTATTCATGAAAAAAGCTGCCATTGAGACAGCTTTTAAAATAAACGAATGATAATAGAGCTAAAGCTCTAAACTAAAAATGTATAGTTGATAGTTATATTTTTTCTAATGCGATGGCAATGCCTTGTCCAACACCGATACACATAGTGCATAATGCTTTTTTAGCATCTGAATTTTGCAACTGATATATAGCTGAAGTAATGATTCTTGCTCCACTCATTCCAAGAGGATGTCCCAAAGCTATTGCTCCACCAAGTTTATTAATTCTTGGGTCAAAATCCTCAAGACCTAAAGCACGTGTGCAACCTAATGATTGTGCTGCAAAGGCTTCATTAAGTTCAATGATGTCAAAATCATTGAGCGATAATTCTAAATGTTCTAGTAGTTTTTTAGTTGCAGGTACCGGGCCCATTCCCATTGTTCTTGGTTCAACTCCAGCTGATTTCATACCTAAAATTTTAACCAATGGTTTTAAATTATGAACTTTTACTGCTTTTTCAGAAGCAATAATTAAGGCTGCGGCACCATCATTAATCCCGGATGCATTTCCCGCAGTTACAAAACAATCAGGTCCTAATACAGGTTTTAAAGTTGACAGTTTTTCCAAACCGGATAAGCGAGGATGTTCATCTTTATTTATTACTATAGGATCTCCTTTTCTTTGAGGAATAGTAACCGGTATTATTTCTCTGGCAAGAGCCCCATTTTGTTGAGCTTCGGCAGCTTTTTCCTGGCTCCATTGAGCAAACTTATCCTGGTCTTCACGACTGATGCTATGATCATTAGCGATGTTTTCTGCCGTTTTAATCATAGATTCAGTACCATATTTTTTATCCAGAGCTTTATTAATAAAGCGCCAGCCCATCGTGGTATCTTCCAGTATCTGGTTTCTTCCATAGGCAGCATTGGCTTTTCCCATTACAAATGGTGCTCTGGACATACTTTCAACTCCACCGGCAATCATTAAATCGGCTTCTCCGGCTTTTATTGCTCTTGCTGCAGTACCAATAGCATCCATGCCTGAACCACAAAGCCTGTTCACAGTTACACCAGGAACAGAAAAGGGAAGATCTGCTAAGAGCAATGACATTCTTGCAACATTTCTGTTATCTTCTCCGGCCTGGTTTGCACAGCCAAGAATCACATCATCCACTTTTGTCCAGTCAAGGTCGGGATTTCTAGCCATTAAAGCCTTTAATGGTATGGCTGCTAGATCATCAGTTCTTATGCTTGATAATCCTCCACCATATTTTCCAACGGGAGTGCGTATAGCATCGCAAATAAATACTTCTTTCATATTGTTATTCTTTATTTAACAAAGATATTTTTACCGTCATGCTGAAACAAGTTCAGCATGATAGACTATTTATCTTTCATGGATTTAATTTATCAATTTTTAGCTTTACTAACCTAAATACATTTAAGAATGCAGCACTTAACCGATCTACCTCTTTTTGTGTAATAGCTGTCGAAAACATACAGGCACAAGTATTGATCATCATGATGTTTTCTTTAAAGAATAAGTAATCCAATATCTCGTTAATTAGTTGCTTTGTGCCTTTGTTTTGATAAGCCTCACGGTAAGTTGTTGGAGGTGTTTCTCTGAAATGTATTCTGAACATTGAACCCGCTCCTGTAATAGAAACAGGGACATCAGCCAGTTTTATGGATTCTTCAATCTGAGAAATTGCATTTAGAGTCATAGCATTTATCTTTAATACTGCAATTTCATCAAAGTATTCCATTGCAACTTTTCCGGCAGTCATAGTTATAGGATTCGCTGAAAATGTTCCTGAATGAGGGAAAAGTAATGGAAATGTTGTAGGATCCAATACTTTCATAACATCAGCTCTTCCCCCAAAAGCTCCTACCGGAAATCCTCCGCCAATAATTTTACCTAAAGCTGTCAAATCCGGTTTTACTTTAAAATCTGCCTGGGTTCCTCCAAAATTTGTTCTGAAAGTCACCACTTCATCGAATACTAATAAAGCTCGATTTTTTCTGGTCCATTTATAAAGGGCTTCAATAAATTCTGAAGTACCTCTTAATAAGCCCACCCGATGAGGAATCGGATCAATCAGAACGCAGGCGATCTGGTCTTTTTGTTCATCCAGAATTGCTAATGTTCTTTCTATATCATTATACGGGAAAATGATTACATCATTTAGAACTCCCTGAGGAGTTCCTTTTGCTAATGGAACACTATTAGGTTTATTAATGTCTCCCCAATCTTCAGGTTCAGCAAACTGACTGACTTCCGCAAAATCATAAGTGCCATGATAAGCTCCTTCTGCTTTAGCAATTTTCGAACGACCTGTAAAAGCTCTTGAAGCTTTGATCATAGCCATTACCGCTTCGGTGCCTGAATTTGTAAAACGAATTTTCTCAAAACTTTCAATTCTATCGCATAACAATTGGGCATATTCAACTTCAATCTCCGTAGCTAAAGTATAAGCTGTGCCTTTTTGTAATTGTTTTGTAACAGCATCCACAATTGGCGGATAAGCATGCCCGTGAATTAAGGCTGCCATATTGTTTGCAAAATCAATTCGTTCAATACCATCTATGTCTTTTACATAACATCCCGAGGCACTGGCAACATAATTAGGGTTTGGCTTACGGTAAACCGTATTTCGACTAACCCCGCCAGGCAGTATATTTACGGCCTGTTTATAGATTTCTTCATTAGTTCTTTTTTGAACCATTGAATCGGATTCTTTTATTAACATTTCTTATTTCCGTTTTCCGGAATTTAAATTTCAATTAAAAATAAGCTTATTGATGAAGTTCTGCTTCTGTAACACTTTGAAGATACTCAAAGTTAACTCCCGGGGCCATTTCTTTTACATAAAGGCCGTCTTCTTTAACATCAAGGATTGCAAGATTAGTATAGATACGATCTACAACTTGTTTCCCTGTTAAAGGATATGTACATTCTTTTACAATTTTAGCATCTCCATGTTTGGTTACATGCTGAGTAATCACATAAATCGTTTTTACTCCTGCAACTAAGTCCATAGCACCTCCAACAGCAGGAATGGCATTTTTAGCTCCGGTCGACCAGTTTGCTAAACTTCCATTTTCAGCAACCTGCATTGCACCTAACACACAAACATCAATATGCTTGCCACGAATCATTGTAAAACTATCTGCATGATGAAAAAAACATGCACCCGGAATGGCTGTAACATATTTTTTACCGGCGTTGATTAATTCAGGATCTTCTTTTCCTTCAGCAGGATTAGGCCCCATGCCCAATAATCCGTTTTCCGTATGATAAATAACTTCCCGGCCTTCAGGAACATGTCCTGCAACCATTTCAGGTATTCCGATCCCCAGATTTACATAGGAACCATCCGGGATGTCCATCGCAACTTTTTGAGCCATTTCATTTCTGTCCCATCCTTTTATATTTTGATCTACCAAGGATACCTCCTTTCTTCACGTACGAGTTTAGATTCTTCTTGTGGATCTGTAACTTCTACTACTTTGTTTACAAATATTCCAGGTGTTACTACATGCTCCGGATTAATCTCTCCCAGTTCTACTAATTTTTTTGCCTGGACAATAGTTGTTTCTGCTGCAGTACACATAATAGGTCCAAAATTTCTGGCAGTTTTATTGTAAACTAAATTACCATAGCGATCGGCATGTAAACACTTTACCAGGGAAAAATCAGCCCGAATGCCATATTCCATTACATAAGTTTCACCATTAAATTCACGTATTTCTTTCCCTTCTGCCAATGGTGTATGTACTGAAGATGGGGTGTAGAATGCCGGGATCCCGGCTCCACCTGCCCTGATGCGTTCTGCTAAAGTACCTTGTGGTACCAGTTCCAATTCTATTTCGCCTGCATTATAAAGTTCAGGGAAAACAGTTGAATTTGCAGTTCGTGGAAATGAACAGATCATTTTTTTTACTTGCCTGTTCTCAATAAGAGCTGCCAGACCAACATGTCCACTGCCGGTATTATTACTGACAACCGTTAGGTCTTTAGCTCCATGATCTATGAGTGCGTGAATCAGCTCAATCGGGCTACCCGCTTCGCCAAACCCACCAATCATGACGGTTGCTCCATCGAATATGCCAGCAACTGCCCGATCTGTAGAGTTGATAATTTTATTTATCATAGGTATAATATTAGGCTAATCTATTTTTTTAATCTGGCTGCTAAAGCATCTTCCAGATCTTTTTCAATCTGAATTAATTCATCTTCAAAGAAATATTTGTCAGAATCGAATGGCTTTAAGCTAGCGATGGTATTTTCTTCTTCATCGTATTTAGCTAAAAATACTCTATCCATCCATTCCATGTTCCTACTTTCATTGAATTTAAGCACAAATGCTTTTTCTCCATTTACGGTAGTTTCTCCTAAAATAGAAGTTTTTCCTGCCGAGGAGGTCATGGTAATATACCTTGAAGGACGGCTGATTGACGGAAGCGTTCTGTAAACTTTGCTAAAAACTTTGTTTAATGCCACTAATGGTACGGTGAAGTAGTGATGTTCCCCGGTTGGACGGGCACAATACATAGAATGAAACTGAACAGCCAACATAGAAAGGATATTTCCTAAATCAATCCAGTTTTGGGCTGAACGATCAATATCCACTTCTCCGTTTTCATCCGTAAATAAACTGATATGGTTCATAACAGGACTTTGACTTCTGATTACAATTCCTTTGGAACGTAAGCGACGGATAGCAGCAATCGTGCTTGGATTCATTAATTCTCTCGGTGTTGAAAAATGAGCCATGATCACAACCTGAACTCCATTGTCAATTAAATACTTGAAGAATTCAAGATATTTCTCATAATCTTCAGTTAAGAATAATTCAGGATGGAATGTTAAAGCCCTGGTACCAATTCTTAATGATTTAATATGTAATAATTCAGGGTCATCTACAATAGGCTTTACATATTGTTCCAGTCTTTCGTAGGGCATATATCCGCCATCACCACCAGTGATTAATAAATCGGTAACCTCTTTATGTTGTTTCATATAATCGATTACCGGCTTGATTTCCTTTTGTATGAACATATCTTCATCACCACGTACCTGAGCATGGCGGAAACAATAGCTACAGAAAGCAAAACAACTTTGAGTTGATTTATCGAATAATAACTGACACTGTGGGTATTTATGCTGGCTTCCTTCCAGGAATTCAATTTCTCCTTCATCATTTTCAAACCAGGGTTTATTCAGTTTTTGTTTTCCATCATGAGGATTGGTGCTTTGAATATAATCTTCAATAAGCTTTTCTTTTTCCTCCTCTGATGTTGCTGCCTGATAATTCTTTAATAATTCAGGACTGATCATTCCCGGTTGTGGAAATACCAATTGAAATACCGAATCCTTTGCAAAGTTTTTCCAGTTGATCGTATTTAATACGTGTTTAGTTGCTAAGAAACGATATACCTTGATGAAGAGTTCTCTCTCTTCAATATGGCCAATATCAATTCCATTTTCCAATAAGATCTGGTTAATTTCCCTAAATCCTTTTAAACCGGCATAATGAGCTTTTCCTGAAAAGTGGAATTCTTCATCTTCCATAATCCCAGAATATTCGGGATATACCGAATGTAATCTGGATAATAAACCTGCAGGTAATAAATTTTCCGACTCAATGATTGCTCTGGTTTCATCAGTATAATGATAACGATCCATCATTTTTTCTATATCAACGTTTTGGATATTAACTCTTTTTGATCCTTTTATCATTGTACCGCTTGTACTTGTTGTTGTCATTTTTTATGTTGTTTTTTAATTGTTTTAATGAAATTATAGAACTGACCGAATCAAATGATTGACTCATAAATTGAATTGCATCTGTAAAGTTACTAATGAATGTTTCCTGATTCAAAAGAATTATATAGGTTTTATCGTGATTTCTTATAGGAAAATAGAATAGAAATCTTCTGTTAAGAAAAGAAAACGAATAAAAATTCTTTATGGATGCAAAGAGAGAAATCGGATGGCCTAGGAAGAAGACCAGTTTTTTCTTCTGAACTTTACTTTTTGGTTACCATCGAACACATTGACTACAATACTGCGGAGAGTTTCGAATATAACCCCTCCGTCGTTCCTGGCTGAAAGAGCAATATTTTTTTTGTTAGTCATAATTGATTTAAATTAAAGTGTTTATTTGATCCATGTATATGCATTTCAAAGATATAAAACTAAAAATAGCAAACAACAACTTATCTTAATTTTTACTCATTCTAAAAATCATTTTTTTAATAGCTTTGTACAAGCAATAAAAACAACATCTTTTGTACAGCAAATATCTAAGATATAAAGCCTTTAAAACTATTTCCGATGTCGTGACAGAAAACAATGTTCAGGCATGGGTGGTCGGCGGCTTTGTACGTGATATATTTTTAAAACGTGAATCGAAGGATATTGATGTGGTTGTTTTAGGAAGTGGGATCGAAATTGCTGAGAAGATAGCAAAGCAGATCGGAAAAAAAGGTGAGGCCAAGTATTTTAAAAACTTTGGGACTGCTATGCTTCGAATGCGGGAATTTGAGGTTGAGTTTGTGGGTGCACGTAAAGAATCTTACCGCAAAGATTCCAGAAAACCAATTGTTGAAGATGGTACATTGGAGGATGATCAAAACAGAAGAGATTTTACGATCAATGCTTTGGCCCTAAGCTTGAATAAAGATAATTTTGGTGAGTTAATTGATCCTTTTAATGGAATGGAGGATTTGAAAGCTCAAATTATTCGAACTCCTTTGGATCCGGATATTACCTTTTCGGACGATCCTTTGAGAATGATGCGTGGTATTCGGTTTGCCAGTCAGTTGAATTTTAATATTCATAAGGAAACCTTTAAAGCGATTCAAAGAAATGCCAAACGCATCAAAATTGTTTCTAAGGAGAGGATCAATGATGAATTGCATAAAATTGTGTTATCGGCTAAACCATCTGTTGGTTTTAAATTGCTTGAAGAGAGTGGTTTGTTAAAATTGATCTTTCCTCAGCTTCTTGAATTAAAAGGAACTGAGAAAAGAGAAGGAAAAGGACATAAAGATAATTTTTATCATACTCTGCAGGTGTTGGACAATATTGCCAAAACAACAGACAATCTTTGGCTTAGATGGGCGGCAATATTGCATGACATTGCAAAACCGGCTACCAAAAAATTTGATTCGGTTAACGGATGGACTTTTCATGGGCATGAATTTAAAGGGGCAAAAATGGTTCCGGCTATTTTCAAAAAAATGAAACTTCCTTTAAATGATAAGATGGAATATGTCAGAAAAATGGTGCTATTACATCTTCGTCCTATCGTTTTGGCAGAAGATATAGTGACCGATTCGGCTATCAGAAGGCTATTGTTTGAAGCAGGGGATGATATAGATGATTTAATGACACTATGTGAAGCAGATATCACTTCAAAGAATAAGGATAAAGTAAAACGATATCTGAAAAATTTTGAAGTTGTTCGTCGGAAACTGGTTGAAATTGAAGAAAAAGATCGTTTAAGAAACTGGCAACCTCCAATATCCGGTGAAATTATTATGGAAGCGTTTGGGATCAAACCCTGTAAGGATGTAGGTATTATAAAAACAGCAATAAGAGAGGCCATACTTGACGGTATAATAGGTAATAATTACGAAGAAGCTTATCAGCTAATGCTTCAAGAAGGTAAAAAGCTTGGGTATACTGCCGTAAATTAATCTGTGAATACAAATAAGAAACATAAGCTCATTATTATTTCAGGGCCAACGGCTGTCGGGAAAACCCGTTTTGCTATAGATCTGGCCAAAGCATTGCATACGGAAATTATATCTGCTGATTCCCGTCAGTTTTATAAGGAAATGTCTATAGGCACAGCTAAACCAAATAAAGAGGAACTGGCTGAAGTAAAACATCATTTGATAGGGAATCTTTCAATTCATGATTATTATAATGTTTCAATGTATGAAAGTGATGTACTTCAAATTTTGAACGATTTATTTAAAATACATGCATCAGTTATAATGACCGGAGGTAGTGGATTGTATATAGATGCTGTATGTAATGGTATTGATGATTATCCTGGTGCTGATGAAGCGCTTCGAAATGATTTAAACAGATTATGGAAAGAAAGAGGCCTTAGGTTCTTATTAAGTGAACTTCAGGAAAAAGATCCTGAATTTTATCATCAAGTCGACAAAGCAAATCCAAAGCGGGTAATCAGGGCTTTGGAAATTATTCGTGCGACCGGTAAAAAATATTCTGAACAAAGAAAAAATCCAAGAAAAGAAAGGCCATTTGAAATTTATAAATATTGTTTGAATAGGGATAGAAACGAGTTATTTGAGCGTATATCCCTGAGAGTTGATCAAATGCTTGAAGATGGACTGCTTAAAGAAGTAAAATCTCTATTGCCGTATCGAAACTTAAATGCATTAAATACTGTTGGCTATAAAGAATATTTTAAATATTTAGATGGAGAAATCAGTTTAGAGCAAGCAACCGCTGATCTGAAAACCAATACCCGCAGGTATGCTAAAAGACAGCTTACCTGGATTAAACGTGATGACTCTTATGAATGGATTGAATATAATGATTTGGAGAACCTAATTCAACGGTTTTCATAGTGCATGATACTTTATTAAACCTGCCATAGGGTCTTTCTGAATCTCTATGATTTTTAAATTATAGCTGAGTGCAACTTCCCTGAGAATTTTCTGAAATTCAAATGCAATACTCCCAATGAAGGCCAGGTTGTAATTTGTAAAATCAGGATATTGAGTGATATAGGTTTCAAAAAAATCGATGAAAGATTTTTTGACAATGTGTCTCATAAATTCATGTTCAATATGACTTGAAACATAAGGAGAAAAAGAAGCTAAAAACTGATTAGGCTTTTCTTTATTGTATATATGATCAAGTATTTCTTCATTCGTCAATCCAAAATCATTTACAAAAAGTTTTATTAAATCTCTGGGTAGCTGGTTTTTCAAATAAGATTCAATAAATAATTTCCCGATGTGAGTACCACTGCCCTCATCTGCAAAAAAATAACCTAAGGAAGGAATATTATGAACGATTTGTTTTCCATTGTAAATACAGGAATTTGAACCGGTTCCCAATATACAACATATACCTTCCTGATCTTGTAACAAACTTCTGGCTGCTGCTAATAAATCATGTTCAACTTCGATCAAGGCATTTGTAAAGTGATTGTCCAGAATTTTCCGAACCTTGGTAATTTTATTCACAGTAGAAATTCCCGCTCCATAGAAGTGAATCTGTTGTATTGAATGCGGATCTACCCGGGGGAAGATCTTATTTGTAATCTCATCGTGCAATATTTTTGGACTATAGTAATACGGATTGAATCCAATCGTTTCAATGAATACTTGCTTCGTATTATTTTCGTGAATTAACCATTTAGCTTTTGATGCTCCGCTGTCTACAATAATATGGCCCATTAAAAATTAGTATTGTGATTAGTTGATGATTAAAAGTAGTTTTTTATTTTTTAGTAAGATAGAAAAAAGTCTTAATTTTGTTGAAAATTAGTACGGCTAATTGTACTTTTTTAACTCCCCACATAATCATCATTGAATGATAGAGATGTGCTATATGCTTTATTTAGATTATTAAATTAAAATAGTTGAATAAGTCAGATAGACTTTTTCGATTTATGGTATAATATATAAAGAGTGAGGAATTATTCTAATACAGAAATAATAAACGGATTTAAAGGAAATGATACGGAATTTCTTGAAGAACTTTACCGTACGTATTACCCTTCTATTCTAAAATTTGTTAAGAATAACAATGGAAAAGATGAAGATGCCCGGGATGTTTTTCAGGAGGCCCTTTTAATTATTTATCAAAAAGTTAGAAAGAATTCATTTACTCTTGACACTACGTTCTTGACTTATATATATGCGATAAGCAAGAATCTCTGGATGAAAGAACTTCGCAAAAAGAAACTAAGCAATTCGGTAATTAAAGAATTGGATGAGGTGGAAGATATCGATTATTACATTAGCTTTGAAAACGAATATAAACTTAATGTAGAATACTTTATTTTTCGTTCACATTTTAACAAGCTGAGTAAAAACTGTAAAGAAATATTGAGAATGTTTCTTAGCAAAGTTTCTTATGAAAAGATTGCATGTATTTTAAACTATAAGAATGAAATTGTAGTTCGAAAAAGAAAGTACAGATGCAAAAATATATTAGTTGAAAGAATTAAAAATGATGTCAGGTATAAAGAAATCAAGAAGCAATGATGAAAAAAGAGGAAAATGAAAAACTCATGCAAAGGTATCTTGAAGGGAAGTTGAACCTGGCAGAGGAAAAGGGTTTTGAAAATAAACTTATTGATGATTTTAATATTGAAGATGAAGAATTATTATATCTAAAGTATCAAAAATTTATGTCAGATACTGAACTGGAAAAATTTAAAGAGAAATTAAGCCAGATTCATAACAAGCATTATGGCTCACCTTCTAACATATTGAAAGATAGAAGAACGATTTATGGTGTAGCTGCTGCTATTCTTATTTTGTTTTCATTAAGTATTTATGTACTACTTCCTAAAAAAAATAATTCCTTCAATGCTTTTGATGAGTTTTACCAGCCTCTGAAAGATCCCGGTGTACTAAGGAATATTAATACAGATTGTGTCCTTCTGGGAAAAGGGATTCATTTTTATAATAAGGATGCTTATCAGGAAGCGGAAGAATCTTTTAAACGATTTCTCGAAGATAAAAATAAAGATTGTTTCATTGCTAATCTTTATCTGGCCTTATGTAAAATCGAGTTAAATCAATTAAAAAGCGCAAAATCCATTTTAAATAAGATACTTGAAGATGAAAGTATCTTCTTTAAAGAAAAAGCCCGCTGGTATTTAGCTTTAATATATTTGAAAGATCGTGAAATAGAAAAAGCAAAAAGAATTTTGAAAACAATTCGTTCCAATAAAGGAGAATATGCCAGAAAGGCAAATCTTATTCTAAGTAAGATCTAGTGCTTTATTTCAAGCCGGTATTTTATTTCTTACCTTTATAAAGTTCAAGAATCAAATTCATGCGCAAAATATTTGCATTTGGAGAATCTTTGATAGATATTATCAGGAAAAATGATCTGGTGATAGCCAGAAAATCCGGAGGAGCCATGTTAAATTCTCTTGTGAGCTTGGGAAGGCTAAATCTGGACCCCTATTTGATTTCTGAGTTTGGCAATGATGAATATGGAGACGAAATCGCTGAGTTTTTGAAAGTAAATGGAGTGGATATAAGATATGTCTATCGTTTTACAAATGGAAATACTGCCGTTGCCAATGCTGAACTTGATCTACTAAACAATGCAAACTATTCATTTAAAAAAAGATATCCGTCGCAAAGGTTTAGAATTAAGCTTCCTGATTTTAGGGAAAGGGATTTCTTGTTGTTCGGTTCTTTTTATTCTTTGGAAAATGAAGTTCGGCCTTACTTAAACAAATTGATGGAGAGTGCTGCTAAGCAAAATGCATTGCTTTTTTATGATCCGAATATCAGATCAAACAAGAAAGTTGATCATGCCCAGATATTAGACTTCATCAATGCCAATTTTGAAGTTACTGATATAATCAGAGCTTCAAATGAAGATTGTTATAATATTTTTAAAGCAGCATGTTTTAATGAAGCATGTAAAAGTATAAGCGGACTTGATTCAAAAGTGTTTATTTATACTGCAGCTTCTAAGGGGATCTATTTAAAAACTCCTCAATTTATTGAATTTTATGAAATTCCGGATTTAGATGTTATTTCATCAATAGGAGCAGGAGATAGCTTTAATGCCGGCATTATTTATGGGCTTATTCAGAAAGGAGTTACTAAAAATAATTTTTTAAGCCTTGAAAAGCAGATTTGGGATCAGATCATTCGGATGGCTATCAGTTTTGCCTCTGATGTTTGTCAAAGCCTGGATAATTATATCAGTATCGATTTTGCGAAAAAACTACTTGCTAAATAGTGATTTATAGATATTATAATTTTCTTCATCAAAACAAACAAAATATACTTTTTCAATCGTCTTGTTTTTGGAAAGAAATTCTGTAACCGTTTTGATGGCAATCTGAGCCGCTTTTTCTTTTGGAAATCTATAAACGCCTGTACTTATGTTGGGAAAAGCAATTGTTTGAATTTCATGGCTAATTACTAATTCCAGACTTTTTTGATAACAGGATTTCAATAATTTTTCTTCATTATTTATACCTCCGTGCCAAACTGGTCCGACCGTATGAATAATATACCTGGTAGGAAGTTTATATCCTTTGGTTATTTTTGCATCTCCGGTACTGCATCCGTTCAAAGTTTTACATTCATCTAAAAGTTCAGGTCCGGCTGCACTGTGAATTGCCCCATCCACTCCACCGCCTCCTAACAGGGAAGTATTAGCTGCATTCACAATAGCATCTACATGCAGCAGGCAAATATTCCCTTTTATCAGTTCGATACGTTCATTCATTCTTCTTCTTTTATTACGAATAATTGTGTTGTTTCATATTTTACAACTTTTATTTTATTGCCTTTCTCAATATAACCTGTAAGGGCACTGGCATCATAAATTTCATCGCCAATTTTAATTTTTCCAACAGGTCTTAAATCTGTATAAGCTTCACCTATACTTTCCTCTAAGCCCATGTATCTTTGATCTGAAGAGGTATATCCTTTCGATGCTTCCTGCGTGCTGGCTAATGCTAAATGCCCAAAGGATTTACTTGTAAGTATGTTATGGCTTAACTTTATGGATGAAACCAAAGCAATGAATATGGATATGATTACGATAAACAGTGCTTTTATCAATTGATCCATATTATTATATTGACCTTCAAATTGTAATGTATCGACCATGCTTAAGGTTAAACCGGTTACAACTAAAATAATCCCTAAAATTCCGGCAACACCAAATCCCGGTATGGCAAATACCTCAACAGCTATCAGGGCTAATCCTAATATGAAAAGTAAGATTTCCCAATTGGCAGCCAGCCCTTCCAGGTAAAGAGGTGCAAAATAAAGCAAAGCTGCAATAATAGAAGCGGCAGATGGAAAACCTAATCCGGGTGATTGTAATTCAAAATAAATGCCTCCAATAATTATCATAATTAATACACCTGATATTACGGGGTTTATTAAAAATCCAATTACGTGATCTATGGGTTTCAATGTTTGTTCTACAATCTTATACTCTTTAATTCCTGCCAGTTTTAAAACTTCTTTAATATTTTCTGCTTTCCCTTCACAGAAATCATGTTTTATTGCTTCATTAACGGTAAAGGTTAAAACGCTTCCCGAATCGATTACATTTTTAATTTCAATCCTGGGGTCTACCATTGCCTGAGCAATTTCAGGATCTCTACCTTTTGCTTCAGCAGTTGATCTCATTAAAGAACGCATATAGGATTGGTATTTATCGGCAACTTCTTCTCCTGTTTGATTTACAACAGTAGCGGCTCCGATACTTCCGCCAGGGCGCATATAAATACTATCGCATGCAATAGCTATTAAAGCTCCGGCAGAAGCTGCATTGTTATCAATGAATACGAAGGTAGGTATAGGGAATTGCATGAGCACGGTTCTAATAGAATCCGCAGCATCCATTCTGCCTCCATAAGTATTCATATGAATCAAAATGTAATCAGCATTCAGGCTTTTTGCTTCTTCTAAGGCTTTTTTTGTTGTTCTCCACACAGGAGGTCCAATTTCTTCTTTAATATCAAATTTGTAAACTGTTTTAGCCTTTTCTGCTTGAGCAGAAAGCTGAGATGATAATAAAACCATTGAGAACAATAAAAAGAGTCCCCTTATATTGATATAAATTTTCATTATGAGAAGATTTTTTAATAAAAATAAAAAAAACGCCTTAATGAGAGGCGTTTTCCTGATGCATTTTATTATATAATTTTTTCCATGCTCTTCTTCGCCAATAAGTTCTACGCCAATATTTGCCCCATCGAATATTAGTCCAAAACCTTTCATGTAGATAATACATGATTAATTTAGCTACCATTTCGATGGAAGTAACAAAAGTGGCAGTCTCTAACACTTCGCTCATTGATTTGTCAGAATATCTGCGGAATATTACAAATGTGATCAGAAAAGTTGTTCCTGAAGCAAGAAGCCGCCAGCTGATGGCTTTCATAATACTTCTTATCGGACTGTCTTTTTCCGTTCCAGGCTTTACTTTGACCTTGTTTTTTTTAGGCATTAATTGTTCTAGTTAAAAAGTAAGACAAGTATAGGAATTTTTTTGCATTATTATACAAAATATTTTTTTACACAATTAAGTAATTCCTCATGTATATGAGAGTTTGAAGCAATGAGTTGTTTCCCAAATAAATGATTATCCCCACCTTCAAAATCACAGCACATTCCACCGGCTTCACTGATAATAATTAATCCTGCAGCTACATCCCATGGGTTTAGACCGTATTCATAAAAACCATCAAATCTGCCGCAGGCAAGATATGCCAAATCCACAGCAGCGGATCCCATACGCCTGACTCCTCTCGTATTTTTCATGAAATATTTAAACAATTGAAGGTATTGGTCCAGATATTTGTAGTCATAATAAGGGAATCCGGTTCCTAATAATGAATCGTCAATCTTCCGGGTATTGCTAACAGTAACTTTTTTCCCGTTCAGAAAGCTTCCTCCTCCTTTCCAGGCATAAAAACATTCATCACGGTTTGGTTCATATATGACACCTGATATAATTTCTTCTTTATATTTTAAGGCAATGCTTATAGAATAAACAGGAATGCTATGAATAAAATTTGTAGTTCCGTCTAAAGGATCAATAATCCAGGTAAAATCCTTTCCGGCATTTAACTCAGGGCTTTCTTCTGCAATAAATCCTGCTTCCGGAAGAATTTTTTCCAGTTCACTAATGATACGTTGTTCTGCTTCTTTATCCACATAGGTTACGAAATTGTGGCTGCCTTTCACTTCGATCTGACCACTAATGATTTTTTTTGCTTCAGATTGAATAAACATACCAACAGCCTTGCTTAAATTGCAAACCTGATGTGTGATAATATTAAGGTTCATAATGTTATTTTACGAAACGAAATTAAGGAATTATTTATATTTAAAACGCACTTATTTATTCTTTTATTATCTCTCCCACAAAAACTCCGTCAGTATCAATATTTAATAATTTTATTTTGATGATTTGGTTTATATAGTTTTTGTTGAATGGAATTTTAACCCTGATATAGTTTTCAGAAAACCCATACATATAACCATTGTCATTTTCGCTTTCAAAAAGAACTTTTTGTTCTTTCCCTTTTTGATCGAGATAGAATTTCATTTTTTTCCTTTCAGAGAGTTCATGAAGTTTTCGGCTTCTATCCCTGATCGTAGTTATAGGTACTTTTTCTTTTATTTTGGAGGCTATTGTTCCAGGTCGGTCAGAATAAGAGAAAACATGGATATAGCTTATATCCGTTTCTTTAATGAATTCCATAGCATCCTGAAAATGTTCTTCTGTTTCACCAGGCAATCCTACGATAACATCAGCTGCTATCATACAATCAGGAATCAGGGATTTAATTTTATATACTCTGTGAGCAAATAACTCCCGATCGTACTTGCGCTTCATTTGTTTTAGTATTTCATTTGAACCGGATTGTAAAGGGATATGGAAATGTGGAAGAAATTTATCGGAAGCTGCAACCAGTTCTATTATCTCATAAGTTAATAAGTCAGGTTCTATGGATGAAACCCTGATTCTATGAATTCCATCAACTTGATCCAGTTTCTTTAGAAGCTCAATAAGTTTCTCTCCGGTTTGTCTTCCAAAATCACCCACATTAACGCCGGTTAAAATAACTTCTTTTATATCTGTTTTTCCTATTTCTTCAGCTATTTTTATTGTATCGGCAACATTTCCTGACCTGCTTCTGCCTCTGGCATGTGGAATTGTACAAAATGTACAATAATAATCACATCCATCCTGAACTTTCAAGAATGACCTGGTGCGATCTCCGGAAGAATAAGAAGGATGAAACTCAAAATCTTTATTAAGTTTTGATGTCTCAATAATAGTATGTGCAGTACCTGTACTTTCCAGTTTTTTATAATGTTCCAGTAAATTGAACTTTTCTTTTGTCCCCAATACTAAGTCTACACCATCAAATATAGCTAACTCTTCCGGCCTGAGTTGAGAAAAGCAGCCTATAACAGCTATTCGGGCATTTGGATTCCTTTTGTGGACCTGCTTAATGGCTGTTTTGCATTTCTTTTCGGCATTACCGGTTACCGTGCATGAATTGATTACATATAGATCTGCTTTCTCTTTGAAATCAACATTTGAAAATCCATCGTTTAGAAAAGTTTTTGCTATGCTTGAAGTTTCAGAGAAATTTAATTTACAACCTAATGTCAGAAATGCGACCCTTTTCATATATAATCAACAGCCTAATTGCTCCAAAGATAAATGATTCAGTTCAATTGGCAGGTTCCGATGCCTTGATATATTTTTGGATTATAATGCCACTCACTATAAATAATAGTCCGATAAAAGTGGAAGGCAGTATCTTTTCTCCTAAGCTTAGGTAAATAATTAAAAGAGCAATAAAAGGCGAAAGAAAAACCAGATTACTGACTTTTGCAGTATTAACAGAAAGCTTTAATGCTTTAAGCCATAACAGAAATGCCAGGCCCATCTCAAATATACCGATGTATACGGAGCCAATAATTCCTTTTGTTTTAGGAATAGAAAAATCACCGGTAATCAAAACTATTATGAGTACATAGATAAAACCAAAACAGAAATTTGTAAATAATTTTAGGATGTCATCTCTTTTATCTTTTACATTAAAAATCCAGTATAGGGCCCAGAAAAAAGCACTGATCAAAGCCAGGCTGATCCCAAAAATATCTGAGGTTTCAATTGATATTAGTTTCCCATTGGTAGAGATAACTATAATTCCCAAAAAGCTTATAAGGAGGGCAATAATACTCTTATAACTAATTTTTTGCTTAAGTAGTGGTATGGATAATAACACTAATACAACAGGCCAGAAATAGTTTAAACTTCCCGTAATCTGAGCGGGAAGCAGATCATATGATTTAAATAGAATTAAATAGTAAGCAAAGGGATTTAATAAGCCCAGTAATGCAGAATTCAATACATCTTTTCGCTTACTCCTTAAGAGTGCCCTGAATTTTCTTTGAAAAATGATGGAGATAAACAGAAATATTACGGAACAAAAACTGGCATAGAGCAACATATTTTTAAACTCGATGTATTTCAGAGTGATCTTAAATGCAGAACTCATCGTAGACCAAAATAATATGGTTATCAATGCTAAAACATATGCCAGGTTTTGATTCTTCATGCTTAATGCAATTTAGCCCAGTCAGGAAATGTTCCTAAATCTATCCCTAATAAATAACTTCCAAAATAATAGGTGATGATAGTGATAATAAGGGCACCAAAAATATTGATGATAAATCCGGTTCTTGCCATTGTAATCATATTGATACGATTAGTTCCAAAGACAATAGCATTTGGAGGGGTAGCTACTGGGAGCATAAAAGCCATGGAACCTGATAGTGTAGCAGGAATCATAAATAATAGTGGATTTATTTCAGTACTGATAGATAATCCTGCTAAAACGGGAAGCAGCATTTCTGTTGTGGCTGTATTTGACGTAAGTTCCGTCAAAAATGTCATGAGTATACAAATACTAAAAATCAGGATGAGAGGATGTACATCTGCAACCCATCTCAGTTGTTCTCCGAACCATAGTGAAAGTCCGGATTCTTTAAATCCACTTGCAAGGGCAAATCCTCCTCCAAAAAGCAATACTATATGCCAGGGTATTTCAGAGGTCGCTTTCCAGTTCATGATCTTTTCTCCGGTATTTTTTCGTGAAGGGATCATGAAAAGTATGATCGCTATCATGATCGCAACCGTACCATCATTTATATATGTTGGTACTTTGAATATTTCAGACCAACCGGGAATAGTTATATTCCCAATATTTATACTGGATCTTGTTAACCATAAAAAAGCCAAAGCCATAAAATTGATTAAGATTGCCTTTTCTTCAAAGCTGGTTTTCCCTAATTGCTGATATTGATTTTTAAATTCGCTTTTGCTGATCCCTTGCCATTTATTTTTACTGGGTTTGAATATAAAATAGAGATAAGCCCAAACAAATAAGAAAGTAATAACGGATATCGGAATTGCAAATGAAAACCATGTTGCAAAAGAAATTTCGGGGGCTTCCGGAAACATAATTTGAAAAATTCTGGCAAAAGAAAGGTTTGGCGGAGTGCCCACTAAAGTTGCGATACCTCCGATAGAAGCACTATAGGCCACTCCCAATAATAAGCCTGTTCCATACTTGCCAATCGCTTTTTCACCTATACTTTCTTCCAGCTTTTGTATAATGGATATTAATATCGGAACCATCATCATCGTTGTAGCAGTATTGGATATCCACATTGATAAAAAAGCTGTGGCAAACATAAATCCCAGTAATATTCGGGCAGGGCTTACTCCGGTATACATTAATATTTTTAATGCAATTCTTTTATGCAGGTTCCATTTTTGCATAGCAATGGCTACGATAAAACCTCCTATAAATAAAAAAATCACATGATTGAAATAGGTTGATGATACCGCTTTCCCATTCATTACTCCCAATAATGGGAATAGGACAATTGGCAATAAGGATGTAATTGCAAGTGGGATTGCTTCGGTTACCCACCATATGGCCATTAAAATTGCAATTGCAAAAGTGTAACTGACACTTGGATTTTTGGGATCCAGATCAATGAATAAAATTACAATTAGGAAACTTAAAATTCCACTAAACAGACCAATTTGTTGCCTGGATTTGAATAGTTGAAAAAAGATTTGCATTTATATGTGTGTTGCGTGCATAAATATAAGAAAACTAGGCAAATGGCAATAAAAATATTTTTACTAATTTAACAAAAAACGTGATTTTATTTCATTTAAATTTATAGTTTTGCATCCCTTGAAAATTATATTTCTGGTATTGTTAGAAAACATAATGATCATTTTAGGAAGGGATTAGATTATTGTGTAATCGCAATCTGATTATTTATTTAAAATTAGAAAAGATGAAAAAATTAGCTGTAGTTGCCTTTGGTGGTAATGCCTTATTGCAGGCCGGACAAAAAGGAACAATTGACGAACAAGAAGAAAACGCTTATAAAACGAGTGAAACTCTAATAAAACTAATGAAACGTGATTATAATCTCGTTTTAACTCATGGTAATGGACCTCAGGTTGGAAATATTCTTTTGGCAAATCAAGGTGGTAATCAAATTCATGGTATTCCTGAGATGCCATTGGATATTTGTGTAGCTTATTCTCAGGGATTTATCGGATATGTGATTGAGCAACAATTGAGGAATGTATTGTTGAAAAATGATATGGATCGTGATATTCTTACTATAGTTACACAAGTATTGGTAAATAAAGATGATGAAGCTTTTAATAATCCTACAAAGCCTATAGGACCTTACTATAGTAAAGAAGCTGCTGAAAAAATTATAGCTGAAACGGGAGCTAAATTTGCTGAAGATAAAGCAAGGGGTGGTTGGAGAAAACTAGTTGCTTCTCCAAAACCGCTTGTTATTTCCAATAAGAAATCTATTGAAAGAATTGCCCGTGAAGGACATATCGTAATTGCTGTAGGTGGAGGAGGAATTCCTGCCTTTTATGTAGAACCAAACAAATTGCAAGGTATAGATGCAGTCATTGATAAAGATTTGGCATCGGCTTTATTAGCTGCTCAAATTAATGCAGATAAATTATTTATTCTTACTGATGTACCTAAAGTATGTATTAATTTTAATACTCCTCAGGAAAAAGCAATTGATCGTATGACAATCTCTCAGGCTAAAAAATATTTAGCAGAAGGCCAATTTGCTGAAGGAAGTATGGCTCCAAAAATCCGTGCGGCAATTAACTTTGTTGAAATGAGCGCTAAGGATACTATTATTACTAAGAGTACTTTGCTAGGAGTTGATGATGGCGGAACAAGAATTACAATGGTATAAAAATAGATTATTCCGTACCATGTGTTTTTACGAAGAATGCAACTTTTTCTAATGAAGTGATCATATCGTATTCTTCTAAATATACATGCTCAGGAACATTTACAGGCTTAGGGGTGTAATTTAATATACCCTTAATGCCTGACTCAACAAGTTTTCCTGAAATTTCCGGTGCAGAACCTGCAGGAACTGTAATAATACCTATAGAAATTTCTTCCCTTTTTATGATATTTGCCAGTTCGTCGGTATGATAGCATTTTACTCCGGAAAATACACGGCCTACTTTATCAGGGTTGTTATCAAAAGCGGCAACTATAGATAACTTAGTTCTCTTGCCGTTAAAATAGTTAATCATCGCATGCCCCAGGTTCCCAATTCCGACAACAGCTACATTTAAACCATCCTTTGTATCAATAATATCACCTATAAGGTCTATTAATTCCTGAACATTATAGCCTTTTCTTAATGTGCCGGTATATCCGATCAACATAATATCTCGTCGAACCTGTACCGGAGTAATATGCTGAATCTTTGCAATTTCATGAGAAAAAATATGGGTTTTCCCTTTTGCTGCACAAATTAGTAATGCTCTTCGGTACTGACTTAGTCTTTCAATCGTTTTGTGTGGTAGATGTTTCATGCTGTCAAAATTAAGCTACGAACACTTTTGTCCGGCAAGCAAATTTAATTTTTGGATACTTAAAATGCAAGAAATTTGTTAATTATTTAACATGTGTTCAAAAATAACAATGAAATTGCTATTTCTAGAATATTGATTTTGTGAGTCTTGAGAATAGGGAGGGGGTGAAAATACCCCCTTGTTATTTAAGTTGAGTTTTTAACCAGGTATACCATTTATCCATCCCTTCACCGGTTTTGACTGAAAGTTCAAAGAAGGTTAAATGATGATTTACTTTAAGTGCATATTCTTTTACCTTTTCAATATCAAAGTCAAGATGAGGTAAAAGGTCTGTTTTATTAATAACACAAATATCCGAAGTAGAAAACATATTTGGATACTTGATCGGTTTATCTTCGCCTTCTGTTGTGCTAATGACGACCACCCGTTTGGATTCTCCTAAATCAAACATTGAAGGACAAACCAAATTCCCTACATTTTCAATCATCAATGCTGCATAATCCTTTACTTCTAATTTTTTAACAGCTTTATTAATCATGTCAGCATCCAAATGGCATCCATTCCCGGTATTTACCTGGACTACCGGCGCACCTGCCGATTCTATACGTTCAGCATCATTCATGGTTTGCTGATCTCCTTCAATCACATAAAAAGGAACTTCAGAACCAATTTCTTTTATTGTTCTTTCCAATAATGAAGTCTTACCCGAACCCGGTGAACTTACAAGATTTAATGCCAGGATATTTTTTGCTTCAAAATAACCTCTGTTTCTTTCAGCAAGAAGATTATTTTTATTTAAAACATTAATTTCAAGTTCAACCTCATGTGAATGATGATGATGGTGATGTGGATGGTCATGATCGTGAGTGTGATCATGTGGATGATCATGAGAATGACTGTGTCCATGATCGTGTGAGTGTTCATGGTCACCATGTGAGTGATCATGATTATGATGATGTTCGTGTTGTTCTCCAGGTTTACTTATACGAACCTGATCGTCGCCGCAACCGCAAGTTCCGCACATAATATTTCCTTTCTTTTAATCAAATTTAATTTTTCTGATTTTTAAATCTTTTCCGCTAATAATATTTGTTTCAAAGCTAGCACATTTCGGACAAACTGCAAAGAAATCATCTACTTCAAATTGATGAAAGCATTTTTCGCAATTTGCTCTTGCCATAAGTTCTTTGAAATTTATCTTAGCATTTTGTGCAACGCCTTTTTTTACAGCTTCTTCCATTGCAAATTCCAAAGCTTCAATGATTACTCCTGACATAGATCCGATCTCAATATCAATTTCACTGATCGTTGATTTGTTGGCCTTTATTGCTTCTTCTTCTACAATCTCAACAATGTTTGTAGCTATAGATAATTCATGCATATAAAACAGTACTGTTTGTCGTGAACAACAAAGGTAGTTAATCTTTAAACAATGCTAAAAAATTAACAGTAGTTTATTGAGTGAAAAACTGTTATTAATCATTATAATCGCTTTGTTTTCGGACTTTTATTTTGTATATTGGCTTATATGCAAATGATTTTGTGAGTCTGAGATTTACTAACCCATAAAATATAAAAGGAGGCTTCAATGATCAATAGAGTGTCATTAATGGTTAAGTGTACTCATTGCAACGAAAGTTTAATGGACTACAAAAAACCTTTAAACGAAAAACCCAGTGTCAAAGTAAATGTAATTAACGAAGATGGTGATCAGGGCAAATTATGGCTTTGTTCAACCTACGGATGTTATGACAAAATTTGTGATGTTCCTTTAAGAACCGGATCAAAAGTAAAAGTATTTTGCCCATCATGTAATCAAACCCTGAATACAGATGTCCCTTGTAAAATCTGCGATGGAGAAATGATTAAGTTTAATATTGAGATCGGCGGTGTTGTTAGTATTTGTAATACGGTAGGATGTGAAAGTCATTATGTGATGTTTGAAGAATTAACTGATACGCTCAGAAAGTTTCATAGAGAATACGGTATATAGAATAAATAGGTATTGGCAAAATAAACTGCTAATACCTATATACTATTTCATTAAGAAACTTTCAATTTTTTCCCAGGATACAAATTTAAAATTCTGACTTTTGGCTATTCCCTGGTCCGTATTGAATCCATCCTGAACAACAAGCATACCTTTTGGGTATGTATTATTTAATCTTGAACTGGTAATCTCTATTCCATCGGTTTCTTCCACTCCATCGACAATTCCGTTTCCAATTATAAAACTTGTAATGTAACTGATCCGGCTTTTATTAGTTATATCAAAGATTGCATATGAAAAGCTTCCCTGAATAGATGCTACCAGAAGTGAGGACGAGTCGCTTTTGTATAGAGCCAAACCCTCAATATCATAGCTTATTTTGTCGTTATATTTTTTTGAGCTCTCCTTTATGATTTTCAAGTCAGAAGGTTGATCAGGATCTGCTTGAGCAAGAAAGATCCCTTCTTCTTCAACACCAATATACAGGTCTCCGGTATTATCATCTGCAACCATACCTTCGGGTTGACTATTAACCTGTAATTTTCTGCATAATTTTGAAGATAGTTTATCTTCTTTATAAATGATTTGATGTTGTTCGATTATGCCACTCTTACCATTTACGAAGATAAAGAAATCATTGTCTCTATTTTTATACATACAGAGCCCATATACTTCTGCCAGTTCTGTTTTAATATCATAAATAGGGCTAAGCTTCAAAGAATCTTTGTCCAGTAAAAAAACAGATATAGAATTCTTGGTTCGATTGCTGGCACATATAATTGTACTTGGTTTATGTTTAAATGGAAACCCATCTCTTAAATCTACATTATTTAGCTTTCCGGCTTTAATGAATTGAATAGTTCTTCCATTCAGATTATAAACATATAAGCCCGCTTTTTTATCGGTTCCTATAACTAAACTGTTCTGTGGGTTATTCGGATTAACCCAAATTGCAGGGTCATCAGCTGCATCTTCAGTCAAATCAGTTTTTACTGCATCTGTTTCTGCATCTGCAAAAACGACATTGCTAAATAGAGACTGTAATCGTAAAGCCGATGCCATTTTTATAGAATCTTCCCGTGCTTCTGTGTTCCTTTTACGTTGTTCTTTCTTTTCTTCTATACTAATCTGGCATGAAATAATAACTAATAAAGATATAAGTACAAAAAATATTTTTTCACTTTTATTTAATCTGGTCATGTTCTTTATTTTCTGAAAAAGCCAGAATATAAGATTATATCCTGGCTGAATAAACAATACAAATTTATGAATTAAAACCTGAACTTAAGTCCGGCGTTTAGTTTTATACCATAGTATTCTGCTTGATAAGTGTTTGCTTTCATTCCCTGATAAGTCCTTAAAGGAGTGTTTAGTAAATTAGTTGCATTAGCATAGATGGTTAAATGCTTGGTAATTTTGTAATCTGCATTAATATCCAAATAATTTACGGCATCATAATAAATATCTTCGAATGCTTCTTCCCCAAAACCTCCATCATCATTTACATTCAGAAATGCATCAGCATGATTGAAGCTAATTCTAATATCCAGCTTTTTAGTATCATAGGCTAAGCTAATATTATATGAATTCTTGGGAGAGCCTGATAAAGGTAAATCTTCGCCTTGCCTTCCTTCAAAAATGATATTTTTAATTTTGGATTTTACATAAGTGTAGTTAGCATACAAACTTAAATTACTCAAGAATGATGGAAGAAAATCAAGTCTTCTGCTAAATGCAAGTTCTAAACCGTATAGTTCTCCATCTCCAATGTTCATAGGTTTTCTGTATTCATCGTACAATACACTTTGATAGGTATAATCCGATTTTTTTTCATAAGCTACAATATCCTTCAGGCTTTTGTAAAATACTCCGGCTGAAGCTAAACCAATATTACTAAAGAAGTATTCATACATCAGATCAAAATTCATGGATTTGGTTGGATTTAGATTTGGATTCCCAAACAGGATTTCTTCATTGTCTTCTTTGATTTCAATATAAGGTACAAGGTCAAAATAATTCGGACGTGCTAATGAATTGGTCCAGCCAAAACGAACATTTGAATTCGCATTAGGTGTAAGCTTGAATAATAAAGATGGTAGAAAGTTATTGTAATCATCTTTTATTATTTCTGTTTTTGTCAATGTATTATCATCTTCATGAAATCTATACCCCTGGTATTCAAGTTTTGTATTTTCCATTCTTAAACCTGCGATAAGGGTAAGTTTATCTCCCAGATTTTGGGTCAACATGATATATCCTGCGAAAATATCTTCTTTAGCATTAAAATCTCCTGCCTCTTCGCTAAGGTTAAGTTCTGATGAGAATATGGATGTATTGGTAAGATCTATAACATCACTTATTTCCCGTTTGATAAAATTACTTAATTGGTAATCACCTGCCATAAATCCATCTTTTGAAGCATTATGAAGGTTGCTAAACATCAAGGCGTCAAATGCATCTTCATCAAGCGGTTCAAATTCTCTTAAGAAATTATCTCTCATTTTTTCTTTTCCCCTATAACTTGTACCTAGTTGGGCAATGCTTTTGTTTTTCCCCTGAGTAATTGGAATTTCAAGATTTAGTCTGAAGTTTTTATCTTCTTCTTCAGTAAATTGATGTTCTTCGGTTAATTCTTTTAAACCATAGTTTGTAATATCATTATCAGCATTATTGCTGTAAAGTATTTGTGGTCTCTCAGGCTCATTCATATTGATGTCAAAGGATACATCTTTGTTTCTGTATGAAACATATCTTTCATTTGGTCTTTCTTCATTTGCTTTAGAGTAAGATCCTGTCCAGTCTAATTTGAATTTAGGGAAAATATGCTCACCACCTATTGAATAACTCATCATTTGCTGATCTTCTAAACGGGAGTATTTATTGTTTTTGACGCCAAACTTTGTTTCTCTTCTTATTTCTGCGATATATTTGTCTCCATCCGGCTCAATGTCTTTATATTGAAGTTTATAACGATTTTCCCAGTCTTTTCTTCTATTATAAATACCTTTTGCAACAATGGTGTGGTTTTGATTGATTTTATAGTCTATTGAAGCTGAGTAACTTTGACGGAAGCGTTCAAGATAATATTGACGATTTTGAAATTCTGAAGGATAAACTTTACTTCCTTCTTTTTTCCATTCGGCTTCAATATTGTCAGAGCCTAAGTGGTTGTCATATGCAGAGACACTAAGAACAACACCTAATTTATTATTGAAAAACCTATCGCTGAATGTAAGGTTTCCTTTGAAAGAAACTTTTTCTGATACATAATTGTAGCTACTCCCAATTTTACCATAGATTTCCTGATTTGCAGGAGCATGCTTGGTGATAAGGTTGATGGACCCTCCAATGGCATCAGCATCCATATAAGGAAGAATTACTTTATTATACTCAACAGATTGTATCATATCGGCAGGAACAAGATCAAGCTGAATAGAACGAATTTCTGCTTCAGCCGAAGGAATTCTTTCTCCATTAATAGTAATTGAGTTTAATTCCGGAGCTAAGCCTCTGATATTCCCAAATCTGGCTTCTCCCTGATCATATTGTACATTGATCCCGGGAATTCGTTTAAGTGCATCACCAATATTTGCATCGGGAAACCTACTTAATTCTTCTTCCGAAACGATGCTGGTAATATTTAAAGCATTTTTTTGAGTATTTATAGATTTTGACTGCCCAACCAAACGACTATTAATTACAACTTCGTTTAATTGAAGACCGGCTTTTAACTTTATGTTTAATTCTGTAGTTTCTCCTGCTTTAACACTAAGTTTGGTTTCTTGTGTTTCAAATCCAATAAAACTGGCTTTTAAGGTATAATTTCCTTCTTTAATATTGATTAAAACAAACTGACCATTTACATTGGTGGCTGTACCAGTGTTTAATTCCTTTATAACTACGTTTACTCCGGGTAAACTTTGGCCTTCTGAATCCGAAACGACCCCTTTGATAATTCCTTTTTGAGCCAATGCTCCAAAAGAAAACATAAGTGCAAAAATGATAAGTGTGATTTTTTTCATGATTTGTTGAATTGATTTTTGCAATGTTAGGAAGGAATCATTACAGTCATGTTAACTCAGAATTACATCATGTTAAATAAAATATCAGGATGTTTTACTAAGATGAAAATAATAATAAGGAATGCAACCAATTATTAATTGTTTGTTAATTCCGTTAAGGCTGCTTTGGTATGAAATGTGGTATTGCTATATACTTAGCTTAACAGTTGTTCCTTTGCTAATTTTTGAATTTACATCTATGGTAATACTATGATAATCACATATTTTTTTTACTATAGCCAATCCTAATCCGAAGGAGTTACGATTTTTCTGGAATTTCTTATGACGGTCAAAAATGTAGGGGAGGTCTTCTTCTGAGATCCCAATTCCCGTATCCGTAATTTCAATGACTGTTTTTCCTTCAGATAAATAAGAATTTATGCTTATACAACCTTCCCTGGTATATTTGATTGCATTATTTAATAAGTTAAAGAAAAGCAAGTGAATCAATTCTTCATTCCCTTTTATGATTTTAGATTTATGTGCCAGGTCTGATTTTATCGACAATCCTTTGATTTCTGCTTTGTCAATAATTTCTTTATACACTTTGGTAATGGATTTATATAAATCGACATTATCCTGAATCAGGTATTCTTTATTTTCTATACGTGACATTAAAAGGAGACTCCTAACCATTTTAGTTAGCCTTAATAAACTGGATCTTGATTCGTAGATTCGTTTGATATCTTCGTCATTTAATTCAGTATTACTAATGAAATTGTCCAGTTTGCTGCGAATGATACTAATAGGAGTCAGTAGCTCATGAGAAATATTTCCTATAAACTCACGCTCATTGTTAAAAGCGTCTTCAATTTTTCTCATTAAGTCATGAATAGATTCTTCCAGATAGATAAAATCAGAAGTTGAGCTTGACGTTTTTTTGTATTCAAAGGATGTAGGATGTTTTGTACTTTTTAATTTTTGAATGATTTGTCCGAATGGACGAAGAAGTATCTGAGTCAATCCAAGATCCAGAAGTATACTTAAACTCAATAAGATTAAAAGAAAGTATGTGGCAAAGGATTTAAGTTTGTTTTCAAAATTTAATATGATTGAAATACTTTTCCCGATTTCCACGAGATAAAATTCTTCTCCATATTGCAGACTGGCACTTACCACCCTGTAGTCATATTCAACGTCTTCAATAATTCTGATAACATTATTGATGGTCTCAAATAAGATCGTATCCGTTGACGATTCTATAGAAATGAATTCTTCCTTTAAAATATTATAACTTCCATACTCCTGGGCATCTTCTTCTGTACCGACGAATTGTTCAATACCTTCGTCTTCTATAATACTATATAATTGATCCAGTTTGTTGTAGAGCTGTTTATCTGTTTCCCTGATAGAAATGTTTTTAACTAAACCCGGAATGACAAAAATGGCCAAAATGATGATTAAAACCTTTGAAAAGGCATTGATAATGGTTAATTGTGTTTTTAATTTAAGTTTGGGTAAACGCATTATAGTTCAAATTTGTATCCAATACCCCTCACGGTTTTAATCCATTTTTTATCTTCAAATTTTCCTAATTTTTTCCGGATGTTTTTAATGTGAACATCTATATAATTTGAATCGAAGTCATCTTCAAAAAACTCACCCCAAATATGCTCTGTTAGTTGTAAACGGTCCAACACTTTATTCTTATTAAGAATGAGATAACTTAGTAGATCGTATTCTTTTTTGGTCAGTTCAATTGATTGGTCCATGAAAACTCTTTTAACTGCTTTGAGGGAATATTATACATCCATGCAGCCATTAAAGAAAGGTTATTTATGGTATAAATAATGGGAATGTAAAAACTCAAATTTTGGTAAATAAACCTGGTTTCGCTGCTTAATACTCTCCGGTTTCTTGTTACTACCCTGTTTCCTCTCCTTATTTGCCGGGGAATGATATCCAAAATTATAAAATCATTGGTTCCAAAACTTGTCATGATAGTAGGTGAAAACAATAAATTATCAGTTTTCGAAAAGATGGGTTCAATATTAAGGTTGAGGCTTGCATTAAAATCTAAAAAATAATTATTACTTTCTCCGAATAAAACTGCATGGTCAATATAAAATGAAGCAGGGCCAATATCAACACCTGTCGATAAATCTATTTTATGCTGATAATCGATGCCGGCATACAGGGTATCTCCCTTAAATTGGTGCCAGCTATAAGATAAATCTATGTCAAGCTTCTCATTAAAAATATATTTTTGAAATCCCAAACTTAACTCTGTTTCATAGGTATGATAATCAGCATCAATATAATTGGTATAAGCAAAAGAAGACCAAATTCCGGATTTACTGTAGAAATATAGATCTCCTATAACAGAAGGCATTTTTATATCCAGTAAATTTTTATTATCTGTATTATTGGATGTATAACTGACACCTACCATTAGCAGATGAGTTTCTTCATCATTACTTGTTGAATCTGTAGTATATATAACATTATTTCCAGCAGAGTAAGCCAAGATACTCGTGAAAACAAAAATAAATAAAATCAGTTTTTTCACTATAATATATGTCTATCTCTTTCCTTTGTTTCTTAAATTTTTTGCCCGGCGTACTGCTGTTTTCAACTTTTTCTTTTGAGCATTACTTTTTCTTTTTAATACCTTTTTCTTGGCATTAGGAACCCGCTTGATTTTTTTCTGTTCAGTCCTAGCTTTGGTTTTCTTTTTATCCTGTTGTGGTTCTTCCTGTGCCCAGACAATATTTCCAAAAAGAAAAAGGATTAAGAAACCGATGATTTGTTTTAATTTCATTTTGTTTTATAATGTCATAAATATACTAATTTCTCTGTTTAATGTAAAATTCATCCCGATGTCATCGGGATGAATTGGGGTTAATTTTTTGTAATAAACTAAGATAAACCAAACCTATAAAAAAATTAACCTGTATATTGAAGGCGCTAATCCGTTTTTTTCTCTCTCTTTTTCTTTCCAAGTTCTATAGTTGTGGTTTCTCCATCTTTAGTTACTTCAGCTAAATTATCACAAGTTCCATCTCCATAATCAATGGTAGTGGTTTCTCCATTTTTAACCATTTCTACTACACCACTTACTGGGAATCGTGCGCATCCTCTTTCTATAATTCTTAATAAAGGTGTGATAATTTCACTAGAGTATGTATTCCCATCTGCATCGCTTCCTGAAGAGCTTCCTGTAATTTCAATTTTGTCATCATGTTTTTTTCTGGTATCAGATCCTTCAATGACAACTCTTGTTCTTGTGGCTTCCCATGTAACAGTTCCTGCATCTTCAGCAAGTGTAATTGTTCCGTCATCATTCATTTCATGAACTCTTTGCTCCTCTTCATTCATATAGGTTCTTACTGTTTTTGTCCCTTCTACTTTATGGTCATTTACATAGTAATCTTCAAAAGTATAAGTTATATTGGATTCTCCATCCCAGTAAAAATTTCCTATACGGGTCATTTTAAATTTTCCACGACGGTATACACCATCTTCACCTAAACAATTTTCTTCACCCCAGTCTATAATCATAATCATTGTGTCCCGGGTTTCATTAATTTCTCTTGTAATAGTGGCACAGTCAGAAAGCTTGGCCATGTTTCTTCCTACGAGATTGATAGTATCATAATACCATCCTTTCCAGTGCCTGTGTCCTTTTCTCCATTTATTACCGGGAGCATTTTCTGCATCTCCTTCATTAGCATCTGCAGATTTAAAGTTGCCAAGGATATCATCTGCATGTTCAATAGCTTCATCACCAATTTCACTGATCTCATCAAAAATATCAGCGGCAAGTGTTTGATCGATTACTGTATTTAAATCTAATTCCTCTTCTACAAGGGTATTGTCAGATTTGCTACAAGCTGTAATTGTAAAAATTGCAATAAGCATTACAAATAGAGCATTTTTTGTTTTCATAATTGACTTCATGATATTGAGTTTATGTTTGTAAAAAGTTTAATTACGATAGCAAACATAAAAGGGAAAAATGAAGCGAAAATGAAGAATAAAAAAATCCCAATCTATTTAGATCGGGATTTTTTATTTCAGAAAGTTTTATATTATTTAAGGTAGATTCCAACTGTTGCAATAACATTTTTAAATTTGGTCTCATATTTTATCTCGCCAAATAATGGCCCCAGCTTTGCTCCGGCACCAAATTCAAAACCTGTTCCTGATAAATTATGATCGACATCATTTATCTTTTTGTATCTTTTAGTATGGGCAATACCTGCTAATCCATAAATTTTTGCTTTTGGAAGGCTAATGAATTTATAGATGAGATCTGCATTTAAAACTAAATGTGAATTTTTTTCTTTAGTAGTAGTACCAAAGGTGTGAGGAAGATAATAAGAAACTCCACCTAATACACCAAATTTGTGAGCAAAATTCAATACTCCTCTAACATTTGCACCAAAAGCAGCACTTGTTCCGGTTTCAGTAATTTTCATTTTTGTCCCTGTAGTTAAACCAAAACCGAAGTCAAAATTCTGAGAAAATGCAGTCGTAGTTAAAAAAGCCAAAAGGCAAACTAAAAAAATGTTCTTTTTCATGATGATTCGTTTTATTGATATTGTGTTAGATTAAATTTTATTATGCTTTTATGCTAATATACCTAAATTTATTTTAATAGCTGGGAAGCTCTATCCCGTTTATATTCTTATAAAGATTAATAGCATATTTATCGGTCATGCCGGCAATAAACATCGTAATGTTTAATATGTTTATATAGTCAGACTGTTTTTTAGTAATATCCAGATCGGTATATTGTTCAGGAAGAATTTTTTTGATCCCTCTGTATTTAGGATGTGTCGGGTTTTTGTATGCTTTAATGAATAAGTCAAGTAATTCAGGTAAAACCCTGAAGCCTGCAGCCTCAATTTTTAAAACGGATTTGTATTGATAAATTTCTTCTATACTGATTTTTTCAATTTTTCTGAGTGTTTCCTCTTCCTGTATATGGTCGATGAGGCTATCATGAAATTCACCATTGAAAATTTGCGTTTCATTATTAATGAATATTTGAGATACTTTGAAAATTAAATGATTAATTACTTTAGCTCTCAAGTAGGCAATTTTGCTTTTCTGATCAAAAATTTTAGCATATTTTTTTTCATTTATTTTCCATACCTCTTTCAGAATTTCGAGAAACAGACCTTCAATTGTTTCAAATGGTATGATCCCCAGATTGAAGCCATCTTCAAAATCTACAATCCGGTAACAAATATCATCTGCAGCTTCAACTAAATATGCAAACGGATGACGGTGCCAGACATTTTTACAATCTCTGAATTTTTTCAGGTTCAAAGAATTAGCTATTCGTTCAAATAAATCCAATTCAGACTGAAATATTCCATATTTTTTCAAAAAGGAAATTCCTGTTTTTTTCAGGTCAGGCAATGAGGGTTTAGGGTATTTAGTGAAAGTAGCATAAGTAAGATAAGTTAATCCTAGACCTCCTTCAAGCGAGGTTTGTTTAGGTAAACTTTGTGCAAGTAGTCTGAATCCTGCAGCATTCCCTTCAAAATTTTTTAAATCCTCTAATTGTTCATTGGACAGATCTTTTAGAATAGAATGGCTTTCATTCTCTATAAAAAAACTGGAAATTGCATCTTCTCCTGCATGGCCAAAAGGCGGGTTTCCAATATCGTGTGCTATACAAGCAGCTCCAACTACAGCTCCGAAATCATGTGGACTGATTTGGAGATGCCTTAATAGATCATGCTTTTTGTACATTTCATTTCCTACGATTGTTCCAAGAGACCTTCCTACTGAACCTGCCTCTAAACTATGTGTCAAGCGGTTTCTTACATAATCCGATTCAGGGAAGGGTAAAACCTGTGTTTTGTTTTGTAATCTCCTAAATGGTGAGGAAAAAATGATACGATCAAAATCTCTTTGATAGTCGTTTCTTGCAATTCCTGTATTCGATGCTTTATGTTCTTCTCCTAATCTGGTATTATTGAAAATTTGTTCCCAATTCATGAATTATTGTTTGCTAAAATAAAGGGTAAACTTACTAAATCATGAGGTAAAATACTAGCTGTTTATTATCAAGTTAAAAACTCTGCAATTTTGTTTCAGTTACTTTGGTTTCTATAAATCTTTTTGAATAATGAACACCTGCCTGCGGCAGGCAGGCCGATTAACGAATTTTGAATAACGACAGCTCTAGGGAAGCAATCCTTTCTTCATAGAAATAATAGGATTGCTTCCCTAATTCATACATATTAGAGCTTATTTAGATTGAGTCTGGAGGAGATGTCATCCCTGTTTTTAACAAATTCGGGGTAGTTGTTCCCCTGCAAGCATATCAATAATTCGTTTGCCACCAATTCCGGTTTCTATCCAGCCTTTCCCATGGTGCTCATCAACTATTTCTCCAATAATAGCAGCCTCTTTCCCTAATTCATTTGAATACATGATGTCAAGTACTTTTTGGGCATCTTTTTCAGCAACAACCATCAATACCTTTCCTTCATTCGCAACATAAAGCGGATCGAAGCCCAGTAGTTCACACATACCTCTTACACTTTCCTTAACCACTAGATTTTCTTCTTTTATTTCCAGTCCGTAGTTTCTTTTATCTACTAATTCTGTTAATACTGTAGCTACACCACCTCTGGTAGCATCTCTCATGAATTTTACATTAGCACCACTATCAATTATATCTTTAATTAAATGATTTAAACAGGCACAATCAGATTGGATATTGGCTTGAATGTTTAAATCGTTTCGGGCACTCATAATGGTCATGCCATGATCGCCTATACTTCCGTTTATGATAATCTTGTCTCCAATATTTACTTTTTTTCCGGTACTAATGTGTAAGTTTTCAGCATCTAAAATTCCAATTCCGGATGTATTTATAAATACCTTATCAGCTTTTCCTTTATCTACGACTTTAGTATCTCCTGTAACAATTAATACATTTGCTTTTTTAGCTTCTTCTGCCATGGTTTTTACAATTTCTTCAAGGCGCTCCAGTGAGAACCCTTCTTCAATAATAAAACCTACAGAAATATATAAAGGCTTTGCACCACTTACAGCTAAATCATTTACTGTTCCGGCAATGGCTATTTTACCAATATTTCCTCCGGGGAAAAATATAGGGTCGACTACATAGGAATCGGTTGTATAAGAAATGTTTGTTGCATTTATTTCCAATAAAGCTGAATCCGTTTGTTTTCTTAAAATAGGATTGTCAAAATGTTTGACGAATATTTTACTAATTAAATCATGTGATAATTGTCCGCCGGACCCGTGGCCGAGAAGTACTTGTTTTTGTTTCATTTTTTTGTTGCTGGTTACTGGTTACTGGTTGCTGGTTACTGGTTACTGGTTGCTGGTTGCTAGTTGGAATTAACCAGCAACCAGTAACTAGTAACTGTATTTAATTATGTATTAATTATCTATTATTAGTTGAGGTATCAAAAATTTACTATCGATTAAATCTGTAATAGGCATTACATGCTCCTTCATGAGAAACCATACATGCACCTACAGGATCATTCGGATTACAGGCTTTTCCAAATAGTTTACAATCTTTAGGGTTTTTTAATCCTTTTAATATTTCTCCACAAATACAGCCTTTTTCCTCTTTTGTTTTTTCTACTTCAACAGGAATCATTATCTCGGCATCGTATGCTTTATATTTATCACGAATCTTCATTCCACTGGCGGGCAATACTCCTAAACCTCTCCACCAGTCGTCACGTAGTTCAAAAACTTCATCCAGCATCTTCTGTGCTTTTTTATTCCCTTCAGCTCTAACCACTCTGCTGTATTCAATTTCTACATTATGATCTTCCGACTCTATTTGTTTTACCAACATGAATATAGAACGAAGTAAATCGACAGGCTCAAATCCCGAAATAACAACTCCTAAATTATATTTTTCTGGTATATCCTTATATATCCCGGAACCTGTAATGGTACTAACATGACCAGGAGCAATGTAACCGTCTATTTTTACGCCTTCATCAATAAGTGCCCCCATAGCAGGTGGCATAATTTTATGAGAACTGAATAAGAAGAAGTTCTTAATTCCTTGGGCATGTGCATTAATTATTCCGACAGCACTGCTTGGTGCTGTTGTTTCAAACCCAATACCAAGGAATATAATTTTCTTATCAGAATTTTCTTTTGCAATTTTTAATGCATCCAATACGGAATATACAATTCTTACATCGGCCCCATTAGCTTTTTCCACATCTAATGAAGATGTTGACCCTGGTACTCTGATCAAATCTCCATAGGTTGTGATAATAACATCTGAAAGCCGGCTATAGGCTATTGCCTGATCTATGTATTTTCTGTCAGATACACAAACCGGACAACCTGGCCCTGAAACTAATTTTATATTATTCGGTAATAAACTTGGAATTCCAAATTTTTGGATAGACATAGTGTGCCCACCACAAACTTCCATCAATCGGATTTCTTTTTTTGATATTTTTTTGATTTGTCTGGCTAATTCAAGAACTAACTCTTTGCTTCGGAATTCATCAATATATTTCATAGTTCGATTTTAGATTCCGTCATGCTGAACTTGTTTCAGCATCTTATTAGTTAGCTACTTAGATGCCGAAACAAGTTCAGCATGACGGGCTAGCTATTATTTAACGGACTAGTTAATATTATAAAGTTTATACTAATCTTTCTCCACTCTCTTTTTCCTCTTCATCCATTTGTTTATTGAGGCCTTCAAATTCCTCAAATACTTTTAAGGTTTCCAAAGCCTCTTCTTCACTGATTTTTTGGATAGCAAAGCCTGTATGCAATAGTATATAGTCACCGATGTTCACATCTTCGACCATTTGGAGGCTGGCATTGTATTGTGTTCCACCTACTGAAACCATTGCCATATCTCCTTCTATCTTTTCTACTTTAGCAGGAATACTTAAACACATAACTCTATTTTTTATTGATTATTTATTATTGAATATTAATAATCGATAATCATTTATCAATAATCAATATCATTTTGTTCTCTTAATTTTGCTGCAATCGCTAATTGTCCAAGGGCCAGACTACCATCATTGGATGGTGTATTCAGGTGTGAATAAACCTTAAAGCCTTTTCTAGACAAGAGATTTTCTGTTTTTTCCAATAGATATCGGTTTTGAAAACTTCCCCCTGATAAAACAACTTTATTGATTCCTCTCTCAGATTTTAGTTTGTCAGCGACTGCAAAAATAATATTAATAATAGTATTGTGGAATTTTGTACTGATAAATCCCTGGCTTATCCCCTTATTTAGATCAGTTAGTATTTCATCAAAACATAATTTTAGGCCTATACTATCATTCATGGTGAATTTATAATGATCGTCGGTTTCTAAATTAATAGCTGCTTCCAGCCTCATTGGGGCTTCTGCATGAAAGCTTGCTTTAGTACAAAGATTAACCAAAGCAGAAACAGCATCAAAGAGTCTTCCACAACTTGAAGTTTCAGGGCAATTTAAGTTTTTGTCGAGCATATCCAGAATGAGATTTAATTCGAATTCCGGGATATTTTTTAAAAACTCCATATTATTCCAATCGAACTTTCTTCCATAAAATTTGTGAAGATAACTAACTGCCATTCGCCATGGATTTTTAGTGGCTTGATCTCCGCCCGGCATTTTTACATAATCAAAATATGTGATTCGTTCATATTTGGCTAAGTCGCAGATAAAAAATTCTCCGCCCCATATTTTATGATCATTCCCCAGTCCAACTCCATCAAAAGCAACCCCAATAACCGCTTCATCTAATTTATGCTCAGCCATACATGATGCGATATGAGCATGGTGATGTTGTATAGCTATTTTAGGAATAATGTTCTGTTCCAATGCATATTTAGTTGATAGATAGTCTGGGTGTAGGTCATGTGCTATTAAAGTGGGTTTTAATCTAAATAGTTTTTTAAATCTTTCTATAGACTCAGAATAGAACTCAAGTGTTTCCAGATTTTTTAAATCCCCAATATGTTGACTTAAAATTGCCTGCTTGCCTTTTCCAAGTGCAAAACAATTTACCAATTCAGCTCCTGTTGCAAAGATCCCTTCTGTATTTAAGTTGAGATGTACCGGGTTTGGAACATAACCTCTGGATCTTCTTATAAGCCTGTGTTTTTTATTAGTCACAAAAGCAACAGAGTCATCTGTCCTGTTGTGGATATCTCTATTATAGGTTAAAATGGCATCTGTTATTTCTGAGAATTGCTTAATTGCTTCTTCATTGTTGATTATAATAGGTTCGTCTGAAATGTTGCCACTTGTTAAAACGATTGTATTTAGTGTTAAGTTTTCAAATAATTGAAAATGAAATGGCATATAAGGTAACATTACTCCTACCGAATCGAAGCCCATGGATACGCCTGGTGCAAGCTTTCTGCTGTTCTTTAATAATACAATGGGTTTTCTCCAGGATGTAAGTAGATCAATCTCTTCAGAAGTGGGAGAGGAGATCTCTTTTAGTGCCTTTATGTTTCTGCACATTACGGCAAAGGGTTTTCCATCCCTGTTCTTGAGGTTTCTTAAACGCTCAACCGCATGCTGATTAGTTGCGTCACATGCTAAGTGAAAGCCTCCCATGCCTTTTATTGCAAGGATTTTACCTTCCTTTAAATATTGAGCTGTTAGATTCAATATAAGATTAAAATCTTCAATAATTTCGTTATTAATAATTAGGCTGTATTGTGGCCCGCAAGTGTTGCAGGCAACAGGTTGTGCATGAAACCTTCTATCTAATATATCTGTATATTCCCCATTACAAATATTGCACATTTTAAATGGGGCCATACTCGTCATTTCTCTGTCGTAAGGCAAATCTTTGATAATCGTAAATCGTGGGCCACAGTTGGTACAATTGATAAATGGATATTCAATTCTGTGCGGCTGAGTTTTTAAATCTTCGATACACTCTTTACAGACCGAAATATCCGGACTGACCTCAGTGATGTCATCCGATTTGTTTTCGCTCTTTATAATTGAGAATTCTGAAAACTTTTCCAAAGGAATATCATCAGTTTGAATAGAAGTAATATT
Organism: Bacteroidales bacterium; assembly: GCA_028280405.1. Lineage (GTDB taxonomy): Bacteria > Bacteroidota > Bacteroidia > Bacteroidales. The sequence continues at coordinate 49,917 of JANQLW010000016.1, forward strand.
AGATGCTTGTGGAGCTTCAAGTTGAATAGCACTGATGAACTTTTCTATGACTTTCGTTTTTCCTTCTGCTTTTATGAATACTCCATCATTACTGTTCTCCACCCAGCCATTTAAATTGTATCTGCAAGCCAAGCGATAGATGTAAGGCCTGAAACCAACACCCTGAACCAATCCCTGGATATGTATGTATTTATTTGTGATTTTATCCTTCTTACTCATTTACTCTTAATTATTTGGAGTAATACCGAGGCAAAAATAATTTTTTTATTTAATATCTTTTGCTTTGATAAATTAAACTTAAGTTTAATTTTGTTAAACTATTTTGTGCTAAATAAATTTAGTAGTTAGCCTGATTACAATTATTTTTTTCTATGAAATTACCAAAGAGAACTGTTCAGCGATTAAGCCGTTATCGTAGGTTGCTATTTAAATACCGATATTTATCAGAGCCTTATATTTACTCTCATGATTTGGCAAGGTTGCTAAATCTTAACCCTGTTCAGGTGAGACGCGATTTAATGCTGATTGGAAGTTCAGGTAATCACCGAAAGGGGTATAATGTAAACGAACTGAATGATCTAATCGCTAATACTATAGATAGTTCTGAAGTTCAAAATGTAGGTATTGTTGGAATAGGTCGGCTAGGCCAGGCCATTTTGAATTATGTTTCTGATCAGGAAATGAATTTAAAAGTTGCCGCAGTTTTTGATATTGATAATAAAAAGGTAGGCAAAGAGTATGGAGATATTATGTGTTATGATATAAGCCGTATGTCGGAAATCGTGTTAGAAAAGAATATCTCTATTGGCATTATTGCCATACCTTCCGAATTTGCTACTTCAATAGCTGATATCCTTTTAAGATCCGGAATGGAAGGTATTCTTAATTTTACTAATGTGCACCTGGATTTACCTAAGCATATTTACCTGAAAGAATTTGATATTATTACTACCCTCGAGGAAATGGCATATTTTGTGAAAAATAAGTAGAAATACCTGTAGCAAGTAATTTTACCTTATTTAGAAAATAGGTATGATAATTATCATTTAAGAGAAAAAATATGTGTGTTCTTATTCTGTTATTTATTCCCAAAGTGCTGTGATGTATAGTGTCATATACTTTCTAATAATATCATGCTTCTTTTTATTTATTTAAACCTTTTCTAAATATCGACCTTTCTTTTATATATTAGGTAAAAACACTTAATTTTGTGTCGTTTGTTAATTAATTAACAAATTAGATTGCTAACAATTCAATTAAGGTATATTAAAAACAAAATTAATTTATGAGAACTACTGTAAAAAGCATTATTGAGAAATACAATAATGATAAAACCAGATTAATGGACATTTTAATTGATGTTCAGAAGGAATTCGGTTTTATACCTGATGAAGCTGTTGAGGTTATTGCTGAAGGTTGTGGTTTATCAAAAGTGGATGTTAATCAGACACTTTCGTTTTACCACTTCTTTACAAAGAAACCTGTAGGCGAATATGCCGTTTATCTTAACAACAGCGCAGTAGCTGAAATGAAAGGCTTTGCAAGTGTTGCCAAAGCATTCGAAGAAGAAGCCGGATGCGCATTTGGTGAAGTTACCGAAGACGGTAAAATTGGATTACACGAAACCGCTTGTATCGGTATGAGTGACCAGGAGCCAGCAGCTATTATTAACAATGTTGTATTTACCAATCTTACTCCCGCCAAAGTTAAAGAGATTGTTGGCCAGATGAAAGCTGGTAAAGATGTTAAAGAAATGATCTCTGCAAAAGGAGATGGAAAAAATGCGAATGAATTAATCAATGCTGAGGTATTTAACAATATTCGTAAAAAAGGTGAAGTTATTTTCTCAGATTACGAAATTGGTACTGCTTTGAAAAAGCTTGGTACCATGAATCCTGAAGAAGTAATTGATGAGGTAAAAGCTTCTTATGTGCGTGGTAGAGGTGGAGCTGGTTTCCCTACAGGCTTAAAATGGGAATTCTGCCGTAAATCGGAAGGTACACGTTATGTGCTTTGTAATGCTGATGAAGGTGAACCAGGTACTTTTAAAGAAAGAGTAATCTTAACAGAGGTTCCTAAATTATTATTTGAAGGTATGGCTGTTTGTGGCTATGCGATCGGTTCTAAAGTAGGGATTCTTTATTTAAGATATGAATATAAATATTTGGAAGCTTATCTTGAAAATGTGCTTGCAGAAATGAGAGCTTCTAATTTATTAGGAAAAAATATTCAGGGAATTGAAGGATTTGATTTTGATGTCAGAATTCAATTTGGAGGTGGAGCTTATGTTTGTGGTGAAGAATCTGCATTGATAGAATCTGCGGAAGGTAAACGCGGTGAACCACGTAACCGTCCTCCATTCCCGGTACAAAAAGGATATATGGATTCTCCAACTGTTGTAAATAATGTGGAAACTCTTTGTTCAATTGTTAAAATTATGAATAAAGGTTCTGAATGGTTTACGATGATGGGTTCACGTGAAAGTGCAGGTACTAAATTATTAAGTATTTCCGGAGATTGTAAATATCCAGGTGTATATGAAATTGAATGGGGCTTGAGAGTAAGAGATATGCTTGAAATGGTTGGTGCCGAAGATGTCCAAGCTGTACAAGTTGGCGGACCTTCAGGCGTAATGATTGGCCCTAAAGATTTTAAACGTACTATTTGTTTTGAAGATCTTCCAACAGGTGGTTCGATCATGATTTTCAATAACGAACGTAAACTGATAGAAGATGTTGTTACTAATTTCACTGATTTCTTCATTGAAGAGTCCTGTGGATCTTGTGTTCCTTGTCGTGCAATCACCGTTTTATTACGTCAAAGACTTCAAAAAATTATTGATGGTAATGGTGTAATGAGTGATATTGATGAGTTAAAAGACTGGGCTGAAAAACTGAAAGTTGCCAATCGTTGTGGATTAGGCCAAACTGCAGGTGCTCCGGTATTAACCACTATCGAGAATTTCCGCGATAAATATGAAGCACTTGTGCAAAAAGATATTGACTTTGATTCAGGATTTGATTTGGAAGCTTCAGTTCAGGCTTCTTGTGCATTCGTTGACAGAACTCCAAATTTATAATCTATTAAAGAAAACAGATCATGAGTATCTTCAAAAAAATATTCGGTAGAAAATCTTCAAAACCAAAAGTTGTGGAGATTGAAAAAGAAGAAGTTACTGTGGAAGACAAAAAAATAATAGTAGAAGAAAAAGAAATAAAAAATAAAACAATGAGCGAAAAAATAAAATTTACAATAGACGGCAAAGAATGTCTTGCGGAAAGAGGACAGAATGTTCTTGACGCTGCTTTGGACAATGGGATTTATATCCCATATCTATGTCATGTCAGAGGTGTAAAACAAGCTGGTTCATGTCGTGTTTGTAATGTAAAAGTTGCCGGCCGTACCATGACCGCCTGTACTACTCCGGTAGCTCCCGGAATGGAAGTTGAAAACAACACTGCTGAATTACGTGAACTTCGTTTAACCATTATCGAAGCCCTATTCGTAGAAGGAAATCACTTCTGTCCTTCATGTGAAAAAAGTGGTAATTGCGAATTACAGGCGTTAGCCTATCATTATCAAATGATGGTGCCACGTTTCCCTTATGCATTCCCACAGAAAAAAGTTGAAGCTGATAATTCAAAAATATTAATTGACCGTAATCGTTGTGTATTATGTAAACGTTGTATCCGTTCATTTAAAGATGAAAACGGAAAGAGTTACTTTGCATTTACGAAAAGGGGCCATAAACTTGAAATCAGTATGGATAAAGAAATAGCTGCAAACCTTACTGATGAAAAAGCTCAGGAAATTATGGATACTTGTCCTGTAGGTGCCCTTATCAAGAAAGAAAAAGGATTTGACGAGCCAATTGGAAGTCGTAAATTTGACAAACAGGCAATTGGTAGTGATATTAAAAGCGTTGTTTAATTAAATTAATGGAGGTAACAAATAATGAGTAAAGCAATAGTTGCAACAACATCATTAGCAGGCTGCTTCGGATGCCATATGTCACTACTTGACATCGACGAAAGAATTCTTAAACTTATCGAATTGGTTGAGTTTAATAAATCTCCGATTGACGATATCAAAACTTTCACAAAACAATGTGATGTAGGTTTGATCGAAGGCGGTTGCTGTAATAGTGAAAATGTTCACGTATTAAAAGAATTTAGAAAAAACTGTAAAATATTAATCTCTGTAGGAGAATGTGCAATCATGGGTGGTCTTCCGGCTATGCGTAATAATATTCCTGTTGAAGAATGTATTCAGGAAGCATATCTTGACGGGCCTACTGTTGGAAACAACACTGATAAAATTCTTCCGAATGATGATGAACTTCCAATGATTCTTGATAAAGTTTATCCTTGTCATGAAATCGTGAAGATTGATTATCATCTTCCAGGTTGTCCTCCACGTGCGGACTTATTATGGGAGGCTTTAGTTGCGCTTCTTACTGGAAATGAATTGAAATTACCTTACGAAGTTGTTAAATTTGATTAAAAAGAAAAGAAAATGGCAAAAAAGATAACTATAGAACCTGTAACCAGAGTAGAAGGCCACGGTAAAGTGACCATTCACTTGGATGATAACGGACAAGTTACACAGAGTCGTTTACATATTGTTGAGTTTAGAGGATTTGAACGCTTTGTACAAGGTCGCCCTTACTGGGAAGCTCCGGTATTAGTTCAACGTCTTTGTGGTATTTGCCCGGTATCTCACCATCTTGCTGCTGCGAAAGCATTAGATGTTATCGTTGGAGCTGGTACCGGTGAAGGATTAACTCCTACTGGAGAGAAAATGCGTCGTTTGATGCATTACGGACAAATGTTCCAATCGCATGCACTTCACTTTTTCCACTTAGTATCTCCGGATTTACTATTTGGAATTGATGCAGATCCTGCAATCAGAAATGTAATTGGCGTTGCCCAAAAGTTCCCGGATCTTGCAGTTCAAGGTGTGATGATGCGTAAATACGGACAGGAAATTATTAAAGCTACCGCAGGTAAGAAAATCCACGGTACCGGTGCAATTCCTGGTGGTATCAACAAACACTTAACTGAAGAAGAAAAACAAAGCTTCTTAAACGGGCCAGATCCAATGAACATCGATAAGATGATTGAATGGTCGCATGCCGCACTTGAATTATTCAAAGGCTATCATAAAGAAAATGCAGGATTGATTGATTCATTCGCAGCATTTGATTCTAGTCACTTATCATTAGTTCGTAAAGATGGTGCATTAGACCTTTATCATGGTGTTCTTAGAGCAGTAGACAAAGATGGTAACAAAATTCTTCATGATGTAGATTATCAGGATTATCTGAAATATATTGGCGAAGAAGTACGTGACTGGTCATATATGAAATTCCCTTACTTATTAGAGTATGGTAAAGAAAACGGTTGGTATAGAGTAGGTCCTTTAGCTCGTTTAAATACTTGTGACTTTATTCCAACTCCATTAGCTCAAAAAGAGTTTGAAATTTATAAAGCTTACACAAACGGTAAGCCAAATAATATGTCAATGCATATGCACTGGGCTCGCTTGATCGAGATTTTACACTCAGCTGAGATGATGAAAGAATTATTGAATGATCCTGACTTACTCAAAGGTGACCTTGTTACTAAAGGTGAAAAACAAAGCGAAGGTGTTGGTTTAATTGAAGCTCCTCGTGGAACTTTATTCCACCACTATGAAGTAAACAAAGATGATCAGATTACGATGGCTAACTTAATTGTGTCTACTACCAATAACAATGAACCAATGAACTTAGCTGTTCGCAAAGTAGCTGAAGATCAAATGACCGGACAAGCGGAAATTACCGAAGGTATGATGAATGCATGTGAAGTTGCTATCCGTGCTTATGACCCATGCCTAAGTTGTGCGACTCACGCATTAGGTAAAATGCCTCTTGAAATGTCCCTTTATGACGCTAAAGGAAACTTAGTTGATAAGAAAAGATCATAAATTGATTAACCTCAATTAGATTGTACAAACAGGTTGCAAATGATAGGATAATTCCTGAAATTGCAGCCTGTTTTTTTAGTTTGAAGCATAGGGCTTGCAGCCTGTAGCTTTATTTAATTTAGAATTATTATAAATAAACTAATTATTTTATTAAATTTGATATATGAAAATATTACTATACGGATATGGTAATCCCGGTAGACAAGATGATGGTTTAGGAAATGTTTTTATTGACAGAATTGAAGAATGGATCAAAAAACAAGGAATTGAAGGGATTGAATTAGATAGTAATTACCAACTAAATATAGAAGATGCAGAAGCGATATCCGGTAAGGATCTTGCAATTTTTATTGATGCATCGGTAGAGGATATTGAAGACTATTGTATCTCGAAGGTGACCGAATCTTCGGAAATTACATATACAACTCATGCAGCTTCTCCCGGCTATATCGTGGATTTGTGTAAACAAATTTATGGAAAAGCTCCGGTAACCTATTTAGTACATATTAAAGGAGTTGAATGGGCTTTTAAAGAAGGGCTTACTGAAAAAGCAGTCTCTCATTTGGAAATGGCTTTGGAGGCAATTAAGCCGTTTTTATTAAACCCACAACCTTTAATAGACGGAACTGCAGAATATAAAACCTGTAATTAATCTATTGAATAGATTATAATACTGATTATGATTAAATCTATTTTGTAGATTAAAGTTAATTAAATTGATAGAAGATTGTTTTTTGAGGTTTAAAGTCTTTTATCAAATGTCTAACATCTTAATTTTATACTATGGATTTATCTGTTAATTATATGGGGATTGCCCTGAAAAATCCAATTTTGGTTGGTAGTTCTAAACTGACTGCTTCCTTTGAAAGCATCAAAAAATGCATCGAACATGGTGCAGGTGCCATTGTCCTGAAATCAATTTTTGAAGAGCAATTACTTACAAATGTAGATAAGTTGCTGGAACAGGATGATAAGTATGTATATTATCCCCAGGCAATCGATTATATTAATACTTATGCAAAATACCAGGGTGTTAAAGAATATATAGATCTTATTAAAAAAGTAAGGTCTTATTCTGATGTTCCCTTAATAGCAAGTATAAATTGTGTGAGTGCTGATGAATGGCCTTCGTTTTCCAGACAGTTCGAACAAGCTGGTGTTAATGGTATTGAATTAAATATTGCCATTTCCCCTTTTGATACAGAATATGATAGTGCTCAGATTGAGCAAATTTATGTAGACATTGTTAGGGAAGTGAAAAAACATACTTCTGTTCCGGTAGCCGTAAAAATCGGTAATTACTTTACGAATGTCGGCCATATTACAAAAAGGTTGGTAGAGGCAGGAGCTGATGCGTTGGTTTTATTTAATCGTTTTTACAGACCGGATATTAATATTGACCGGGCAGAGATTATTAATGATAATTTTCTAAGCGGCCCTCAGGAAATTTCTCAATCATTAAGATGGGTCGCTTTATTGTCTAATAAACTGAATTGCAGTATAGCAGCCAGTACCGGAATACATGATTACGTTGGAGTCGTTAAGCAAATCATGGCTGGTGCAGATACTGTTCAATTGTGCTCTGCTTTGTATAATAAAGGAACCGGTTATATGGACACCTTACTGTTGGATTTGAAAAAATGGATGCATAAGAACAACTATAAATCTATAGATGATTTTAAGTCTAAGGTGTCTGCCAATGATGAATATTCCGAAGCTTTTAAAAGAATTCAATATATGAAGCGTAGCATTGAGTAGAAATAGATCTTATAAAAACCGGATAATGTTAAATAAGGGTTAATTCTTGCCAAAAAGTTTTAGCCCTTTTCTATTTTTAGATTCAGGAATGATTTTTGTATTTATTTTGTTGACGCAGAGTAAATTTGTGAGTAATTTTATATCAGGCTATTAATTAAAATCAAGGAAAATGAAAAAGTATTTGATGGTTATCGGAATAATTGCTTTATTAGGAGCATGCGTTTCTACTAAAGATATGGTTAAACATGATCAGTCTGCTGAAACAAAAGATAGTACAAAATATGAACTTGTAACTTTTGACTTTGGCTTTGATTCTTGGTTTGCAATGTATGAGCATAATGGAGATGTTAAAAGCCTAGATTATTATAAAAGCTGGAATAGTCGCTATGTTACTGAATGGAACCACAGAGCTACCTCTTATTATACTAGCCGTTTTTTTAATTCTACTCTAAATTTTGATCCTTATGATATTGAGGATTTGAAAACACAAAGAAAATTGTTTTATTATTTTCAATATGTGGAGAATAAATTGAGAATTCCTATTATTCAAGGGGGCGGACCAAGATTGTTTTATTAAAATAAAAAGCCGGATGTTAAATCCGGTCTTTTTATCTTTTACATTATTTATTCCTTATTTAAGGTGATCATTATAATAAGGTCACATTTTTCATCAGTATATTTCTTAATTTCTTCTTTATTCCAGATTCTGTTGATTGATTTTATTCGTGCAGTATCAATTGCTTTTAACTCTTTTTGAGTCACTTTTTTCCCATCAACAAATATAAATACTGTTTTAGGCTTTTTCTTAGCTTCATTATAAGCTTTATGGGTAACTATTTTAATCGTTCCACCCTGTGCTTGTTTTCCATATGTTTGTATGGCTTCTACAAAATCCATTACCCTGATTTCCCTGATATCTTCTTTAGAAATTTGCAATGGGGTTTCCTTTAATTCAATATTGGACCGGTATAAATTCCCATCCAGAATAATTAGTGGGTTATATGTATTAATCTCAGCATTATCATTCAGTTCCCGAATATAATTTACCAGAAAATGTTTGTCTTCACCTTTATTTAAAAGATGGTATCGCTGTGTTGTACAGGAAGAAAAAATAAAAACTACCAAAGCTAAACGAATTAAATACTTCATGTTATTCTTGTTTATTTAAACATAAAACAGACTATAGCTCTAAAGCAATGTAATGCATGTATAAGTAATAAAAAGATTAATAAATTGATTGTCCAATCGCCCTAGTGCCTTCTGCATGAAATGCAAATACGTTACTAAGTTAATACATTTTAAATAAAATGTTTATTATTTAGAATACATTTTTATATTTATATTTGTATATGTGTTGAATATTTTGAATATTAAAATTTGAAAGATACTTTAGCTCTTAGTGAAAAAGGAATGCCAGGAATGAAATGAATTTCTTCAACAGGAATTGTTTCATTCATTAGTTTGCTTTCTGTAGCAAATTGAGTTTCATTCCATTCTGTATCGAATAGATTCTCAACCATAATTTCAAAAGTCCAATGTTTATAACTATAGCTTAAATTGAAATCTGTGATGAAATAACCTTTGGCAATGATGCTGTTGTTTTCATTTGCCGGGCGATCACTAATATATCTATATTTTATACTTCCGGCAAAACCTGAGTTGTGTTTAAAGTTTAATCCTCCTGCAGAAGTAAATTCAGGGGCTAAAGGTATAAAGTCTTCCCCCTTTTTTTCTTCAATGGATCTGGCGTAAGCATAATTGATATCAAAATTAAAATATAACCAGTCGAGTATCTGATAGTTGAGCCCCATATCCAGCCCATACCTTTTTGTTTTACCACTTGGCTCTACAATGCCTTCATCACCTACATATACAAATTCCTGTTGTAAATATAAATACCATAAAGAAGTGTTCAGTAAGAGTTTTGGATACGGCTTCCAAATAAATCCTATATCGGCACCATAGGCTGCAGGAATCGCATTTTTTACCTTATTGCTAAGCAGAAGCCTGCTATCGTTGGAGTGAAATCCTTTACCTGTTTTCAGAAAAACCTGGAAATTATTGCTTGCGCTATACACAATGTTAAATTTAGGGCTTATAGCAGTTTCTTTTTTTACTTGTGATAAATACTCAGAAGAAAGCTGATCATAATAATCAAAAATAAAATGATCTAATCTTACGGATGGATTTAAAAGCCATTTTCCACATTTGATACTACTACTAAAATATGAATAGATATTGGTTTCATTAATGTTTCCAAATTGAATTGGGTTTAAAACTTTTTTCCGATTTAAAGTATGAGATAATTCTACATCATTTATAATATCATATCTGAACCCTAATCCTGCCTGATTTGTTATTTCTGTCTTGCCAATTTTACTGATGCTTTTTAATTCGTTGTTCAGCCCAATGATGTGTCTATCTTCTTTTTGTTTTATTTGATCTCCATATACCGGATCGTTTAAATAAAAAGTAAAATTGGAATATAGTTCAAAATCATATTTTGAGTAAAAAGCATTTGTCTTTAAATAAAGATCTTGGCTGATAGGCTTAAAATAATTAAAGGCAATATTTGTTCTGGATGTATTTCCTCCTTCGGTATCGTCAACTGCTCCAAAGCGTCCTATTACTCCTGAATCTACTAATCTTTGAGGAATTTGCCCTGAAGCATCCCATTTACTTTTTAAATATGAAGCCTGAAAAGATAACTTTGAATGATCTTTAAACCAGAAACTATATTTACTCATTAAGTTAACCCGGTTCAGGTTTTGAGGAGAGTCAAAAGGGCCGTCAGTTAGTAATAGTTCTGATGCAAGATAGGCCGAATTCCGTTTGTTGTTCTCCAGTAAATTAAGTAATACAGTTGTTCTGATTGTATTAAATGAACCTAATTCCATTCCGAGTATATTGTATTCAATTCTGTCTTTAGTCTGGAAATCGACATAACCTGCAGTAGTAAAATTCCCTTTGCTTCCATAATAGGGGCCTTTCCCGAAGTCTATATTTTTTATCGTCTCCGGAATTACAAAATGCAAATCGGCATAGCCTTGTCCGTGAGCATGGGAAACCATATTTACAGGCATACCATCTACTGTAATATTAATATCTGTACCATGATCCAGGTCAAAGCCCCTTAAAAATAACTGTTCAGCTTTGCCGCCTCCGGCATGTTGGCCAATTATTAGTCCCGGGACAATTCTTAATATTTCCTGAGAAGAATTTACCGGATTGGTTTGTAATTCAATTTGAGTGATGATATTCAATGTGTTTAAATGGTTTGAAATTGTGATTTCAGATAAATTGAGAGGTTCTTCTTCCAATATAATTTCTAATGTATTCTTTAAATGCTCTTCTTTTATAAGGATGAGTTTTTCTTTATACTGAAGATGACTTATCTTAATGGTGTCCCCAATACCCACATCACTCATGTTGAAATACCCATTACTGTTAGAATGAGTATGAGATGCTCTGTTGATGTTAAGGATGTAAGCGTCCTCTATTTTAAGATTTTTTTTGTTGGAAATGTAACCTTCTATATGATATGCATATCCCAATACCGAAGGCAATAGCATTGCTATTACAATAAATTTTTTCATTGTTTTAAATTATTTTTATAAAGATTGGTATTAACTGATTACTTTCTAATCAGTTGTTATTAGTGATAATTCTATAATCCTAAAAATACAATTGCCATTCCACTCATAAATATAGTTCCACCGGCAATTGCATGCGTATATTTTTCAAGCTTTCCAAAAGGAAGCAAATGAATACCAAAGGATGCAAGCAATACTATAGTTAGCATTGTTGCTATTGTGATAATGGCAAATACGGAAGTTACAGCTACCATACCCCAGATGCTTAATTCAGCTGCCGGATACATTAAGATTGGAATTAAAGGCTCGCATGGCCCCAATACAAATATTGTAAATAGGATCCAGGGGGTAAGGTTTGGTTTATGTGTATGATCATGTTCATCCCTATGGGTGTGTTCATGAACATGGATACTTCCATCTGCATGCATATGCCGGTGTTTATGTGGCTTATTCTTTATGGCTCTGTAAATTCCCCATACCATATATATAAACCCAAATATGATAAATGACCATGCTGCTAGGTCACCCCGGGTCCCTTCAAAAATTTTAAGCTTGTTGACACCTATCCCAAATGCCACGCCAATGACCCCTAAAATAATTGAGCTGCCAACATGGCCCACTCCACAGGCAATGGTAAGCCATATTGTTTTCCACATTGACCATTTTCTGGCTTTTGACATCACGATGAATGGCAAATAATGATCCGGGCCAAATAGGGTATGGGTAAATGCAATGATTGCTGCTGTACCCATTAAAACTGTTATTCCTTCCACGATTATTAGTTTTTAGTTATTAGTTGATGAATTCCATCCCCATCCAATTGATTATATTTTTTGCCACTGCAAGAAAAGCATGTGCTATCTGTTATGCGGGTCGACATTGTGCCTTCTCCACATGATTTGCAAACAATACTTTCATGTGATGGAGCATAACCGGGTATTTCTACATCAATTTCTTCTATCTTAAAAAGTTTATCAAAATCTAATGCCAAGGTTGCAAAAGCCCTGATTTTTCCGCTCTCCTTGAATTTGATAATTTCTTCTTTTGAATGATCTTGTTCTTTTACTACTTTCTGAAAACTTTCACTGAATGCAGGATGAGCAGAACGCATAAATTTTTTTGCATCTGCTCTTGTCGAAATACGGATTCCATTTCCATCCCTACGAGTCAATGTAAAAGCTGTTTTGCCAATGTCTCTGAAAATAAGTGCGTTATTTCCAAAGGTGCACCCGGTAATAAATTGGATACCATCACTGAAACAATTATTGGTTTCCGTAATTGCTAAAAGATCTTCCAATCCATCACTATTATCCCGGATAATTTTCATTGCTTTTACAGCAGCCATTACACCCAGTGTAATTCCCGGACAATAATGGCCATGAATGGAAGCTGCTTTTATTAATAATGTTTCCAGATCATCTCTAAGTATATCATTGATGATCTCTCTTCTCGGGTTATTTTTTAGTTCTTCTAAACGAATATGATCCAGCTTGTTTTCAACCATTGAAAAATCAACAGGCTTAATATCCAGAACAGGAGTATTATTTAAAGCATCCAAACCAATTACTGTTAATATATTCCCTTTTACCTCAAGTAATTTCACAGTTGTAATACCAATTGAACTGGGACGATCAGGTTTTCTGGTTGAAAATACACCTTTATAGTTTCCTCTAAGGGTTGTAGCTTTTAATTCATAAGAATCAGATTGATTGAATTCAAATACAATATCAATAAATTCGTATTCTTCTATACGATACAAGCCTTCTAGAAATTCATCTTTTATGATAATCTGACTTTTATGTTTTTTTATCTCAAAAGGATTTTTCTCTGAGTCAAAATTATTTTTAACGGTTCCTATTTCTGTAATTCTCATCTTAGTTTGTTTTGGGTATTATAAAATGATCTCCATTATTATGTATGACATTTACTTTCACGTCGTAAAGGTTTTCAATCGTATGATTTGAAATAATTTCTTTCCCTCCGCAGGCGAATAATTCTCCTGATTTTAGTAATATGAAATGGTCGCTGAATTGTAAAGCCAGGTTTAAATCATGTATCGCTACTATAACTGTGATCCCTTGTGAGGATAAGTCTTTTAGAAGCTTCAGAACTTCAAGTTGATGCTTGAGGTCAAGGTTGGCTGTAGGTTCGTCAAGTAATAAAATCTCAGGTTGTTGAGCCAGGGCCCTGGCAATAAAAACTCGTTGTCGTTGTCCACCACTTAGTTTATTTATACTCTTCTGAGATATGCCCTCCAAATCAAGTTTTTCAAGGGTAGCAGCAGTAATCTTCAGGTCATCGTTTTTGGGAGACCATTGTATATGTGGCTTTCTTCCCAGTAAGACCGTGTCAAAAACGGAAGCTGGAAAAGTCCCTCCTTCGCTTTGCGGAACATAAGCGATCTTTTTTGCCAGTTCATTTGCTTTGAATTTGGATATCTCAACAGCATCAATAAGTATCCTGCCTTTTTGAACTTTTAAAATACGGTCAATACATTTGAGCAGTGTGCTCTTTCCAGAACCGTTGGGACCAACAATACTTATCAGTTTCCCTTTTTCAAACTGGTGTGAGATATTTTTCAACACTAAATTCCCATTATACCCAAAATCCAGGTTTTGCAGCTCTATTTTAACCATAGGTTCTTCCCCCTTCCTTTGATTAATAATATGATGAATATGGGTGCCCCGATAAATGAGGTTAAAATACCAACAGGTAATACCATTGGTGCGATGATACTCCTGGCAATTAAGTCGGAACTTAGCAAAAATACTCCACCAAATAATGCTGTTGCAGGGATTAAAAATCGTTCGTCGCTTCCAATCATTCTTCTGACTAAATGTGGAACAACCAGGCCTACGAAAGCAATAATGCCAAAAAAAGATACGGCAACGGCAGTTGTCAATGATGCTATTAGCATGACCCTGATCCTGGTTTTTTCAACGTTTACCCCCAAACTATTCGCTGTTTCATCTCCGGTATTTAAAGATTGAATATTCCATCGATTCCAGATGAAATAAAGTAGAGCAGGAATTATAATTGCAAGCAGAATATAAAATTCATTCCAGGAAGCTCTCCCCAGGTCTCCGAAAGTCCAGAAGACAATAGATGCAAGCTGGACATCTTCGGCAAAAAATTCAAGTGCCGTTGTGCCGGCTATAAATAGTGAACCCATGATAATTCCTGTAAGTATCATCGTCTCTGGTGAAGCATCTTTAAACCTGGCCATAAAAAGAATCACAAAAGTGCTGGCCAGGCTCCAGAAAAAAGCAGAAATGGTTATTAGGTATGGATTATCAATTAAAACAGCATCGAATACACTGCTTTGCGTTGAACCTGCCCCTAATACAATAACCGCAAAAGCTGCTCCAAATGCAGATGCATTTGAAATTCCCAACGTAAAAGGAGACCCTAAAGGGTTTCTTAATATACTTTGCATAACAGCTCCCGATACACTTAAAGCCATTCCGGCTAAAACGGCTGATAAAACTCTCGGTAAACGGATATTTAAAACAATCTGTCTTTTGCTGGATTCCGAACCAGAAAAAATACTATTAAAAATATCGGTAAAACTAATTTGGGAAGAACCAAAAGTAATTCCCAGCGTTATCAGTAGTAGAAGCATAATCAAACTCCCAATCACAAAAGCCCGTTTTCGGGTAGTAATTTTTTTATATTCTTTGATTACACTTTTATTCATAATTTAATTTTCCATAGCCCATTCCATACAAATTCACCATCTCATCATAAATAGCCTTGTTCAAAAATTGTTGATAAACCTGATTTGCTGTTTCCTTTATATTAAAATCCGGGAATTGTTCAGGCTTGAGAATGCTGGCGATATAATATGTATTGATTAAAATATGTTCATAATTAATCGTGTTCCAAATATGTGGTAAGAGCGTATAAACCTCTCCTTTTTTTATAGCCGGAATAAGTTTACCAAAAGTCGAATTTTTATCCAGGTCTTTCTTTGATAGCTTATATCCGGAAATATCGATAAAAATTTTATCTGGGTTCCACTTAATAATTTCTTCTTTGTCAATAAGAACTGTTGTAAGTTTTGAAAAACCGGACTTGGAGTTTTGGATGAGTTCTTCTGCAGGATTGATACAATTTGTATACCTGAAAGGAGCATATTTAGGTTCGGTTGAATTTATCCCATGTGCCCCTCTATATGCAATACCTCCTATATAAACCCTTTCTTTATTGAATGATTGGCTGCATTTCAATTTGATCTCTTCCAGATTTGTCTCCATAAATGTTATCAGGCTATCGGCTCGTTTTTCCTTATTGATCAACTTTCCTAGTAGTTTAAGAGATGCATAGAATTCTTTTTTATGATCGTTAAAGTCTCCGTAGTTGAGACAAACTACCGGAATTCCTGTCTTCTTTTGCAACTCATCTGCTTCTGAACTTGAGAAATATGTGCAAAAAATAATATCCGGTTGAAGGGCTGTGATTAACTCTGGATCAGCACTATTGCCGGAACCGATCAGAGGCAATTTTCTTAATTCCGGGTAAGCATATAAATAAGGTACACTTCTTCTTCTTTCATTTGCTTCAATACCAATGACTTTTTGAGTGGCATTCAGATAACATATCATTCGCAAAGCTCCGGATCGATGGGCAATAATTTTATTGATCTGTTTTGGAATATGAACCAGTCTTCCGTTCATGTCCTTTATTTCAACCATTTCGGCTCTGGTTTTGTTTTGCTTTGTTTGAGTACAAGAAGGAAAAATAATTAGGAAAATAATACCCCCCAAACTTATACTTGCCCAAAATGGTGTTAATATTTTTATAAAGGTGTTACTCACTGTGTAAAAATTTTTATTTAGCAGTACTCATAACCAATTGTCCGTGTTTAATCCCTTTTATAGCAATCAATTTGTTTGATAATTCAATAAGTTCACTTGCCTTTCCTTTTACTGCAATTGTTTCCAGACAGTTATCGTGGTTTAAATGTACATGCTGCACGGATAAAATTAAATGATGATAATCATGCTGTAATTCAGTAGAGCGTGTTTGTAATCCACGTTTATGATGGTCATAAACTAAAACAATTGCTCCTGCAACTTCCTCATTTCCTTCCCATTCATCTTCAACCAGATTCTTTTTTATAAGATACCTGATGGCTTGTGAACGGTTTGGAAAATTTTGAGTTTCCACTAACTTGTCCAGATTCTTAAGCAAATCTTCTTCTAAAGAAACTCCAAATCTTTTTACTTGCATCTCGTGTTACGTTTATGGGATTGGTGACACAAATGTAAATATAATTTTTATAGAGATAACAATTAGATTTGATTCTTTTGGTATTTATTTTTGATATAAATAAGAGTGGGGTGACACCCATTGGGGCGTCGCCCTGAAGGGCATCACCCCTATATTCTTTTTTCTTAAATTTGTCAAAAAAACTTTGAATCATAGATACTTCATACATCTGGCATACAACGGGACTGATTTTCATGGTTGGCAAGTTCAGGATAATGCACCAACTATTCAGGAAACTGTTAATAAAGCATTATCTACTTTATTAGGTAAAGGAATTAATGTAATTGGATGTGGCAGAACAGATACTGGTGTTCATGCTTCTGATTTTTATGCTCATTTTGATTGGAATTATAAGTTTTCTGAAAAGAAACTAAATGATTTGGTATTTAAACTCAACAGGTTCTTGCCTAATGCGATTTTAATTTTTGATATAAAAGAAGTAAAACCTGAAGTTAACTCAAGATTCGATGCTGTATCCAGAACTTACAAATATTATGTAAACAGAAGGAAAGATCCTTTTAATGAAGATCTCTCTTTCTATATTTATGGAGAACTTAATGTAGAAAAAATGAATTTGGCTGCTCAGAAAATGATGCAATTCACTGATTTCACTTCTTTCTCAAAATTACATACACAAACCAAAACCAATCATTGTAAAATTACCTATGCAAAATGGGAAGAAAAAGAACATCAACTCATCTTCACCATTACTGCTGACCGTTTTTTAAGAAATATGGTCAGAGCAATTGTTGGAACTTTACTGGATGTTGGTAAAGGAAAACTTTCTATAGAGGATTTTATTCAAATTATTGAAAATAAGAATCGTTGTGATGCCGGATATTCAGTGCCCGGTAAGGCATTGTTTCTTCATAAAGTTAATTACCCGGAAGATATTTGGAATATAGATAAGGTGACACCTTAAGGTGTCACCTTATCTATGTAAAATTTTACAATAGCTTCTGTAAAGACTTCGGCTTTCAATCCATATTTTAACATCAATTCTTCAGGTTCTCCCGATTCCCCAAAACAATTATTTATGCCTATCATTTTAACAGGGCAGGGGGCATGTTGAGAAACTATTTCTGCTACAGCACTGCCAAAACCACCATGAGTTTGATGTTCTTCCAAAGTAACAATTTTCCCGGTTTCTTTAGCTGCTTTAATAATTGCATCTTTATCAATAGGTTTAATAGTATGAATATTTAATACTCTGGCATTAATTCCTTTTTGTTTTAGCATATTTGCAGACTGTATAGCTTCCCAAACCATATGGCCGGTAGCAGCTAAAGTTAAATCATTCCCTTCAATTAAAGTTTGAGCTTTTCCGGGAGTAAAATTAAATTCATCAGGAATAAAATCAGGAACCGGTGCTCTTCCAAATCTTAAGTATACGGGACTATTTAGTTTTTCAACAGCTGCTATTAATGCTTGTTCTGTTTGAGTTGCATCACATGGCGACAATACCGTCATATTGGGTAATGAACGCATAATGGCCAGGTCCTCTAATGCCTGATGAGTCGCTCCATCAGGGCCAACAGAAATGCCTGCATGGGCTCCTCCAATAATGGCATGTACATTATTATAGCATAATGAGATCCTGATTTGATCGGTTGTCCTTAGTGCTGCAAAAACACCATAAGTGCTGAATACCGGTATCTTCCCACTTAGTCCCAATCCGGCTGCTACTCCTATACAATTTTGTTCGGCAATTCCTAATGATAAAAATCGGCTAGGAAATTTATCTGCAAAATAATTTATACCTACAGAGGCAGTAATATCCGCTCCTAAAGCTATGATTTGATCATTACTTGTTCCGGCTTTAAGTAATCCTTTACCAAAACCTTCCTTGGTTGCTATATTGCCTCTATTGATATATTTCATTATTCAAGTTCTTTAAGAAAGGTTTCTAATTCTTCTTTGGAAGGAGCTTTACCATGCCATTGATAATTGTTCTCAATACTTTTAATCCCTTTTCCCATTAGTGTATGTGCAATAACCAAGCTTGGAAAGTTTTCTGATTGCTTAGCTTTTTCTATTGTAGAAATAAATTCTTCTATATTGTTGCCATCACATTCTAATACAGCCCATCCAAAAGATGTCCACTTATCCTGAAGTGGTTCCAGTTTCATTACATCTTCAGTTTTTCCATCAATTTGAAGGTAGTTTCTGTCAATGATAGTAATAAGATTATTTAGTTTATAATGAGATGCGCTCATGGCCGCTTCCCAAATACTTCCCTCCTGAAGTTCTCCGTCTCCGCAAATACAAAAAGTATAACGATTTTTTTTATCCAGCTTATCAGCCAGAGCCATACCAACAGCAACAGATAATCCCTGGCCCAGAGAACCTGCCGATAATTCCAGTCCCGGCAATCCATGATCTCTACCCGGATGGCCTTGTAGCCTGCTGCCCAGTTTTCGTAAAGTCATTAATTCACTTACAGGAAAATATCCGGCCTCTGCTAAAGTAGCATATAATACAGGTGCTACATGCCCTATGGATAAAATTAAACGATCCCGTTCATTCCAATCAGGTTTTTCAGGATCATGATTAAGAATGTTAAAATATAATGCTGTAAATACATCTGTCAGACCCAGTGAACCACCACTATGTCCTGATCCGGCTTCTGACAAACTTTTTAAAATGTTTTTTCGAATAGAATTTGCAATGCTTTCTAATTCACCTACTGAATTGATTTTCTGATGCATAAATCAATTGTTAAAATAAAGATGCAATATAATTATAGGATTCTTTTATAAAATAAAAGGCTGCAATAAATGAATATACCAGTTTCATCATGGTACCGGCAAGAAATCCAACAAATGATCCGAATGCAGCACGCGTTGCCTCTCTGGAATCTTTTCCACTCATTGATTCTCCAATATATGCTCCAATAAATGGCCCTAATAGAATACTTACAATCCCAAAGGGGCCAAGGGGCAAGAAAAACATTCCAATAATGAGTCCGATGGTGCTGCCCCACACGCCTTTTTTCGTTCCTCCGAATTTTTTAGTTCCCCATATAGGGACAATATAATCCAATACGGTGACACCTGCAGCAATAAGTCCCATGATAACCATAAATTCTTCATTGAATGGAGTATCTTCAGTAAGCTGCATGACCAATAATGCTGCAAAGCTTACAATGGGCCCCGGAATGCCAGGAACAATAGCTCCTATAATTCCAATGAGAACCAAAACCAAACCGAGTAAAATCCAAAATATATCCATAGTTAATTATTTAAAGGATAAAAATAGTTATTTAAAAAGAAATCCTGATAGCTTATCATTTAGTTTTCGGTGAATAAAGAAATTTAAGGGGTGAATTATTTTATATAAAATTTATTTTCTAAAAAACATTTAATCCCTGTTTCGCTTGCGTCGAAATGAGGTTGGGGTAAATTGTTAGGATCTTCCCAACTCCAGCCTTCACATTTTTCAGGTTCGCAAAGCTCAGGTTCTCCTTTAAACACTTCACAATAGAGTATTACAGATACATAATGAATATTTTCCAGCTCAAAAGTTCTCAAATTATTTGTAATCGATATCACCTTTGGATTTGAAATTCTTATTCTGGTTTCTTCATAAATTTCCCGAATAGCTGCATCTTCAAATGATTCTCCTTCCTCTAAATGCCCTCCGGGAATTGAATAATAAGGCGCATGTGAATTTTTCCGCTTTCCAATTAATACTTTTCCGTTTCTAAATAATATAACTCCAATTCCAACTTTAACCATATACCCAGAATGACAAGTCTATTAAACAATTTTTTTTATTATTTTATTAATAATTTCTGTAGCTTTTCCCTGCAAAAAGATATCTGTTATACTGTGTGTAAATTTTGAAGTCTCCGGATTAATTTCAATAATTGTAGCTCCCGAATCTTTAGCTAATAAAGGTAATTGGCAGGCAGGCATTACTTCACCTGTAGTTCCTATGACGATCATTGCTTCAGAATTTTTAGCTGCATTGATCGATTTTTGATATGCAAGAGGAGGAATGCCTTCTCCAAAGAAAATAAAATCTGGTTTTAACAGACTTTTACATTTAGGACAAAGCACAGGCATTCGACTCATATCAATATGCTCAGCTTTATCTTTAAATGAACAGGAAGTACAAACCAGCATATTTGAATTGCCATGAAATTCATGTACTATGCTACTTCCTCCTTCCTGATGTAAGTTGTCAATATTTTGGGTGATTACTTCTTTTAATAAACCTTTTTTTTCTAAAATACCTAAACCAATATGAGCATCATTTGCCTTTGCTTTTCCAAAGAAATCATAGAAAATTTCTTTTACAACAGTCCAGGATTCCTTAGGAGATGAATAAAAATAATTCAGGTCTAAAACTTGTGGGTCATATTTACTCCACAGGCCTGTTTCTCCTCTAAAAGGAGGAATCCCACTTTCAACAGAAATACCTGCCCCGGTAAATGCCGTAGTGTATTTAGATTTTTTAATGACTTTTACAGCCGAGTCTATGAGTGTGTCCATATCATCAGGTTTGGTAGACGAATAAAGATAGTAAAAGTTTAGTTTTAAAAATGAGGTTATACAGTCCACTTTTTAAAACGATCGGAAATAAAATCAATGATGGCATCATTTTCAATTTTCCCATTTCCAGTAATACTCACGCCCGGTTTAAATTCCATGTGTATAACCTTTTTTCGGTTTAACGGCCCAAGGTCTTTTATAAACCTGCTGTTCCCCCAAAAATCTGTTTTTATAGCAATGGGTACAATTTTTACCCCTGCTTTTTTTGCAAGTTTTACACCTAATGAATTGAATTCGGAAGGATTTAATACAGTTTTACGTGTACTTTGCGGGAAAATAATGATAGATCGTCCGCTCTTTAAAATTTCTTTTCCTTCAAGTAAAACCTTCATTAGGTCTTCCCTCGAATTTTCTCTGCTCACAACGATTGGCTCTCTGGATCTCATAATTGGCCCGAAAAAGGGATAATTGATCAGGCTTTCTTTGACAACAAAAGTAACATCCATTTTCGGGGCAATGATGCCGGGGAAAATCATAGTCTCCAATGCACTCATATGGTTACTTATAAAAACGTAAGGACCTCCCTTAGGATCAATATTGTCCAAGCCTTCTAAATGGAACTTCCCTCCACAATTTTCAATAATGTCAAATATTTCATGTGATGATTCATACCAGGCTTTGGTATCATAGGTACCATTTAAGGCTTTCTTTCTACTTCTTAAAACAACACCGAAGTACTTATATAAAAAGTACAAACGGCTATTGAATAAAAGTTTATCAAACAAGGCTCTTTTATGAGAAGGGGATGTATAATAATTACTGTTTGTAATGAATGCTCTTTCCAATGTTTCAGATTTTTTACAAAAATATAAAAAAAGCATCTGGCGTATTTCGGATACCTTGAATCTTTTTAGATATAAAAACCAGATATATTAAAATTATGTATTTGTTAAGATTTGGATGGGTATGACCGTATATATATGTTTGAAGTTAATAATATTCATGTACGGGCAAACTATCCCAAACCCTGAGATTGAAAAGAAAATATATAATGAAGATGTATTCATTACTAATAAATTATATTTTTGCAGTTAAGGATAATTAAAAATTCGAAATGATGAAAAGGAAAAGCACTTTGATTGTTGTTTTGACATTGCTTATTAGCAGTTTTACTTTTGCTAAAAACCCGGTTATTAATTGTTTTTACCAGAAGGAAAAATTTGTGATAGATGGTAAGTCTGATGATTGGGGAAATATGGCTATTTATGATAAAGGAACTGCTGTCGTTACAAATATGTCGAATGATGAAGAATATCTTTATATAAAAATCAGAATTGGAAGTTCAGGGCCTATTCAACGAATATTTATGGGAGGTATGACTCTTTGGTTTGATCCGAAGGGAAAAAAGAAATGTGTGAAAGGGTTAGCTTTTCCATTAAAGGAAGATTTTGAGACTTTTATTACAGCTCAAAAGCAACTGAAAAAAAATAATACAAATAGGGAAAGAGCTCAAAAGCTTATGAATAAAAGGCTGGATGTATTTAACCAGAAGTATAAAGCCGGATTGGGTTCTATGAGTATGATTGATGAAAAAAGAGAATCTTATCATTTCGAAGCCAGCAATTTAAATAAAACGGGGTTGAGTGCAATACTTTATCTCAAGTCTTATGATTTATTATTTTATGAAGCCAGAATTCCCTTGAACCTGATTTTTGAAGACAAACAGAAATTTTTAAGTGGGAAAAAAGCTTTTAGTTACGGATTTGAATTTGGAGGTTTTGAAATTGAAGAAATGCGGGAAGAAGCAAGAAAGATGTCAAATCAGATGACTTCATCTGCATATGGGAACAGATCAAGGCAAAGAATGCAGTCACATATGCTTGATTCATATGGGATCATTCATTCCCTTAAAGTATGGTATAAAAAAGTTTATTTAGCGGTTCAATAACACTGATCCTTTAGAACGCTGGTTTATAAAGCAAAATATAACTAAAGCCCTTCAGAAATCTTTTTCTTATTCTGACCTACATGGCAATTCTCTGATGACCGGGACGCTTTCCCAATGTAAGCAAAAGGAACGACTGAGGCGACGAAACCTCAGCCGAACAAGGGTCGCTCAAGGGAGCCGCGTGCATTGTTTTGGGAATATATCTATCATTTATTATTCTTTTGTATTTTTTTCATATAAAATCAGCATGTCTATTTCCCGTTCGGTATCCACTACTTTAAATCCAAGTTTTTCGAGCTCTACATAGAAACTATTACGATCTTCCGGATAGGCTGCTATTTCAATATCATATTTTCCTGTTAAGCCGGTTTCATCGAGAACCGGTATCCGGGCAATAAAAGATTCCAGATAATTAGCTAATTGAGAAACAGCTACATTAGAATACTTTATTCCTGAGCCTCCCATGCCTCCGGTTGTTTTTGAATTGGGATCAGCTTCTTTCAAACCCAATGGCCTGTTATTTCTTTTCAAAATTTTCACAGCAACCTTTCGTTTCTCTATTCTGGATTTTAATTCAAAGTTTGCATGTAAATAATTTAACAAGAAATCCATAACTTTTTCCTTTGGATGATTCGGGGCGATGATCTCCAGACAATACGCATGCTCCTTCCAATCATCACCTATATACTTATCCTTATCGGCCTCCCATACAATTCTGAAGTAGTGATAATCGAATCCTCTGGCAGCTCTATAAAACGATACTAAAGATGTATTACGAAGCGTCAACTTCCCATTATGAAAGATTGATCCCAAACCAGGCATTCCTTCCTGGTAAGGGGTAATCATGAATTTAAACAAAGCGTTTTCATCCGATATTGGGGCATTGGGATCAAACTTCATCCTATCCCTTTTTTCTTTAATGTCCACTTGCTCTCCGGCCAATATTTTCCGGATCGTTTCAGTATTAATTTCCTTAGGGGATGAAACAACTTTGATAATTCCCTCTCTATTAAGCAAAACGGTATGTGGTATGGTCCGGTGCGGAAATTGTTTTCCTATGATCCGGGACGTATCAATCACTATGGGTAAAGACAATTCCGACTTTTTAAGAAAACGTTTGATCCGTTCTTCAGTTTCATATGTAATTGTCAGCACTTGGAGATCGTCTTTGAATTCTTCCTGTAGCTCTTCCAGGTGCGGAAAAGAAACAATACATGAACCGCACCAGGTAGCCCAGAATTCCAGGATGACAATTTTTCCTTTGAAATCTGAAAGCTTTGCACTTTCTTTTTCGTAATTCAGTATTTTTTCAAAAACCAATTCTTCCACTTTTTCTCCCAGTATGGATTTGGCTTGTTCCGATTGGGCATAAAGCGGATTGTAACATATTATCATTATGATAATGCTTCCTAAAAAGATGGAGATCTTAGTATAAAACGGGGAAATAAAGTTTCCCTGCTTTCGTGGTATTTTTATATTTATTTTTTTCATGATATATTTTAATTAACAGATAAATGTGCTGAAAAGCAACTTTCCTGAGGCTATCCAAAAAGTCAGGGTGTGAATTTACTTGCAAAGTTCTTCAAAACATAAAACACATGGATTTAATCAATTAACAATTCACGCCCTGACTAAAAATCAATTTTTCAAGATTTTTTAGACAGCCTCAGGGTTATAGGATTAATACCCGGGGTTTTGGGTAAGGTTCGGGTTTTTATCGATCTCGCTTTGCGGGATAGGCAATAAAACATCGGTCGGATCCCAACCTACAGGGTTAAAGGCACTCATAATGTCATTAGCCCTTCCGGTACGTACAATGTCTATCCAGCGATGTCCTTCAAAACAAAGCTCCACAAAACGTTCCTGCTCAATGGCCAGCAACATGGATGCTTTGTCTCCGGCTGTTGTGGTATTAGGCAGGCCTGCACGATTACGGATGATATTTAAATCTTCAGCAGCTCCCGGAATATCTCCCTGCTGTGCCCTGGCCTCAGCCCGGATCAGATACATCTCTGCCAATCGCAGGATCTTTACTTCGTGGTTCGCCCCTGTATTCCGGTACTTTGAAACATAAGGTAAGCCTTCGCCATCTACACTGATCGAATAGTCTTTACGTACATCCCCGTGTTCAAACGCATTGGCCATTTTATCGGTATAAACATTCGCATAAAATCCTCCTTTAGATTCAGGAAGAAAACCCTCTGCAAAAGTAGCACCCATACTAGAAAGATTTTGGTGAAAATATTCCAGAATACCCTCACTTGAGTTATCTGCAAATACATCCCCATAATCCACTGCCAGTCGATAGGATGAGTTGTTTATTACTTCGCTTGCTTTTGTTTCTGATTCCGGCCAGTTTTGCTGGTAAAGGTAAGCACGGGCCAGAAGCGCCGTAGCCGCTCCCCGTGTGATCCTGAAACGGTCGCCCCCTACGTCATCATAAGAGGCCGGTAAGCCCGGTTCAGCTTCCTCCAGATCCCTTATAACATTTGACATCACTTCTGCAACAGGGGTTCTCGAAAGATTTTGAACCACCCGGTAATCTGTAGTTTCTACCCATGGAACATCCCCAAAAAACTGTGCTAGAAGAAGGTATTCAAGGGCACGTAAAAACTTGGCTTCGGCAATAAACTTGTCTTTATCCCCAGAGGGTATTGATTCTACACCCGGTACCTTTTCTAAGATATGATTGGCCCTATTGATGACTTGCCAGCTTATACTCCAATTGATACCATTGGGATCTACACTATTTAAGGTATATTGATTTATTCCTTCAACATCCTTCTGCTCATCACTCAGGTTGGCAAAATTACGTAAAAGATTTTCTCCCCTATAGAATCCGTTTAAAGTATTATACAAACCATCCATAGCCGCCTGGGCGCTTTTTAAATCGGTAATGGCGTTTTGGTCCACGATCGAATCGACCGGTACTTTGTTTAAATAATCTTCACATCCCAGGAAGATTAAACTTATCAAAAAGTAAAATATATATCTATATCGTTTCATAATACATTCATTTAAAAAGTTAAATTCAATCCAAGAATAAACATTTTGGTTTGAGGAATACTGGCTCGAATAACGCCGGACCCTACGCTTAGTTTTCTATTTCCATAAACAGAGCTTAGAAGTTGTCCTTCAGCAATTCCTTCCGGATCCAAGCCTTTAAATTTTGTAAAAGTGAATAGATTGGTTCCTGTAATATACAGCCTGGCTTTGGAGATACCCCATTTCTTGATTAAAGAGGTAGGTAAATTATAGGATAGGGTAATATTCTTTAATCTTAAATAAGAAGCATCCTGAATATATCGCTGAGATGGATAGACATTCATACCAATTCCAACAGGTGTAGTAACCTTGGGAACATCCGTAATATCACCGGGTTTTTGCCACCTGTTAAGGATATCGGGTATTTGATTGTTCTTGTCAAGCCCCCCAGTGAAATATTGATGTGCTGAAGCATCATATAAACGCTGATTGTTTGCAAACTGTATAAAAATATCCAGACTAAGGTTCTTCCAGGAAAAAGTATTGGTCATTCCACCATAAAAATCCGGTAAGGCATTGCCAATTACAGTCCGGTCCTTATTGCGATCAATAACTCCATCTCCATCTACGTCCCTATATACCGCATTACCGGTCTCAGGATCTACCCCCTGAAAATCGAGAGTGTAAAAAATATTGATAGGTTGCCCCACAAAATACCCACTGCTTCCAACAAGCATTATAGGATTATCATCTACTAAACTGATAATTTTATTTTTAACTGTACCTATATTTAGTTGTGTAGTCCAAGAGAAGTCTTTACTTTTGATATTTACGGTATTTAAGCTAAATTCAACGCCTTTGTTCTCCGTTTCTCCAATGTTGGTCGTTACACTAGCATGACCAGTCATTTCAGCTAATGGTTTATTGAACAACAAATCACTGGTACGGTGAATGAAATAATCTATTTCCAGGCCAATCCTGTCATTCCAGAAGTTAAGCTCCAGCCCCACATCGAATTTAGCGGTTTGTTCCCAACGTAGTTCAGGGTTACCGACCTGAGTGGGAACCAAACCCGGGTTACCATCAATTCCGGGATTGATCGCCCATTTACTCAGGTTTGCAAAATCGGAAATCTGGTCATTCCCGGTAATCCCGTAACTCATTCTTATTTTCCCGAATGTTAAAAATTTGGAATCTTTTAGAAAATCTTCTTCCGAGAACGCCCATCCGCCGGCCAAGGCCCAAAAGGTACCGTACTGATTTTCTTTTCCAAAACGGGAAGAACCGTCACGGCGCAAAGAGGCACTGAATAAATACCTATTCTGATAATCATAATTTACCCTGGCAAAAAATGAGTTATAGGCATATTCAAGCCTGTGGGTGCGTGTACCCGGTGGAGGGAATATTTTACCGGCTGAAATAATATAAATCAAATCATCATCAATAAAATTGCCTGCAAAAATATTGGCGGTTTTAGTGATTCTTTCCGAAAAGGTAGCCCCCATTACTACCTGGAAATTATGCATGATATTTATGTTTTTTTCATACTTTAGCTGGGGCTCAACCGTATAGCTATGAACTTCGGTATTATTGTAACCACTCCATCCATTATTAAATGAGCCCAGCAGTGTAGTAACAGGTAAATGATTATTCCTCTGATGGGAATGAAAATCATAACCGGCATCCACCCGAAAATTCAAATCCGGAGATAACTTATAATTCATATACAGGCTTCCTATTACTTTGGTGGTTGCTATATCCAATTTAGGTTCAAGTAATTCGGCTACAGGATTAACGGGGAAAAAGCCATAAAGTTTCAGGGGTACGGTATACTCACCATCCTCATCTTTAACCGGAAGTGTTGGGTTTGCTATAATTGCGGATTCAATAGGGCTTCCGAGTCCTCCGGCTTGTGTAAAGCTTTTATTGGATCCATGACTTAAGCTAATCTTTGTTCCTACCTTTAATTTATTACTTACCCAATGGTCTAGATTGAGACGAAATGATCCCCGCTTGAGTCCATTGTTTAATAAGATAGATTCCTCATTGCGATAATTTCCACTCAAATAAAAAGTTGTTTTTTCATTGCCACCATCCATACTTAACTGGTACTGGCTTATGGAAGAAGTTCTGAATATTTCGTCTTGCCAGTTGGTATTTATACTGGCATCTGCATTGGCCAGATCATCAGGAATAGGAAGTCCATCATTAATATAAGCTTCTTTTTTGATCATTAAATATTCTTCGGAATTCAGCACATCCAGGGTATTGGCAGGCGTTCCAAAACCATGGAAGACATTCAGGTTAATATTGGTTTTTCCTTGTCTTCCCTTTTTTGTTGTGATTAGAATGACTCCATTAGCACCTCTGGAACCGTAAATGGCTGTGGCTGCCGCATCTTTTAAAATTTCCATAGAGGCAATGTCCTGAGGATTAATACCACTCAGAGTATTAAATCTACCAAACTGATCGTTTCCACTTTCTAAGATACCGGAAATAACAGGAGTGCCATCAATTACATATAAAGGCTCATTTCCGGCATTAATGGAAGATTGTCCCCTGATCCGCACCAGAGTAGCTCCTCCCGGAGCACCGGAGGAAACAATATGAACCCCGGCAGCCTGTCCCTGCAAAGCCTGGTCAAGGCTAGCTACTGGTAAATTCTCAATTTCTTTGGCAGTTACTTTTGAAATGGAGCCGGTTACTTTAGCTTTATCCAGGGTACCATAACCGATTACTACTACATCTTCCAATTGGCTTGCAGCTTGTTTCAGGGTAACATTGACCATCGTTTGCTTACCCACGATAATTTCCTGGCTGGCAAAACCTACATAAGAAAACACCAGCACTGTCTGACTATTAGGTACCATAATCGTATAATTCCCTTCAGCATCAGTGGTGATGCCTTTTAAGGTGCCTTTGATGAGGACAGTGGCACCGGGTAAAGCCTTGCCTTCTTTATCGGTTACTTTACCGGTGATCTGTCGTTCTTCCTCATTATTTGTTCCGGCTTCTGTTGAGGCGTCGGAATCTGTTTTTGTAAGGAATATTTGTTTGCCGATAACCGTATAATCGATTTCTGTATTGGCAAAAATGTGGTCTAAAATAGTTGAGACCTGCTCATTTTCAGCTTGAACAGAAACGATGCGCTCCGGCGCTACATCCTTAATTTTATAAATAAACTTAAATTCGGTTTTACTTTCAATTTCATCAATGAGTTGTTCTAATGAGACCTTATTCAAATGCAGGGAAATGGTCGTTTTCTGAGAATAAGTATTTGCCTGCGCGGTAAAAAATGCTACAAATATGAGTAAGGCGCTTAGTTTCATCTTTAAATCAAATTTTAACAAAAGATGGGAACTCTTTGTCTGGTTAAGAATTTTTTTCATACTTTTAAAGTGTTTTGTGGTAAAATCGGTTTAGATTGCTATCACACTTTTACAACCGGGAGATGCGTCACCATTTTCCGGTTTTTTTGTTTGTTCTGTTCTTAACTTTTTGAACGAACATTCAAAAGAGTGATATGGTTTTTAGTTTTTCTTTGTCATGTCATAAGCTTTCAATGTTTAATTTGGTGTTATTTCTTATTCAATAATTATTTGATTGTTGTTTACCCTAAAATCAATCCCATAGGTGGTTTTAAGATTTTGAAGTACCTTTTCAATGGGTTCGTTTACAAAACTAGCATTGAATTTTTCTTTAGCCAATGCCTTGTCCCGGTTAAGAATGCTAACGTTGTAATGCCTTTCCAGCTTTTTAAGGATATTCTCAAAGCTCATATCCCGGAATATCAGTTCCCCATTAATCCATGAGGTATAAATACTTGTGATTACCTTTTTGCTGGAAATAGTGTTTTTCTCCCTATCAAAACTCCCCTTAAATCCGGGTTCTAAAAGGGTATTTGTAGCGGGGTCAGCAGTTTCATCTTTTTTATACAGGCTTACGGAACCTTCAATCAATACCACATCGGTCACAGCATCTTCGGAATAGGAAGCCACGTTAAATTGTGTTCCCAGTACACGGATGTTTAACTCATCTGCATTGACAATAAAAGGGTGGGCATTGTCTGTGGCTACATCAAAATAAGCCTCTCCACTTAAAAATACCTGCCTGTTTTCTCCTTTCAGAAAGTTTACGGGGTATTTTAAGGAAGTCCCGGAATTTAAATGTACATGAGTGCCATCCGATAATTGGAGTTTAAACTTTTTTCCATAAGGTACCGTGAGTGTATTGTAAGCTAGTTTTTTTTGCTTGTCCCGATCCTGATAGCTATCGGGACTATCGGGATCAGAACTACTTTCACTGGTATATATGAGTTGATTTCCTTCCTGGGTTCCCACAATGCTACCATCGGTATTGGTGACTTTGCTTGTTCCATTTTCCGAAAGAAGTTCGATTTTCCCGTCATCTAATTGTAAGGTAACCGCTTCCTCTTTAGGTATAATGATGTTATGTGTGTTATTTGTAAAAAATCCCTGCTGGTAGAAATAGCCTACGGCCAGTAGCCCTGTGAATAAAGCTGCAGCAACATATCTCCAAATAAATTGTTTTTTTGCAGGCTGTATTGAGGTTTCTTTGTCTTGTTGTTTGTCTGTGTTTATAATACGTTCGTAAATCCTGTGGGCCGCGGCTTCATCCATTTCAGGAATCTCTTCAAGAAGCTGTATGACTTCTTCTACAGTGGGGAATTCTTCAGAAGGTTTCTTTTTTCTACAGTAGGCTATTACTTCTTCTATTTCTTCCTCATTACATTGATTCAGGATAAATTTATGCAGAAATTTTTGTATGTCTTTCTCTTGTTTCATTTCGAAATTTATCGTTTGCTTGTATATGTAATACCATTGAGAAAGTGTTGAGTACTATTCAAGGATAAAAAAAAGACGTAAAGATCGAGCCTATCCTTCTTATAGCTACTGTATACCTAAGTTTTGATGTTAGGAAGGGGAGAACGACTGTCGAAGATTGTTTGCTTAAGCCAGTATGAATTCCCGTCTGGATAAAAATAGGCAGATACATGAGCTCCCGACCATCGGGCTTGCCGAGATGAAATATTAAAATTTAGTAAATTTGTCAGTATATTTCCTTTTTTATTAGTAAATTTGTCAGTATATTGACAAAATTATGATGAATTTAGTTAATAGAGTCATAGAACAGCCGCTGAAAAGCTTAATTGGAAGGAATAAAGTTCTGCTGATACTGGGTACCCGAAGAGTAGGAAAAACAGTATTAATTAACCAGTTGCTTCAGGATTATCAATGGCCTGTTTTGGTCTTCAATGGTGAAGATTTTGAAACACAAGAATTGCTGGCAAAAAGAACAGTCGCTCATTACCGAAAAATTATGGGGGAGATTAAATTACTGGTATTGGATGAAGCACAGGTTATACCGGATATTGGTAAAATATTAAAACTGATGATTGATAGTATACCGGACTTAACCATATTAGCTACCGGTTCTTCCTCATTTGATTTACTGAATAAAGCCGGAGAACCCCTGACAGGCAGGAAAATACAATTCCATTTATATCCCTTTGCCCAGTTGGAATTAAAAAGCAGAGAAACCTATATAGAGACAGTTCAACATTTGGAAGAACGACTGATCTACGGATATTATCCGGAGTTATTTCAAATGACTTCTTATAAAGAAAAAGAGACCTACCTTTATGAACTTGTTCAATCTTATCTATTAAAGGATATTCTTGCTTTTGAAGGTATCAGGCAGTCCGAAAAAATAGTCAGGCTCTTGCGATTACTCGCTTTTCAGGTGGGCTCTGAAGTTTCTTATAATGAACTGGGAACCCAATTAGGAATTAGCAAAAATACGGTAGAAAATTACCTTGATTTGTTGAGCAAGGTTTTTTTGATATACCGAATCCCTGCCTACAGTACAAATCAACGAAAAGAAGTGTCTAAAGGTTCCAAATGGTATTTTTTTGATAATGGTATCAGGAATGCCATTATTAATGATTTCCGTATGCAGGTCTTGCGTAATGACATTGGCCATTTATGGGAGAATTACCTAATTACTGAACGGATAAAGCGAAATAGCTATATGCAACGAAATGTTCAGTATTATTTTTGGCGCAATTACAATCAGCAAGAGATTGACCTAATTGAATTAAAAGACAATCGTTTATCTGCTTATGAGTTTAAATATTCACCGGGGAAAAAACTAAAAGTACCAGCTGCTTTTGCTACAGCTTATCCTGATGCTTCTTTTGAATGTATTACGAAGGATAATTACCTGGATTGGATAAACTAGGGCCAATAACACCACTGCTTGCCAGACAGGACTTGGCCAATTTTAATAAACCCGGCTTAAACCGAACTCACGTTAATTATAAAACCATTCGGAAGCCAGCAAACTAATCATCAGCGTAAGATCCGTATTCTTCTGCAAAAAAATTCTAATGCTTTCCAGTGCTTTGCTCATTTGGGTTTTAACGGTATTTATGGAAATTTCTAATTCTTTACTGATTTCTTCATAACTCCTTCCTTCATTCCGGGACATTTCAAAAATACGTCTTCGCTTGGGAGGTAATTGAGCAATGGCTTGAGTTTTGAGTCTTTCATACTCCGTTTCAGATACCAGTTTTTCAGTTTGATTATCGGCTCTCTGGCTTTTATAAAAAATTTCCTCTTTAAGTTTTTTATCATAAGCCGCTTTACTCAGAAAATTAAGTGTAAGATTTCGGGCAATGGTAAAAATATAAGATTTAAATGATGCATCGGGATTGATTCGATCACGGTGTAGCCAGACTCTCAGGAAAACATCCTGAACAATTTCTTCGGCATACTCTTTAGATTTTAACATACTTTTACTGTATGCATATATGTTTCCCGCGTAGATATCAAAGAGCTTTTGGAATGCTTTTTCATCGTTGGCAATGAGCTCCTTTACGAATAGCTTGTCAGAATGCTTCTCTTTTTCAGTCATTTAATTGTTATTTACCCTACCCAGGCAGCATTGTCATTGAAACCAAGTGCATGACAATAATATTTGATAAATACAAGTGTAATCATCATCTATTTTGTACAATAATAAGATTTTTTTTTAAAATATCGGTATTGAAGAAAGGCTGTGTAATATGAATTCTTAGTTGAAAATACCTTTTTAAAGTTAAAATGTTTGATGCCGTTCTATCAATAATATCGTCTCCACAGGACCTTGCTTCATTGCTACATTGTTATAGAATTGTTCAACTGTTGAATTGCTCAATTGTTTAAAAGTTTATAATAAATGGTAGCGTTTAGGGAAATACTATAACAATGTAGCAATGTAACAATTAATCCTAAATATCATCTGTGATCAAACAGCTATAAGCACCCACCATAAATACTACACCTAATATCTATTAATAATCTAGCTAATACGTGTGGGTTTGATCATATTTTCCGGAGCCAGAATTTCATCCAGTTTTTCTTTAGAAAGAAGCTTGCTATCTAAGACCAGTTCATAAACTCCTTTGCCGGATTCAAGAGCTTCTTTAGCTAATGCACTTGAATTTTCATATCCAATGTATGGGTTTAAAGCTGTTACAATACCAATGCTGTTTTCAATCATCTGTCTGCAATGATCTTCGTTCGCAGTAATATCCTTAATGCAGCGGTGATTCAATACTTCCATCCCATTTTTTAGCATCTCAATCGATTCGAATAAACTTTGAACAATAACAGGTTCAAATACGTTTAATTCCAGTTGTCCGTGCTCAGCAGCTAAACCAACAGTTAAATCATTTCCAATCACTTTAAAAGAGATTTGATTTACAACTTCCGG
This sequence comes from Bacteroidales bacterium, assembly GCA_028280405.1. Classification (GTDB taxonomy): domain Bacteria; phylum Bacteroidota; class Bacteroidia; order Bacteroidales. The sequence continues at coordinate 83,711 of JANQLW010000016.1, forward strand.
AATGACAGGGTTTACTTTTCCTGGCATAATGGTTGAACCGGGTTGCATTGGAGGCAGGTTGATTTCATTTAAGCCTGCTCTTGGCCCACTCGACATTAATCTTAAATCGTTGGAAATCTTAGATAGTTTAGTGGCTAGCCTTTTTACAGCCGCAGAATATGCGATGAACGATCCTGTATCCTGTGTAGCTTCCACTAAGTTCGATGCCAATTTGATATCCAAACCTGTTATTTCTTTTAAGTGATGAATCACTTTATTACTGTAGTCAGGATCAGCATTAATACCAGTACCAATAGCAGTGCCTCCCATATTCACTTCCAGGAATAGCTCTGCATTTCTATTTAAATTCAGAATTTCTTCTTCAAGAGTAACTGCATAGGCTTCGAATGATTGACCTAAAGTCATTGGAACAGCATCCTGTAATTGGGTTCTTCCCATTTTTAGAATTTGAGCAAATTCTTCACCTTTCGCATGAAATGCCTTGATCAAATCATTCAAAATCTCAATCAGTTTTTTATTGCTGTTTATTAAAGCAATTTTTATAGCAGTTGGATAAGCATCATTTGTCGACTGTGAAAGATTCACATGATTGTTAGGATGACAGTATTTATATTCTCCTTTCGGTTGTCCCAGAATCTCTAATGCTCTGTTTGCAATCACCTCATTTGCATTCATATTAGTAGAAGTTCCAGCACCTCCTTGTATCATATCCACAATAAAATATGAATGGAATTTCCCGGAATGTAATTCCTGACAAGCCTGAACAATTGCTTTAGCTACAGGATCTGTTAGTAAATCCAGCTCACGATTTGCTTTAGCAGCCGCCATTTTTACTGAAGCCAAAGCTTCAATAAAAACAGGATACAAGTTTAGGCTTACTCCACTAATGTTGAAGTTCTCAAGAGCTCTCAATGTTTGAATGCCATAATAGCTTTCAGCAGGTACATCTCTGTACCCTAACAGGTCGTGCTCGTTTCGTGTACTTCCTGAAACATATTGAGTAGAGATTTTTGCAGTTATATTGTTTGCGTGCTGCATCCGACGGGAAACTACTCTTGTCACATTTGACAGCACCTTTACAGCAATAGAACCATGTTCATTGAGAAATGAAGTGTCTAAAATGTAAATATTTGAGTCTCGCGTGATTTTTGCTGAAGTAGAATGAGGAGTATCTTCCATCAAACTACCTTCTCCTAAAAAATCTCCAGTACTGAAAAGGGTAAGTTTTTTCTCACCTCCATAAGGCGTTTTTGTAAAAAGTTCAACTTCACCCTCATGTATAATATATATGTTTTTACGAGGTGAGCCCATTGAAAATAAATAGGTATTTGCCTCGAATTCTTTTGTTTGTATATGATTTGCTATAATATTAAGCCCGGTCTCTCCGATACCACGGAAAAGCTCAATACCCTTGATAAATCCTAAAATTTGTTCATTCTTTTCCATCTTTTTCTCCATTTTGTTTTATGCAAATATAATATTAAATTTTTCTACTGTGAAATAATTAACAGTAAATTAATATGAATTATTTTACTCTTATTAAAAAGGTGAATAATACAATGTTGTCATCCTGAGCGTAGCGAAGGACCTCCTAATTAAACGACTTAAATATCAAAAAGATTCTTTCAAAATATACTTACTACTATATCCGATAGAGATCCTTCGCTACGCTCAGGATGACAATCCTTTTCTAGATCGGCAATAAAAAAGAGGCTTCGCCAGAAGCCTCTCATTTTTAGTTTTTAGTTATTCACTTTTAGTTTACTTTAGCCATTTATCAAGCCAGTTGAAGAAAGTACGTTGCCATAAAATACCGTTTTGTGGTTGCAATACCCAGTGATTTTCATCAGGGAAGTATAAATACTGAGCTGGTATGCCTTTAAGAATAGCTGCATTAAATGCGGTCATACCTTGTGTAACGACTACACGGTAATCCAATTCACCATGGATGCAAAGAATAGGAGTATCCCATTTGTCGACGAATTTATGTGGAGAATGAGCATAGATTTCTTTAATCTTTTTATTGTTCTTCTCCCAGAATGGCCCGGCTTTATCCCAGTTCTGAAACCACATTTCTTCAGTTTCAAGGTATTGAGCTTCTTCGTTAAAAATACCATCGTGCGAAATAAATGCTTTGAAACGTCCTTCATGATTACCTGCTAAATAATAAACAGCCCAGCCACCTGCACTGGCACCAACTGCACCTAAACGATTTTCATCGATATAAGGTTCTTTTGCGAAATGATCAATAGCCGTTAAATAATCTTTCATACTCTTGCCATGATAATCTGTACTGATTTGTTCCTGCCATGCCTGTCCAAAACCTGAAACACCACGACGAGCCGGAGCAACAATGATGTAATCATTTGCAGCCATGATCTGATAATTCCAGCGATAATGGAAGCTTTGACTTAAAGGTCCTTGTGGCCCGCCTTTACAATACAACAATGCAGGGTATTTTTTATTTGGATCAAAGTGTGGAGGAAAGATCAGAAATACCTGCATATCTTTTCCATCATGAGTTTTAATCCATTTTTCCTCTACTTTGCCAAAGGTTAATTTCCCCATTAATTCTTTATTAGTATGTGTGATTTGTTTCGCTTTACCATCAGAAATATTAACAGCAAATAGTTCTGTTGGTAATGACATGGTTTGTTTTGGAGCAATGATTATATCTCCGGCTAAAGCAATGCCTCTGTAGTCATGTAAACCTTCTGTGATTTGTCTGATTTTCCCAGTTTCGACTGAATAAGCATAAATCTGGAAAGCTCCATGCCAATCACTGGTGAAATAAACAAATTTACTATCAGGCGACCAAACCAGATGCCCTACATTTTGATCAAAGCCTTTTGTTGCATAAGTTTTCTCACCTGTTTTTAAATTCATAATGAATAAACGGTTTTTATCGGATTCATAACCATCTCTTTCCATGCTTTCCCATGCCATATAGTTTCCATCAGGAGAAAATATAGAAGCAATATCAAAGCCCATCATTCCTTTCGTAACATTTTTCGTTTTCCCGGAAGCTAAGTCATAGAAATAAATATCTGAATTTGTGGATAGAGTGGCAGCTTTTCCATATAATTTCTTACAGGTATAAGCAATTGTTTTTCCATCGGTCGACCAGTCTACCTGTTCAATACCTCCCCATGGAGTCATAGGAGTTTGGTATCTTTCCCCTTCATTAATATCTACAGAATTTGAAATTGAATTTCCATCATAATCTGCATAAAATGCATGGCTATAGGTATGATCTACCCAATGATCCCAGTGACGGTACATCAAATCATCGATCACTCTTCCTGAAGTTTTATCAAGGCCTTCGAAAAGTTTTGCATTTGGATCTTCCAATTTTACTTTCTTTGTATAAAGAAGTTTCTTCATATCCGGAGAGTATTTAAATCCGGTTATACCTCCTTTAATATTGGTGATCTGTCTTTTATTAGTCCCATCAGGATTCATTTCCCACAGTTGCATCGAACCACTTTCTGTAGAAAGAAATGAAATGTATTTCCCGTTTGGATGCCAGATGGCACTATACTCTCCATGACGTGTTTTGGTAATTTGTTTTGGATTACTGCCATCTACGCCAATGGTATATAAGTCCCGGTTACTTTTATTTTGTTCAACTGAATAATAAGTTACACCGTATAAAACTGTTTTTCCGTCTTTGGAAACCTGTGGGTCACTTAAACGTCCAAATGCCCATAAGGCTTCGGGAGTCATACGGTCGGAAGTCAATTGAACTTCCTGTTTCCCAATAACTGGAGCTTTAACTTTATTCTCCTTTTTGGGAGTTTGTTCACAAGCTGTAAATACAATTGCTAAAGCAAAGAATAAGATGCTAATTTTTTTCATGTTATCAATTATTAATTTGAATGCTAATTTCTGAAAAATCTTTTGATTGATTAAAGCTGTTTGCAATAAATCTACAAACAGCTTTAAATAATTGATAAAGATAAATACAGATAATTGTAAACACTAAATTTTTTTTAGGTAATTTGTAACATCTCCATTATTATGAGCGTCTATACTATGTACCCAAAATTGAATCAAATAAACAAATTATGAGAACAGATATCCGCAATTTCATTTTTATTTTAGCCATTGTTATTGTTGTATTTCCAAAGCCTGCTTCTTCTCAGGATAGAGGCTTTATTTATGGAAAAGTTTATACATTGAATGGTGATGTTTATGAAGGCCAGATCAGATGGGGCAAAGAAGAAGCCTTTTGGTTTGACTTTTTTAATGCTACAAAACAAGAAAACTCCTATTTAAAATATTTAGACAGAGATGAACTTGAAGAATTGGAAGATAGGTCAAATGATTGGGGTGGTAGAATCTTCAGACGTATTTTTGATGTTGAATCGAATCGGGATTTTAATCATGTGTTTATTTGCCAGTTTGGAGATATAAAAACCATTTGGGCAAAGAGAAGGAATCGTGTACAAATAGAATTTCGTAATGGGGAAATTTTACGATTTGATGATGGTTCCAATGATGTAGGTGCCCGGATCAATGTGCTGGATGATGAGTTAGGGAGTGTTTCCGTTAAATGGGACCGGCTTGAGAAAGTTGAGTTTATGAAAACACCTAAAAAATTGGATGTGAAATATGGTGACCCTATTTATGGTACTGTTACTACCCGTCGTGGGGAAATCACCGGTTTTATTCAGTGGGATCATGATGAACGTATAAATACAGATAAACTGGATGGTGATACCCGTGATGAAGATTTATCTATTCAGTTTAAAAACATCAAGTCAATTGAAAAAGCAGGAAGAGGAGTTGATATTGTAACGAATAGAGGCCGTGAAATTAGCTTATGGGGATCTAATGATGTAGATAAAGATAACAGGGGAATTATCATAAATACTCCGGGATATGGCAGGGTGGATGTCCCGTGGAAGGAATTCGAAAAAGTAGAATTCAAAAAAGCTCCTAAAAATGCCATGCCTTCTTATGACGATTTTGATGACCCAAAACAATTATCAGGAACGGTTACTACAGTGAATGGGAAATCATATTCGGGTACAATTATTTATGATCTGGATGAGTTTATGAGTTATGAAATCCTTCAGGGAGAAAATGATGACATAGAATATTTAATCCCTTTCGGAAGCATTAAAAGAATAACTCCCAAGAATTATCGCTATTCTACTGTAGAATTAACCAATGGAGAAAAAGTAATTATTGGCGAAAGCCAGGATGTATCGGATCGTAATTATGGAATTCTGGTATTTTTCGGAGAGAAAAATCCGAAATACATTCCCTGGAAAGACATAGAAGAAATTAGATTTAAATAAAAATTGCTCAAACAATCGATAGAGAGTTCTGGGATAAACTCTCTAATAGTAAACCCTCCTGCGATAATTCAGGAGGGTTTTTTGTTATTTATATGTTAATATTTTTTGTCAGATAATTCTCAAATTGTCGGAATATATTACTTTTGCTTTTTATTGAACAAATTTCATGGATATAAAAGATATTAAACTTACACAATATAGTCATGGAGCTGGTTGAGGCTGCAAGATTTCACCTAAAGTATTGAGTTCAATACTAAAAACGAACATTGCCAAAACAGATGACCCTAATTTAATAGTTGGCAATGATACCAGAGATGATGCTGCTGTATATGATATAGGAAACGGACAAGCCATTATCAGTACAACTGATTTTTTTATGCCTATTGTGGATGACGCTTATACTTTTGGCCGCATTGCTGCAACCAATGCGATCAGTGATGTTTATGCCATGGGTGGAAAACCTGTTTTTGCAATAGCTATTCTTGGATGGCCGGTAGATAAATTAGCTCCTGAAATAGCGCAGCAAGTATTGGAAGGTGGAAGGGCTGTTTGTAAACAGGCCGGTATTCAATTGGCAGGAGGACATAGTATTGATAATCCTGAACCTGTTTTTGGCCTTGCTGTAACCGGGATGGTTGAACTAAACAAATTGAAACGTAATGATACCGCTACAGAAGGTTGTAGTCTGTATCTGACAAAACCTTTGGGAATAGGAATCCTGACTACTGCCCAGAAAGCAAAAGTTTTGAAAGAAGAACATAAAAATATTGCTCCCGAATTAATGGCCGAATTAAATATTCTTGGAGATAAATTTGCCGAAATAGAAGGCATAAAAGCAATGACTGATGTTACAGGCTTTGGCTTATTAGGCCATCTCACTGAAATGTGTGAAGGAAGTAATTTGTCAGCGGAAATAAACTTTGAAGATATTCCTGTTTTACCTGTATTAGATGAATATCTTGAAATGAATTGTATACCCGGTGGTACAAATAGAAACTGGGATAGTTATAGGCATACAGTGAACTTAAGGAACAAAAATTATAAAAATATCTTATGTGACCCACAAACCAGTGGAGGTTTATTAATTGCTGTAGAACCTCATACTGAAGAGGAAGTTGAAGCTTTATTGAAAAGTAATGGTATAAAAACCAAAAAGTTTGGAAAATTTTTAAAGCAGAGAGAACCTCTGATTAATGTGATCTAATTATAAAACAAATAGAAAACATTATATTATAAAAAGAATAGGTATAAAAAAGGTTGAAAATTTTAACTTTCAACCTTTGTCTTTTTGTAGCGAGAACGAGAATTGAACTCGTGACCTCCGGGTTATGAATCCGACGCTCTAACCAACTGAGCTACCTCGCCGTGTTTTGAGTTTGCAAAAATATAAAAATCTATCGTTTTACAAACTCAATTGTGAAATATTTTTCCTTTTTGTGGTGAAAAAATTGAAATTAAATTTCCGTAATAGTTTCTTTATAATGAATCCCTCTTTCTGCCAATCCGTTTAGTAAAAATTCTACACATTTATGATCTTTTCCAATAAATTCAGGGGCTGATATTCCTGTTTTATTATATAATCCTGATGCAAGCATTCTTACTGCCATCGTCGCTGTATACCCGGTTGTTCTGGCCATTGAATGGGTTTTGGTTTTTGGGTCGTATTCATCATACAGGTTATATTCATAACGTAACTTTTGCCCTTGTTTCTCTCCCTCAACAATTACTTGCATAATAGTAAGATCTGCTTCGCCTTCTTTTAATTGCCATTTAGGAAATAAAAGCCTGGATGTAAAATCCAAAGGGCTTACCATAACTCCATTGATCTCAATACTTTTTTTATCAAAGAACCCCGTTTCCCTCAATAATTTCATCTTTTCTATATGTCCGGGGTAGCGGAGTGTCTTTTCAATCATATAGGGAGCATGAATTGTTTTTGCAAGCGATCTTAAACCGTCGCTATTAAAAGCTTCCAATGTTCCAACTTTAGGGAGGCTCATTAGTTCGGGATCTGACATGGCCGGTTTTACAATTTCAACTCCATTTTCAATATATCTGGCAGGACGGGTATATTCTTCAATTACATCTATAGGTGAAAATACTGCCTTGTATTCGTAGGGCCATTCCCTAATTTTAGGCAAGCCTCCTACATAAGTAATAACTTTGTCTGTTTTATCTAATAAATTATGTGCATAACCTATTAAAACATTACTCATGCCCGGTGCAACGCCAATGTCGCAAATAGCAGTAATTCCCTTTTCTTTAGCTAGCTTATCCAGCGTAAATAAATCTTCCGGGAAAAAAGCGATATCAATTACATTTTTACCTGATTCAATGACTGCGTTCAATGTTTGGTATCCCATAAATCCGGGAACCGCGTTTAATACAATATCAAAATCTTTGATTACCTCTTTTACATTATCCGGTTCATAAAGATCTTTGCAAATCAGATTAATATTATCATGAAATTCAATCAGGCGGTGTAAATTATCCTGACAAATGTCGGCAACTCCTATTTCAAAATTCGGATCGTTTGCCAGATCAAGAGCCATTGGTCCACCAACTAGTCCGGCACCAAGAACAATTACTTTCATAAGTACATTCAGTTTAATTATTGTATACATAAATAACAAATAATGATTTTTTTATCATAGTTTGTTATTAAAACTAAGCTTCTTAAGTTGTGAAAAAATGACTCCTAAAATTACAACAAATATTCCAATAATTTTAGCGAAAGCAAATTGTTCTTCTAAAACAAAATAAGACGTTATTCCTGTACATACCGGAATCAGGTTGGTGTACATATTCCCTTTACTTATTCCTATTTCCTTTACTACAGAAGTATAAAAAATATAAGCTAAAGAAGAAGCAAATATAGCAAGGGAAATTAATGATATAATCAACTCCATGTTTGGAGTAATTTTTACAAAATCGTTGAATTCAAATAATAAGAAAAAAGGTAAGAAATAAATAGCTCCTATTCCGTTCTGATATGCAATAATGGTAATTGAGGAATAATGGATTGTGAGCTTTTTTAAAAGAATGCCATATATAACTGCAGCAGCCACAGCTAAGAATAAAAATGATAACCCAATAGGATCAGCAGCTAATGAAAAATCTTTTTTCATCAGCATAATGAGTATACCAATAAATGAGACTCCTAAGCCAAAAATATTAATTTTGCTGAGTTTTTCTTTTAACGCAAAATAGGCAGCTAAAGGAGTAAACAAAGGAATCGTTCCTATAATGACTGAGCCAATAGTTGCAGAAACCCTATCCAATCCATAACTTTCCCCAACAAAATATAAAAATGGATTAAACAAGGCTGACAATAAAAATAATTTCCAGTGTCTTTTCTTTATGGTTTCACTTTTTCTGAATAGAAAAATAAACAGGATTAAAAATAAGGATGAAAGGGTTAAACGTATAAATATGGTTGTGAGTGGCTCATAATATTTAAAAACAATTTTTGTCCATACGTAGGAAAATCCCCATAATGTCATGGAGATCACAGCTAATAAATGTACATTTACCTTAATTGTTTTCATATCTTATATACTGGCGCAAAATTAAAAAAATAATGATCTGAAATATAAAATGCTAATAAAACTCGCAATCTGTTTTTGACTTGGGGGGCTTTAAATAAATGATTATAAACTATTCTAAGAGACTGCTTAAATTTTTTATAGAGTTATAAGGAGTAGAAAAGTAGATGTTTTTGCCCTCTAGGGACGCCATCCTCTTTTCTGCAAATAACTAACAAATGTTTAATTTTTAAGTTATTTTTGATTTTAGGATGGCGTCCCGATTTATTCTAAATGATTTTTTAAAAAGTGTAACAATTTAAAAAGCCACTTGTCTTTAAATTAAAAGAGTAAAAGCTTGAACAGGAAAGTAAAAAATATTCATCAGGAATTAATTAATGCTTGCTATAAGAATGACCAAAAGGCTCAGTTCAAGATTTATAAATTATATTATAAAGCGATGTATAACAGTGCATATAGAATATTAAACAACCAAATGGAAGCAGAAGATGTTATGCAGGAAGCTTTTTTAGATGCCTTTCGGAAAATTCAGCAGTATGACGGTAGTGCAACCTTTGGCGCCTGGTTAAAACGTATCGTTATCAATAAATCAATTGATGCCCTGAAGAAGAATAAAAGCTTTGAGAATATTGATGTTGATGAGAAAGATTTTGTAGAAGAGAAGGAGGAAGATTATCTGGAATCGATTTCTTATAAAATTGAAGAAATAAGAACTTGTATAGAACAGCTTCCGGAAGCTTATCGAATTGTTCTTTCCTTAAATCTTTTAGAAGGATATGATCATGAAGAAGTATCATCTATCATGGGCATATCTTATAATGCAACACGTACTAAATACTCCCGGGCCCGTCAAAAGTTATTAGCTCTTTTAAAACAATCGAAGCTGTCACAAACGTTCAATTTGAATTAAAACTTTGAATTATGTCGGTAATAGAACAACGAATTAGTAAGAACAAGAAAGTCTTTGATGTCCATGAACCTGAGAGTGCCCACTTTAGCAGGTTTGAAGATAAACTCAGAGACTTGCATCCGGAGGAGGAACCTTCAAAAGTTAGGACCATGTTTCCAATGATGCGGAAAGTAGCTGCAATTGCCTTAATATTAATCATTGTTTCTTTAGTTGTGTTTGAATATCCAGGACTACTTAAGGGTGAACTAAGTGCTGAGGATGTTGAGTTGCAGGAACTAACTGTTTTTTATGCCAGCAATAATCTTCAAAAGATGAATGAAATTAATGAGCTAGCTGAAGAAGATTTTGATGTGGAGCAGTTAAAAGATAAAGCAATGAGAAGCATTGAAAAACTTCAGAATAATAATGAAAAATTACAAGAAGAGTATGTTTCCAGTAATAAAGATAAACGTGTGTTTAGCGCTATAGTTAATAATTACCGCTTATTGTCCACAGCCCTGGATCAGGTAATTACCAATATGCGTACTGTAAAAAATAAAAAGTCATCGTATTAAAAATCAATAAAATGAAAAGGATAGTTAGAATAGGGATAATATTATTGTCATTGTTAGTTGTATTTCCAACTATGGCAAATGACGAAATTTTCGAAAAAGAATTTAATAAATCTTTTAAGGTTAATAAAGACGCCCAATTAGATGTAAAGAATAAATACGGTTCTATTAATGTAAAAGTATGGGATAAAAAGGAAATTAAAATCCATGTTATTGTTTCCATTGAAAAATATTCAAACAAATCAAAAGCTACAAGGTTATTTAAAGATATTGATGTTAAAATAACAGGCGGTAGAGATCAAGTTGAAGCTATAACCAGTATTCCAAAATTCAGGATGAGTAATTTAAAAATGAATATTGATTATACATTATATATACCTAAAACAATATCTCTTAATCTTTATCAGGAATATGGAAATATGAATATATCTGATGCATTTGATGGAAATACTCAATTAGTTGTTAAATATGGTAATATGAATGTTGAGGTTTTGAATAATATGCAAAATGAAATTAAAGTTGAATATGGAAAACTGATTGCGGATTATATTAAAAATGCCAGAGTTAAAATTTCATATTCTTCTTTAAATATTGATGGAGCAGATAAATTAAGTGTTAGATCTCAGTATTGTAGCCGATTCAGAATTGATAAGGTAAACTACATTGATCATCAATCTGATTATGATGATGTAAAAATTGATTTCGCTAAAGTTGTTCATATTAAATCTGATTATTCAAGTTTAAATTATGAAAGTATAGAAGAAAGTCTGGAAGCAGAATTAGATTTTGGAGAGTTGGAAGTGGAACATTTAAGTAAAGGCTTTAGCTTGTTTAAAGTAAGTTCTGACTATGCAGGTGTAGAGGTAGATGTTGAAGATGGCGCTTCGTTCCAAATAGAAGTATTTACAGATTATGGTAAATTTTATTGCTTTGACAAGAAGAATATTGAAAAAGAAAAGAAATCCTTTAACTCATACAATTATCGTGGGTTCGTAGGAAATAAAAACTCAGCGTCTAAAATTTATATTACTGCTGATTATGCAAATATTGATATTAAATAATAAATATATAAAAGATGAAAACGTTATTAAAACTTGGAATTTTAGCATTAGTAATTGTAGTTTTCCCTACAAAAACGGAAGCAAAAAGAGCCGTTTATGGTAGCGGTGATATTGTAAAAGAAACTGTCAAAGTAAGAGGCTTTGATGCTATTGATGTTAGCAGTGGTTTTGCTGTTGAACTTATTCAATCAGATAAAGAATCAGTAATCATTGAAGCTGATGATAATATTATCAAATACATTGAAGTAGATGTAATTGGTAGAACGTTAAAAATCAGATCTCAAAGTAACCTACGCAGAGTGAAAAAGAAAAAAGTTTATATCTATTTTAAAAATATTGAGAATATAGATGTTAGTTCCGGATGTAGTGTTTATGGGAAAAACAGAATGAAGTTTGATGATTTAAATATTGATGCTTCAAGCGGTGTAAGATTGGATCTTGATTTAACAGCTAATGAAGTAATGTTTGATGTTAGTTCTGGAGTATCGGTAAAGCTTAAAGGCTTTGCAAACAGAATGGAAATTGATGCTTCAAGTGGAACTAGTTTAAATGCAATTAATTTTGAAGTGAAAAAATGTAGCATGGATATTAGCAGTGGCTGTAGTGTAAAAGTATATGCTACTGATTATTTAAGTATTGATGCTTCAAGTGGATCTTCAATAAGATATAAAGGTGACCCAAAATTAGATTTGGACATTAGTCGTAGTTCTAGTGTTCGTCGATACTAAGTTTTTACTATTGTCATAACAGAAAAGAGGTTGTCCAAAAAGTATTTGCGAATCTTAGCGCATAACTTTGCGGTTCTTAGCGTAATAACTTAAGTGGTTGTTACGCAGAGCTTCGCAAAGAAAAACGCAAACCTGCCCGCAGCAGGCGGGGCTACGCAGAGCGTAAAATAAAGAGTTTTAGTCATTTCTTTACTTTTTGGAAACCCCTTTTTTAGTTTATATGAATCTGTACGAATAAAAATTTAACAACAAATTGTAAATACTCAATTACGATATACTGTTGAAATTATAATCTATTGATTATTGTAGATGATTTCTTAATCGATGAAATGTGGATTATATCTTTATAAATTAGAATTAATCTAATTATAATAATTAAATATCTATGTTGTAAGATTTATTAGTTTTTCAAACTCGGATTCACTAATAATTGGAATACCCAGCTTTTCTGCTTTGGCAAGTTTACTGGGCCCCATATTTTCACCGGCAAGTACATAGGAAGTTTTCGAACTGATGGACCCTGTATTTTTCCCCCCATATTGTTCAACCAGGCTTTTGATCTCATCTCTGGAATGATTGGCAAATACTCCGCTTACGACAAATAATTTTCCTTCTAAAATATTTGAGCTAATCAGGTTTGGGTCTTCTTTTAACTCCAGTTGTAACCCATAGATCCTTAATTCTTCAATAAGAGATTTGTTAGCGTTGTAATTGAAATAGTCAATTACGGCCTGAGCAATCTTATCTCCAATTTCATCTACTTCAACCAATTCTTCAAATGTAGCATTCATTAAAGCATCAATATTTTTAAAGTAAGTGGCAAGCTTTTTGGCAACCGTTTCTCCAACATATCTGATCCCAATGGCATATAGTACTTTTTCAAAACCAACTTGTTTTGAGGCTTCAATACCCTTTATAATATTTTGTGTGCTTTTTTCTTTAAAACCGACTTTACGCTCTTTTTTTCCTTCGCTTTCAGGAATGATTTTTTCCAGTCCAAAAATGTCTTCAAACCTTAATTTATATAAATCCGCAAAATTTTTGATCAAGCCTTTCTCATAAAGAATATCTATTTTACCTTCTCCTAAACTATCAATATTCATTGCCTTACGGCTGATAAAATGTTCGATGCTTCCTTTTATCTGAGGAGGGCATGCATAGGTGTTAGGACAATAATGATTGGCTTCTCCTTCTTTTCTGATTAAAGATGTGCCACATTCGGGGCAGTTGGAAATGTATTTTATTTCTTGACTGAATAAAGAGCGTTTTGGTAAATCCACTCCCACAATTTTAGGAATGATCTCTCCGCCTTTTTCAACAAAAACCTGATCGCCAATTCTTACATCCAGATTTTTTATAATATCGGAATTGTGTAAGGAAGCCCTTTTTACAGTTGTGCCGGCTAATAATACCGGTTTTAAATTTGCTACGGGAGTAATGGCTCCGGTTCTTCCTACCTGATAGCTTATAGATAATAATTCAGTACTAACCTGTTCGGCTTTGAATTTATATGATATTGCCCATCTTGGTGATTTTGCCGTAAATCCTAAGGATTGTTGATCCTGCAGTGAATCCAGTTTTATAACAATACCGTCAATATCGTAAGGCAGGTTTGCTCGTTCTTTGTCCCAATAACGAATGAAGTTTAAGATGTCCTTGAGGCTATTGCAAAGCTTGATGTCTTCAGAAATTTTGAACCCCCAGTTTTTGGCTTCCTGCAGGTTTTTATAGTGTGAAGCATGAGGGAGGTTTTCTCCGTAAAGTATATATAGATAGCAATCCAGCGGCCTTTTAGCAACTTCAGTAGAATCCTGCATCTTTAAAGTTCCGGATGCAGCATTACGAGGATTTGCAAAAGGATTGTCTCCTTTAACTTCTCTTTCTTCATTTAGTTTATAAAAACCTTGATGAGGATAAAAGATCTCTCCCCTGATTTCAAACTCTTCCGGATAATTCCCTTTCAATTTGAGCGGAATACTCTTGATGGTTTTTACATTGGCTGTTATATCATCTCCCTGAATACCATCTCCTCTGGTTACTGCTTTTTCCAAAACCCCGTTTTTATAAGTTAAACCGATGGCAACTCCATCATATTTCAATTCACATACATAAATGGGATCATGTACTAAACCTTTACGTGTACGTTTGTCAAAGTTCAGAATTTCTTCTTCAGAATAAGTATTAGCCAGTGATAGCATTGGATATTTATGCTGAACAGTTCTAAAAACTTTAGTGATATCACCTCCAACCCTTTGAGTAGGAGATTGGGGAGATAAAAATTCAGGGTATTGTTTTTCCAGTTCAATCAGCTCATTCAATAACATGTCAAAATCGTAATCACTAATACTTGGCCGGGATAATACATAATACTGATAATTATGATGATCCAGTTCTTTTGTCAGTTTTTCTATACGTAAATGAGCTTGTTCTTTGTCCATGTTATTCATATGCTATTACGCAGAGATATGCGAAGGAGCGCAAAGGTACGCAAAGTGTTTTCATGTTGTATTGCAAAATTACATAAAAAAAGCCTGATTTAACAGGCAAACCAGGCTTTCTTATATATTGGGTATTTGGTGTTATCTTGAAACAATTTTTTTCCAGTTTACATCTCTTGGATTGATACACATTACCGGAATCTGAGATCCGTTAAAGATAATATCTTCGTCATAACGGCCTAAAATAAAATCTGCAATTCCTTTGCCCGGGCTGGTCATGATTGTAATTAAATTAGCATTGATTTCAGTTGCAAAATCAATGACTTGTTTTTCAAAACCACTTGCTTTAGGAGCTACTTTGATGTTAAACTCAACAGCATTATCTTTGAAGTGATTGGTGATCATCTCTACCGTTTTATCAATAGCTTCACCAGGTAATTGATAGATATGGATCTTTGCATTAAATTCTTTTGCAATATCTGTAGCCCATCTTGTTTTTTCCCATGGACCGAAATCACTTGTGATAGGAAGTACAATATCTTTGATGATTTCAAAAGGTTTTTTTTGAACCACAATTACCGGAGCTTCCGAACTTGTAATTACTTTTAACGCAAAACTGCCGGTAAGTTTTTGTTGCATTCCAACTTTACCGTGCGTACCCATATAAATCAATTTTGCTTTAATTTCTTTAGCAACTTCTCCAATAGTTGAAAAGATACTTCCTTCTTTGGCAAGGTAATCAACTTCAACTCCATATTTGTTTTTAGTGTTTTCGGCAAGAAGTTTTAATTTTTCATTTGCAGCCTCGTCGTTCGCTTTTTCCGTAATGTGAAGTAAGTACATTTTGTACCCTAGATGTTTAGCTGCTTTGGAAGCTAAATCAATTGCGTTGTTACCAACTTCTGAGAAATCAGTAGGAACCAATAAAATATCGTTAATTTTCGTTTCCATGTAAGGTCGTAGTTTATGTTTTTTTATTAATTGTTTGGTTTAACAAATATAGAATATTTTACAAAGTAATAATATAAATTACTTTAATAATTCTTTTACTTCCATTAAGTTCTGCTGTTTTTTTTCTTTTCGAAGGCCAATGGTGTAATTTGTAAAATATTCATGAGATTCCAAAAATTCTTCCTGAAGCTTGTACCATTCAAATAAGCTCAGTTTATTTATGTCAAGCGTATTCCACTCATGACGTAAACGATGTGATATCATAAAAAAATCTTCTCTTCCTAAATAGTCAAGGTCAGCATCGCATAATATCTTTTCCAGGAAAGTAGATGCAGCCTGTGGAAGTTTTGTAGCGATAATCATTTCAGAAATAATATCAATATCTTTTTGTTCAAATTCAAAGCGCGGAAGAAGTTCCTGAACAATTTCTGCCGATGCCTCTTCATGTCCGATATAGGTTAGCAACATGCCTGAGTCATGAAATAGGGCAGCACATTTAAGCAGTATTAAATCATGCCCATTGACGTTTTCGTTTAAAGCAATATGATCAGCAGCATTTAGTACATCCAATGTATGCTCCAAGCTGTGATAAACCAGATCCGGATTTAACTCCCTTTCCAGTTTTTCCAATATAAATGCTTTAGCTCCTGCAAAATCCATAATATATCCTCTACTTATTTATCTTGTATGATTTCAATACCATCCCAGTCTACCGGGGTGCCATTTTTGATAAATTCATTACAGCGCATTGAGTACATTTCCGCTGCTTTGTCATTACAATTCTGTTTGTATATCTCGTCGAATATGGGTAGTGCCTCTTTAAATTCTTTATTTTTATAAAGTTGAAGAGCCTTGCTGAATTCAGCCTTTGTGTCCATTTTAAGCCTTCTGATTTCTTCAGGTTCTCCATCCAGTATTTCGAAAATATATACCGCTTCTTTTTTACCTTTTACTTTAACGATATCGATAAAGCGGTAATCATATTTATTGGGGTCGCTTAATTTGATCAATGTATCTTCCGATATAATAATTGAACTTCCGTATAATTTAGTTAATCCTTCCAAACGTGATGCAAGGTTCACAGAATCAGAAATTACGGTTCCATCCATACGTCCTTCACCACCTACAATTCCCAGCATCAGGTTCCCTGTGTGTAATCCAATTCCACTATCGATTGGCTCTCTGCCAAACTGAGCATTGATATGATTGAATTCAGTAAGTTTATGCCTCATTTCTATGGCTGCATTGATAGCATCTTCGGGAGTATCACTAAATAATGCCATAATGGAATCTCCCATAAACTTATCAATAAAACCTTTGTTGGTACGAATTACGGGTTCCATATAGCCTAAATAGTTATTCAGAAAATCGAAATTTTCTTTTGGGGTCATATTTTCAGAAATGGATGTAAATGAACGGATATCTGTAAATAGTATCGTCATTTCTTTTTGAATCTGATCGCCAAGATGAATATCGGCAATGTTTTCTTTACCTAAAAACTCAATAAACTGTCGGGGTACAAATCGGGAGTTTGCCTGATTAATTCTTGAAATACTCAGGATGTATTCTTTAAGTTTACTCGACATCTCATTAAACCCTTCTGTAAGCTCTCCTATTTCGTCATTGGTTCTAACAATACTGTACTGGTCAAGTTCTCCCTGGCCAGTTAATTGCATATTGTTCAGTAGTTCTTTTACCGGGCCAATAATATCCTGAGTTGTCCATCTTATAAAAACAAGTATATAAATCAAAGAGGTAAAAATTCCTGTGAAAATACCTGCATACATTAATAAACTGTCAATGGCATTTACATAAAAGAATATATTGGTAGTTTCATCTTCAACCGTAAACTTGTCAAAAACTTGATGGTACTTCCCAAATAAGATTTTTTTCTCATTATCAGTAATTGTATCCAGACCAATATCATGAATTGTGGAGATGCTTAAAAATAAGTAAAATATTACTATGATTAATGGAAGTAAAGTGGTCATCCCACTGGAAACCCACATTCTATTCCTAAGTTTTTCAACTTTTACTTTGTATATTCTTTTTCTTAATTCTTCCGGAGAATAAATATGATCGATATACTTCAGTTGAACTCTATGCTTTTGCCAATAGTAAACAAAAAGAACAGTTAAGATAGTTGCTAAAACTGATATAAAGTAATATTGTGCAAAAAATGGCCTGGTATTTTCATCAAAAGATTCTGTAAAAAACAGTAAATAGCTCATGTATATAATTGAAGCTCCATAAGCTCCAATAAAAATAATACTATTTATCAGAGGGGTTTTTATCAAAAACTTTCTACAATACTTATATAGTCCTTCCGGTATTTTTTTCCCTCTTCTTTTTCTATAGAAAAATCGTTTAAATGGGAAATTATAGGCAAAACCGATAATTAAGCTTAATAAAATAAGCTTAACAAGAACAAGTAATGTTTCATTAAATTTACTATCAGATTGAGTGAAATTAATATTAGATTGATGCCTGATAGAAGTATTAAATCTTGGATTTCTTCTTGAGTAGTAATTTGGCTCAAAACGATTTTGATCCGGAGTGTAAACAAGGCTGTCTAAATTCATAGAGCCTTCCAGTTCAGGTATGGTTTTTCTGATAGAGTACTTTAAGGATTCAGGCAAATTTATGATAGCTTGATTTTCCTGACCAGTACCAGTTTTGCTATTGAAAAAATCCGGAGCATATTTAGCCCATAAGATGCCCACAATTGGCATCACTAGAAAGAAATACATCAGAGTAGCAATAAGGAAGATCCTTAAACCGTGGTATTTGGGTATGTGCTTCTTTTTTACTCCCATTAATCAGAATTCCTTCAAAAGATGTAAAGATATAATATAATTTAAAATCTGTATTCAAATAAGCGTTAAAATATTCCTAAAACTTAGTGATATCGCTTAGTTCAGTTTTTTCGCAATTTCAATATTCTCTTTAAATACCCTCATGAAGTTACCACCCCAGATTTTAATAATTTCCTTTTTAGAATAACCTCTTTTAATTAATTCTTTAGTGATATTTTTCATTTCTCCAACGTGATAACAACCTTTTACTCCACCACCACCATCGAAATCGGTACCTATACCTATATGATCAATTCCTATTAAATTTACGATATGATCTATATGGTCAACTACATCAGAAACAGTTGCTAACTCTGCCGGATGCGTTTTATCTATTCCGTACCATTCTTTTCTGGCTGCATTCATTTCTTCTTTTGTCAGGTTTTCAAAGTTTCTGTACTTTTTGCGTACTGCATTTTTTAAGCTATCCCTAACCGGGTTGGGTTTGGGCTTTTTAACATAAGCACTAAGAATACACATTTGTATGACGCCACCATTTTCTTTAAGTTTCAATAAAAGCTCATCTGATAAATTTCTTGGATGATCACAAACAGCTTTTGCACATGAATGTGAAGCAATAACAGGAGACCTGGAAATTTTAAATACATCTTCCAGGCTTTTATCAGATATATGGGATACATCAACCAGCATTCCTAATCTGTTCATTTCCAAAACTACTTTTTCTCCAAATTTACTTAATCCTTGATGCTCTTCTTGATCTGTGGAAGAATCACAGATGTCGTTGTTTTTAGTATGACACAGTGTAATATATCTGGCTCCTTTATTGTAATTTTCTTCAATCAGGCTTAGATCATTTCCTATGGTATATCCATTTTCTATTCCAATAAAAATAGCGCGTTTGCCTTCCTTTTTCAAACGGTAGGCATCTTTAGGAGTTAATGCGATTTCTGCTAATTCCGAGTTTTCTTTAACGACCCTATAAATACTTTGAATAATTTCAGCATTTTTTTGAATCACTCTTGCATTACCCTCTTTAGTTCTTGGTCCCTGGCCAACAAATGAAGCTAGAAACACAGCATCCAGCCCACCTGACTTCATTCGGGGCAGATCAACTTTACTTCTCGTATGAGCGGAGTTGTCTTTTCCGAAGTCATATTCTTCATTGTCAAACCAAAAAGGGGTATCTGTATGAGAATCTACAGACAATGCTTTTTTATGAATCCGTTCAACTTGTTTGTCAAGTGTTGTTTTGTGGTTAAAAGCGAAAAAAACAAAAACCACTACCAGAATAGTAAATAAAAAGTTCTTTTTCATATTAGTCGTATAATTGGATGAATTCGTAAGTATTTCCTGTCCATTTAAGATATTTGTGAAAATCATCTCCTGATATCACCAGGGTTGCAGTATTATCATTGGGATGGAAACTTATTTTTTCTATATCATATAAGTTTTGATCAATAAATAGATGTACATGGTTTTCTTTGTCATTGATTAAGCCAAAAGGAGAAACACTGCCTGCCTTTAGCCCTAAATACTTGCTAAGCCTTTTGTCCGAAGCAAAACTGATTTTGCCTTGTTTTAATCTTTGCTCAAGATCTTTGATGTATAAATCCTGATTGCATTCGAGGATTACCAGATAATGTTTATTCCCTTTATGATTCCGGAAGAAAAGATTCTTACAATGTGTTGATTCCATTTTACCCCAATATTCTTTTGATGCTTCAATGGTAGGAATTGGAGGATGTTCATGGTATTCATAATTAATATTTAATTCATCCAGAACTTGTAAAACCTTTTCTTTTTCAATCATATTGAATTTTCAAATTTGCCCGCTAAAAACTTTGCAGTAAAAGATTCTTTGCAATTTAATATATTTTCGGGAATTCCTTCATAAATAAGCTTTCCTCCTTTGCTTCCTCCTTCCGGTCCAAGATCAATGATCCAGTCAGCCGATTTGATAATTTCCGTATTATGCTCAATAATAATAATGGTATGCCCATTCTTAATTAAAGCATTAAAGGCATCCAGCAGTTTTGATATATCGTGAAAATGCAATCCGGTTGTAGGTTCATCAAAAATGAAAAGAGTAGGACTGGTATTACTCCCTTTTGATAGGAAATAGGCCAATTTAATTCGTTGTGCTTCTCCACCACTCATCGTAGAAGAAGATTGCCCTAAGCCTAAATAACCTAAGCCAACATCTTGTAAAGGTTTTAATTTGGAAATGATTCGTTTCTCAATGGCACTTTGTTTTTTTTCTGAACTAAAAAAATCAATAGATTGATTAATGGTCATATCCAGAATATCTGCAATGGTTTTGTCTTTATATTTTATATCCAGTACTTCTTCTTTAAAACGACTTCCATTACAGGATTCGCACTTAAGCTGGATATCTGCCATAAATTGCATTTCAATATTAACGGAGCCGTCTCCTTCACAAGTATCGCAGCGTCCGCCGGCAATATTAAAAGAAAAGAAACCGGGTTTATAACCTCTTACCTGAGCAAGTTGTTGATCTGCAAATAAAGCTCTGATATCATCATAAGCTTTTAAATAAGTTGCCGGGTTTGATCTGGATGACCTTCCAATTGGATTTTGGTCAATAAATTCAACTTCGGAAATCCTTTTCAAATCACCTCCTATAGAAATGTATTTTCCTGTTTTACCACTAAATCCACCAAGTTGTTTTTTTAAAGCCGGATATAAAATTGTTTTAACTAAAGTTGATTTTCCCGAGCCACTTACACCTGTAATGACACTCATGATGTTAAGTGGGATCTTTAAGTTAATATCTTTCAGGTTATTTTCAGCAGCTCCTTCAATATGAATGTAGTCATTCCATTTTCTTCTGGTCAGTGGCAAATCAATTTTCTTGTTTCCACTTACATAATTTGCTGTAAGGGAGTTTTTATCTTTTAATAGGGTCTGGAAATTGCCTTGAAAAACTAATTGTCCTCCGTGTATTCCTGCCATTGGCCCTATGTCAATAATCTCATCGGCTGCTTTGATGATTTCTTCATCATGTTCAACTACGATTACTGTATTGCCAAGGTCTCTTAATTTTGTCAATACGCTGATCAATCTTTGAGTGTCACGAGGATGTAGCCCGATACTTGGTTCATCCAAAATATACATTGAACCAACTAAGCTACTGCCTAAAGATGTTGCCAGGTTAATTCGCTGGGATTCTCCTCCTGACAATGTATTTGATTTACGATTTAAGTTCAGATACCCTAAACCAACATCATTTAAGAATTGCAGGCGATTGGTAATTTCCAATAATAGCCGTTTAGCTATATCATAGTCATGTTTGTCTAGCTGAAGGTTTCGAAAGAAGTCCAATAATTCATTAATAGGCATTAATACCAAATCTGATATGGATTTGCTTCCCACCTTTACATAGTTTGCATCTTTTCTTAAGCGTGTTCCTTTGCAATCAGGACAAACGGTTTTCCCTCTATAGCGGGAAAGCATAACCCGGTACTGAACTTTATATGTTTGTTCCTCAACATGTTTGAAAAAATCATGTATGCCATAGAAAAATTTATTACCAGTCCATAATAGTTCTTTTTCTTCTCTACTGAGATCTTTGTAAGGTGTATGAATTGGAAAATCAAATTTATAAGCATTCAATACTAATTTTTCACGCCATTCGCCCATTTTTTCTCCTTTCCAACATGCAATGGCTTCATCATAGATGGAAAGAGACTTATTTGGGATTACTAATTCAGGGTCTATTCCGATGATGTTTCCGTAGCCTTCACATTTTTTACAAGCTCCATAAGGATTATTAAAAGTGAAGAAATTTACGGATGGCTCTTCAAATTGAATTTCATCCAACTCAAATTTATTTGAAAAATGTTGAAGCTTAATAGCAGAACCATTTTGAGAATGGATATAGCAATTATCTCTTCCTTCATAAAATGAAGTTTGAACGGAATCTGCAATCCTGCTTTTTAAACTGTCATCTTCATGATTAACAATGATACGATCGATGAGAATGAACAAATCTTTAAAATCAAGTTCGATGGAATTGTTATCAAGTACATCATCAATTCGAATTATCTTATCTTCATAAAATAGCCTGGTAAAACCCTGTTGCCTGAGAACATTTAAATGGTCTTCCAATTTTCTTCCGTTATTCAGTAAAATAGGTGAAAGTACCTGGACTTTACAACCATCTTCTAAATGAAGAATGAAGTCAACAACATCAGTGACTCTATGTCTCTTTACCTGTTGGCCGGAAACGGGAGAGTATGTTTTTCCTATTCTGGCAAAAAGCAATTTTAAATATTCATATACTTCGGTAGAAGTTCCAACGGTTGATCTTGGATTTCTCGTATTAACCTTTTGTTCAATGGCGATGGCAGGAGAAATTCCTCTGATATAATCTACTTCGGGTTTACTCATTCTCCCAAGAAACTGCCTGGCATAAGAACTTAAACTTTCTACATATCTTCTTTGTCCTTCTGCATATAACGTATCGAAGGCCAGACTTGATTTCCCTGAACCGGAAAGGCCTGTAATGACTACAAATTTGTTTCTGGGAATAGCTACGCTTAAGTTTTTTAAATTATGAACTCTGGCATTCTTAATCAGGATGTAATCTTTACTATTTAATTTGTCAATATCCATCTTCAAGTCAATCCGTTTTTATTTATGGAGCCCTCTTTTTTGTTTTGAAAAAATTAACCAGTAAAGATAAAATTAATCTTTTGTATATGTTATAAAACGTTAAAATATTAATAATACTTGCCTATTAGTTCAAAAACCTTATATTTGTATAGTCTTCTGCAATTACAGAATACGGAAGATTTAGCTTTAATTTAATTTTTTTCTAACCATAAAATTACAGGAGGGTCACTATCGGAAAATTTTTACACTGATTTTTAAGTTGAATTAATTTTTTGAACGCATGAAACCTATTGCAATTAGCGATCATAAATTGATCAAAAAATATTTAGATGGTGATCATTCAAGCCTGGAAAAACTAATCAATCGATATAAAAACCGTATTTATGCTTATATAGTAGTATTTGTAAAAGATAAGCAACTGGCTGATGATATTTTTCAGGATACTTTTGTAAAAGCCATTAATAAAATGAATTCCGGATCTTATAAAGAAGAAGGAAAGTTTATTCAATGGATTATGAGAATTGCTCATAATTTAATTATTGATCATTTCAGAAGAATAAGGAGAATTCCAATATTTGAGAATAAGAATAGTGAGTTTGATATTTTTGATTTGGTTTTTGAAACGGATCCATCTGTAGAAGATAAAATGATCATAGATCAAATTCATAAAGATATACGTAAATTAATTGAATACTTACCTGATGAGCAGAAAGAAGTTTTAATGCTGAGGTATTATTCAGGAATGAGTTTTAAAGATATTGCTGAATCAACAGATGTAAGCATTAATACAGCTCTTGGTCGTATGCGCTATGCCTTGATAAATCTTAGAAAACTGGTAGAGGAAAAAGAAATGATCCTGAGTTTATAATTTTTTTTCAATATCATATAATAATACATAATATAACCGCGTTAATTTTGGTGTAATGAGTATTAATTAAGTGCACCATATATGAAGAAAATTTTTACGCTGGAAGAATCATTACTACGTTTACCAAAGTCTCCGGATGTAATTAAAGAATTTATTGAAAGTGAAATTAAAATGGTTAAGAATATAGAAAACGGTCCGGATGATTTTGTAGTAAAAAAGATTTTAGCCTATGCAAAAGCTTTAACTGTGTTAAAAACCAAAGAAAACGGTAATGTTAATGTGATTTTAAACTAGGTTTAATTTTGAGTGATTTTAGTCCCGGTAATTTATTTTATCGGGACTTTTTTTATATTTTGGTATTAATTATATAGAAGTTGCTGGTTACAGGTTGCAATTACAGGTTGCTGGTTGGGATTACTGGAAACAGGTAATGTAGATTCTAAGGCCTAAAGCCATTTAATATTATTATAAATAAAATCTTTTATGAATAAAAAAGAACGGTTTGAAAAGATCATAGCATATTTTGAAGAACATAAACCCATAGCAGAAACAGAACTTGAATACACTGATCCATACGAATTACTGGTAGCAGTCATATTGTCAGCTCAATGTACTGATAAAAGGGTAAATATGTTGACACCTGCTTTTTTTAAGGAATTCCCAACTGCTGAACATTTACAGCATGCCAAAGTCGAAGAAGTTTTTGAGTTAATAAAGAGTTGTTCTTATCCTAATAATAAATCCAAGCATTTAGTAGGGATGGCAAAAACATTGATAAGTGAATTTGGTGGGGTAGTACCAGATGATGTTGACGAATTGCAAAAACTCCCTGGTGTTGGAAGAAAAACTGCAAACGTAATCGCATCTGTTGTGTATGATAAACCTGCTTTAGCTGTGGATACGCATGTTTTTAGAGTATCAGCCAGATTAGGCCTGACAACTAATTCAAAAACTCCTTTTGATACAGAAAAGCAATTGGTGAAATATATTCCTGAAGAAAAGATCTCAATAGCACATCATTGGCTGATTCTTCATGGCAGGTATGTATGTACTGCCAGAAGTCCAAAATGTAGTGAGTGCGGATTGATGCCTTATTGTAAATATTATGCTCAGGAAATAAGAGGGAAGTAGATATGGATTTGTTAATAAGTGCTGGTTTAGAATGGCGTTTTTCGCCTGATTTTTAAATATATTTGTAAGAGAACTAAATTAGATAAAACATGTTAAAAATTGGAGATAAAGCCCCTGATTTTACTGCAAAAATTCAGGATGGATCTGAGATTAAATTATCAGATTTTAAAGGTAAAAAGCTAATTATTTATTTTTACCCAAAAGATAATACACCGGGTTGTACTGCAGAATCCTGTAATTTGAGAGATAATTATGAATTGATGCAGGAAAAAGGTTTTGAGGTCATCGGAGTAAGTGCGGATTCTGAAAAATCTCATATTAAATTTATAGAAAAGTATAATTTGCCATTTCCTTTGATTGCCGATACTGAGAAGGAAGTAATAAAAAGCTTTGGTGCCTGGGGCCTGAAAAAGTTTATGGGTAGAGAATATGAAGGTATTCTTAGATCTACTTTTGTAATTGATGAGGAAGGTGTGATTACAGAAGTTTTTACAAAAGTAAAAACCAAGGAACATGCAGAACAAATATTAGAGAAGTTTTAATAAATAATGTAAAGATGAGTAAAGACGATAATGCACTCGATAAAGTAAAAAAAGAAAAACTAAAAGCCCTGGAAATTACTATGGGTAATATTGAAAAATCTTTTGGTAAAGGTGCAATAATGAAGCTTGGGGATGATGCTGTTGAAAACATTGAAGCCATTTCTACGGGTTCTATAGGATTGGATGCAGCATTGGGAATCGGTGGATTGCCAAAAGGGCGTATCATTGAAATATATGGCCCTGAATCTTCAGGTAAAACTACTCTGGCTATTCATGCAATAGCAGAAGCACAAAAAGAAGGAGGTATTGCTGCCTTTATAGATGCTGAGCATGCATTTGATCGGTTCTATGCAAAAAAGTTAGGTGTAGATATTGAAAATCTATTGGTCTCTCAACCGGATAATGGTGAACAGGCTTTAGAAATTGCCGAGAATTTAATTCGTTCGGGAGCTATTGATATTATTGTTATAGATTCTGTTGCTGCTTTAACACCTCGTAGTGAGATTGAAGGTGAAATGGGCGATTCTAAAATGGGGATTCAGGCCAGGTTAATGTCTCAGGCATTGAGAAAGCTAACTGCTACGATTAGTAAGACAGGAGCTTGCTGCATATTCATTAATCAATTGAGAGAAAAAATAGGAGTGATGTTTGGTAACCCTGAAACTACAACCGGTGGTAATGCCCTAAAGTTTTATTCTTCTGTGAGACTAGATATCAGACGAATTAGTCAGATAAAAGAAGGCGAAAATGTTACCGGCAACAGGGCAAGGGTAAAAGTTGTTAAGAATAAGGTTGCCCCGCCATTCCGTAAAGCCGAATTTGATATTGTTTATGGAGAAGGAATTTCCCGGGTTGGTGAAATTATTGATTTGGGAGTTGATGCTCAAATTGTGAAGAAAAGCGGATCATGGTTTAGCTATGGAGATACTAAACTGGGACAGGGCCGTGATGCCGTTAAAAATTTGTTATCGGATAATCCTGAATTGTCAGAAGAAATTGAAGCTAAAATCAGGGAAGCTGCAATTCTTTAATATTAAGAAGAAGGAAAATATTATATCGTAATCTGGTTGGTTTATGATGCATAAATCAACCGGATCTCTTTTAGATCCTCAATTAAGGTTGAGGTTGATTTTTCAAGTGCTTTAAAATCATCATTCAGATTGGACAAATCTCCCTTTTTCCCTTTTTCTTCGAGTAGCTTTGCATGTTCTTTGGGTATTTCTGCCATGAAATTAGCAATTATACCTTTGAGGCTATGAGCATTAAATCTTAAGTTTTCCATGTCTGAAGCAGCGATATTTTGTTTGATTTGCTCCATTCTTTCCGGATATTCATTGATAAACATATCAATAATTTCAACAATTAGTTTTTTATCGAAATGTTTAAAGTTTTCTTGGAATTTTTCTTTGTCAACTAACATTTTTTCTTTCGGTTTGTATCATTCTCTAAACACAAATTAAAAAAAAGATTTTGAGAAAATGAAATTAAAACCTGATTTTTGAATATTGTGTAATTTTCTTCTTCAAATTTAATGGGCAAATTGGTTTGGGAACATAATCATCAAAGCCCGCATCTTTAAAAATAAATCTATTGTTTATGGGATCGCTGGCTGTAACAGCAATAATAGGCGTTCTTATTCTTGATTTTTTAATGCTCTCTTTTTTGCGAATGCTCCGTGTAGCTTCAATGCCATCCATAACCGGCATTGCAATATCCATTAAAATGCAATCATATTGGTTTTCTCTGGAAAGCTGTAGAGCTTCTTTTCCATTTTTCGCTAAAGTTAAAGTAATGTCCTTATTACTTAAATATGCAAATAAAACCTTTTGATTGATTTCATTATCTTCTACGATGAGTATTCTATACCTTGCCATACCTTATTACTTATTCATAGTTTGTGCCATCAAAACTAAATAGTGGAAAAACAGGTAGTTATGCTGCAAGCTCCTGTAGATTTCTCTCAATAAGAAAAGTATTGTCTCAAAAAGGGAAATTATTAAGAATGATTTTAATTATTAACCTTTATGTAATACTAAAATCCTAGCAAACTACCTATCTGGTATACTGCTAGTGAGAAAACATATGCAAGCCCTGTTGTATAAAAAGCCATGAATAGGGCCCATTTCCATTCACCCGATTCTTTTTTGATTGCTGCAATTACGGCAACGCAAGGGAAATAAATCAGGATAAATATGATAAATGAGAATGCAGATAATGGAGTAAATACTTTTTCACCAAATCTGCTCGGATGAGTATAAGTACTATCTTTTAATTTTTCAGGAAGCCCTTTGGGATCATTTTCATCTTCAATTTCCGTTTGATAAATTACCCCAAGCGTACTTACTACAACCTCTTTACCTGCTATACCAGCAAGAAGGCTGATGCCCATTTTCCAATCAAACCCTAATGGTAATATGGCCGGTTCAATGAAATGGCCAATTCTTCCTATATATGAATATTCCTGTTGCTTACTTTTTCTGTGAATTTCTATGGCAGAGAGTGTTGAGTCTCTGGCAGTATTTAAAGAATCTATAAGTAAGGAATTATTCTGGTCTTTGACAAAATTATCGTAATAACTAATGGTTTCCTTGACTTTTAAATCATGATTCTGATCTATTGAATCCGATTTCGGGAAGTATCCGAGTATCCATATAATAATAGATGCCACTAAAATAACTCCTCCCATTTTTCTTAAATACTGTGAACCTTTAAACCAGGTATGTCTTAAAATTGATTTAACTGTCGGCATCCTGTAGGGAGGCAATTCCATTACAAAAGGTACTTCACTGGATTTGAAAAGTGTTTTCTTGAACAGGATTGCAATAATTAATGCCATTATAATTCCGATTGCATAAATCAGGAATAGCATCATACCGGCATTTTCAGGGAAAAAAGTTCCGAGTATCAGTATGTAAACAGGGAGTCGTGCACTGCACGACATAAACGGATTGATCAGCATAGTAACCAAACGATCATTTTTCCCTCCGATCGTTCTGGTGGCCATGACTGCCGGAACATTACACCCAAAGCCCATTAGCATTGGAATGAAAGACCGTCCGTGAAGTCCGAATTTATGCATCAGTTTATCAACAATGAAAGCTACTCTGGCCATATAGCCCGTATTTTCCATTATAGAAATAAAGAAAAACAAGATAAGAATATTCGGAAGAAATACAATCACTCCGCCTACACCTCCGATGATCCCGTCAATAACCAGATCATGCAATATTCCTTGAGGAAGTATGCCTGAAACCAATCCCCCTAATTTTTCAATCAATAATTCAAACCATTCCATAGGATAAGCTCCCAATGTGAAGGTGGATTGGAACATTAGCCACATGAAGAGGATAAAAATAGGATAGGATAAATATTTATTCGTTAAAAATTTATCCAGAAGCTTACTTCTAAGCCTGATGTCTTTTCGGCTCTTTTTATAGGTTTCTTTTAAAGCTCCTTCAATAAAGCCGTATTTATAATCCGTAATGACAGTTTCTGTTGAATCTTTATAATGAGATTCAAGCCTCTTAGATTCTTTTTGAGCGAGTTCAAAGATTTCCTTATGGTTTGAACAGAACTTTGTTACTCTTTCAATTTCTTCTTTATCCCCTTCTAAAAGTTTAATAGCGGAGAATCTTGGAGCTACCACAGAAGTAAGCCCTTTATTTGTATCTTTCCTGATGACTTCCTGAAGCAACTTAATTGATTTCTCAATTTCCTCACCATAATTAATATGAATATGTCGTATGGTAGGTTCCTTGTCTTCATAAACTTCAATGATTTTGTCAAAGAGTTTAGTAAGCCCTTTACCCTTAGATGAAACCGTAGGAATAAATGGGATCCCTATCATAGCTCCCAAAGATTTGAAGTCAAAATCGTCGCCCCTTTTTTCTACTTCATCAAACATATTCAGGGCAGCAACAACTTTAATATCAAGGTCAATGAGTTGAGTGGTCAAATATAAGTTTCTATCTAAATTTGACCCATCCAGCACATTGACTACTACATCAGGAATTTCCTCAAACAGATAATTCCTAACATAAAGTTCTTCCGGGGTATAACTGGTTATGGAGTAAGTCCCGGGTAGATCGATAATATTAAAGGTATAGCCGTTATGCTCAAATTTAGCTTCTTTTGCATCTATGGTTACTCCACTGTAATTCCCTACTTTTTCATGCGATTTTGAAGCAAAGTTGAATAAGGTTGTTTTACCGCAATTTGGATTTCCGACTAAAGCAATATTTATTTTTTTTGAATAAGCTTTAGATTTTTTCAGGCTATTATCGGAAATAATACCTTCAAATTTTTGAGATGTTTTAGTTTCATTTGTAGGTGTATGAATTTCAATAAGCTTTGCTTCAGCATTTCTTAAAGAAACATTATAACCCATAATGGTGTATTCAACAGGGTTTTTTAAAGGAGCTTTTTTACCAACAAGAACTTCCTTTCCAACTACAAACCCCATCTCCATGATGCGTTTACGGAAAGCTCCTCTTCCTTTAACTTTTGTAATTATTCCACTTTCTCCCTGTTGTAAATCGTATAATGTCATCAAATAAAAATTCTGTAGTTATTTATTTAGAATTATTCTAAATGAATAGCAAATTTAAAAAAACTTATTGATATGAGGATACCTTATTTAAAAAAAATAGTACTTGAATTGCCGAATTAAAATAAATCGGAATAGGTTTCGGTATTTTTGTCTTTAAGTAGTAAATAATTTACCCATTGTGACAACTGTAAAGCTTTTGTCCCCCAATGCGTTTCAAATAAATGTTTGCAATCATGGGCTGCATTTTGTTTTGCAGCCCGGGTAGGTTTTTGGTAGAGCATCACGAAATCCTTTAGGTCCTGATAAATATCGGCAAGGTTTTCAGATAAACTGGCCTTAACAGGGTCTGTTTTATCAGCACTATTATAATCCAGGAACCAGTATTCATCATCAGCAATGAGCTTTTCTCTTAAGGTTGAAAATAAAGTATCCCATTGTTCTTCAGTAACAAATCTTTCACTGGCTTCATTATCTTCAATATTAATATAAGGCAGTAAGCTCCCTTTTAAATAAAGCAACGGGATAATCTTTTGAACGAAATCGAGTATATTTTCTTTGGAATTATTATCTGCATTCTCAATAAAGATACAATACTCATTTGCAACTTTGAGTAATTCTATCACTGAATTTGAATAAGCAGGCTCTTCGTTTTTCTCTTTCATTTTTATGTTTAAAATTGATGATGCGAAGTTACAAATTATGTTTTGCATAAGTTGTGAGCGAGTTTTATTTTTGCAAAAAACAGATTATGCAAGACATCAAAAGAAGATTATTAGAAACTTGTAAAGATGAGCAGCAAAAAGCCATTGATAATTTAAAGAAAGTTGTTGATGATGCACAAAAAAGTGCGAATGAGTACGGTGCTCCAAAAGATCGCTATGATTCATATCGAACGCAGCTACTTCGAAAACGTGATAGGTTTGCTCAACAACTTCAAAAAGCAAATGAGCAGTTGGATACCTTGCATATGATCGACCCTGAGAAAAAATTTGTTAGCTGTAAATTAGAAGCTTAAGGCTACAAGCTGCAAGCTACAAGAACTTAATAGTAATGTAAAAACGATTAAATAAAAAAGCCGGGTGAGAACCGGCTGTCCAAAAAATCAGGGTGTGAATTTACTTGCAAAATTCTTCAAAAGATAAAATGCATGTATTTAATCAATTAACAATTCACGCCCTGACTAAAAATCAATAAGTAGTTTGGGTTTACTTTTTTTCCGCTTTCGCTTCTTCTAATTTTTTAAGTACACTTTCCTGAACTTCAGCATTTAGTGGGGTATATTGGTGGAATTCCATAGAATAGTTGGCCCTTCCTGAAGAAATATTTCTTAAGGAAGTAGCATAACCAAACATTTCCATCAATGGAACAAAGCCATTTAGTTTTTGAGAACCTTTTCTGTGACGGCGCATAGACTCAACTTTACCACGACGTTTGTTCAGGTCACCAACAACATTTCCTATATAGTCATCAGGAGTATTGATTTCAATTTTCATCATTGGCTCAAGTAAAACAGGCTTAGCTTTCATGAAACCATTTTTAAAGGCAATGCTTGCACAGGTTTGGAAAGCAAAGTCTGAAGAGTCAACTGCATGATGACTCCCATCCAGGAGGACAACTTTAACATCCACAACAGGGAAGTCTGCAAGAACACCTTGCGCCATTGTTTTTTGAATACCTTTATCTACAGAACCAATAAATTCGTTAGGGATCACGCCACCTTTAATAAGGTCGACAAATTCGTAATCATTTCCGGTATTTGGTTCTAGACGCATAACAGTATGTGCATACTGGCCTTTACCACCGGTTTGTTTCGTATGTTTATGATTGATCTCAAATGCTTCGGTAATTGTTTCCCGGAATGCAACTGCAGGCTCTCCTACAATAACTTCAACACCAAATTCATCTTTAATTCTATCAATAATAACTTCTAAATGAAGTTCGCCCATTCCTGCTACAATCGTTTCTTCTGTTTCTTCATCATAATGAACATTGAAAGAAGGGTCTTCATTTGCAAGCTTACTTAATGCCTCACCTAGTTTACTCTGATCCTTACGTTTTTCAGGGCTAATTTTTAATTCGATAACCGGAGGTGGAATGTGAATTGACTCTAAGTAAAGCGGATTAGCTTGATCACATAATGTGTCACCGGTTTTGGTTAATTTCATTCCCACTAGTGCTACAATATCACCAGGGCCAGCATTAGTAATTTCTTCACGGTCTTTAGCGCGAATGCGGAAGATACGTCCGATCCTTTCCATTTTACCTTTTGTAGAATTAAAGATTTGCATTCCACTTTTTAATTCACCAGAAAAAATTCGAATAAAAGTTTGCTGTCCTACATAAGGGTCATTGATCAATTTGAATGCTAATGCAGAGAAATGATCTTTCTCAGATGGACATCTGGATTGAGTTTTTTCTTCATCGTCTACATCGATACCAATTGTAGCTCCAACATCAATAGGAGAAGGTAAATAGTCAACTACAGCATCCAATAGTAATTGAACACCTTTGTTTTTATAAGCCGCGCCTGTAAATACCGGAGTGATTAATAATTTTAAAGTTGCTTCCCGGGCAGCAGATTTTAATAATTCAACAGGAATTTCTTGTTCTTCCAGAAATAATTCCATGATTTCATCATTAAAATCAGCTAATTTTTCAATTAAGAAATTTCTGGCTTCTTCAGCTTTAGCTTTGTATTCCTCAGGAATCTCAATTTCTCCCCTAGTGAAATCAATGAACGTATATGCCTTTTGCTCAATCAAATCGATCACACCTTTGAAATCCTCTTCAGCACCCATTGGAATTTGAAAAGGAACTGCATTGGCATCAAGGTATTTATTCATTTGTGTAATAACTTCAGGAAACTCTGCACCTGTACGGTCCATTTTATTTACGAATGCAATACGGGGAACCCTGTACCTTTCAGCTTGGTTCCATACAGTTTCACTTTGAGGTTCAACACCACCAACAGCACAAAAAAGTGCTACCATACCGTCAATAACTCTTAACGAACGTTCAACCTCAACCGTAAAATCAACGTGGCCGGGAGTATCAATAATATTGATTTGATGGTCACCCCAGTTTGCAGAGATCGCAGCTGATGCAATGGTAATCCCACGTTCCTGTTCTTGTTTCATGAAGTCCATGGTTGCCTGACCATCATGTACTTCACCCATTTTACGACTGGTACCCGTGAAATATAAAATACGTTCTGTTACCGTTGTTTTACCTGCATCGATGTGAGCAGCAATCCCGATATTCCTAAGCTTTGTTAATGGCATATAACCTTATTTATTAAAAATGAATATTTATATGTTTCTCTTTTATTTAAAATTATTAAAAATGTAATATTTGTTTAATAATTTATATATGTTGTAACTATCTTGTTTACAATTAAATATGTTGTAATTTTTGATAAAATCAAAAAACTCGGCAAAATTAGTGATTTTATTTAATAAAAATGCAAATGAGTGAATAAATTTTTATTCATAATTGAAATTTTTTTGACTTGCTTTTTAAACTTTAGAGGTATATAAGTATAATTAAAGATGGTAAATTATTCTATAGTGTTTAATTATAATTCATAGGTCATAATTATAATTAAAATGATTACATTTGCGAGCTTAAATTATTATATAGAAAGATGAAAAGAAATATTTTATTTTTTATTGTTTTACTCATACTTGGAGCATGTTCAACCGGAACACAGTTAAGTACAAGTAAGATGAGTGGAGAGGACTTGTTAATAGCCGGAAACTATAGTGCTGCTTTAGATTTATACGAATCAGAAATTACAAAAGCTGAAGCCAATAAAAAAGATGTGAATGCAGAAGTTTATTGTGGAGCGGGGAAAGCTGCCTTTGGATTAAATGATTCTGAGAAAGCAATTGCTTATTTTGAAGAGGCAACAGTTCGACAATATGCTGATCTTGATATGTATATTGCATTAGTTAAACTTTATAAAGAAACCGATAATCTATCAAGAGAAATAGAAATATTGGAAAATATAGTAAGCAAGTATCCTGATTATTCAAAAATGAGTGAAGTGAAGGGAAGGTTATTGGAAACTACTTTGGAAAGTGAAAACTGGGAGCTAGCTGAAAATCTTTGGGAGGACTTGCATGGACCAGCAGTTTCAAATGCGGAATTAATAGACACTTACTTAAAAATTAATATTGCTCAGAAGAAAGAAGAAAAAATAAGTGAACTGGCGAATCAGTTAATTAAGCTGGATGCAGCTAACAAAACTGCTTTATTTGTTCTGGGAGAACAATATTTTTGGAAAGCTGAAAACAGATATCAAAAAGAAACGAAGGCTTATGAGAAAAAGAAAACCCGTTCTCAATATGCTAAGTTGTTAAAAGCTTTGGATGTAGTAACTGCTGATTTTAAAACCTCTTTAGGATATTTTTCTAACTTATATAAACAGGATCCTCAAAAGAAATATGCAAGATTTCTTGGGAATATCTATGCCAGATTAAATGATAAAGAGAAGTCTATTTATTATAAGAATAGAGCACGTTAACTTAACTAAAAGCTAATCCCCGAAGGGGATAAATAATTATAACATATACCTCTAAATCTAATACCAAAACCCCAGAGGGGTTTAACAATTCTTTGTTATTTGATTTTAAGCCTGGAAAAAAAAGGTAAGTGGTCAGATATCTCCCCGAATTGTTTTAGTACACTACTTTCAACTTCTTGAAAATCCTTCTTCGTATAAAAAATAAAATCGATTCGTTCATAAGGCTTATCTGAAGAGAAAGTAAATTCAGTATCAATTTTATTCTTTCCGGCACATTCAAGAATATTACATTCTAAAAACATATTGATTGCAGCATTCTCATAAGTCGTACTACTGTTAAAATCTCCTATCAATAAAACGGGATAATTTTTTGCTTTTTCTTTAACGAGTTTTAAAATGTATTCAAGCTGTTCTTTACGGGTCTTTTTATCATAAGCCTCTACATGAATATTAAAAAGGTAAAAATCTTTAACAGGATGTTTAATTTTTGCAATTTGTGCTAACCGGTCTATGTAAAAAGCATTATAATAAAAGGGATTTGACTCAGGTTTTTTTAACACAATGCGTTGATGATCTTCGATCGGATACTGACTCATAATACTTTGTCCGGAAAGCATTCTCTTAAAATTTGCCCTAATGGGCCAATAAGGAAAAGGTACATATTTCTTATCCCAATTAACGGCAGTTGCTGAATAATTGAATAATGGGCCTGCTATTTTTTGGTGCTGATTTACTTTAAATGACCTGTTACTTCTAAAATCGATTTCCTGAAAAGCAATAATATCAGCCTTCAGGTTATTTAATAAACCAATGGTTGTATTCAAATTTCTATGAAAATATTTTTTATCAAGTTTGTTAGAAGTGTTATTGTTCATCCCGGATAAATAACCAATATTATATGTAACAAGGCTCAAAGTAGAATCCGTATTTTTTACTGACGATTTTTTATGAGTATGGATTTGGGTATATTCTTTTTCTGAAAGGGCAGCTTGTTGAGCCCAGAAAAAGAATAAACAACAAAGTAATAATAAGCATAAAATGCTGATGACAGCTATTTTTAAAAAGTATTTCATCCAATCAATCATTGATATTTTAATAGTTTTTCATCCCGAAACTTCGGGATTATCTTTTACGCAAGGATTTGATAAGAATTAAACCACAGTCTTAACAGTATCTTATTTATTTTTTTGGTATAATCCTAAATATTCCTTTTCTTTCAACAGCTATATAAATATATCCGTCAGGCCCCTGGCGAACATTTCTGACACGTCCGATCATTTCAAATAATTTTTCTCTTTTAGTAACTTTATGTTTATCTAATTTTAAAAGCTCAAGGTATTGAAATTTCAGTGACCCAACGAGTAAATCTCCTTTCCATTCAGGGTATTTATCGGAAGTAATAAAAGCCATTCCACTCGGGGCAATGGAGGGTGTCCAATGGAAAACCGGATCTTCTATTCCTGGAAGTGAACGATGTTTGGTAATCTCAGTTCCGCTATAATTCACACCATAGGTGGTTTTAGGCCATCCGTAATTTTTCCCTTTTTTTATGATATTGATTTCATCTCCTCCTTTTGGCCCGTGTTCATGAATCCATATCTTACCGGTTTCTGGATGTTTAGCCATCCCTTGTTGATTACGATGGCCATAGCTATAAACAGCCTTTTTTGCATCTTTTATATTTACAAACGGGTTGTCATCGGGTATATCCCCGTTATCATGGATTCTGTATATTTTACCTCCATCGCGCTTGATGTCTTGAGGGTTATGGTCTCTTTTAAACCGATCGCCAATCGCAAAATATAAATAGCCATTATTATCAAATTCTATCCGTGAACCCCAATGAAGCGGGCTGTTGGTATTGGGTGTTGCTTTATAAATCAATTCCTTTTCAACAAACTTATTATTCTTTAATTTTGCACGCATTATCGCGGTATTTGCTCCATTTCCTTCTCCTTCCGGTGAACCGAATGCAAAGTAAATCCAACCGGTTTCTTTATATTTCGGGTGCAATTCTATATCCATTAATCCACCCTGTCCGCTTTGACGTATTTCGGGTAATCCTTCAATAGATGTTTTAATACCATCTTTAAATAAAATCATTTCTCCGAAAAGTTCTGTAATTAAAATGCTTCCATCGGGTAAAAAAGCCATTCCCCAAGGGATTTGCAGGTCTGCTACAACAAGTTCCGTCGTGTATCGATGGACATTATTGGGCTCAATTTTAATGGAGGAAACTGTATGTTGTGCGACTAAAGGAGAAAAAACTGAAGTTAGAAATAATAGAGCTAAAATATAGGGTATCTGTATTGTTTTCTTTGTTGTTTTGAAGTTGTGCATAATTGAGTCGTCTTAGTTAATTTATGAATTGTTTTTTAAAGTTAAAATTTATTTGTGACTTGAATGCCCAAATAATAGTTTCTTGGTTCTCCCGGGTAATAATATCTTGGTGCTTTGTTATTAAAACTTTGGGCATTTATTAATATTTGTGAAGCATAAACTTCATTAAATAAATTATTCAATCCAAAATAAGTATTAATACTAAGATGCTTATTTAAAATTAGCCGGTATCCCATTTTTAGATCGGTTAATTTATAGCTCTTAGAGAATAGATCATTATGGTCAGTTATTGGAATTTCATCTACATATTGAAAATTAATACTTCCCCAAAATCCTTGATTTGTATCTATATCTACCCCTATACTTAAGATTTGAGAAGGGACTCCTGTTAATTTGTTTCCTGAAAAATCATTTATGCCATCTATGAAATCCTTGAAGGAATAATCATTCAATGTATAAGAAAGATAGTTTGATAATGAAAATGAATTCGATTTTATCCATTGATAGTTTAAACTTAATTCTAATCCCTTATGAAAGGTTCTGCCTGCATTTACACCAATAAATTCATCCTGAGCCGTTCTTCTTGCTACCAATAGGTTGCTTAAATCCATATGATAAATTGCTAAATTATATTGTAAACGCTTATTCATAAATGTTCCCCGTGTTCCTATTTCAAAATTCCATCCGCTTTCAGGCTTAATATCATTATTAATTTTACCATCTGGCAATAAGGTTTCCTGAAGTGTTGGAGGTGAAAATCCATGACTTATATTTCCGTAAACAGTCATGTTTTCTGATAATATGTGTGAAATTCCGAGCTTAGGAGAAATGATACTATTAAAAGTGTAAGTCCCTGATTGGTTTAGATTGGTACCTTTGTAAAATAGATCATCTAATTTATAAGATGTTTTGTTGAAATTGAGCCCTAAGGAAATTTGGGTTTGGGCAATCATTGTATAATTTGTTTCAAAAAAGAAATTGTAATAGTTTCTATTTTCTTTGAAATGAGAGCTTTTATCTCCTTTTACACTCCCCTTCTGAGTTGGAAACTTTGAATATAAATTATCAAAAGTTTCGGATTCCTGCCAATCTTTAAAAAACTCTCCTCCAAAAGTCCAGTTAAGATTTTTATTGAAAACCTTGGTCTTGCCCAATAAACGGCTTCTGATACCAATGGCAAAAGTAGCTTCTGACAGGATATTAAATGGGCGAGGCTCATAAGTATTTCTAAAAGAGCTAAATGTACTGGTAATATGTTTTAATTGTTCATTATACTGATGATGCCAGGATATACCAAAAATTCCTCTTTTAGATTGTTCAAATCCTTTTGCCTGTTCCCACGTGAAAGCAGCAGCTTTTGGATTGTTTAAATAAGTTTCTTCATCTAATGAACTTGGGATATAGGCTTTTAAATCAATGTAACTTCCTATAAAAGTCAGTTTATCTTTTTTCCCTGAATAATAATCAGAAATCATGGTAATGGTTTGCCGGTCATATTGATTGTTTAGACGATATCCGTTTCGATGCGTATTGCTATAAATAATATGAGTACTACTCTTAGCAGAACCATAACTAACATCAATGATACCCTTGATTAAACCGTATGACCCAAAGGAAACACCACTTTGAATGCTACTTTGATTTAAGAGTCCTTTTTTAGGGATTAACTGTATTGTTCCTCCGAGCCCTGATCCGTAAATACTTGATGTTCCTCCTTTTAAAATTTCCAAGTAAGAAATTGAATTAAGTTCAAAATCCTCAATATTGGTTCCTCCATTTCCTGATGTAAGCGGGATATCTTGATAATAAGCTCTTATTTTTGAAGTTCCGTATAAATTTCTTGAGCCAATACCTCTGATTGTGATCCTGTTTGTATTCAAGGTTCCTGAATGCATATAAATCCCAGGGATTCTATTTATTACCGGGCTAATATTAATGTGGTTGCTACGATCAATTTCTTTTCGGGAAAGTATATGAATCGTTGAAGATGATTGTTTTAGTTTTTCAGGAATATGGTTGGCATTAATAATGACCTCATTTAACTCCAGGGAATGTATTCTTAGTTGTATTATTACAAACTTACTGTTTTTAATGTGTACTTGTTTAGTTTGATAGCCTGCTATAGAGAATGTATAATTGCCTTTTTTTACAAGCATGAATTCCCCAAGCTGGTTACTTCTTGTTTGTGTATTATCTTTCATACAGGTAATTTGCACATCCGGCAAAGGGATTCCGTTTTCTTTATCAACTACAATCCCTTTAATGATGTTTTGTCCAAAACTATTGAAAGTTATGGTTAGCAATAAGAGTAAATGTAAGCCTCTGCTAGTTGTGTTAAATATAGATGTCATGTACAAATGTTAATTGCAATTATTCTGTTCAAGCTTCTATTTTGAGACATCTTTACTCGTGGTGCTATCAGGAGTAAGTAAGTTATAGAACTAAATAAAGATAGTATTCTACTTGAAAAAATAAAATTCTTGTGGGATATATTAAATGATATTATTTTAAACTTTCAGCTTTAGCAATATTTCATTGGGAAGCCATCCTTTTTCCTTACTTCTGTCATTTTCCCCAAATACCCAGCCCTGATGTTTCTTTAAACCACTTATTACTTCACCGGCACTAATGCCAAGCTCTTTAGCAGTATAATCTTCTAATATTTTTCCAGTTGAGTCATCAACTATTTCAATCATGTTTTGAGGAATAAATCCTGAATTGGCAGAAGTTTCACACCAAATCCATTCTTTCCATTCCGGACGATCTTCGATGACTTTAATCTTTACAAAATCTCCTTCCTTTACTTCCAAATGGTAAGGTGCATTCGTATTCCAGGGTCTTATCGTTATGTATTTATCCATAGGGGACATTCTTAATCACATTCCATATCAAATGTATAAAATTTTTAGTAAGCTTCCAATCTTGCCTTGCTTTGTTTTGTAAACTTATTTTAAAATAACGGAATTTGAAAAATGATTCAAAGAATAATTTAACTTTGATTGATTTTAAAATTCTTAAAAAAACAATATTATGAAAAAAGTGTATTCTATAGCTATCAGCCTTGTAATCACGGCCTCAGCTATATGTGCTAACAAACCCCAGGCAAAAGATACTGACAAATCTACTGTTGTAAATATTACAAAAGAGGTTCAGAAAAAAACGATTGCAAGCTTACTTGAAAAATATCCCAAAGCTTGTCCTGTTCATATTCAGAAAGGAGTAACTCAAACAGCATCTCTTTGGAGAGCATCTGATGGCTGTTGTGACACGTTTTCAAAATTCTGCCTTGATAATTTTGAAGCTAACAAAGACAAGCGAGCTAAGCTTTTTGATAAGCTGGAACGTAATTATGAGATTATCAACGGCTATATGCTGAAAATGGAGTTATTATTAAAGGAACCTATCGATATGGACTTAGGGCCGGTTGATCCGATTGATATGATGTTTGGTACTTATAGTCCGGGTGCTCACACTACTCAGGATTTTTATAATAATAAAATCGCATTTATTACTTCTCTTAATTTTCCAAATTATAGTCTTGCTGAAAAATCTGCTAATGCGAAAAAATGGAGTCGTCGTGAAT
This sequence comes from Bacteroidales bacterium, assembly GCA_028280405.1. Lineage (GTDB taxonomy): Bacteria > Bacteroidota > Bacteroidia > Bacteroidales. The sequence continues at coordinate 124,190 of JANQLW010000016.1, forward strand.
GGGCTTATGCCCGTATGGGAGATATGTTTACTTCCAGAGTCCCGTCATCTTTAGTGCAATATGCAGCTAAAGTAGGTACCCTGGGAGATGCTTATATCAATGAGTACAATATTTTTATGGGGCATCTTCTGGATAAAAACGGAAACAGATTATTTCCTGAAGACTTACGATTAATTACTCACTGGGGCTTACGTGATGAATTGAAATCCAATTATAATAATGCAAAAAATGGTTTCGAAAAGCAGGAAATGATTTATTCAGTAATGAAGAGAATTATTGATCAATCCATTCCTAAGGCGGTTATTAATTCCAATGCTTATGATTGGAATCCAATGGAAAACAAATTATATAAAGATGGAGAGCAAATTGCAATAGTTCGTGAAGATGATAAGAGGTATCAGGTTTTACTTGATAATTTCAAGGTAAAGGAAGCCTTTGATAAATATAATCCGAATATGCCGACATACATTCAACGTAGATTTGAAGGAGGAATGGAAATAGCTCAGCAAGAGGTAGAAGCTCTATTTACGGATCTTGTTTCTTCTCCAGTAGTTAAAGATGTTGCTAAATTAATTAAAAAGAGGCTGGGCCGTAAGCTTCGTCCTTATGATATCTGGTATAATGGATTTGCCGGAAGAAACTCTGTATCGGAAGAGGAACTGGATAAAATTATTGGCAAGAAATATCCTACAGCTAAGGCATTAGAAGAAGATCTTCCAAATATCATGATCAAACTTGGATTTAAAGAGGAAGATGCTAAAAGGATCTGCAAGTTAATTCGTGTAGATGATTCAAGGGGAATTGGGCATGCATGGGGGACTACCATGAGAAACGAAAAAGCCCGTTTGAGAACTCGTGTTGAAGAAGATGGAATGAAGTATAAAGGTTATAATATTGCTATTCATGAATTCGGACATAATGTTGAACAAACCATTACAATGAATGATGTTGATTTTTACATGATGAACGGTGTTCCGAATACGGCTTTTACTGAAACCCTTGCATTTATTTTCCAGAAAAGAGATCTTGAAATATTAGGAATGGCCGATAAAAATGAAGAAAAAGAACATTTGATGGCTTTAAATAATTTTTGGTCTTGTTATGAAATTATGGGTGTTTCTTTAGTAGATATGGGTGTTTGGAAATGGTTATATGCAAATCCTAATGCTACTAAAGTAAAACTAAAAGAAGCTGTGATCAAAATTGCAAAAGAAATATGGAATAAATATTATGCTCCTGTTTTTGGAACCAAGGATGAACCAATCTTGGCAATTTATTCTCACATGATCGATAACCCACTTTATTTATCAGCTTATCCTATGGGACGTGTTGTTGAGTTCCAGGTTGAGAAACAATTAAAAGGTAAAGACTTTGCAAATGAGATTTTTAGGATTTATACGCAAGGTGTTTATGTCCCTCAGTACTGGATGAACAATGCTGTAGGAGCTGATATTTCTACAATGCCTTTAATTGAGGCTACGAAAGAAGCAGTTAAGATTGTGGAAAAATAAGTGAAAAGGAATGAGAACATCTAAAAAGTCTTAGCGAATCTTAGCGCATAACTTTGCGGTTCTTTGCGTAATAATCTAAATAATTGTTACGCAGAGTTTCGCAGAGAAAAACGCAAAGCTACGCAGAGCGTGAAATAAAAGATTTTATTTACTTTTTGGATGTTCTCATTCCTTTTCACTTATTTTTTTAGAATCCAACTTTGCTTTTTAAAGCCAAATTAATTGTTTCGTCTGTATGTTCATTTTGGTTCAGGATTTTGTTTCGGGAATTCCTGATAAAGTTTTGTAAACCATCTGTATCCTTATTTTTCAGCTGCTCCAGCAATATTGTTAAGTTGTTCCTGATTTTTTCAACTTGAACCAAACTGTGTGAAGCTAACAGAATTTCAGAAAGTAAATAATCATCTTCACTGAGTAATCCTTTGGCAATATCCATATGTTTTTTGAAAGTAGTTCCGGGTGCATCCTGTCCTTCCATACAATTTGAAAATACAAGGGTTGAAGTAAATGGTATGGCTAATGAATAAGCAATAGTCTTATCATGGCTCTCAAAAGTGTGTTCATGCAGTTTAATCCCAAATTGTTTATAGAAGTCTTTAAAGAATTTTTTCCCTTCTTCATCAGACTCTTCGATGATAATTGCATTTTGAGTATTTAAATCGTTCAACTGGGCAAATGTAGGTCCAAACATTGGATGTGTAGATACAAACCGAAATCCACTGTTTAAGTAAAATTCGCTCACTCCGTTTTTTACAGAACATATATCTGATATAATACATGATTTAGGAATAGATCCTAATACTTCCTTAAAAGCAGAAACCGTATGTTGAATAGAAACTGCATTAATCAGTAATTCCGGTTCAAAATTTTTTATTTCATTTAAGCTTGTGAAACGTTCTGTCTGGAAAAGGTATTTGAGTTTTTGAGGATTCTTATCAAAAACAGCTAGATCGTGATTCAGACATAATTCGTCGGCAAACCAACTGCCCATTTTCCCGGCACCTAAGATTAATATTTTCATAAGTATTATTTTAAAATATTTTGTTACGATTAATTATTATTAAATTTGCTAGTTGCTAGTTGCTAGTTGCTAGTTGCTAGTTGCTAGTTGCTAGTTGCTAGTTGCTAGTTGCTAGTTGCTAAAGGGATGTCATCCTCCTGGTGAATAGACTATGTGTGGTTAAGAATTTGTATACAAACTATCCACTGTAGAGGATGCCATCCCGGGCCATTATTCACTATTCATAATGTATTTTTGATGCCTGATGGATTCTTCATGAATGTTTTTGAAAAGCTTTTCAGAAAATTCATTGCTGAATCCTTTGGAAACACCAACTTCAACTCTTTGATTCATAATCTCATTATATCTTTTTGGTTGAAGAATAGTCAGGTTGTTTTCTTTTTTGAACATTCCAATATTTTTAGAAAGTTTCATTCTTTTTTCCAGAACATCCCATAGTTCCTGATCTAATTGGTCAATTTCCTGTCTCATCATATCCAGATTCATTTGAAGATCCTTTCCATTTGAACTTCTGATAACCAAAGAATCCAGCATTTCTTTTAAGCTATCAGGCTTTATTTGTTGTGAAGCATCACTCCAGGCATTATCAGGATCAATATGAGTTTCGATCATCAAACCATCAAAAACTAAATCCATAGCTTGTTGAGATACTTCCCTGATTAAAGTCCGTTTCCCTGAAATATGACTGGGATCTGTAATAACTTGAATGTCCGGAATGCGACGTTTTAGCTCAATAGGTATCTGCCATTGAGGTTCATTTCGGTATTTGATTTTGTTGTATGTAGAAAACCCCCGGTGAATAGCAGCAACCTTTTTTATTCCGGCCCGATGAATTCTTTCAATAGCTCCTATCCATAAATCCAGATCCGGATTTACAGGATTCTTAACAAGCACCGGGATATCAACTCCTTCAAGTGCATCAGCAATTTCCTGTACAGCAAAAGGATTTGCTGTGGTGCGGGCTCCAATCCAGATCATATCAATTCCATACTTCAATGCCTGGTATACATGAAGGGCTGTGGCAACTTCGGTTCCTATCAGCATTCCGGTTTCTTCTTTTACTTTTTTTAACCAGGGTAGCCCTTCATTTTTAACTCCTTCGAATGAGCCGGGCCTTGTTCTTGGCTTCCATAATCCGGCACGAAATATTTGGATCCCTTTTGCCGCAAGTTCATGTGCAGTTTCTAATGTTTGCTTTTCTGTTTCTGCGCTGCACGGACCTGCAATGATAATCGGCCTTTTTATTTCCTTTTTATCAATATCGATTTTTTTAAGTTTTATTGTGTCCATTTTTTATGAATCGTTTTAAGTATTAAGATTGATTGTTTAATTGTTGTATCCTGTTTTTTACTTCCAGAAGTATTTCTTCTGAGTTACATAATGAAATTCGGATATAGCGGTCTCCTTTATTTCCAAAAATGCTACCGGGAGTAATGAAAATTTCAGAATGGTTCAGGATAAAATCTGAATATTCATATGCATTGATTGCATTTTCCGGGATTTTAGCCCAAACGAACATCCCTCCTTGGTTCTTATCATATTGACAGCCCAATAAATCAAGTATTTCAAATACAATGACCCTTCGGGATCTATATTCTTCATTAATTTTTGTATACCAACTTTTAGGGCTTGATAATGCCTGTACAGCAGCTAATTGAAGTGGTTTGAAAATTCCGGAATCCATATTGCTTTTAACAGCAATAATGTGTTTGATATTTGTTGACTTTCCACAAAGCATACCCAAACGCCATCCGGCCATATTATGCGATTTGCTCAACGAATTCAATTCAATCGCTATATCCTTGGCTCCTTCAATTTCCATGATACTAATTGGTTTTTTATGAAGGATCAGGCTATAAGGATTATCATTACAGATTAAAATCTGATGCTTCTTCCCAAAGGCAATTAACTTTTGAAATAATTCAATACTGCCTGATACTCCTGTTGGCATATTAGGGTAATTCACCCACATCATTTTTATATTCCTTAAATCCTGTTTTTCCAGATCCTTAAAATCGGGTTCCCAATTATTTTCTTCCGATAATTTGTATTCATTGATATTTGCTCCTACAATATTCGAAATAGAACGATAAGTAGGGTAGGCCGGATTTGGAACAAGAACTCCATCTCCCGGATTTAAGAATGCCATCGAGATATGCATAATCCCTTCTTTGGAACCAATTAAAGGAAGAATTTCCTGCTCATGATCCAAACTAACATTATAAATGTTTTTATACCATTTTGCAAAAGCTTCTCTTAATTCTTTAATCCCATTATATGGTTGGTAACCATGAGCTTTTTTATTATATATTTCCTGATCAAGTACATTTAAGGTTTCCTGTGAAGGACTTAAATCCGGATTACCAATTCCCAGGTTTATGATATCTTGCCCTTCTTCCTCCCTTCTTTTTAATTCTTTAAGCTTAGTAGAAAAATAGTATTCTTTAATATTCTTGAGCCTGTCTGCCGGTTTAATCATTTTAACTTAATTTACAGTTTGTTGTGTTGTTTCTTTAATTTCCTTTTCTGTATATGTTTGTGTTGACTTTTGATAAATTCCATAGACTTTTAAATCATCACATTGATCTTTGATCAGTTCAATTGCATTTTGAAATTGATTGTATCTGTCAAATTCCAGATCCGCTAAAAACAGGTAGCACCATTCTTTTCCTATAATTGGGATTGATTGAATTTTGGTCAGATTGATATTAATGGAAGCGAAGAAATTTAAAATTCCTGCCAGGCTCCCACTTTCATGTTTTAATGCGAATGAGATACTTGCTTTATTACAAGCTTCAATTTCAGATTGCGAACGTTTATCTTCTTTTTCCAATAACAAAAAGCGTGTATAATTTCTTTTATTGGTTTCAATACTTTCAGCAAGAATGTTTAAGCCAAATTTTACAGCAGCCGTAGAACTTGCGATAGAAGCACGCCCCTCTATTTTTTTATTGGCAATTTCATAGGCACTTAGCGCTGTATCTTCACTATATACCAGTTTTATATGCGGATACTGTGCTAAGAACTTGTCACATTGCTGGATCGCCATTGGATGAGAATGAACTTCATTCATGTCCTTAATTGTTTGTCCGGGAAGTGCCAGTAAGTTTTGTTTTATCCTTCTTTTGATTTCTCCAACTACTTTTAGTCCTGAATTGGTTAATAGTCGATAATTGCTAAGGATACTTCCTGCAACTGTGTTTTCAATGGCCATTAAACTTAGGTCTGCTTTTCCGGAAACAGTATGTTCAATAACTTCTTCAAAAGAGTTTAGGGGGATAACTTCAATTTTTTCATTATGATACAAGTATTGAATTGTTTCATCATGGAATGATCCGTAATAGCCCTGAATTGCGATTTTTTTTCTCATTGTTTTAAGCAAAAAAAAAACCGTCCTAATTAGGACGGGTTTGTGATTTATATTTATTAAATTTTTTTTACATAATCATACCCGTCCTTGTGCTTTCATAAGCAAAAAAGTAAAAATAGAAACCATAAAAAAAGGCGAATGATTTATTCATTGTTTTAAATTTTAATGCAAAAAAAATCCCGTCCTAAATTAGGACGGGATTCTAATATATTTATTTGTTTTAAAAATTCTTTATTACATAGCCCATCCTTCTTTTATTTTAAAATAAAAGTTAAAATAAAAAAAGAAAAAGCTGTTTAAGTTCATTTTGTTTGTTTTTGACTCTGCAAAAATAGTTATACTTATTTGACTTATGCAAGTTTTTTTGAAGAAAAATGAAATTTATTTCTTTAGCATGTCTTTTACACGATTATAATCCCCATCATTTTTTGCTGGTTTTAAACCCAGTATTTTTGAAATAAGATTATATAAATCAATATTATAGAATGCCGGATGTGAGTGATTTGTTTTAAATGCAGGGCCTATTCCATAGAATATAGCATGCATATCTGTATTCATATTGTCATAACCGTGAGTGCCACTTCCTTTATATTTAGGTTTATCCCAATATATACTCCAGGCACTATCTGCAGCAATAACAAAGTCCATTGTTCTTGGATTAGAACCATAATGAAAGCGTTCAGGAACTTCGTTTGTTTTCCAGGCAGATATATGATTTGTGGATTTTAGAATACTATCAACACTATCTTCAAATTCTTGTTTTATATCCAATAGGTAGACGGGATTACTACCTTTTACTATTTCAACCCAATCTTCGGGGATAAGACTTTTAAGAATTACTTTTCGGTCATTTGATATTGGCCCCATTCCATGATCTGCAGTAAAGATGAGGTTAATATCTTTGGCAATTGAGAGTTTATTTATCTTTTTTGTGAATACGCCGACGAGGCTATCCAGATGCTTGATCATATTTCCTGTTTCTTGAGCATATGGCCCAAAATCATGGCCAATGGCATCGGGTTCATGCATATACCACATAATTAATTGCGGTCTTTTTTCTTCCGGTAATTGGAGCCAGGCAATTACGCTGTCAATTCTTTGTTCAAAAGGGAAATAATGATCATATTTTTTCCAATAGGTCGGATTCATTTCTTTTGATGTAGTTTCAGAACCAACCCAAAAATATGAGGCACTTTTTATCCCTTGTTTTTTTGCAGTAGCCCATATGGGCTCTCCTCCATAGAAAACCGGATTTTCTACAGCTTTGCGATCACTAATTCTATATGATAACCCCAATTTTTTATCATAAAAACTGTTTTGAACGATTCCGTGATGATCGGGATATAAACCAGTTGCCATACTATAATGGTTAGGGAAGGTCTTTGAAGGAAAACAGGGAATCAGAGCTTTGGCTTTTACTCCTAATTTGGCAATTGAATCCAGATTAGGTGTATGGTATATTTCCGGATAGTCCCATCTGAATGCATCCATGGAAAGCATGATGACATAAGGTTTTGAAGGTTCTTTTTTACAAGAAAAAAAGAAGATTGCCAAAAATACAAAAGCGATCCAATTAATAATTGATTTCATATCCTAAAGTGTTTAGAAAAAAAATGCCACTCAAAACCGAGTGGCATTTTTCAGGAGTTGTTATTTTTAGAAGTTAATTCTTAAGGAGAAGTTCATATTACGGCCCCATCCCCAGAATCCTACAAAGGTATCTTCGTCATGGCTATTACCATCCCAACCTTCTGCAATGTATTCAGTATTGAATAAGTTGTAAACATTCCAGCTTGCATAAGCATCTAAATCACCAACTTTAAATGAATAACCAAGACGTACATCTGTTACTCCATAACTAGGTAGTTTGTAAGAGTTGATTCCGGCTTTAGCTTCATCTGTTCTTTCTTCAGGATCAAATTTAGCATACAAACTTGCATAGAATACTCTGTTAAGACCGAAATCCAATTGTGGGGTTATTTGCCATTTAACTGCCATCCCTAATTGTGTTTGAGGAGCATCTGCAACTTTTAAATCTTTTGTATATGATCTGAAAGATCCATCTAACTGCTGGTTTTCATCATATACATCAATATCTACATCATTACCATAGTACCAGTTTCCAATTGATGCCTGAACACCAATTTTTAAGTCTTTGGTAATATTAGCCTGAAGTTCAGCTTCAATACCATAGTGAATTTCGTCCAGGTCTTTAAATAAAACAGACTTTGATTTTCCATCAGCATCTCTGTATCTTCCATCAAGCCATCTGTCATACCATTTGGTATAATATGCATTAATTCTGGCAGTAAAATACCTGCTATTATATCCATAGCCAATTTCTCCGGCAAGAATCTTTTCAGTAGTATATTCTTCGTTTACATCATTTGAATAATTAATAAATACAAAGTCGAAGAAAGGTGCTCTTGCATAAAATCCGGCATTGACAAATACGTTATGGTTTTCGTTGATATTGTAGTTGAAACCAGTTTTGAAATTGTATCCAAGTTGTTTTTCAGTTGTACTTTCTACACCTTCATAATCATCACGTAAAGTCGCATATTGGTTATCATAGTTGAAGTAATCAACTCTTCTATACCAGGTATTGGAAACCGAAGCTGCCACAAAAGCTGAAACGTCATTTTTAGCATATTCGATTTGAGAGAATAATCCTAAATAGCTAACATGCCCGTCATTATAATAATCGATTTTATCGCCTATAACGGCCTGGGCAATACCACTTTTGTATGGTGCGTAAGAATCATCCCAGTATTCTGCACCTAAAAGGTCACGAATTTCACGATGGTGAATCCCTTTATATTTACGGCCATCAATACCAGCCATCAGTTTTACGTTTTCTTTTAACTCAGTATTGTAAGTAGATAAGATGCCGAACCAGTTATGACTGTTTACAGAATTACGTAGAATTTGTTGTGCACCTGTTGTGCTTGCTTCGTTAGCTTCAACAGACTGATTCCAGTCGTACCATCCGTAAGGTGATTTATTTACATTATATTTATAATAACCTTTTCCTAAAATACCGGATCCTCCACCACGGCCAAAACTTACATATGCAGAAGTTGATAAAAATGATTTATCTGAAATATTCCAATACCAGTTCAATGCAATTTGTGGTTTGTGATAATAGTTGGTTTTTTCATTCATTGCTTTACCATCCAAGTAACCCCAACCTTTGTTCCATTTGTTACCATACTTTTTATATTCAGCAATAGAAAGTGCATGGTATTTATTACTAACAACCTGTCCGTGTTTTTGAGGAGCACCAATAGCCGTAAATACGATTTGGTGGTCTTCATTAAGTTGTTTTGAAGCCGACAAGAAGTAGCTCCACGCATCAATCCATGTAGCATCCATATAACCTTCTCCTGAAGTCCGGGATCCGATGAACGACAATGCCCATCCGTTTTCCATAAGTCCGGTATTCAAGCCTAGCATGGTTTTTTTCATCCCATAATCAGTCGTAGAAGTTTTAATGAAACCACCTTTTTTAGCATCTGTAGTTCTGGTAATAATATTTAAGGTACCACCAACTGAATTAATTGCTAATTTAGAAGCTCCTAAACCTCTTTGTACCTGCATAGTCCTGGTTGCATCACTTAAGCCGGCCCAATTAGACCAGTATACCCAACCGTTTTCCATGTCATTAACAGGAATACCGTTTATCAGAACAGCAACATTTCTTTGGTTGAATCCACGAACATTGATACGGCCGTCACCAAATCCACCACCATTTTTAGTAGCGTAAACCCCAGGGGTCATTTTCATAATTTCAGGGAACTCTTGATTTCCTAGTTCTCTTTCAATAATTTGAGCAGATACAGAACTAACAGCAACAGGAGTTTTTCTTGCAATTGCAACGTCGGCCAATACTGAGATTTCATTAAGACCAATTGAATTCGTTTCCAGCGCGATTGTTCCAAGATCAACAGTTCTGCCATCTTGAACACTTACGGTTTTTTGTTGATCAGCAAAACCAACAAAGGAGATTTTTACGGTATAATCTCCGGCAGGAGCATTTAGTGTGAATGTACCGTCCAGTTCAGCAATCGTTCCAATGGTAGTTCCATCAAGAATAATAGTTGCACCAACCAGAGTTTCTTTGTTTCCGGCATCAATAATTTTTCCTTTGATTACACCTTGAGCGAAAGATGCAGAAGTCAAGAAGAAAAATGCCATAATAAACAAGTAGATGTGTTTTTTTTTCATAAGCACTTTGATTTTTTTGATTCATTAATAATTATTTAGATTTTCTCAATTTCCATGTTTTAATGGGGGAACTAAAATATAGAAATATATAGGTAGCTTGGTTAACTTTTTGTTAACATTTTTTAACAATCTTAACGTAGTAGGTGTTAGATGTTTAAATACAGTAAGTTAAATGTTTAAAAACTGTTGAAAACTCCAAACAGGAAAGGTCGTAAAGATGTGATACTGTCATCAATACAGTTGATTATGAATATAAAATGAAAGTATTTTCCCTGATAAAATTATAATCCAAAATTAAAAATCAATTTTAATTGAGAAATTAAATGTTCTTCCAAATCCCCCAAATCCTTTAAAAGTATCAAGGGTATGATCAGCTCCATCAATACCCCTTAGTATATGGATTGTGTGTTGCATCTACATATCCATTTCCACTGGTTCTGGATCCCAGAAATGTGATCGCCCAATTATTTTTCATAAGGCCGGTTGAGAAACTAAAAGTTGTTTTTTTGTTTCCGTAAGAAGTATAGGATTGCTGAATCGAACCTCCCTTTTCAGTTTCTGTAGATTTTGTAATGATATTAATAGTACCTCCTAAAGAATTTAATGCCACTTTTGATGCTCCAAGCCCTTTTTGTACCTGAATCATTTGAGTTGCTTCCGAAAGGCCTATCCAGTTGTTCCAATATACCAGTCCGTTTTCAACGCTGCCGATTGGGATCCCGTTTATATAACAAGGCTACATTTTCCTGTTTGAAACCTCTGATACTTATTCGTGCATCCCCACTGCCTCCACCGGTTCTGGTAGCATAAACTCCCGGAATATGTTTCAATGTTTCAGGATAGGTTTGATCTCCAAGCTTCTTTTCTATATCTTCCGCTTTTACAGATGATACTGAAACCGGAGTTTTCCTTTCATCAGCGAGAGAAGATAAAATTCGTATTTCTTTAAGGTCAATTGTTTTGGGTTTTAAAACAATATCATCGATTTTGAAATTTGATAACTCTTTATCAGGCAATGAATACGTAAACTCATGGTATCCGATAGAACTAAAAACCAATGCTTGTGCATTTTGATTTAATTCCAAAACAAATTCACCATTTGAATTCGTTGAAGTCCCAATTTTGAAATTTCCTTTTACATAAACATTAACACCCGGAATCCCATTTTTTTCATTCAGGCTTATAACCTTCCCGGTAATAGTCGTATTTGCATTTAATTGTACCAAAAAAAATAGAATAATTGCCAACCCAATAAAATTTCTAAAGTCCATTCATTTACATTTTTAAATACCATTAAAAAAGCCCTGAAATTTTTTTCAGGGCTTGGTATATCTCAATCTTTATAATAAATTATCAGGCAAAGCATAATAATACTTATAGTGATTGATCATAATACTTCTTTCATCCAGACTATACTGTCGGTATCAGAGTTTCACTGATTCAGTCCCGATAAAGACGTTAGTCGAAATCGGGAGTCGCGGACTATAACCGCCGGTCGGGAATTTTCGCCATGCGAATCACCCTGCCCTGAAGAATTAATTTCAATACGCGGCAAAATTATACAATTATTTGAAAATAAAAAGCAAGATTTATTATTTAGAACAATTTATTTATTGTAGATTTTCTAAAAAAGAGGTTGTCCAAAAAGTCAGGGTGTGAATTTACTTGCAAAATTCTTCAAAAGATAAAATGCATGTATTTAATTAATTAACAATTCACGCCCTGACTAAAAATCAATTTTTTAACACTTTTTAGAAGCCTCTTGTCTGTTATAAAATGAAAGTTCCCAGGCTAAAGGGGCTATAGAATATGATTAAAGAAGGCTTTTTATCAATCTTAATTTATGAGTATATTTTTTTTCTTCAATACTGAAAATACCCTGATGATCTAGATGATCAATTTTAACTTTACCGGAAGCGTGAATGATTAAAGAGCCTGATAATAAAATCCCAACATGGGTAATGATTTCTTCTTCATTGTCAAAGAATACCAAATCCCCTGCCTTAGCCTCAGATAATAAGTTTATGGTTTCTCCATGGCCCGACTGTTGCGAAGCATCCCTTAAAATATTGATGCCTGCCATTTTATATGCCATTTGTGTTAAACCTGAGCAGTCTATGCCAAACGGAGAGCGCCCTCCCCACAAATAAGGTGCATGTAAATATAACTTGGAATATTCTATGATCTTATTCCTGTCTGTATTTTCATGTGTACTACTTAATAATCCATCAAATTTAAATTCATCCTTACCTATAAAGAAAGACCTGTTACTATTTGTATAAATGGTACTTCCTAAAAGGATGGAATAAATTTCATTATTTGATAAATTTGAAATTTGATGAAATAACTCCAAGCTGGAATATTTGTTTGATGAATCAAGCGTTTTAAATTCTTCTTCCGAAAGAAATGTGATTTGCTTTGCAGGAATCCATCCCTGATAACCGTCATGAATTAAATTAATGAAGGCCCATTCATCTTTAGAATCATAAACCCGGAACAAATCTCCAAATAATAATTGATTTACCATTTCAGATTTATGCTCGGGTAAAAACCTTAATGGAATACTACAAAATGTACAGATGCCAAATTTCATAGGCTTTATAGAAAGTATAATATCCAACAATGTTACTAAATATCTGCCTAATTGCCTAAGTATTCTTAAAATATTTCTATTTTCGTAAAACAAAGATTTTGTTATGAATGATTTTATCAAGCTCGTAATAGCCCACCGTTTAAATATCTATAAATTCATTTTATTCTTATGTGCCATCGTGCTTCTTCTAATCATATTTCCAAAGGAAGGTAAGTTTAAATATGAATATCAGAAGGGTAGGCCATGGTTGCATAGTGATTTAATTGCTGCATTTGATTTTGCCGTATTAAAACCACAAGATGAAATTGATTCTGAAAAACAAAGAATCTTATCACAGGTAAAACCCTTTTTTACTTATCAGGAAGAGATTGTTGATGAGAAGTATGATAATTTACTTTTAAAGTTTGATACCGATTGGAATATTAAATATCCTGATACTGCGATGTATATGGAATACCGAAGAGTATCTCTGGAAAAATGTGAAGCATTATTTAATGATTTGAAAGAGAAAGGAATTATTGAATTAATTCCTGAAACGGTTAATATTAAGGAGAATGGCCAGATCATGTTAGTAAAAGGAAATGTGGCCAGTGAGAAAAACCTTTCTGATATATATACGATTCAATCTGCCCATGATTTTATTAATGATGAAATCAAGAATGATAATAGTATAGATACGGCTATTGTGCTATCATGCCTTGAAAATGTATTATTTAGAAATATTGTATTTGATGAAGCCAAAACTAAAACAGCCCAGGATGAGGCCTTGAAAAATATATCTTTAACCAGGGGAATGGTGCAGGGGGGAGAAAGGATCATTTCGAAAGGAGAATTGGTAACTGCTGAAAAATTTATGATTCTTGAATCGATCAGGCAAGAGTATGAAGAAAAGATAGGTTCTCAAACTTCCTATTTTATGCTTCTTACAGGATTGTTTATTTTAATTACCATTTCGATTGTTGTACTCTTCTTTTTCCTGATGTATTTTCGATCCGCTATATTCAGGAGTAATAAAAAAATTGCCTTGATATTGCTGCTGATTATCATGATGGTTTATATAACCAGTTTGGTAATTAAATACAATGTCGACTATTTATATTTAGTGCCTATTTGTATTATTCCTATTATTATAAGGGCTTTTTTTGATACGCGTCCGGCACTTTATGTGCATATCATAACAATTATTATTATTGGATTTTTAGTGCCCAATAGTTTTGAGTTTGTTTTCTCTCAGTTAATTGCAGGTATTATAGCTATTATAAGTGTTGTAAGGCTTCAAAGAAGAGCTCAGTTTTTCTTTAGTTCATTAATGATCTTTTTAACCTATTCTGCAGTATATACCGGACTTGGATTGATGCAGGAGGGAAGTATCACCGGACTGGATTGGAAATTATATTTGTTATTTGCCGGTAGTGCGGTATTAACCTTGTTCTCTTATCCATTAATATATTTGTTTGAAAAGCTCTTTGGCTTAATTACCGATGTTACTTTAATTGAATTATCCAATACCAATTCAAAATTATTACGTGAACTTTCTGAAAAGGCTCCCGGAACTTTTCAGCATTCTATGCAGGTTGCTAACCTGGCTGAGGAAGTATTATATGAAATAGGGGGGAATACATTATTAGCAAGAACCGGAGCTTTATATCATGATATAGGTAAGATGGAAGCGCCTGCATATTTTACGGAAAATCAACAGTCGGGGAAAAATCCGCATGATAAGTTAAGTCCGGATGAAAGTGCTAAGGTAATCGTAAATCATATTAAAAGAGGTGTTCAGATTGCTAGAAAACATAACTTACCTGTTCAGATCATCGACTTTATAAGAACGCACCAGGGAAACAGAAGGGTTGAATATTTTTATAAAATGAAACTGAAAGAAACAAGTGAGGATAAAATAGACGAGAAATTATATACCTATCCCGGACCGATCCCAAAATCAAGAGAGACTGCCGTTGTGATGATGGCTGATTCGGTAGAAGCAGCCTCAAAGAGCCTGAAAGAAATTGATGAAAATTCGATTCATGAATTAGTAGAAAGGATCATTGAAAGCCAGATTGAAGCCAAACAATTTATACATGCTAATATTACTTTCAGAGAAATTACAAGAGCTAAAGAAACTTTGAAGAAAAAACTTCTGAATGTTTATCACCAAAGAATTGAATATCCTAAATAATTATTCAGCTAGTTTTATTTGATCTAAAAAGTTCAAAGTATTTGGCCCTTCACTGAATAAAAGATCAATAATACTTAAATTAGGTATAAATCCGAATTTATTTTCAAAAACCTGAAAATACCTGGGAATAAGCATTGGTGGCGATTCTTTTTGGGGGTTGAATTGAGTTCTTAAATCCGATATATTGTCCAGGCTTTTTTCAAAATCATTTGTAAAATAAAGCTTTTTATCTATTCCGATTATTTGAAGGGTCTTTTCCAGTAATTGCTGATTAAATTCTAATAATGAATCGTATCCTTTATTATAATATTCTTCCATTTCATCTTTATAATAAAGAAAAAAGGGCGATGCATTATAAGCAGATTCAATGGCACGCCAATGTTTTTTTTGCCAGGCTTCCGTATTATTAATGGCTATATCTTTAGTGAAAGTATGATTACCGTTTACTTTACTCACAGGAATGCTCAAATCCAAAGGCCCATTGGCAGTATAAATCCTGCATCTGTTTCTGCAAGTTTGTTTAGGATATGTTTCAAATATTTCTATCCAAATTTTGTCTGCTCTAAGTATGTGGACAAAATATTCTATGGATGCCAAATAAGAAGTTGGCAGCAAAATCTGATTCATTTGATTTCTTGTTTTTTGCAAAAATAAAAAAAGAAACTGTCTCAAAAGTGTTAATAAATTGAATGCTAGTCAGGGCGTGAATTATTAATTGGTTAAGTGTATGCATTTTATCTTTTGAAGAATTTTGCAAATAGATTCACACCCTGACTTTTTGGACGGCTTCTTTTATTTTAGCAATAAGATTATTTAGTTTTTCTGCTTTAATAATACTTTATTAATAGCATCTTTTAATTGTTCTTTTGGTAAAGCACCCTGTGCCATTTGAGGCTGTTCATTCATAGGTATAAAAAGCAATGAGGGTATACTTCTGATCCCAAAAGTGGCAGATAATTCCTGCTCAGCTTCCGTATCTACTTTGTATATGTTAATCTGATCTTTATACTCTTCAGAAAGTTCATCAAGAACCGGAGCTAATATTTTACATGGTCCGCACCAATCAGCATAAAAATCTATCAGGCAAGGTTTGTCTCCTTCAAACTTCCATTCTTTATTTTGTTCATAATTGAAAACTTTATCTAAAAAGCTTTGTTTCGTTAAAAGTTCCATAATATGTTTAATTTTTTAATTCCTTAATTAATAACTCATTCACTAATTTGTGGTAAGCTTTTTGGTATAAAGCCCCTGATTTCATTACGGGTTTCCCTTCTTTAGGAATAAACAGAACAGCCGGAATTCCTTTGATATCTAGCAATTTTGTTAATTCTTTTTCTTCGTCTACATTTATTTTATACACTTTTATTTTGCCGTCATATTGCTCAGCTAATTCTTTCATAATAGGGGCAATTTTTTGACAAGGCCTGCACCAGTCGGCATAAAAGTCGATAACTACCGGTTTTTCTCCTTCAAAAACCCATTCTTGTGGTGAAGCTATATAATCCCAGATTTTTTCCTTGAAGGTTTCGTTCGTAAGATGGGGTAAATCCTTTTTATCCAAATCTGATACATTCTTTGAATCTGAGGATGAATTTCCACATGCAGTAAAAATTAATACTAGTACCAGGCTATATAATATTTTCTTTTTCATAACTTTTATTTCTGATGCAAATATATAAAAAATTATATATTAAATCGCTTAAATATCACTATATTTTTTATCTTTGTGATTGAAAAACATTTAAAATAGTAAAGAGAGTTTCCTGAAATCCTTGATATTTCGTATAAACAGGCTTATATGGAAAGTAATCTAAATATTGAAAATCTTAAAACGGTAGAAGGTTGTTTAAGTTACCTTGCAGAAAGAAAATGGCAGACAGGCTTTAAATGCAGAAAGTGTGGCCATACAAATTATTGTCAGGGCAGAACTCCATTTTCGAGAAGATGTACCAAATGCAAACGCGAAGAGAGTGCTACGGCTCACACCATTTTTCACCGATGCAGGATTCCCTTAAACGAGGCCTTTGCTATTGCAAAGCTTATTTACGAGAACCCTGAAGTTTCAACGTACAAATTGGCCAAACATATAGATAGAAGACAAATGACCTGTTGGAATTTCAAGAAAAAGATAATGGAGTACCTGGAAGCTAAGGGGGAATTAAGAATATTTGACAAAAATTTTTGATCGCCAATAATACAATAAAGCAATAAGTGCAAGAAATATAATTGTAAAGACAACAGCTCTTGCCAGCGAATAATCTTTAACCAAAGGCTGTGTATTTCCAACAATAACGTATGAAGACCAATAAAAAGGATGTGCCCCAATTTGTGAGGAGGAACTTAAGTATTCTAATTTTGCTTTTTGCAAAGCAATGTCTTTTTTATAACCCCGGTTTAAATATTTATAAAACAGGGTCATGATGGATGCACCTGATTTGTCATCAACATTCCAAAGGGTCATAATAATACTCCGGGTACCTGCATAAATAAATGCCCTGGCCAGGCTCATAATGCCTTCACCTTTATTCATTTTTCCGCTTCCTGTATTGCAGGCACTGAGTACAGCTAACTGAGCATTTAGTTCCAGTCCGTAAACTTCATGCGTTTTTAAATATCCGTCATTAGTGCTATCAGATGGATGCGAAAAAATCATTTTTGAATTCATTGGGTTCTGATCATCAATTTTTGCATGCATGGCCAGGTGAATAATATCGTAATTTCCTGCAAGTTGCTTGAATTTGGATTCTGTAGCATTTTCTCCAATGATACTGTCTCCTTTGTAGATCTTTATAATACTTTGCGCTTCCTTCTTTGCATATTTTAATTCCTTGAATCGCTTATTTCTATCTTGAATATTATTTGTGTCTATTGAATAATCAGGAGCCATTACTAAAATCGTTTTGTTTTTTGCTTTTCCTTTCTGCTTTTCCCATTCCTGAGTTAACAGTGATGCTGATTGAGAATAACTAATGGGGTTTGATCTGATCAGGTAATCTAAATTTTTATAAGAAGGATTTTCTGGCTTAGGCAATTTGCTGATAAGGCTCTCGAAAGAAATATATCCCAATTCCCCTGAAGGAATGATGATTAGCCTTTTATTTTTTATTTTCTGTTCTATAAGGCCAAAAAGTAGTTTGTAGACCTGGTGCGAAGATTTAATAAACTTTTTGTAATCATCAGTAGTGTGGGTATAAATATTAAGATTTTTTACAGAGTTTAATTGGTTAAGGTTAGAGTGAAAAGTACTATCAATTTTCATTTTAATAAAAACCGGCTTATTATTCTTTTCTACAATTATACTATAAACTGCTGAGTCTGTAAGTATATAATTTATCAGCAGCTGGTCGTTCTCTAAATATTCTTTAACTTCTGCAATACCGGCTACATCATGATTATGTTTCAGATGATAATATTTAGGGTAATTGTGTTCAAGGTTTTTAATGATACTGTCATATTGATGGTGGAGTTCAAATAATTTATTGTTCCATAAATCAATTTTGTCACTATCGGGCTTTTGCTTTACGGATTCATTGTAAAGATGATTTTTATAGGCACTGATGCTGTTTTTGACAGAGAGTTCCAATTCTTGTACCGTATCCTGAATGCCGCTGAATGTGATGGCATCTCTTTCTCTGATGGAAGCCAGTAATATATTTGCTTTATTTTTTTCCATGTATTGAAAGGCCTTTTCAATATATGTTGTATCCTTATGTTTTTCAAAAGCATGATATAGGATGTCATAAATGAATTTAAAGTTCCAGTCTGTGTTTTGGGTTAAAATATATTTACTGTTTTCCCCAATCTGTTTTTTTAAGTAGTCCCTTGCACCCAAAGCCAGATCATAACATTCAAGGCATTCGTTTAAATAATGGACTGAATCATTTCTTAAATACAATTTCGAAAGTACTCTTGATTTATTGGCTAAATTATAGATGTAATTTCCCCTGGATATGGCATGTTCCCAATTCGGGTTTTCAGTATAAGAAGAATCTTTAAAATGAAAGTCATTATAACAAATGGCTTTTTGATAATATTTTAGGGCCAATTTATATTCCTTTTTCTTTCGATAAATATATCCGATTAAACCGTATGTATAAGCGACAGTATGTTTGTTAGGTTTTTTGCATTTGAAATAAACCTCCAATGTAAGTTTATAATTCTTTAGAGCCTGGTCATACAATTTTTGATCTAAATAAAAATGACCACAATATGACAATGTCTGTGCATATTGAAAATAATTAGAATCTAATTCAGCATTGTAAGTTACTAATGCTTTTTTTAAATACTTCTCTGCTTTTTTAAATTCTTTTAAACGCATATAGATATCTGAAATATTTCTAAGTGCAATCATTTTTGATTTAGGAATTGTTTGTTTCTGCAAACTCTTTTTATAGTTCTCAAGCCCTTTATTATATTCTTTTTTTGCAATAGATATAAGCCCAAGATTGTTATAAACCCTCGCTATTTGGGGGAGAATGGATTTGTAACAATTTTTTCTATAGATATTCAAAGCCTTATTATAGTATAATTCTGACTGTTCATATTCTCCATTCTTCCAATAAATTAATCCTATAATATTGTACAAGGCTCCAAGTTCTAAATAATTCTTATTAAATACCTCAACATATATATATCTTGCAATTTTAAGATGATAAAGTGCTCTTTCATAGTTTCCAATGCGATTATAAAGATTCCCCAAACTATGATGTGTTCTGGCAGTTTTTGGATTATTTTTAAACTTTTTTGATAGTTTTAAAGCCTTATGATAATAATCAATGGCTCTACTAAAATCTCCTTTAAGCAAATATACATTACCAATATTATTATAGTCAGTAATTAAATCATATGTGATATTGCCTTTTCTCATCAGATCAAGATCTAAATTTATCTTATAATAATACAATGCCTTATTATACTCTCTTATACGATAGTAATAGATCCCAATATTATTATATGACTTTGCAGCTAAAGTATCTGGGGGAGAAATAAATGATTTCCGATAATTGATTAATCCTTTAAGAATATTTATTGCTTCGCCATAATATCCTTGCCCTCCCATTACAGAACCTTTATGATGAAGATATTCGGAATATAAATATTTAAAATTTTCAATGTTGAATTTTGTGTAGTTCTCAATATCATTAATACAACCTAAAGCTTTTTTATAGTCTTTTTTTATCCTATAAACATGACAAATTTTAAGGGTTGCTTCAAAATAGGCTTTATGCATTTCATTTTGTTTATAAAACCGGGCTGATCTTTTGTAATAAAAAGCGGCACTGTCATATTTGAATTCTTTGAAAAAATTATCTGCTTTATTGGTATATGAATGGAATAAGGTACTGTCTTTTATGGTATTTGTTTTTTGTGCATGTAAATCTGGTAAAAGCATCAATAATACCAAGGGCAATAAGCCATAAAATAGAATTCTTTTCATGAATTTTTATTGCGGGAGACAAATTATTATGCGATATAAAAATAATAAAATCTTAGAGACTGTTTAAATTTTTTATTTTAGAGTGCACTCCAGGGACGCCATCCTTTTTTCTGTAAATAATTACCAAGTATTTAATTTTTAGGTTATTTGTGATTTTAGGATGGCGTCCCGATTTACTCATAAAACTTCAGATTAAACAGCCTCTTATTATTTAAGAAGTCAGTCTGTCTTTTTTCTTTTTATGAATAGACCGGATTGTAATAAATGAAAGAATAATCAAAATAGCTAATACTACAATGTATAAAGTATAAGATTTCCATGTATTGGTAATTAAAGGGTTGGTGTTTCCAATATCCACATAGGCTGCCCAGAAATAGGGGTGAGCCTGTAGTTGCGGAGAATTATTCAGGTATTCAATCTTAGCTTTTTGTAAAGCCACATCCTTCCCCAGGCCTTTTTTCAGGTAATTATAAAAAAGCGTCATGATTTTTGCTCCGGATTGATCTTCTACATTCCAAAGTGTCATTACAATGCTTGGTACACCTGCATATATAAAGCCCCTGGCTAAACTCATGATCCCTTCTCCATTGTTTATTTTGCCTCCACCCGTATTACAGGCACTTAAAACCGCTAATTGGGCGTTTAGAACCAAGCCATAGATTTCATAGGTATTTAAATAGCCGTCATTAATGGTATCCGCAGGCTCAGTAAAGATCATTTTGGAATGCATGGGGCTTTCATCATCAATATCGGCATGCATGGCCAAGTGGATAATATTGTATTTATGGGCATTTTGTTTAAATATGGTTTCATCGGCCTGCTGCTGTTGATAAATATTCCCTTTAAAAATTTTGTTTATGTTCTCAACTTCAACCCGTGCAAATTTTAAAGGATCATATTTTTTACGGATATTCAATTCATTTTCCGGGCCTGAAGATGATTTTGTAAGGGAATAATCAGGAGCAACAGCCATTAGTTTATTTCCTTTTCTATTTGTTTGCATTGCCCGTTGCAATAAGGTGGATGAATAAGAATAACTGACCGGATTTTCTTTTATTAAATAAGATAAGTTCCGGTAGTTTATTTTGTCAAATTTCGGAAGTGTTGAAACAAGGGCTTCAAAAGGAATATAACCTAATTTCCCATCCGGGATAATGATAAGCCGTTTCCCTGTTTTTCGTTCACTTAAGCCATCAAATAATTTATGATATAGACGATAAGATGCCCGTACATAGTTTTCATAATCCGTAAGGTTGTGTTTCGAAAAATCCGGTTGTGCTGTATTTTGTATAAACCCCAGATCGGAATAAAACTGCCGGCCTATTGCTATTTTTTCAAAAGCGGTTTTATTATTTTTTTCAATGGTGAACCGATACAGAGCCGAATCCGTTAACACATATTCAATCAATAATTGATCTTCCTTTAAGCTTTGCTCAATTTCATCTATACTGGCGACATTATGGTCGTATTTTAATTCATAATAATTGGGATAATTTTCTTCAAGATCCTTGATAATGCTGTCATATTTCAGGCTGAGGTCAAATATTTTTTCATTCCAGATTGAAATTTTGGAACTGTCGGGTTTGGATTTATTATTCTCTTCATAAACGAGGTTTTTATAGGCATCCAAATTCTCTTTGGTCTCTTTTTCCTTTGATTGTAATTCATCCGGAATTCCACTGAATTTTATGGCATTTTCGCCTTTGATGGCAGATAATAAGATGGCTGCCTTGCTTTTTTCGGCATAATTAAAAGCCTGCTTTGAAAAGTAATTTTCAGGATTTTGTTTATAGCGATCATACAAGAGGCTAAATACATTATCAAAACGGCTTCGGGTGATCTCTGCCAGGTATAGCTTACTGTTAACACCTATGTTTGATTTCAGTTCTTCAAAAGCATTAAAAGCCAATTGGTAACATTCTAACCCTCTTTGAGCATCCAAAGTATCTTTTGTATTCTTATATAATTGCAGATAGGTATTTGCCTTTTTGAGGATAATATTAATATAATTTGAAGGAGAAATTGAATGGGTGTGATTAGGATTGTTGTGGATATTAATATCATTGAACTCATAATCATTAGCAATCAGGGCTTTCTGACAATAATGTAATGTTTCTGTAAATTCATTTTTCTTTAAATAATAGTTAGCAATTCTTAAGTAAGTAAATGCAATTTCTCTATTTTTTTCAGGGAAAAGATTATGATATACTTTAAGGGCTTGAGTATACATATTGTAAGCTTTTGTAATATTCCCTTTGTTAAACATGATGTCTCCAAATACTCTTAATGTATTCCCATATTCATAATGATTAGAATCTAATGAATTATTACATATATTTAAGGCTTTTTGTATTGATCGTTCAGCAAGGTTGATATTATTTAAAAGGAGATAAACTTTTGAAATATTTCTAAGCGTAATAACTTTTGCTGCTGGCGTCATATTTTTTTCTAAACTCTTTTTATAATAATCGAGTCCCTTATTGTACCCTTTCTTATTGATACATATCAGCCCTAAATTATTATATACTCCGGCTATTTTGGGTAGGGACGACTTATAATAATTATTTTTATAAATATGCAAAGCTTTGTTATAATATAACTCTGCCTGGTCAAAATTTGTTTGCCTCCAATAGATTAATCCTATATTATTATATAGATATCCAAGTTCTTCATAAGAATTCCCAAAAATTTTAATATAAATATCTTTCGCAATATCATAATAATATAAAGCTTTATTATAATTTCCAATCTTATTATAAACAGTACCTAAGCTTAAATAAATTCTGACAATTCTAGGGTTGTTTTTTAGGTTCTTGGACAATTTTAAAGTTTTGTTGTAATGATTTATGGCTTTATTGAAATCACCCATTCTTAAATAGACATTGCCAATATTTCGATAATCTGAAATTAAATCATAAGTAATCTCTCCTTTTCTTAGCAAATCAAGGCTTAAGTTTTTCTTATAATAATCTAAAGCAATTTTGCTTTTACCTAAAATGTAATAGTAACTTCCAATATTATTATATGACTTGCCTGCTACCGTATCCGGATAATCAATAAATGATTTCCGGTAATTTATTAATCCTTTGAGAATGCTAATTGCTTCTTTATAATTCCCTTGTCCTCCAATGACAGAGCCTTTTTGGTGTAAAAATTCCGAATATAAATTTTTATACACCTTTATATTTTGAGGAGTATAGGTTTCAACTTTATTGATATACTTTGTTGCCAAATCAAATTTTCGTTTAATTCGGTATATATGACATGTTTTAAGAAGAATGTCAAAATAATCCTGATGATTGGAAGTTCTCAAATGAAATTTTTCAAGCTTTTGATAGAAAAACAGGGTGCTGTCATACTGGGATTTTTCCCTGTATTCATGAGCCAGTTTGTCAAGCTGATTATAGTAATTAATGCTATCCTGATTATCAGTATGTGCAAAAATTGCGTATGGGTTTGCCAATATAACATATAGAATGAAGAAGGTTTTTTGAATCTGAATTTTTAACATCGTGCAGTTATAAAAATGCATACAACTTTTAAATGTACAAAATTATTCTTATGATGATAGTTACGTTATAAAAAAATAAAGCCATCATTTGTTTAATGTGATGGCTTTATTCTGACTCAGTATAATATATTATTTGTTTATGATAATCATTTTAGAGTCAGATATTAATTTTTCCCCGTGGCAATCAAACCGACATATATAATTTCCGTTTGATAAACTCAGATTATTTATATTAAGTTCTACATCATAATGACCCGGAGCTTGTGTCTCGTTTACTAATTCCTGAATAAGTTGTCCGTTCGTATTATATATTCTGATTAAAACCATTGAGGTATTTACCAGCTTATATTTTATTTTCGAATAGCTTTTTACCGGGTTTGGAAAAACTCCGACTAAGCTGGATTCTTCTTCCGTATTTTTTATATTCGGCATTTCCAGCCTGATACCCGGAATAATATCACCATTACTATTGATGAAATGACTTGCTTTATCAACACTGAATAACTCTGATGTATTAATCAAAACATCTTTTAAACTCATACTTATGCGAAGCAATGGCTGTGTTGAAGCAATGGTTGAGGTCTTAAAAGAGGAATTAAAATAAGAAAGCCTGATTTGCCCATTGTTTATTGTATATTCAATATCAAGATCACTATCAATAGAATGAATTTCAATAGCTTCACTATTATAATTTAATACCATGCCAAAGCCTTCCACTGACTCTTCATTTAAATACATGGGAATAGTTACATTGCTTGCATCCTCAATATTAAGGGTATTAATGAAATCTAGTTTTATTTGATTTAAGGGAGAATCCTTTATGTCAGGAGGAAGTGTTCCTCCATTTCCTCCATCATCGTCTCCTTCTCCTCCGGGTGCTCCACTACCTCTAGGATCATCTTTTAGCGCCCATGTATCTTCAGTTATGTTTCTTGTTTCAAATACCCATTTCCCAATAGGAAATTCTTTTTGTTCTACAAACCAATCATAACGAAAATAATTATAATCATCCCAGTCAATAGTTCCACTCCCGTCAACGTCTGCCGTTTTAAGAAAAAAGCCTTCCAGTTTTTTTTCTCCGGTAATGTGTTTTTTGATGGCATAGAGGTCTTTAAAGTTTACAGTCCCATAATCTTTGTCGTAATTAGGATCTCCTTCAATAGTGTAGTTCCCTTTTTCAATATTTTTAAATACATATTTCCCATTTTCATCGGTCGTTGTTTTTTCAAGGATATTCCCGTCCAGATCCTTTAAAAATACAGTAACACCTTTGAGGGGAGTTTGGTTTTTATCAATGTAGACATATTTCCCTGTTATGTCTTTTTGAGCTGTAAGGGGCAATGCTAATAGACAGCATAACACTATACAGCCAAGTGTGTGAAAATTTTTCATAGTTTTGGGTTTACGTGCAACAAAAGTTTTTAGTGAATTAACCCTAAACTGGCATTTAGGAATTAATTTATAATTAATTCCTAAATAGTTAGAAAGGTTACCCGGGTTTCCTGAAAAATTTTTAACATGCCGTTTTTAATAAACTATATCCGATACGGTTTTCCTACGAAAAAACCTTATAAATGTTCGCTTTTAGGGGTAACATTTCTGTTTTCCTAAGAATTAATAATAAGCATTGACTCCCTATTAAGCGTAAAAGATTATGGAAGAATATGAACTACAGAAGGACTACAAAGGCTTAAGCCAGAATGAACTTATCAGACTATTAAAGGATATTGAACAAAAACTGAAAAGAAAAGATGCTGAAGTTGAATACCTTAAATCTTCTTTTCTTGCCAATATATCACATGAAATCAGAACCCCGATGAATGCCATCATTGGCTTTTCTGAATTGTTAAAAGATTCGTCAACAAACGAGATTGATAAAAAATATTTTGCTAAATGCATCAATGAAAGCAGTCATAAATTATTAAACCTTATTGATGGAATTATTCAAGCGGCAAAAATTGAAAGTGAACAACATACGGTGAAAGAAATAAGTTGCGATGTAAATGCCCTTCTTGATGAGGTTTACACTGTTTATGCAGGAAAAATTGATTCGGATCCTAATAAAGAATTAGGGTTTAAGCTCAGAAAAACCAAACCTTCACCATTTGTCCTTTATACCGACCCGGTAAAATTAAAACAGATTGTATGTAATTTACTGGATAATGCAATCAAGTTTACGGAGTACGGAAGTATAGAGTTTGGCTATCAAATACCGAATAATAAAAATATTTTATTCTTTGTTAAGGATACCGGAATAGGAATTCCGGCAGATCAATACAAATTCATTTTCCAAAAATTTAACCAGCTTGAATCTGCCTATCAAAAGAAATATAGTGGTTTGGGAATCGGGCTTACCATTACGAATGGATTTGTTCATCAACTGGGTGGTATAATGGGCCTTAGATCTGAAATAGGAAAAGGAAGTGAATTCTACTTTATCCTTCCGAATAAACAACATCAAAAAGTAATTGATGAACGTTTAATACAGCAAATTAAATCAGATGGCGGATTGCCTTTAAAATGTAATCCCGATTCAAAAAGTGAACTTAAAATTATTCCGAAGCGACATAGCTTTGGCGCATAAAGTTTAGTTCTTCATCATAGAAGATAAACTCAAATTGATTACATTTGAGTTTGATAATTGTTATTATGATGAAGAAGGTTTTAATTCTTATAATACTGGCATTTGGTTTTGTTAATCTTAAAGCAGAATATACAAAGTATTGCATAAAAATCAAGTTGAAAGGTTGCAAAGAAAAGAAACTTTTACTCGCTAATTATTATGGTAATAGTTTTCAGATTGTGGATACTGCTGTTGTATTAAATGAAGTAGCAACTTTTCAGGGAAATAGAAGTCTTACCAAAGGTGTATATACCATTGCAAATATGAAGAAATCAAAATACTTTGATTTTATTATTGATAATGAATTTGATGTTCACATTTCAACCAATTTGCAATCGGTGATCGATTCAGCTCAGGTTTTAAAATCTGATGAAAATAAAGAGTTTTTTGATTTTATGAAGTTGAATTCAAAACTCTTTTACCTAAACAAGAAAATCAACAACAGTAAAAATGATCAAAGCCGGATTCAGGAATTGAAAGATTACAAAAATGAAGTTGAAATAAAAGTAAACCTTTTTAAAAATAAGGTAATGAAAGAAAAGCCTTCAAGCTTGTTGGCAGTTATTTTCAATGTAATGAAAGACCCTCCTTCTTTGCCAAAATCTGAAAATCAGATGAAGCGTTACCGGTATTTTAAATCTAATTATTGGAATACTATTGATTTAAGTGATGAACGAATTTTGAAAACCCCTGTATTTCACAAAAAGTTTGATACTTATTTCGATAAAGTAATCTATCAGCATACGGATACTTTAATAAAAGAAGTAGACCTCTTTCTGCAAAAACAGCATTTTAATGATGAAGTGAAAAAATACCTGGCCTGGAATCTATTAGTGAAATATGAGTATCCGAAAATAATGGGGCAGGATAAAATCTTTGTTCATGTCTTTAATAATTACTACAAAAAAAACCTGATCCCTAATATCAGCCAAAGTGTTTATACATATATAGAAGAAAGAGCCAACACCCTTGAATCTTTGTTAATAGGTGCAGTTGC
This sequence comes from Bacteroidales bacterium, assembly GCA_028280405.1. Taxonomy (GTDB): domain Bacteria; phylum Bacteroidota; class Bacteroidia; order Bacteroidales. Next base: position 151,656 of record JANQLW010000016.1, read on the forward strand.
ACCCGAAATGGTTTTATTAGACACATTAGGGGTATATATTGATATTAAAAAGGCAAGTAAGAAACAATATTCCGTACTGTTTTTCTGGGATTTTGATTGTAAACTTTGCCAAAAGGAAATCAAATCACTGAATAAACTATTTTATGATAAAAGAGAAGAGTTGGATATAATAGCTGTATGTACCGTGAATGAATTGAAAAAGTGGAAAAAAGCTTCCGCAGAATACAACAGGGAATGGATCCATGTAAATGGAACCAGAAGTGCCAAGGGGGATTATCATGATTTATATGATATTCATACAACGCCAACCATATATCTGTTGGATAAAAATAAAAGGATCATTGCAAAAAGGTTAGCTGCTTCGCAGTTGGAAGAATTCATAAAAAATTATGAGTATAGTAGTACTTCTTATGATAAAAAATAGGTAAATAGCTTAGATCTTTTATGAACCCTTTTTGTAGTTTTAACGTATATATGATGCATTATATAATAAATCAAAATACAGGATGATTATTTTGATTTATTGAAGTGTCACGTACTAGAGGAAATTTGATTAGACAAATATACTACTGTTATGAACCATAGACTACTGATCATTTTGTGTAGTCTTTCCATTGCTTTATCTACGCCCTCATCAGCGCAGGAATGGATTGAACTACTTCCACCCCAAAAGGTTCAAAATGAAACTTTGACTTTTTATGATGTTCAAAAAGCTTTTAATGATTATTGGGAACCTTTTAATGTTCAAAAAGGTTATTATAAGAGTGCGGGAGTACAAACAAAGGCAGGTGGATGGAAACAGTTCAGAAGGTGGGAATGGCTAATGGAAGCCAGAATAAATCCCACAACAGGTGAATTCCCGAAAACCACCGGCTATAAAGAATTCTCAAAACTGTACAGCGGTCTTAAGGCAGCGAGTGTTTCAGATTCGTGGGTGAGTTTAGGGCCTGCGTCCAGCGATGGAGGCTATGCAGGCTTGGGGCGGTTCAATTGTGTTGCATTTCGTCAGGGTGATAATAATACATTGTATGCAGGTACTGCTTCCGGCGGATTATGGAGAACCACTAATGGAGGCACAAACTGGGTAGTCCTTACAGATGAGAATCCTGTATTGGGAGTGAGTGATGTCATTGTAATTCCCGGGACAAGTGTTAATTCAGATATTCTATATATAGGAACCGGTGACCGGGACGGTGGAAGTATGTGGTCATTGCTTGGCGGGCAAAGTAATGATAATAACAGTGTTGGTGTATTGAAATCAACGGATGGAGGTTCAAGTTGGGTTAGTACCGGACTAAGTTTCTCAACAAGCAATAAAGAAACGGTTAACAGACTTCTCCGGGATCCCGTGAATGCCGATATTTTATATGCAGCTACTACTGATGGTTTCTACAAAACCACTGATGCCGGAGTAAGCTGGACCAAATACATTACTACCAATTTTATTGATATTGAAATGAATCCGGATGATAGCAATATCATTTATGGAAGTACTATGAACGGACAAGTTTATAGAAGTACGGATTATGGTGAAAACTGGAATGAAGTTCTTTCCGTTTCCGGTGGTAGGAGAACCCAGTTAGCTGTGAGTCCCGATAATGCTAATATTGTTTATGTATTGGTCTCGGCAGGAAGTTCTTTCAAAGCTATCTATAAATCTACCGATAAAGGGGCTTTATTCTCAAGTCATTTTACAGGAACGAATATGATGGGGTGGGATTGTGACGGAGGTTCCGGAGGACAAGGATGGTATGACCTCTGTATCGCAGCCGACCCCAATAATGTGAATACTGTTTTTGTGGGAGGAGTAAATACATGGAAGTCTACCGATGGAGGTGGAAGTTGGGCAATAAATAACCACTGGTCACATACATGTGGTGGCTCTGCCACTGAAGTTCATGCCGATAAACATTTCCTGGCATTTCAAAACGGGAGCTCTGTTTTATATGAATGTAATGATGGCGGACTCTATAAAACAACCGATCTTGGAGCCAGTTGGACACAAATCAGTGATGGAGTGGTTTGTAGCCAGATATATAGGTTAGGTGTTTCGCAGACTTCACCAAACGATATCATTATAGGATTACAGGATAATGGAACAAAAGCTATGAAATCTTCTACCTGGGATGATGTAATCGGTGGAGACGGAATGGAATGCCTTATTGATTATACCGATGAGAATGTTCAATACGGAGAACTTTATTATGGTTCTATTAAAAGAACATTGAATAAATGGGCAAGTTATACTACTATATCCGGAGGTATTACCGAAGGCGGCTCCTGGGTAACCCCGTTTATTATTGATCCTAACGATAATAAAACATTGTATGCCGGTTATTCGAATGTATGGAAAACTACAGATAGAGGAGACAATTGGACAAAAATTAGTGATTTTGCTATAGGAGTAAGATCATTGGCTGTTGCTCCTTCCAATTCTCAATATATTTATGCAGCAAGCCAAAGCAAAATTTATACAACATCCGATGGTGGTACAAATTGGACGGATATTACAAATACACTGCCTGTTGGCTTCGGAAATATTACTTATGTCGCTGTAAAGCATGATGACCCGAATACTGTTTGGGTTACGCTGGGAGGATACAACTCATATGGCATTTATGAGTCAAAAGATGCCGGGGCAACATGGAATAATATCTCAACAGGTTTACCGAATATTCCGGTAATGTGTGTGATCCAAAACAGACAGAATACCAGTAAGGTTGAACTTTATGTCGGAACTGATGTTGGAATTTATGTAAAAATTGATGACGATAATTGGAGCCCTTTTATGACTGATCTTCCGAATGTTGTAGTTACTGAACTTGATATTTATTATGATGATGCTGATCTGAAAAACAGCAGGATCAGAGCAGCTACTTATGGGAGGGGATTATGGGAATCCGAATTATACCCTTCTGATTTAATACTCGGAGCTTCCTTTACGGCAACTCCTGTTTCGGGAGTAAAACCTTTAACAGTTAATTTTACTGATCAATCCACCGGTATTATTACCGTTTGGAATTGGGATTTTGGGGATGGTACAACATCCACCGGTCAAAACCCTTCACATACATATACAGAGGTTGGAAAGTATACTGTTAAATTGGTAGTGACGGACGCAACAGAGAGTGATTCATTAATAAAAACAGAATATATAGATGTTATCTATCCGGCTCCTGATACCGATTTTGAAGTCAGCATGGATTCAGGTGATGTTCCTTTGAATGTAAATTTTATTGATAAAACAACAGGAGCTATTGATACATGGAACTGGAATTTTGGAGATGGAAATTCTTCAACTCAACAAAGCCCGACACATACTTATGATCTTCCTGGAACTTATTCGGTTCAGCTAATTACTGCAAAAGGTATAATGGCTGATACTCTTCTAAAAGCCGGATTGATTAATGCACAGACTCCTGCGGTTTATGCAGGCCCGGATGATACTATCTGTGAACGGGATCCGTTTACAGTTTCCGGTTCGCAAGCTTTGGATGCTAAAACGATATCATGGACGACATCTGGTGACGGAGAATTCACTGCAGGTGCTTCAACAACTACGCCTACTTATAAACCCGGCCCTGTAGATGTTGAGAATGGAACCGTTAGCCTTACAATGACTGTTGTTAAAAATGATGATAGTATAGAAAATGATCTCCTCATATTAACCATATTGTCAAACCCAACGGTAGATGCAGGTGATGATCAAACAATTTGTGAAAATGAAAATGTGAACCTAAGCGGAACGGCTTCTGATTATTCTACCGTAATCTGGACTACTACCGGAGATGGTTCCTTTAGTGATGCCAATAGTTTAAATGCGATCTATTACCCTGGAACTGCAGATAGAACCAGTGGTGAGGCTAATCTTACTTTAACAGCAAATGCTGAAAGTCCTTGTACTACAAATGCAAGTTCAAATCTTAAAGTTACGATCAAGCCGTTGCCAACAGTGAATGCAGGGGCAAATATTTCCAGTTGTGGTACGGATGATGTACAACTGAATGGTTCTGCAAATAACTATTCTGTAACTACAATCTCCTGGACCGGAGGTGAAGGTAGTTTTAGTTCAACCTCTATTTTAAGTCCCAAATATACTCCTACAACGGATGAATTGGCTGCAGGAACCGTAACACTGACATTAACTGTTAGCGGTCAAAGCCCATGTACTGAAAGCATATCGGATAATGTAACATTAACCCTCAGAGACCCTCAGGTGAATGCTGGTGGTGATGTAAATGGATGTAAAGATGAAGATTTGGTCGTTGAGAATGCTACTGCGAGAGATGTAAGCGTAGTTTGGACGACCAGTGGTGACGGTACTTTTGATGATCCGACATCTGTTAATCCAACTTATCGTCCCGGTACAAACGATTATTTGAGTCCGCCTGTTACATTAACCATGACAGGAACTGCTACTTCTCCATGTTCAGGGACAGTCGTTGATCAAATGAAAATCCTTAGCTTTATTGAACGTCCGACGGTACTTGCAGGCTATGATACAACCATCTGTCAAACGGGTACTTATGAAACTATTTATGCCACTACTAATGGAGAGGAATCTTCTGTGAGTTGGTCTACAGATGGAAATGGAAGTTTTGGAGGAAATGAAAATCAATTGAGGGCTACTTATACTCCCGGAAGTGTGGATATACAAAGAGGATATGCTGACCTGACTTTAACGGCAATCCCTAACTCCCCTTGTGCAACAAATATTATGCATACCTTTCGGTTAACCATTCAACGATTACCGGTAATTTCCGCAGGTGATAATGAATCTGTATGTGAAGGCAGTTCTATCGAATTAAATACAGCTTCAGCTTCATTTTATAAAACCCTGGAATGGACAACTTCCGGTAGCGGAACTTTTTCAAGTACTTCAGTAGTCAATCCTATATATAACCCATCTGCAGCAGATATTGTGTCAGGTGTTGTATTAACGTTAACGGCAACCAGTAACAGTCCTTGCTCCGGTACGGTTTCAGATGCAATGACTTTAACGGGTGTTGTAAACCCCAGCGGAAATGCAGGATCCGATGCTACTATCTGTGAGATTGACACTTACTATATCAACGATGCTGTAGCTAATGATTATTCCAGTTTGGTCTGGACTTCATCCGGTGATGGAAGCTTTAGTAATGCGAGCATTATAAATCCAACTTATATTCCCGGGCCAAATGATATTACTAACGGAACTGTTACTTTGGAACTAACCATAATTGCAAAATCACCATGTACAGCTAATATTGTTGATAATCTGGTTTTAACTTTATCTGCTGCTCCTGTAATTGATGCAGGTAGCGATGTGGCAATATGTGCAGGGAATTCCTATACAACAAATGCTACCGTATCTAATCATTCAGACTTTGAATGGACAACTTCCGGTGACGGTACATTTGTAAATGCAACTTCTGTTAATAATGTATATACCCCGGGGCCATTAGATATTAATAATGGACAAGTAACTTTGACGTTAACAGCTACAGGAATTACCCCATGTGATGGAAACTTTTTTGATAATTTTGTGTTGACAATCAATGAAGATCCGACTGCTTATGCCGGGGCTGATGAAGAAATTTGTGAAACTCCATTTACACTGACCAATGCAATTGCTGAGAATTATTCAAGCCTAAGATGGACAAGTGACGGTAGTTCCGGTACTTTAACAAATGAAACAACCCTTACTCCGACATATACCGCCAGTGCAGCTGATATTGCCAGGGGATATGTAAATCTTACATTAACTGCAAATACAATTACTCCGTGTACCAATACTGCCACTGATGTAATTCGATTGGATATACAGCCTCTTCCAACAGCAGATGCAGGCCCTGATGCCCAAATCTGTGAAACAGATAATTCATTTACTGTAGTAGGAGCAAGTGTCAGTAATCAAGCATCATATAGGTGGTCAAGTTCCGGAACAGGGACACTGATAAATAGTGATAATAATCTGGCTCCAACTTATACTCCAAGTACCGAAGATATTGCTAATGGTTCAGTTAGGCTTATTCTGACAGCAAATCCTATTGCACCATGCGGACAGGAAGTTGTAGATGAAATGGTGCTTACGATCAAGGCTTTGCCTCAGGTTGAGGTGGGAGCTAATGGAAGTGTTTGTGAAAACGAAAGCTTTACTGCTGTTCAGGCTACTGCGAGCGATTATAATACACTTACCTGGACAACCTCAGGTGATGGTACCTTTGTAAATCCAAATGTATTGAATGCAGTTTATACACCAGGCCCAACAGATAAAATTAATGAGAAATTCAGGCTAACTTTAACGGCTACAAGCAATACGCCCTGTACCGAACCGGTAAGTGATTATCTGGATGTAAATATTATATATCTTCCAACAGCAGATGCCGGACCAGACATTCCTCAAATATGTTCCGGTGATTCATTTACTGTTTCCGGCGCTACAGCTTCTAATTATAGTGCGATTAACTGGACTACTTCGGGGAGTGGAACGATCACAAATGGCAATACCTTGAATCCAACATATATAGTCTCAGAAAATGATGCAACCCTGGGAACTGTTACTTTAACAATGGAAGTCACTTCCATTGATCCATGTAATTCCATTGTAAGTGATGCAATGTTGGTTCACATAACTCCTGATGTGATAGTAGATGCCGGAGATGCTTTTTCTATTTGTGAAGGCTCAGTTATTAATATTACTACTGCTACGGCTTCTAATTATACAGCACTTAGCTGGAGTTCTTCAGGTAATGGAACTTTTGCCTTTGGAACTACTTTGACTCCAACTTATACTCCAAGTGTGGAAGATATTGAAGCAGGTTCTGTAAACCTAATGTTAACAGGAATAGGTAACCCGGAATGTGAACAGAAATCGGATAATGTAATTATTACTATTTATAAGAATCCAACAGCTGATGCCGGCCCTACAAAAGATATTTGCTCAATACCTACATTGATTGAAGGTGCTGTAGCAAATCATTATTCAAGCCTTGACTGGACGACTACAGGTAATGGAACATTCTCAAATGGGAATACTTTAACTCCAACTTATACTCCAAGTGTGAATGATGTGGCTAATGGTACAGTTACTTTGACTTTAACTGCAAATCCTATTAACCCTTGTGCTACACCGGCTACGAGTTCAATTATTCTTAATGTACATCAGGCACCTGAAATTAATGCCGGAGATGATGGAACTGTTTGTGAAGGTGAAACATTTTCTATTATTTCAGCATCTGTGGATCATGTTACTGATGTTCAGTGGACTACTTCAGGTACAGGTACATTTGCAGATCCAGAGATTGCAAATACGGTTTATACCCCAACTGCTGAAGACATTGCTTTGGGAAATGTTACACTTACACTGACCGGCAGTAATGCAAGTTGTACGGATGTGGATGATTATATGGTTCTTACCATACAACAAATGCCTCAGGTATTTGCTGGTAAGGATACCTCTATATGTGAGAACGGAATCTTTGTAGTGAGTGATGCGGATATTCATGATTACTCAAGTCTTTCATGGATACATGATGGTACGGGTACATTGACCAATACCAATACAATTTCACCTATTTATACGGCTGGCCCCGGGGATCTTGCTAAAGGAAAAGTGATTTTAACAGTATCTGCAACAGCCAAAACTCCTTGTAGTGGCATTGTGAATGATGTACTTGTATTGGATGTAAAAAGATTACCTACTTCCTATGCAGGAGTTGATACGATGATTTGTGAGTCTGAAAATTATTTGGTTGTCGGAGCAACTGCTTCCGACTATGAAAGTGTAAGCTGGTCTTCTTCAGGTAGCGGTACCTTCTTGAATATTGGAACATTAACTCCTACTTATCAACCTTCCCAGGAAGATATTGACAGGGGAAGTGTAGTGCTCCGTTTACATGCAAAAACTCCTCCATGCAATGATGTGACAGATCAGATGACCTTATCATTTGCATTATTGCCTGTTGTGAATGCTGGTTTTGACGCTTCAATTAACTTTGGAAGTAGCTTTGAAATAAATACTGCTACTATTTCCAATCATAATGGGATAAAATGGACCACAACAGGAACAGGTATTTTTTCTGATGATGCTATTATAGATCCTGTTTATACTCCAAGTGCTCAGGATTTTTCAACCGGTTATGTATTCCTTCGTTTAACAGGAACCGGAATACTGCCTTGTGGTGAAGCATATGATGAAATGAAGCTGACAGTCTCCGATAGCCCTGATGTCGATTTTACATGGAGTGATGATTGTGTAAATCATTTAATTGATTTTGAAATAGATAGGGATAAAACAGATGTAGATAAAATTACATCCTGGTCATGGGATTTTGGTGATGGGACTCTTTCCAATGAAATGGAGCCATCACATATGTATAATACCGAAGGAACTTATAAAGTAACATTAACAGTTGTAGATATAAATAATTATACAAATAAGATTTCTCATAATATTGAAATCAACCCCTTACCCATACCTAATTTTGAATATGATGCTCCTTCCTGTTCAAACCTGGAGACTCAGTTTACTGATTTTTCAAATACTACTAAGGGCTATGTAACTGTCTGGCATTATGATTTTGGAGATGGGAATGAACAAACCATTAATTTTCCTGATAATCCTAATGTCAGTCATCAATATACCAACCCCGGAGTATATACTGTAATATTAACCGTAACAAACTCTGTAGGTTGTTCAAATAGTATTTCAAGGGATATTGTTGTGGTTCCTTCTCCGGTTGCAAACTTTGATATGAGTTCTTTTTGTTTAAGTGGTAGTGCTACTTTTGAAGATTTATCTCAGGATAATTCGGGCGGTAATATTGTCAGATGGGAATGGGACTTTGGTGATCCTGAATCAGGAGTTGATAATACATCAAATTTACAAACACCCACTCATAAGTATGAAAACAGCGGTAGCTATGAAGTCAGCTTGACTGTTTATAATGCTAATGGATGTAATAATACCATTAAGAGAAGATTTGAGGTTACGATTCAACCGGAAGTTGATTTTTATTTTGAAGGAAGTACATGTATTAATAATGAGAAGCAGTTTTTTATTGATACGGATGTAGTGAATATGATTAATGTAACCAGTATAAACTGGGATTTCGGAGATGGTCAATTCTCTACTCAACAAAACCCCCTCCATATTTATACAGAAACAGGCAACTATATTGTTACCTTGTCAATCGAAAATGATGGTTGTGAAAGTAGTATTAGTTATCCTGTAACCGTATATCCGGGACCAACATCTATATTCTCTCATACTAATTATTGTGCCGGAAGCCCAACAGAATTTAGAGATAGATCTGCACAAGCAAATTATCCACTGGCTTCATGGGAATGGGATTTTGGTGATCCGAACAGAACAGATGACCACTCTACATTACAAAATCCTGATTATACCTATGCTGAAGCAGGAACCTATACCGTAACTATGACTGTTACGGATGAAAACGGATGTAAGCATACTTCTCAAAGTGAGATCACTATTAATCCGTCTCCTGGTAGTGCATTCTCATTAGAGAATAACTATGATGATACTCAAGGTCAGGTAAAGTTGACAAATGAATCTGAAAATGCTCTTTCTTACTATTGGGATTTTGGTGATGGCAATTCTTCTGAAGAAGAAAATCCTGTTCATGGATATACGGAAGACGGAACTTATATTATTGAACTGGTTAGTTATAATACTTATAATTGTCCTGACACTTCACGTGTTTTATATGAACTATTGTTTAAGGGACTTTATATTCCGAATGCATTTTCTCCGAATAATCCGAATGCGAAATTGGCAAAATTCAAAGCTATAGGTATGAATGTAAGTAGTTTTAGAATTGAAGTGTATGATGCATGGGGCAAATTAGTATGGGAATCTGAAGCTTTGGATGAAAATGGTAGCCCCTCGGAAGAATGGGATGGTACTTTTAAAGGAAGTCCTTTACCTCAGGGAGTGTATACTTGGAAAGCCACTGCCGTTTATAAAGATGGAAGTTTATGGGATGGCAAGGATATAGGAAAAGGAGGAAATGGAAGAACTTCAGGTACGCTTACCTTGATACGATAATGTTTTATAACTATAAAAAGGGTTTATAAAATCTAAAATGGCTGGGTTTCCAGATAGGTTCTTTTTCTTCGTCTTTGGTAAGGATTACTTTCTCCAAATAATGAAAATGTATCTAATTCAAATATTACCGATATTTCGTGAGTTCCGCCTGCTGCTCTTGAATAAGCTTTTGATAGTAGCATATCATAACTATATAAGAATTTAACTTTAGTGTCATTATTCAAATATGCACTTACACCTGCCATAATTACCATCGCATTTGATTTTGTAAAATCGAGATCTTCAGCTCGATACCAAAGTCCGGCATATAGATTGGATTTATAAGCATTAAAACCTAATGATAAAGATTTAAATTTTTCCTGACTTTCAAAAATAAATCCCGGATTAAATCTAAAATCTCTTGGAGATCTTTTTTTGGTATTAAATGCCCTTTCGAAATATTCATTTTGGATAATCACATCACCCGTAAAAACAAATCTTCTGGGAAGGGGAGCATCTAAATCAAAAAAGGATTCATTTGGGGTGAATACATGATGTACTGCAATACCTGTAGTAAAAACGTACTCCATACCTTTATATCCCGAAGCAAACCATCTTAAAGCAATACCTATATCGAAATCAGGGTAAGTAATCTTTCCGTTTGACGGAGGAGTAAATGAAGTAGGATAGATGTTTCCAAACCTGGGGTCGAGCTGATCCATAAATACCAGATTATTCCAATCCAGACTCTTTTGAACCAGGGAAGTCATAAGTCCCATTTGAATTAATAAGTTTTCATAGAGAGGGATTCTTACGGATATAGGAATGCCTACTTTTACCCTTTCAAAATAGCCTGTTCCTGCAGAATGTTTGTCAAATAATAAACCAATTCCTCCCGAGCCTGGGATTTCTCTGACGGCCATATCCATATTGAAATTATAACTGTTATAATCTCCTGGTAAATTCGGCCATTGTTTTCTATAATTAAGCCTGACCCTCATACCCTGGTGTAATCCGACATAAGCAGGGTTGTAATAAATAGGATTGTGTGTAAACTGAGAGTAAATAGGGTCCTGTGATTTAGCCTCACTTAGGAAAATCATACAAATAACAACTAATGTTATTTTTTTCAGATGTAACTTCAATGCATTTAGTTTAATGATGATACAATAATAAAAGTAATTCTTCCAGAATTTTATTGTCTTGAATAAATTCAAACGTAAATTACGATAAAATGTTTCAAGATTGTAATTCTTCCGGTCATAATATTTATTCATAATTATGATAGAATTATGTTTAGATAAAATAAAACTTTTTCTTTTAATATTGTAGGCAAATTACTTAAAGAGCATTGGAAAATATATTCTGAAATATCCTTGAGCTTAGTTTCATTTTTTCTAAATTTGCAATGTTTGAGCAGTTCTTAGTTCAGTTGGTTTACCAACTTGCCTGAGATCAATCATTGGGGCTTTAGCTCAGTTGGTTTAGAGCGCATGCTTGACAGGCATGAGGTCAGCAGTTCGAATCTGCTAAGCCCCACTGCGTCCTTCGAAGCCTTGTCTGCCGCCAGGCAGGTTTAGCGAAAAAGGACATAAAAAAAATTGCAATTATTGTATTTATTAAAAAATAGTTTGATAATAATAAACTTATTTATAATTTTGCGCCCACATTAAATTAAAAAGAAAGAGGTAAACAAAAATGATTATTATTCCTGTAAAAGAAGGCGAAAGCATCGACAGAGCTTTGAAAAAGTACAAACGTAAGTTTGAAAAAACGGGTGTTGTAAAAGAATTACGTGAACGTCAAAAATTCACGAAACCCAGTGTTATTAAAAGAGAGCAAAAATTAAAGGCAATCTACGTACAAAAACTAAGACAACAAAGCGAAGCTTAAGCTTTTATTTTAGGATTTTTAAGAAAAGGAACTTTTGTTTCTGTTACTATTTTAGTAAATTTGAAACAAGAGTTTCTTTTTTTATGGGTCTATGGAAAGTGAAAGGTTTTTGCAATATATAAAAGATGAACGGAGATTATCTTTCCATACAATTTCAGCCTACCGAAATGATTTAAAACAATTTTTCGACTTTCTTTCTGAATTTAATATTTCTGAAATTAAGGATGTTAATCATACTATTATTCGTACATGGGTCGTTAGCTTAATAGATAATGGAGTCAGTAATCGATCTGTGAATAGAAAGCTGTCAACCCTAAAAAGCTTTTATAAATATCTTATTAAAACAGGAAGCGTAAAAGAAAACCCAATGTTTAAGGTAGTTGCTCCCAAAACGTCAAAACGATTACCTGTATTTGTTGAAGAAGATTCAATGAAATTCCTTTTTGAAGAAATTGAATTTGAAAATAACTATGAAGGATTAAGGGATAAATTAATCCTTGAATTATTCTATGCTACCGGAATGCGTTTAAATGAACTGATTAACCTGAAGTATTCCAACATCGATTTTGGAAATAAATGTATAAAAGTATTGGGAAAAAGAAATAAAGAAAGGATTATTCCGTTAGATATTAAACTATACGATACTATTAATATATATATAAAGAAGAGAAAGGAGATTAATACAAAAGAACATTATTTATTTGTTACCATTAAAGGAGAAAAAATTTATGAGAAATTTGTTTATAGGATTGTAAATTCTTATCTTAGTAAGGTAACAACAATAACGAAAAAAAGCCCACACGTGCTTAGACATACATTTGCAACTCACATGTTAAATAACGGAGCCGACCTAAATGCCATCAAGGAAATTTTAGGTCATTCTAACTTAGCCGCTACTCAGGTATATACACATAATACCATAGAGAAGCTTAAATCAATATATAAACAAGCCCATCCAAAGGCATAAAACAAAGGAGAGATGAGTATGAAAGTTAACATTAATGCAGTTCACTTTAAAAGTGATAAAAAGTTGGATTCTTTTATTACAGGAAAATTAGAAAAACTATCTACTTTTTATGATGGCTTAATATCGAGTGATGTGATATTGAAATTGGAAAACTCAAGTACAAACGAAAACAAAATTGCCGAAATAAGATTAAATATAAAAGGCTACGATTTATTTGCGAAGAAGCAATGTAAATCGTTTGAAGAGGCAACTGACACAGCCATAGAGGCTTTGCGTCGCCAGTTGAAAAAACACAAAGAAAAACAAAAAAAATAATGTGAAAAAAATAAACAAAATCTTTAAATTTGTTTGTTTATTAATTTAGAATATGTATTTTTGCAGACCTTTTTGAACGGAGGTCTGTTTTTTATTTCTTGAGAGCATATTAATCAGCTAATATTGAGATAATTGAATGGATTTTTTTTATTTGCTTGAAAGCGAATAATTTATAATAAAAAATGCCGATGTAGCTCAGTTGGTAGAGCAGCTGATTTGTAATCAGCCGGTCGGCGGTTCGAGTCCGTTCATCGGCTCTATCTTGCAGAGATAGATTGGGGAGATTCCAGAGCGGTCAAATGGGGCAGACTGTAAATCTGTTGGCTAAGCCTTCGGAGGTTCGAATCCTCCTCTCCCCACAGCATCCTTCTGAGCCTCACCTGCATTAGGCAGGTTCAACGAAGAAGGGCAGTGTTCTCCAAAACTTTTGTTAAGGAGAATTGATTAATAGCTGATATTAGCGGTGATGTGTGTTGCACACCTTCGCTAAACCTGCCTGCAGCAGGCAAGGCTACGGTGCACAAGCGGGAGTAGCTCATTTGGTAGAGCGAAAGCCTTCCAAGCTTTAGGTGGCGGGTTCGAGCCCCGTCTCCCGCTCAATTAAAAGCCGATGTAGCTCAGTGGTAGAGCACTTCCTTGGTAAGGAAGGGGTCACGAGTTCAACTCTCGTCATTGGCTCAAAACTGAACTTAAAATTTTATATTTAAAATAAATTAATAACACATTATTTAAACATTTTTTTGCTATGGCTAAAGAAAAATTTGAACGCGGTAAACCCCATGTAAATATTGGTACAATTGGGCACGTTGACCACGGTAAAACTACTTTAACTGCTGCTATTACTTATAACCTTCAAGAAAAAGGTTTAGCTGAATTTAAATCTTTCGATTCTATCGACAATGCTCCTGAAGAAAAAGAAAGAGGTATTACAATTAATACTGCTCACGTTGAGTACGAAACTGAAAATAGACACTATGCACACGTTGACTGTCCTGGTCACGCGGATTATGTTAAGAACATGGTAACCGGTGCTGCTCAAATGGACGGTGCTATTTTGGTTGTTGCTGCAACTGATGGTCCTATGCCTCAAACTCGTGAGCATATCCTTTTAGCTCGTCAGGTAGGTGTACCTAAACTTGTTGTTTTTATGAACAAAGTTGATATGGTAGACGATGAAGAGCTTTTAGAATTAGTTGAAATGGAAATCAGAGACCTTCTTTCATTCTATGAATTCGACGGTGATAATACTCCTGTTGTTCAGGGGTCTGCATTAGGTGCATTGAATGGTGAAGCTTCTTGGGTAGAAAAAGTAATGGAATTAATGGATGCTTGTGATACTTGGATCCCACTTCCAGAGCGTGATGTAGATAAGCCATTCCTAATGCCGGTTGAGGATGTATTCTCTATTACTGGCCGTGGTACTGTTGCTACCGGTAGGATCGAAACGGGTATTGTTCACACTGGTGATCCAGTTGATATTATTGGTATGGGTGCTGAAAAACTTAAATCAGTTATTACTGGTGTTGAGATGTTCCGTAAGATTCTTGACCAAGGTGAAGCTGGTGACAATGCAGGTCTTCTATTAAGAGGTATTGACAAAAACGAAATTTCCAGAGGTATGGTAATTGCTGCCCAAGGTACAGTTACTCCTCACAAACACTTCAAAGCTGAGGTTTATATCCTTAAGAAAGAAGAAGGTGGACGTCATACTCCATTCCATAACAAATATCGTCCGCAATTTTATTTCAGAACGACTGACGTAACTGGTGAAATCTTCCTTCCTGACGGAGTTGAGATGGTAATGCCAGGCGATAACTTAACTATAGAAGTTCAACTTATTCAGGAAATTGCAATGAATAAAGGTTTACGTTTCGCAATCCGTGAAGGGGGTAGAACAGTTGGTGCTGGTCAGGTAACTGAAATTATTGAATAAGATAAATAGATCTTTAAATAATGTGAAGGGTAAAGGTTGTCCCGATATTTATCGGGATCCCTTTGTCTGCCATATACAAAAAGATGTTTAATACACGGGTGTAGCTCAATTGGTAGAGTAGTGGTCTCCAAAACCATTGGCTGTGGGTTCAAATCCTACCACCCGTGCTAATATATATTATATAACAACTATGAAATTCATAAAATACATTAAAGATTGTTATGATGAGTTACTTCATAAAGTATCTTGGCCTACTTGGAGTGAATTACAAAACAGTGCAATTGTAGTATCCATTGCTTCCCTTCTAATCGCATTTGTGATTTATTTGATGGATATTTCTTTTGAAACAATTTTAGAAAAGTTTTATACTCTTTTCTAAATTTTAGTTGTTGTTTAATATAATCTTTTGATACCAATCAAAAATCAATCTCAAAGCCGATATGAGCGAGCAAGTTAAAAAGTGGTACGTAGTTAGAGCGATTAGCGGGAAGGAAAAAAAGGTAAAAGAATACCTTGAGAGTGAGATCAATCGCCTAAACTTGCAGGATTATATCTCGCAAGTTCTAATTCCAACCGAAAAAGTTTATCAGGTTAGAAAAGGAAAAAAAATTAGCAAAGAGCGAAATTATTTTCCTGGATACGTACTTATTGAAGCTGTACTCACCGGCGAAATTCCCCATATTGTTAAGAATATTCCAAATGTACTAGGCTTCCTGGGTACAAAAGGTGAGGCTGATCCATTGCGTCCGTCTGAGGTGAATCGAATCTTAGGAAAGGTTGATGAATTAGCAGAGTTGGGAGAAGAAGTGAATATCCCTTATATCGTTGGAGAATCTGTTACAGTGATTGATGGTCCTTTCAACAGTTTTAGCGGAATCATTGAAGAAATTAATGAAGAAAAGAAAAAGCTTAAAGTAATGGTGAAGATTTTCGGTAGAAAAACTCCACTTGAACTTGGGTTTATGCAGGTTGAAAAAGAATAAGATTTGGAATCAAAAAAATAGCCTTATTATAAATAAGTATTTTAAGTTTTAAAAAATGGCAAAAGAAGTAAGCGGATTAATTAAATTGCAAATCAGAGGTGGTGCTGCAAACCCATCCCCACCTGTAGGACCTGCATTAGGTGCTAAGGGTGTTAATATCATGGAGTTTTGTAAGCAGTTTAATGCTCGTACACAAGATCAGGCCGGAAAAGTAATTCCTGTGATCATTACTGTGTATAAAGACAAATCCTTTGATTTTATAATTAAAACTCCACCCGTTGCTGTTCAAGTTTTAGAAGCTGCAAAAATCAAATCAGGTTCTGCAGAACCTAACCGTGTTAAAGTTGCGACGATTACATGGGATCAGGTTAGAACGATCGCAGAAGGTAAAATGGTTGATATGAACGCTTTTAATGTGGAATCAGCAATGCGTATGGTGGCAGGTACCGCCAGAAGTATGGGAGTTAAAATAAAAGGACAATCGCCTTTTGCTAAAAACTAATTTGCAAAGTGCAAACTAGTTCATTAGTCAAAATTATTTAAGAAATCAGAAAATGACTAAAATATCAAAAAACAGAAAAGAAGCTTTAGCAAAGTTTGATAAAAACGCAATCTACAACCTTGATGAAGCAATCAAAATAGTTAAAGAAACAACTTATACTAAATTTGATGCTTCTGTAGATGTAAATATCAGATTAGGTGTAGACCCTCGTAAAGCCAATCAAATGGTAAGAGGTACTGTTACCCTTCCTCACGGAACCGGTAAAACAGTTAGAGTTTTAGTACTTTGTACACCTGAAAAAGAAGAAGAAGCTAAAGCAGCTGGTGCTGATTATTATGGTCTTGATGAATACATCACTAAGATTAAGGGCGGCTGGACTGACATTGATGTTGTAATTACTATGCCAAACGTGATGCCAAAAGTTGGTGCTTTAGGAAGAATCCTTGGTCCTCGCGGATTAATGCCGAATCCTAAAACAGGAACCGTTACTATGGATATTGCGAAAGCAGTAAATGACGTTAAAGCAGGTAAGATCGATTTTAAAGTTGATAAGTTTGGTATTATTCATTCTGCAGTTGGAAAAGTTTCTTTTAATGAAGAGCAATTATTAGACAACTCCAGAGAATTGATAAATACGATTATCAAATTAAAACCATCATCAGCAAAAGGTACTTACGTTAAGAGTATTTATATGTCAAGTACTATGGGTCCTGGTGTCCAAATTGAACCTAAATCAGTAACCTTACAATAGTCGAGTAAATTAGGAGATTTAAGTTATGACAAGAGAAGAAAAAAATCAGTTTATCGATTCTTTAGCAGAACAGCTTAATAACAGTAACTACTTTTACCTTACTGATATTGCTGACTTAAATTCTGAAACTTCTACTAATTTACGTAGACTTTGTTTCAAAAAGGATGTTAAACTGCAAATGGTTAAAAATACATTGCTTAGAAAAGCAATGGAAAAAACCGATAAAGACCTTGAACCTCTGTACGATGTTTTAAAGGGATCTACTTCAATAATGTTTGCCGAAGCAGGAAATGTTCCTGCTAAGCTTATCAAAGAGTTCAGAAAAAAAGAGAAAATTGAAAAACCCTTATTAAAAGGTGCTTTTGTTGAAGAAATGTCATACGTTGGCGAAGACCAGTTAGACATTCTTGAAAACATCAAATCTAAAAATGAACTTATCGCTGATGTTATTGCTTTACTTCAATCACCGGTGAAGAATGTTATTTCTTCCCTTCAATCAAGTGGTCAAACATTAACAGCTGTGCTTAAAACATTATCAGAAAAAGCAGAATAATTATTATTCGAAAAATATTTTAGAAAAAGATTACAGTAAAAACAATTTAAACAATTATAAAAATGGCAGATTTAAAAGCTTTTGCAGAGCAATTAGTTAATCTAACAGTAAAAGAAGTTAATGAATTAGCTGAAATTCTTAAAGAAGAGTATGGTATTGAACCGGCTGCAGCAGCAGTAGCAGTTGCTGGACCAGCAGCAGGTGGAGGTGAAGCAGCTGAAGCAGCTCAAACTTCATTTGATGTAGTTCTTAAAGCAGCAGGACAATCTAAATTAGCTGTTGTTAAACTTGTAAAAGAATTAACAAGCTTAGGACTTAAAGAAGCTAAAGAATTAGTTGATTCTGCACCAAAAGCAATCAAAGAAGGTGTAAGCAAAGACGAAGCTGACGCATTAAAATCTCAACTAGAAGAAGCTGGAGCAGAGGTTGAAGTTAAGTAGTAGGTAATTTTACTAATTAGTAGAATTTAGACGGTTCCTCTAATTATTAGTTGAAAAAAAGTCTGCTTCTGAATTTTGGTAAACGATTATACTACTAACCAGCCTGCCGTAAGGCGGGCTTAAAACTTATAACCTTGACAGTACAAAAAAAAGAAAGAATAAATTTTGCATCTACCAGAGTTCAGACTGAATACCCTGATTTCCTGGATATTCAATTAAAGTCATTTCAGGATTTTTTCCAGTTGGAAACAAATCCTGAAAGTCGTATTAATGAAGGTCTGTATAAAGTTTTCTCAGAAAACTTCCCAATCACAGATGCAAGAAATAATTTTGTTTTGGAATTCTTGGATTACTTTATTGATCCTCCAAGATATTCCATCGAAGAATGCATTGAAAGAGGCTTAACCTATAGCGTTCCTCTTAAGGCTAAATTGAAGTTATATTGTACGGATCCTGATCATGAAGATTTTGAAACCATCATTCAGGATGTGTACCTTGGTATGATACCTTATATGACACCTAAAGGTACCTTTGTTATCAATGGTGCTGAACGTGTTGTTGTATCTCAGCTTCACAGATCTCCCGGTGTATTTTTTGGAACCAGTTATCACGCAAACGGATCTCAACTATTCTCGGCACGTATCATCCCTTTCAAAGGAAGTTGGATGGAATTCACTACCGATATTAATAATGTGATGTATGCCTACATCGACCGTAAGAAAAAACTTCCGGTTACTACATTGTTAAGAGCTATCGGTTTTGAAAGTGATAAGGATATCCTTGAAATTTTTAACCTTGCGGAAGAAGTTAAAGTTAGTAAAGCTGGCCTTAAGCGCGTTGTAGGACGTAAGCTTGCAGCCAGAGTTCTTCGTTCATGGATTGAAGATTTCGTTGATGAAGATACCGGTGAGGTGGTTTCTATCGAAAGAACAGAAGTTATTATTGATCGCGAAACTACGCTGGAAACAAAACACATTGATCTAATCGTTGATGCAGGTATAAAAACTGTTCTTCTTCATAAAGACGATGTAAGTTCTGCAGATTACAGCATTATCTTCAATACTTTACAAAAAGATACTGCAAACTCTGAGAAAGAGGCTGTTGAATTCATCTATCGTCAATTGAGGAATGCTGAGCCACCTGATGAAGAAACGGCTCGTGGTATTATCGACAAGCTGTTCTTCTCAGATAAACGTTATGATCTGGGGGATGTTGGACGTTATCGTATCAATAAAAAATTAGAAATTGATACTCCGGATGAAATTAAAGTATTAACAAAAGAAGATATCATCTCAATTATTAAATATTTGATTGACCTTGTTAATGCTAAAACTGAAGTAGATGATATTGATCACTTAAGTAACCGTAGAGTACGTACCGTAGGTGAGCAATTATATGCTCAATTCGGTGTTGGCCTTGCACGTATGGCACGAACGATTCGTGAGCGTATGAATGTAAGGGATAATGAGGTATTTACTCCTACTGATCTGATCAATGCGAAGACACTTTCTTCAGTAATTAATTCATTCTTTGGAACCAACCAGCTTTCACAGTTTATGGATCAAACCAACCCATTGTCGGAAATTACACACAAACGTCGTGTTTCTGCATTAGGTCCTGGTGGTCTTTCCCGTGAAAGAGCAGGTTTCGAGGTTCGTGACGTTCACTACACTCACTATGGACGTTTATGTACGATTGAAACTCCTGAGGGTCCGAATATTGGTCTGATTTCTTCACTTTGTGTATATGCAAAAATTAATAAACTTGGATTTATTGAAACTCCTTATCGCCGTGTTGTTGACGGTGTAATTGAAAATTCGGAAAATCCTGTTTATTTAAGTGCTGAAGAAGAAGAAAATAAAATCATTGCTCAGGCAAGTACCTTGTTAAAAGAAGATGGTGTTTCTTTCCAAAGAGATAAAGTTAAAGCAAGATACTTAGCTGATTATCCTATTATTGAAAAAGAAAAGGTCGATTTAATTGATACGGCGCCTAATCAGATTGCATCTATTGCAGCATCACTCATTCCATTCCTGGAGCATGATGATGCGAACCGTGCATTGATGGGATCGAATATGATGCGTCAGGCAGTACCTCTATTGAACCCTGAAAGCCCAATTGTTGGTACAGGCATCGAAGCACAAGTTGCCAGAGATTCACGTGTATTGATCAATGCTGAAGGCGATGGTATTGTTGAATATGTAGATGCTGATAAAATTATCATTAGATATGACCGTACGGATGAACAACGTCTGGTAAGTTTCGAAGAAGATACCAAGCAATACAACTTAACTAAATTCATAAGAACCAACCAAAATACTTCTATTAACCTACGTCCGATTGTAGGTAAAGGTGACAGGGTTGAAAAAGGACAGGTTCTTTGTGAAGGATATGCAACGCAAAATGGTGAACTTGCATTAGGTCGTAACCTAATGGTTGCTTTCATGCCCTGGAAGGGATATAACTTCGAGGATGCAATTGTTATTTCTGAAAAAGTTGTTAAAGAAGATATCTTTACTTCTGTTCATATCGAAGAGTTTACTTTGGAAGTTCGGGATACTAAACGAGGAATTGAAGAGTTAACAAATGATATTCCCAATGTAAGTTCCGAAGCTACTAAAGATCTTGATGAGAACGGACTTATCCGCATTGGAGCTGAAGTAAATGAAGGTGATATTCTTATTGGTAAGATCACTCCTAAAGGAGAAAGTGATCCTACTCCTGAAGAAAAATTGCTGCGTGCTATCTTTGGCGACAAAGCAGGTGATGTGAAAAATGCATCACTAAAAGCACCTCCATCAATGAAAGGTGTGGTAGTGGATAAAAAATTATTCTCAAGGGTTATTAAGGATCGAAAATCCAAAGCTAAAGAAAAAGAAATTTTATTGGCACTGGAAGAAGATCACTTGAGAGATGCTGCAGCATTAAAAGAGAAATTAGTTGAAAAATTAGGTTCTCTTGTTAATGGTAAAACTTCTCAAGGTGTTTATAATAACTATAAAGAAGAAATTATCCCTAAAAAATCCAAATTCTCTCAAAAGTTATTATTAGGTGTTGATTATACCATCGTGAATCCAAATAAATGGACTACTGATAAAGATAAGAATGAGTTGATTAAAACGCTTATTAATAACTATAACATTAAATACAAAGAATTACTTGGAATATTCAACCGTAAGAAGTTTGTAGCTTCTGTTGGAGATGACCTTCCAAATGGTATCGTTCAGATGGCTAAAGTTTATGTTGCTAAAAAACGTAAGCTTAAAGTTGGAGATAAAATGGCTGGTCGTCATGGTAATAAAGGTATTGTTGCACGTATTGTACGTGAAGAAGACATGCCTTTCCTGGAAGACGGAACTCCGGTTGACATCGTTCTTAACCCACTTGGTGTACCTTCTCGTATGAACCTTGGACAGATTTACGAAACTGTGTTGGGTTGGGCAGGTAAAAAGTTAGGAATGAAATTCTCAACTCCAATTTTTGATGGTGCACATATCGATGAAATTAATAAGCATTTAGCAGATGCCGATCTTCCTGAAAACGGTCGTGTATATCTGCATGATGGTGGAACTGGTAAACGTTTCGATCAACCAGCTACAGTAGGTTATATCTATATGTTGAAACTTCATCATATGGTAGATGATAAAATGCATGCTCGTTCAATTGGACCTTACTCATTAATTACTCAGCAACCTCTAGGTGGTAAAGCACAATTTGGTGGTCAGCGTTTTGGTGAGATGGAAGTTTGGGCGCTTGAAGCATTTGGTGCATCTAACGTACTTCAGGAAATTCTTACTGTTAAATCAGATGATGTTATTGGTAGGGCGAAAGCTTACGAAAGCATTGTTAAAGGTGAAAGTATGCCAACTCCTGGTATCCCTGAATCATTCAACGTATTGATTCACGAATTACAGGGATTAGGCTTAAATGTAACCTTTGATTAATATATACATTTAGTATTGGTTAAGCCTGTATTTTCAGGCTTATCCGATGCTGAATTTGATTTTTTTATCAAACTCAATTAAATACAACATATGGCTTTTCGAAAAGATAAAAACGAAACTAGTACTTTTTCAAAGATGACGGTTAGCCTTGCTTCACCTGAAGCCATTCTTGAAAGGTCAAGTGGTGAAGTATTAAAACCTGAAACGATCAACTATCGTACTTACAAACCTGAGCGCGATGGTTTATTCTGCGAGCGTATTTTTGGTCCGGTAAAAGACTGGGAATGTCATTGTGGAAAATATAAACGTATCCGCTATAAAGGCATTGTCTGTGACCGATGTGGTGTTGAGGTTACAGAGAAAAAAGTCAGAAGAGAAAGAATTGGTCATATCCAACTTGTTGTACCTGTTGCTCATATCTGGTTTTTCAGATCTTTACCAAATAAAATTGGAGCCTTATTAGGTTTGCAAACCAAAAAGCTTGATACTATTATTTATTACGAACGCTATGTCGTAATTAACCCTGGTATTAAAGCAGCAGATGGTATTAAATATCTTGATTTTCTTACTGAAGAGGAATATTTCGATATCATGGAAACAATTCCTGCAGAAAATCAATACCTGGATGATTCTGATCCTGATAAGTTTATTGCTAAAATGGGGGCTGAAGCGATCCATGATTTATTAGCCAGATTAGATCTTGATCAAATCTCTTATGAATTAAGACATAAAGCAAATACAGAAACTTCACAACAACGTAAAGCTGAAGCTCTAAAAAGATTACAAGTTTTTGAAGCTTTTAGAGATGCAAGAAACAGGGTAGAAAACCGTCCGGAATGGATGATTGTGAAAGTTGTTCCTGTAA
Source organism: Bacteroidales bacterium (assembly GCA_028280405.1). Classification (GTDB taxonomy): domain Bacteria; phylum Bacteroidota; class Bacteroidia; order Bacteroidales. Next base: position 174,832 of record JANQLW010000016.1, read on the forward strand.
TTCCACCTGAACTACGTCCTCTAGTTCCACTTGATGGTGGCCGTTTTGCAACTTCCGATTTAAATGATCTTTACCGTCGTGTTATTATCCGTAATAACCGTTTGAAAAGATTAATTGAAATCAAAGCTCCGGATGTGATCATGCGTAATGAAAAACGTATGCTTCAGGAAGCTGTTGATTCGCTATTCGATAACTCACGTAAAGCAAACTCAGTTAAAACTGAATCTAACAGGGCACTAAAATCATTGAGTGACAGCTTAAAAGGTAAACAAGGACGTTTCCGTCAAAACTTACTTGGTAAACGTGTTGACTATTCCGGTCGTTCAGTAATCGTTGTCGGACCTGAATTGAAATTAAATGAGTGTGGTATTCCTAAAGATATGGCTTCAGAATTATTCAAGCCGTTTATCATTAGAAAAATGCTTGAGCGTGGTATCGTTAAGACTGTCAAGTCTGCAAAGAAAATTGTTGATAGAAAAGATCCTGTTGTTTGGGATATCCTTGAAAACATTTTGAAAGGACATCCAATCATGCTTAACCGTGCCCCCACACTGCACAGATTAGGTATTCAGGCTTTTCAACCTAAACTTATTGAAGGTAAAGCAATCCAGTTACATCCATTAGTATGTACCGCATTTAATGCGGATTTCGATGGTGACCAGATGGCTGTCCATGTACCTCTCGGACATGCAGCAATTTTGGAAACCCAAATCCTGATGCTTGCCTCTCATAATATTCTTAATCCTGCAAATGGTGCGCCTATTACGGTACCTTCTCAGGATATGGTACTGGGTCTTTATTATATTACTAAAGGCCGTAAAGATACTTCTGAACATACTGTTAAAGGTGAAGGTTATAAATTCTATTCTCCGGAAGAAGTTATTATTGCATATAATGAACAAAAAGTTGATTTACATGCAGTAATCAATGTTAAGATAAATGATATAGAAAATGGGGAACTGGTTGTTAAGAATATTGAAACTACTGTTGGACGTGTTTTATTCAACCAGGTAGTACCTGATGAGTACGGTTTTATTAACCAATTGTTAACGAAGAAAGCACTTCGTGATATTATCGGTGATGTATTACGTAAAACCGGTACTGCAAAAACAGCTAAATTCCTTGATGATATCAAGAACCTTGGTTTTAAAATGGCATTTGAAGGTGGCCTTTCTTTCAATTTAGGAGATGTTGTTGTTCCTGAAACTAAGAAAGATCTAATTGCCAATGCAAATGAAGAGGTTGATGAGGTAATGACTAACTATAATATGGGGTTCATTACCAATAACGAGCGTTACAACCAAATTATTGATATCTGGACACATACCAACTCTCAATTGACTCACACTTTGATGGATCAAATTTCAAAAGACCAGCAAGGCTTTAACTCGGTTTATATGATGCTTGATTCAGGTGCGAGGGGATCTAAAGAGCAAATTCGTCAGTTGTCCGGTATGAGGGGATTGATGGCAAAACCTCAAAAATCCGGTGCTACTGGTGGTGAGATTATCGAGAACCCGATTCTTTCTAACTTTAAAGAAGGCCTCTCAGTTCTTGAGTACTTTATCTCTACTCACGGTGCCCGTAAAGGTTTGGCTGATACTGCTCTTAAAACTGCGGATGCAGGTTACCTTACCCGTCGTCTGGTTGACGTTGCACAGGATGTTGTGATCAATGAAGCTGATTGTGGTACCTTAAGAGGTTTAACAATTTCTGCTTTGAAGAAAAACGAAGAAGTAGTTGAGGCCCTTTATGATAGAATTCTTGGACGTACAACTCTTCATGATATCTATGACCCTCTTAGCAATGAATTGATCGTTAAAGGCGGTATGGAATTAACAGAAGAGTTAAGCCGTCGGATTGAAGATTCAGCCATTGAAGCTGTTGAAATCAGATCGGTACTTACCTGTGAATCTAAAAAAGGTGTTTGTGCAAAATGTTACGGACGTAACCTTGCATCAGGGATGATGGTTCAAAAAGGTGAAGCTGTGGGTGTAATTGCTGCTCAATCAATTGGTGAGCCGGGTACTCAGTTAACACTTCGTACCTTCCATGTTGGGGGTACAGCTTCTAACGTTGCTATTTTATCTAAAATTGAAGCTAAATTTGATGGTAAGCTTGAGATTGATGAATTACGTTATGTAGAGTATGAAAATAGTAACGGTGACAAATATGATATTGTAATTGGCCGTTCAGCTGAAATGCGTATTACCGATAAAAAGACCGGTATTACTTTAGCTTCTGCAAATATCCCTTACGGATCTAAACTTTATCGCAAAAGTGGTACTGATATCAAAAAAGGCGAATTAGTTACGGAATGGGATCCTTACAATGCTGTGATCTTATCAGAAGTGACCGGTAAAGTTGCTTTCGCAAATATTATTGAAGGCCAAACGTATCGTGTTGAATCTGATGAACAAACAGGTTATAAAGATAAGGTGATCATCGAATCACGCTCTAAATCTAAAAATCCAACTATTTCTATCTTAAATGGAAGTGGTGAAGTTATAAAATCCTACGATATTCCAGTGGGAGCTCACATTATCGTAAATGAAGATGACTTTGTTAAAGCAGGAGATTCCCTTGTTAAAATTCCTAGAGCTGTTGGTAAATCCGGAGATATCACCGGTGGTCTGCCAAGAGTAACCGAATTATTCGAGGCACGTAATCCTTCTGATCCGGCAGTTGTTTCTGAAATTGATGGTGTGGTTTCATTTGGTAAGAAATTGAAACGTGGTAACCGTGAAGTAATTATTACTTCAAAAACCGGTGAAGAAAAACGTTACTTAATTTCTACCAGTAAACAGATCCTTGCGCAGGAAAACGATTATGTAAGGGCCGGGACTTCTCTTTCTGAAGGTGCAATGACTCCTGCCGATATCCTTGCAATTAAAGGACCTATGAAAGTTCAGGAATATATCGTGAATGAAATTCAGGAAGTTTACCGTTTACAAGGGGTGAAAATCAATGATAAGCACTTTGAAGTGATCGTTCGTCAGATGATGCGTAAAGTTGAAGTTGCTGATCCGGGAGATACTAAATTCCTTGAAGGCGAATTAGTGAACAAACTGGATTTTATGGATGAAAATGATGATATCTTTGGTAAAAAGGTAATCGTTGAAGCCGGTGATTCGGAAAACTATAAAGCCGGCCAGATTGTAAGTGCGCGTAAATTACGTGATGAAAATTCTATGTTGAAACGTAAAGACAAAGCTTTAGTGGAGTCAAGAGATGCACAACCTGCTACAGGACGTCAAATCCTTCAGGGAATTACACGTGCTTCACTTCAAACGAACAGTTTCATTTCAGCTGCTTCATTCCAGGAAACAACCAAAGTATTAACGCAGGCTGCTATTAATGGTAAATCTGATGAATTACTTGGACTGAAAGAAAACGTGATCGTTGGACACAGAATTCCTGCGGGTACCGGTTTACGTGATTACGAAAACATCATTACAGGTTCGAAAGAAGAATATGACGCTTTAATGGCTTCTAAAGAAGAATCTTTAGTTGTTGAAAGCGAAGAAGAATAAATCTTTGAATTATGGAAAACAATAATAATATAGGCGATCAAAATCAAATTAATATTGAGTTAAATGAAGAAGTAGCTGAAGGTATTTATTCAAACCTTGCTATGATCACACATTCAAATGCTGAATTCATCGTTGATTTTATTAAAATGATGCCTGGTGTTCCTAAAGCACAAGTGAAGTCCAGAATTATTCTAACTCCACAACATGCGAAAAGATTGTTGAAAGCACTTCAGGATAATATTTCTAAATACGAGGCTATACATGGCCCGATTAAAGATCCTGATCCCGGAGAAAATCTTCCTCCGATTAATTTCGGCGGACCTACAGCTCAAGCATAGACGAATATATATAAAAGGACTCAGAATTTCTGAGTCCTTTTTTGTTTTAGTTAACTGCAGAATACTTATTTTTATCACTTCCTAATCTGATAACTTATGTTAGTTCTACATCAAGATTTAATTAAAGACTTTGGCCCACAATACCACGAGTTCGTTGCAGATGCATTGATCAAGGAACCCTGGAATGCATATTCCTCTTTATTCTTTTTAGTACCGGTAGTTTTCTGGTTAATTAGATTGAGAGGTGAATACCGGGAAAACTGGATAATTACTTTAATCCTCCCCTTTCTTTTCTTAAACGGAGTCGGTTCTACACTGTATCATGCATTTCGATCCTCAAACTTCTTTTTAATACTGGATTTTGCACCTGCAATAGTTGTATGTTTAATAACCGGAACTTATCTATGGACTAAAGTTGTAAGAAAATGGTATTGGGGCTTGCTAATATTGATAGCTGCATACCTTATTGCACCATTTATGATGAGGCTTTTCGTGAACCTTTTTGGGGAAGCATGGAGTAATGTGGGTTATGTTATCATTGGAATTGCTTTTCTTTTCCGGCACTAATTATTTTGCTTAAAACACACTTCTATAAATGGCAATATGTAGCGATAAGCATCATTCTGCTTATTGCAGCTATCATTTTTAGAAGCTTAGATCATCCAACACCAAATCCATTTCCTGAACTATTACCTCAGGGAACACATTTTTTGTGGCATGTGTTTAGTGCTTTAGCAGTGTTTAGCTTAGGATATTACTTTTATTTTATAAAAAATGTTGATTTAAGAAATAAATCTAAAACGATATATTAGTTTAACTTTTTTACATGTTAAACAGTTTTCTATCTTGATATTTAGAGTATGAATTTTTCTTAAAAAAACAGCCTTGCTTTATATTGCAAGGCTATTCTGTATGCGTTACAAAGAACGGACGAAACGTCTGCTCCAGTTTTTTTCATAGTTTACTTTTGTTTGTTCTCGCCAGCAGATTAAAGAAGGTGAGTACGAACAAATTGATAAAGCCACCCTAAAACGTTTAAAAGATATTGAAAGGCTTGCCCCCAACACTAAGACCAAGATATTTGATATTATTGATACCTACCTGAGAGATTTTAAAACAAGGCAGGCGTATGGGGGCATAAAAAAGCCCCGGGGTTCCGAGGCTTTATGCTTTCTATTCATAATCAGGATATACAAAATCGTACTTTCCTGTTTGCATTCGATGAACTAAGCTGTCAGGAGGGATAACGCTTCCCACTTCTGCTTTTTGATATCTTCTTTCTAGCTTTCCAACCCGTCTTTGTTCTTCATTGATTTTCCAAACCCACCAATTTAGGGATATTTTTGTTTGAGGATCATCTTCACTAGTTCTAAAAAGAATATCATCAAACTCCCCAAGATTAGCGGTATTTCCAATCTTTTCCCAATAACCCATTTTAAGCCCTAGTTTTGTTATACAATGGGCATAAAACTCTACTTCTCCGTTTACAATTTCAGATAAACTAGGGTTAGCATTGATTGAATATACTTTTTTGAAAGTCCTAATTACATCACTATTCAGTTGCGTAAGATCGTTCACTATATATTGAAAATATTTCTTATTACTGCCATCTATGTTGACAGAAAAAATGTCTCCTATTTTCGTATTTGTTCTTGCCATTATTTGATACCATATTGCCACCAATATTTTGGTGAAATTGAATTAATTCTGTTTAAAAGTAGCCCGCCATTCTTTTGCAAACCGTACTTATTTATTAATGTCTGCTCCCATATCCTTGCACCTGTTCTTGATAAATTAGTTGCACCCGGAACAACCTCATATCTTAAAAATGATTTTGCTGTACCTGAACTCAGATGTTCACCAAATCTAACTGCTGCTTGTCTTTCTGTAATACCAACATACCTTACAACCCCAGCTTTGTCAAACCCTTTATAAACAACATTTGCTCCTTTACTCACTGCATTTGCAGAAAACCTCCCTGTAATTCCACTTATAAGTCTTCCTCCAAGGAATGTTAAAGGTTTTGCAAGTGCTCCACCTATCAATGTTTCCTCAATAATAGCAGATTTATTAATAGTACCCGGAGCTGGACCATCAAACATAGTTTGAGTATAACTTATAGTCTCACCTACTTCATTATTGTCTCCAATTGGAGTAAATATAGTATAAGCTGACTTAGTATCATCAAAACGCCAATCTGTTCCATTATCATCACGAGACCAACTTGTCCTTCCAACCCCGATTTGACCATTATGTTCTACAACAGTGAACGGGATTTCATCATCAGAGATTTCTGCATTAAGTTGCTGAACCCTTCGCTCAGCATGTATCCGCTCATCTGATTTAGTGAGATTGTTCCAAAAACCTGCTCCTCTTACCCATCGTCCATCTGGATCAATAAATATCATTGGGTTATTCAAAACATAATTATAAGAACTATAATTATAATAACTCTCAGCTAATGGATCAACAGCATGCCATCTGGCAACAACGGGATCATAAAACCTTGCCCCGTAATCATACCAATTCAATTCTTCCTGCAATTCCTTTCCATTGTATTTATATTGGTTTGAGTTGGAGTTTTCCTGCTCAGCGGTATGTCCAAAAGGATAATAAACTATTCGTTGTGTTAGCGTTTTACTGCCACCATTTGGTCTAAAAGCTATTCTGGTATTTCCTAAATGATCCTTGATAAAGTATTCATAATTAAAAGTAGAACCACTTTTTTCTACAACACCTTCAGGATGATGAATCAACACAAGGTTTTTGTTATGATCGTATTCAAAACCTCCGGCATAATAACGATTGGTAGAACCTACTTTCTTACATACCTTCTCACCTGTTGCGGTATAGTAATAGGTCAAAGAACTTCCTGATTTTGTAATCGTCTGTGGTAAATTTAAGAAATTATACGCAATATTGCTAATGCCTTTATTTAAGTCTTTCTTCAGGTTCCCGTTATCATCATAACTATAATCTGTCGTGGTTACATCTATAAAACCGATACCTTTATTACTACTGTCATCTACTTTTGCCAGCCTGTTACTTGTATTACTGTTTTCATAGGTATAAGCTAGGTTATCTATTAGGCTTCCGCTATTCCTTTTCAAATTTCTGATATTTCCATTCAAATCATAGATAATATCATATTCATTATAACGATTCTCATTGGAATTAAAGTTGCTTCCTTCCCCATAATCGGAACTTGTTAAACGGTTCAAGGCATCATAACTATATCCAAAAGCTTTTTTTACATAAGAACCACTACTTATTTCTTTTTCATTCCAAATCATCCCGGAGATGTTCCCGTTAAATTGGCCTGATGAAGCCAGGGGGCCAATTGCAGCAGCGTCATTGTATAAAAGTTTTAGTGCAAACAAATTACTGCCCATATTATCAGGGTTGTTCATTTGACTTAACCAACCACGGATGTTATAGGTATAATCCATTGTTTCTATGCCGGCCAGTGTTTTTTGTTTTAACTGTCCAAGTTCGTTATAGGCAAGTTGTACAATGGTAGTACGGTTTGCTCCATTGATCTCTTGTTCGGTTTTTGTTAAACGTTGCATATGGTCATAAGTATTCCATTGCTCAACAGTAGTTGTATTGCTATTAAATCTTTGACTTTGCTTTTGTTGCAATATCAGGCCGGTAAAATTTAGTTTTAAACTTAAAGTTTCAACTCCGCCATTAGATCCGTCATATAATTGCCTTCTAGTTTGGATCACCCGGCCTTTGTCATCATAATAGTTAATGCTGGTCAGCCAGGTCGGGGTGTTGAGTACTTTTACTTTACCACCGGTTAGCATTGCCTTGGTTTCATTACTTTGGCTTATTCCGTATACATTTGAATAGGGCATTGTGGCTTCAAAGCCATAAGAATCGTAATAATTCACTGTTAAAGGTTCATAATTGCTCCCGGAATTGGAACGGGGATAAGCAACTGCTGTGTAATAATGTGTGCTGCTAGTTGCATTGCGGGACTCGCACAATGTACTTTCATTGTTAACCGTGGTTTGAATTGCGTCTCTTGTACCTGCAATATCTATTTTACCTGTCATCACTACCCTGCCAAATACATCATATTTGGTGAATAACCATTCTGTGCCTCCACTTTCTCTTTGTCTACCATCCTGGTTAAGTATCATGCGATCGGCTTTATTGTAAATCATATAAACCGGTTCTGCCCCGGGGAGTTGTTTTTCAATCATACGCTTCTTATTATCATACTTATAATAATAACACAGGTTCTTTACAACTGTTGAAGTAGGCAATAGACTTGTGGCACTTCCTATTACGTTTACTGCCTCCGGAGGGAACACATACCGCAATAACCCAAAATCATCATATACATAGTAGGTTTCAGCATAAACAGAAGTTGTTAATTGTACTTTTTTTAGTATGAGCTGTCCTTGTTTATTTTTATACTCCCATGAAAGTTTACCGTTTTCATCTTTAGTTTCTGTAATATAGAGTTCACCGGCAGCATAATTACCCGAACGTGTACAGTTTCCTGCAGCACTACAGCTCCATTTTGCAACTTCTACAGATGTATTTGTTTTATAATCCAACCGGATGGTATTACCGGTCCTTGTTGATACTCCGGATGATTTTACAATTTTCCAGGCAAGCCCGGGGGCTCCTTGTTCCATAATACGGTTAAGAGGAGAATAATCAAACTCTTTTTCAGCAAATGCAAAGTCATCTTCACTGCTGCCATATTGAGCTGTATAATTACTGACAGATACTGCATTGGGAATAAATGCCCCATTGTTTGCCGTTGTTTTGGTAAATGGCAGGTAATTTCTGGCTTCCCTGCCAAGGCCATCGTAGGCAAAAGGCTGAATGATGTCTTTTAGGGTTGGGGAAGCATTAACCCCTGTTTGCTGTGAAGGCCGCCCCAGGCCATCAAAGTAGGCTATATCTACCATGAGTTTAGCATTGCTTTGTTCTGTTGTGGCCTCTTTCAAGGTATAAGAAGTAATGTAGTTTTCGTTAGAAGAAAGGTTCAAAGAGCTTGTTTGGGTTGAATTACTTATTGTGGCCGTCCCGTTCATCATCAAGGTTGCAGGGTGCCTGTATGCTTCTATTTGATAAGTCCCCAAGTCTATAATGTTATCAAAAAAAATAGCATTTCCTGTTCCTTCATGGGTGGCAATAATCGTACTGCTTTTTTTCAGGCGGTAAGTTACATCTACTTCGGAGTTATCCAGTTTAATGCTCAACCCGGCACCGCTGATGATCTGTCCTCCACCGGATACATTGAATGCTTGGAGAGGGGGAGCGGATGCCCCGGGAGCCTGGGTGATAAAAAACTGTACAGTACCAAAATCCAAAACATGAAACCTCGAGTTAGGCGTTGGGTTGACATCTGCAAAAACCACAAACTCACCCATGGTATAATCAAAAAAACTAATCATAAAGTTCAGATCTCCGTTCCAGTTACCCGAGTGAAAATTTAAAAAGCCTTCGAGTTCATATTGACTTACTCCTCCCGGTGCCATAAATATGACAGGAACAACTCCTCCGGTGCTGGGTAAATCAAGATGAATGGGATAAACTTCTGTAATATTATAAAGGGGCTGGGATTGAAGACCCACATACATCAGCATCATGAATACCAATGTAAAAATCTTATTTTTATATGTTGTTGTTTTCATAAGGTTTTAATTTAAAAAATTAAGATACAAGAGCTGGGTATCAGGGTACAAGATAAAAAAACGGTTTTTTGTCAATCATTTGCTTGTAGCCTGATGCCTGAAGCTTTTAATTTGCATAATTATATTTATATTCTTTTAATACATTGCCTTCAGAATCTTTTACACGGACCAGGCGTCCAAAGCTGTCATATTTATAATAGGTTGTTTTGCCGTTGGGATCAGTTTCGGAGGTCATGCCGACTAAAGGATCATAGGTATAGGTTGTGATCATTGCATCCGGTAATGCAGCATGTAGATGATCATTTAAAACAGTTCTGAAAGTATTCTCAGAACTTTTATTGACATCTAAATTTGATAAATTCTGTAAATAGTCTACGTGGGGCGATACCTGTGCATAGGAGGCATTTTCAATTTTTGCAATCGGTAAAGTTTTATTATATCCATATATATAAACAATATGAACATCATTGGGTTTATGTAACTCTAATAGGTTTCCGTTGTCATCGTACTTATCAAAAATTATATCATCTTGTAATTCAGGGTCAGAAGATAAATTCATACTTATATGAGACAGCCAGGGATTTATAATATCTATCTGTGTGTTTATAAAGATAGGAGCATATTGTTCCAAAGGATCTGAGATTAATGCATCTAGCTTTAAACTTTTCTTTTTAGCGAGTAAAATCATATTATTTTCTTCAATATAATAATTTACAGTTGCTCCAGAGACCTTATTAACACCTCCTTTCTTGACAACTGATATTGTTTCAATAGGAGTTCCAATCATATTTTTTTCTTTCATTTTTCTTATACTATTAGTATATGTATCAAAAAAGAATAGGGTTCCATGATCTTCTGGGAATCCTTCCTCAAGGGGAAAGTCATTGGGGTAAATAAATTTTGTTCTCAACTCTTCCCCATTACTATTGGTTGTAGTTATACTGCTTACTTGCATAGGATTATTGCTCTCATAAGCGTATTCTTTCATCGTTGTAATGGATTGGGAAGCATCATCATAAATTCTTACTGTTTCATTAGCCGGTACAAAAGAATAAGTATATACTTTATAGGCTGTACATTCATAAATTCCTACACCTGGTGTTTCCGGACATACTGGAAAACCATCTGTTTTCATTGATTTTACATATTCATTCGCTTTATTAGGTGCTATATAGTTAATTTCCTTTTCTCTAACAAGATGATTCGATGAATTATATACCTGCTCTTTTAATAATTTACCACGTTCTTCCTCTCTGGAAGCATAGGGCTCATAAACTGTTCGACTAGGCTGTAATAAATTTTCGGCCGGATCATCCCTATAACCATTATCAAAATTGCTGAAAGTATATTTTGTATAAGAATTATCTTCACGTTTTTCGATCACTTCCGTGTATCCAATATGACTCCCCATACTATTATTTGTCAGTGGAAGCACAGATTGTGAAGAGAATATTTTTTTCGAGTAGGTAACCGTAGGATCATTAAAAGCGGGCATAGTATAATCATCAAAATAATATTGTATTTGCCCACCTAGCACTCCGCTAGATAATAGAGTACTAACATTTGCTGTGTTCGTATAATTTTTTACATAAAAAAATTCTCTTTCAATTTTCTCGTTGGGTTGGCTTATGTCTGCATAATTGATAATTTTTTTTATTCGTAAGCCGCCTGCTAACTTATTAGTCCCTAGTGCTTGTGGGGGGACGGAGCGATCTAATTTTACTTGGGAAGAAAATGAATGAGGTTCGTACACAAACTCTGTTACTCCTCCTGTAGGATATGTTATCTTGTTGAGTGTTCCCGCGTATAGGAATGAGGAATTAGGTTCCCTGTATTGAAAATATGTGGTATAATACGTATTTTCATCACTGATATCTGCATAGGTCCCGTTATAAAAACCCCAGTGATCTGTTTTATTAGATAGGTAAGATGGCAAAGGAACGGACTCGTCATAGGAGAATGAGTAGGTTCCTGAGATTTCTCCATTGCCTCCTTGTTCAGAAACAGAAAGTAGTTTTAGTCGTTCTGTTTCTATATTGTTATAAGTAAAATTAAATGCCTTGATCAACCCTTGATTATTTTCTATCCGTAACTGATCAAGTTTATGCCATTGTAATAAGTCAAGTGCCTGATTATACATAATCGAACCACCTTCTTGCAGGTATGGGAGAAATGCAAATTGTGGGTTTTGCCAATTTTGATGATGAAAGAAATAAATATCCGGACTATATCTTAGTTCAGTACTCACAGTTCGATTAAATGATATTTTTCCATTATCCGTTTGGATCATTTTTAAATACACAGGAGAGATTAAACTACCTCTATATGAGGCACCAATATTCGCATAATAAGTGCTGCTGCAGTCAGGGACCAAAAAACTTCCAGATGAATTTTCCACATACGTTTCTATATTATTATTTACGGAAATATTCATCTGATTGATATAGGGGCCTCTCTCGTACGAAAGTATTATTTCCTTGCCGGTAGGACTAATTATTTTGGTTAAATACCAGGCTCCTGCTACCCACTCCTTGCTATTCTGTGCAAAGAAAGGAATACTATATTCTATGGCATCGTTTGTATTGCCAAAAACATACCGGGTACCATCTTCTGCAGTAATCGTAAAACCTTTAAAAGCTTCCATCATGCCATACGTTTGGGCAAGTTCACCGAAAGGAACAAAAGGAGGGGCTATAAACTCATTGTTAAAGCTAACTTTTACCGGTTTATCGCATTTAACCTTCCACTGTCCATCAGCATTTAGATAAAATTCTCCAGAATATCCGAAGAAACTAAATGTAAATCTATCCGGCTCCAGATCATGCAGATATGCATTATTAAGCATAATATTATTTTCCATATAGGAGGTTGTACTCCAGCTGTCTGTATTAAGGCCATTATGAATTGTATAAAAGCCCTTACCCGGATCTGTCGGATTACCATTAACATATTCATCGGGTTTAGATTTTACAGTTCGGGATATTACACCTCCTGCAGATAATGACCAACCCATGCCTACCCAGCCCGGATGCTGGTCTGGTCTGAAACCGGATGGATGATAAGCTAAAGAGATAGGAATGGTTATTCCTCCTTCGGATAAGTTATAGAGAGGGATAGTGATACCAGGCACTCCGGTAAAATAAGAAACAGGAATTTCTCCAAACAAACCCAGGCTAGCTACATTAGGGCTTTGGATGTTTAATGCGTCTTTCGGAATTTGGGCCTTACTTATAAAGGTACAAACAAATAAGAATGTACTAATAAGTAACATTTTTTTAATTAGATTTTTTTTCATAATTTTTAATATTTTGATGAAACTTTAGTTATTGGTTCATTGAAACCATTATTTCTAATAGCAGGAAATTGTTATTTAAAGTTTGTTAAATATGGAATGATCTGCAAATGTGTGCAGTAGGTTTTATGTCAGTGGGTTATGGTAAAAAATATTCTATTTGGAAAGAAAGTCTAAATTTAGAATGTCATGCTCCAATTGGTGGGCGTCTTTCTAATTTTAGAATGGAATCCCCTGTTTGGTGGATGTCTTTCTAATTTTAAATTGGCATGCTCCGGTTTGGGAATAGGGTTTCTAAAATTAAATTAGCGTGCTCCAATTGGTGGAAGCTAATTTAATTTTAAATTAGCACCCACCAGTTAGTGGGTGGCTTTTTAATTTTGTATTTGTATGTTTTAATCCCTGAAAAGGCTTGTAAATGATCAGGGGTGCTCGGAAGTACATTTGGATTTAGCTTCGCTTCCGGAGTATAAAAGCTTCGTATTAAAAAGGCAACTTTCTGTTCCAAGATTATCGATAGAATTAATAGCTATTGCATGTAAACTTTTTTGCAACTGTTTGCATAATTGATCTTTCAGTTTATTTTTTCTTTTCAACCGGATATTAAATTCAGTGGATAAATCATCCAGTATTTGTTTTTCTGATTTGTATTCTTCAAAAGCAAGCAATAATTCTTTATAAACCGGGCTTCCTTTCTCGTAATTTAAATTTAAAAGTCTATCCGGGAAATCTATGATTGTTGTTTGATTAAAACGGGATAATTCTGTGAGACCGTATGGAAAATAGTTTTGATATTTAGCTGAATGCTTTGTATAATGACATCTTGTATAAGCCTCTAATCTTCTAAATAAATCCTTTATTTCATCAAACAGGTATTTCACTTTTGTATTTTGGATTTTTCTTTGTTCTTCAATCGTGGTTTTATCAGAAATTGATTTTTTAAGTTTATCATAGGCCAGGCTCACATTAATAATTATATCATTAAACCTATGGTTTTTATTGTTTTCAGATAATCTGTTAATATGATCTTTAGTGAATGCAATAAGGTTTGCCTCAGAATATTTTCTGGAGTTGAACTTTAGTTTAAAGAAAGAATTAATACTTTTCATAAGCTTTAGAATTATGAGTTTATCTAATTCCTTCCCTCAATCCCAATAATTATCGGGATTGAGGGAAGAATTGTTAAATTCAATGAGTTTTAGAGTTATTGTGTCGTGTTTTAAGTAAAGTCTGATGTCTAAAAGTGTTTGATCTCCTGCTATCGTTTCATAATTGAAATCTATTCCTGAGCTGTTTTGCAGTATCGTGTCTGGTATTTGATCTATTGTACGAATGATTTGTGTTGGTTCAAACATATAAGAAAGTTTATGTCCAAAGCTTTCAAGAAAAAGGGTTCTTTCATGTATTTCATAAATGGGATATTTATTGAGGTCATTTTCAAGAACGCTTATAAAATTGAAAACTTTATTTATTTGATTACTTGTTTTTTTATAGTTGTTAAACTGCTTACTTATGATCAGGTATGAACTCACCACTAATACTATTACAAACGAGCTGATTGATAAGGCGATCAACGTTTCAGAGAGGGTGAATGCCCTTAGTTTTTTATATGTATTTGGGTGTTTCATGGTTGATAGTTGCTGGTTGCTGGTTACTGGTTACTGGTTGCTGGTTAGAAATCGTGTTTAATGTTCGGTTTGTATAGTGGGATCAGCTCTTGGCTGTTGACTATTGGTTTTTGGTTTTTATGAATTTCGATTGTTAGTTTGATTAAATTTTCGTTTTCAGGTATTTCTGATATTGTTTTTACTATTGTGAATGTTCCTTTTTCGTATTCGTCGTTTATAAATGTTTTGTTAAGCTTTGTTTCGAGTATTAATTCTTTCAGCAGAAGGCTTGCTCTAAGTTTTTCCATAGATTTTTCCGTACGCATAATATTAATGAAGATCATGAGCCCAATAGAAAAAGTTATCAGACTTATAGTCATTGCAACCATCGTTTCCTGTAAAGTTGTTGCTTTAAGTTTTATCCCTTTTAACTCATAATTCATAACTTATAATTTTTAAAAAAGTTTTTTTGCAATTTTTAGAGGCCTCGAGTTATTGGTAAAATTGGGCCCCACAAAATAATGATCCAGCTTTTCTATATTCAGTTCTATATCCAGTAAATGATTATTATATAAGGCTGAAGGTTTTCTCAGAATGAACATATTCGTAAACACAGTACCAAAGACATTGCCCTCCAATTGTATGGCCCCGTTACAGTACAATTGCCCTTTAATTTCACAAAGAGGGGAGATATGAATTTCCGGTTTATATTGTTGATGTTTCCAATGAGTATTTAAAACGACTGCCCCTTCAATTTTTGTATTTCTTCCGATTTTCAGGAAGCCCTTTTTTAAAATAGTAGAGTCTCTGTTTGAAACTACCAGGTTAGAAGGGTAGGAAAATAAACAGTTTTGACCACATATTAGGGTATCGGATGCGATACATTGTAGTTGCCCCCGGAAATTATCTTCTATAAATATGTTTTTTGCATAGCACAAAATATTATTGAAATTACAGCTATTCCGAATAATCAGGTCTTTTTCCGTCATGATAATGATATTGCCCGAAGATGAGAAGTTCTTTAAATCAAGGCTTTCCTGATCATATATAAGAATAGTACTATCAAGGAATGAGTTGGAGAGGGTATCTTTTTGCAGTTCATTATAATGAAGAAGGATTGTTGAGCCTGAATCCAGGTACTTTTCTTTTATCCGTTTAAAATCATTTAATTCAAATTTTCTTCTGTTCTCCGGTAACTTATTTCCACTAAATCCGGATTTTCCTTCTATCAGTTTTTTACGTTCGAAATGGCGTCCTTCAACATATCCGCTTTTTACCCCGGCAATTGGCAGCAAACAATTACCTTTGATCAGTGTTTGGCCACAAACACAAAGGGGCTTATTATGATTTGCTAAATACAGTGTGGGTATATATTCATCTTTATAATAAGAATCCGCAAGTACAATCACCTCCTTGCGAAATCTTTTGTATTTTGCACTGCAATATAACTTATCATATAAGCCCCATAGCTCTTTAATCAGCAAAACACTGTCCTGGTTACCCCCAAATAGTGAGATTTTTTTGGGTTCATCATATTTTGCGATTAAAGAGTCGGTCATTAGAACAGCAAGGCCGGATTCGGCATTGGAAAATAGCCTTTGTTGGATCCGGTAATTTGATCGGTAAATATGATTGAAATAAGCATATAATATGATGGAGCTTATAATAATCGTAATGATAAGCGATACGAATAATGCATAGCTAAGTACAGACCCTTGTAATCTGGCTCTGTGAATATTGGTTAATCCGGTCATTAGCATAGTACGCATTCGAATAGAGTTTTTATTTTTATTGAGTTTTTTCAGATCTTTTTGTTTTAAGCTTTCCCTGTCTATACTTCATCATAAAACGAATGGTATCGGCATGATAGAAAATTTCTTTTCCATGCTTTTTCCCGTTTTTATAGGAAATTGTTTGAATCAAGTGAGACTTGTGATCATAAATCTCTGTCTGGCCAATAAGCAAGCCTTTTTTCCAGTTTTTAATTTTTTTTACTTTTCCATTGGGATGATAGTAAAACCATTTTTCTTCCTTCAGCCCGAATTTGAATTGTCCGCGGGTTTTTAAGCTCCCATCCGGAAATCTTTGTTCATATTTCCCATCCAGAAGTTTCCCTGAAAAATGAAATTGAGAAGAATGAATTTTATGATTGTCATACCAGTAATAAATTCTGTTTTTTATTTTCCTGGTCTTTGCATTTTCATTGGAAGTAACAAATTGAAATATGGTCGTAGTATCTTTATCAATAATTTCAGCAGAAGACTTAGGATTAAAAACTACATCCATTGAATGATTAGCGCAGCTTAACAGCATAAAGTTTATAAGAATACAGATAATTATTTTTTTCATATTTAAAGCTTTTTATTTTGAGGTTGTCCAAAAAGTGTAATAGCACTCATGAGGCTGTCTAAAAAGTGTTAAAAAATTGGTTTTTAGTCAGGGCGTGAATTTTTAATTGATTAAATACATGCATTTTATCTTTTGAAGAATTTTGCAAGTAAATTCACACCCTGACTTTTTGGACAGTCCCTAGTTTTTAGTGATAGTTTTAATTTCATTTTTATAAGTAATTATAATAGAATCATTATAGATCTTAAGGAGTTTTACATCAGCTTTTTTTTCATATGGCTTCATCAAATACATTTTTTGATTGATCCGGATATTTATTTTTTCAGCTTTTGTCACTGAATTTTTTATTCTTCCATGGTATTTAATATTGGGCCAGTTAATTTTATGCTTCCCGATAAGCCTTTTCTTTATATTATTATAGGATTGACTTGAGCTCGTTGTTTTAGGAGCCTTTTTGAGAAAAGGATCCGGATAATTAAGAAGTAACTCAAATGTATCTTTCACAAATATTTTCTTCTTCGATTTACTTTGAAGATGGTAGTTTGGCAGACCAGGCTCGTCATTATCATTGAAGTTGCTGAAGATCTTATACAAAATCGTAGCCCAAACTACCAAAACCAATGGGAGCAGAATATATATGGATTTTTTGTTTTTCATTTCAGAAACATTATTTGATTTTGTTTTTAAGTTTTACAACTTCTATGTTTGAAGTATTCTTTTAGCATTAGTTATTTTCAATTGTGATTGTTCTGATCTCTGACTGATTACTGAGATTACCGGCTTTATCAAATGTTTTTACATACCATTTATAAGTTCCTTCTTCTAATGTTATCGTATACTCCGTTTTTTTAAGTTCCACAGCAACACTGGGGGTTGAAGGCGAATCAACGTATACTACGAGGCTGTCTTTTTCTGAAGATAGCGGATTACTTTTTCGGTCCCAATTGAAATTTATTGTTTTATTGATTGTTGTAGATTTATCATTCGGGATTTTCAGAACAGGTTTTTCAGGTGCTTCCGTATCAATAAAGAAAGAACGTTCAAAATTTAGAGTTTCGGTAATTTTGTTTTTTGCTTTAAGTTTCCATTGATAGGAGCCATCTCCCCAACTAAGCGGAATGATAATGGTATCCTTGTCAGTAGTACGTTCTTTTACAGGAATTGAATTGTGAAATAAATTCAGAATGTATTCATCTGCATTATATAGTTTTATCCATTTAAACTCAAGAACATTCAAATTGGTAGTATCATTATCGCCGGGCTTTAGCAATTGCAGTAATTCTTCACTTATATCCAGGCTTGGATCAATTTTTAGTGAATTTGTTTGGTAATCTGTGGATGATCTCGTATTTCTGGCCTGCACTCTCCATTCATATTTCCCGGGAGTTAACCCATAAATAAACTTATTGGTTAACAGAACCGTATCCATGATCAACCTTTCTGCCTGCATGAATGTAGGACTTGCAATTTGAAGATTGTATTCTTCTGCAAACTCTACCTCTGTCCACCAAAAGGTATGTGTTGAAAGGTTCGTTTCCAGGCTATCTGTCGGTGCCAGTAAGCTTAAGTCTTTAGAACTAATATCCGGATCCATTATATCTGTACAACTGGTAATCGTAAATATTAGAGATATGATTATTGTTAGTTTTCCGTAATTTCTATTTCTTTTCATCATGCAGATTTTTTGATATACATTGTAAATAAATTTTCATTTGAAGACTTTCTCTTTTTGATCTTCTATCTATATGTTTCTTAAAGGAAATTGAAGATAAATTTCCGGGTATATTGGAGTTTTCCAATTCGTTTAATAATGTGAGTAATTTTTTAAAAGATGAACTGAACTGGATGATATTTGTCTCAATGGTCAGATCATCCTGAATTTCAATGATAGGTTCATTAATTTGGATAAGCCTGATATTATTCTTCTTGCAGTAGTCGCTGCATTTATTAATGAGTACCGATCTGTGATCATTATTGTTTATGGTATCTTTTCCGAAAATATTATCCAATTGTTCGATTTGATTATTTAACTGAACAATCTGATTCGGGATATTTTCAACTGTAGCAAGATTACTCTCTAAATCAGAGCAGAAACTTGACTGATCTAAAGTTCTTTTTATAGAAAGATTATATATGAGAACCGTAAGTACTATAATACCTGCAATTAATAGCCTGAACTTCTTTTTATATGAAATGTTTTTAATCATGTCTTAAATAATTTTATCGGGGTCTATTATTATATTAAGGTTAAATGAAGCCAGGTTTTCCCGGTTCTGAAAAGTATAATCTCCCAAACTGGCATCTATGACCCATTCTAATTTTTCAATCTCTTTTATCCAATAATTCAGTTCAGTAGGATTTTTTGTTTTGCCTGTTATGCAAATCTTGTTTTTTTCAAAATAGAGTTTATTATTTTTAGTTTTCTTTTGAGGTTGAAAGGACATATTACCCAGAATAATGGATGAGGGCATTTTAGATGCAATTTGATCCATGAAAAATGCATACTTAATATTATTATTTAGCCCAAGCGCTTTTATTGTTTCTTTTTTCTTTTGAATCGTTTTCAAAAGCTTTTCTTTTTTCTCCAATATTTTGGAATATTGAGATAATTCCGATTTTAGTTTGCCTGATTTGTGAAAGAAATGGTCAAAAAAGAAATAATTGATAAGCAATGTGGAAAATAGAATGGAGAGCGATAAGAAAGTTGCAATCCTGAATTTTCTGTAAAAATGAAAGTCTGTTCTGCTTGTATTTATGACAGGGTGGTTTGTACTTTGTTTCTTTTCAATAAAATATTTAAGAAAAGAAGTAAAGCCGGGAATGAAAGTGGATTCAAACTCCATCCCCAATATGTTTATTGTATCGGCTTCTTTTTTTTGCTTATTAATTGTGAAGTCAACAAATTTTTGATTTTTAAAATGATACTTATAATATTCAGTGCTAAATTTAAATTGATCTGTATCTATGAGTTCTTCTAAAACATTTATAGAACTGATACCTATATTAATATCAAGTATAAAAAAGCCCTTTTCTTTAAATCTTAATAAAATTTTTTCAACTAAGGATAATCTTGCGATTGAACAAAAACTAATGTTTTTATCATTGGTGAAATATTGAAACTCAAAATCTTTAGTTGTTGCATTTGGAAGAACTTGTTTAATGAGCTCCGTATCATTTTGCAAGTTTTCTGTTTTTTTGCAAAGAATTCCTTTTCCATTAATTGTTAGTACTATCGGAATATTCTTTTTAAGATGTCCGAATAATTCATCAAACGAATCAATTTCACTGATTTTCTTCTCAAATACCAATTTGCTTTTGATTTTTTTGATGATGAGTAAATTCACCTCTATCTCATTATCCGGTAATAAGTATAGATCAATACTTGCATATTGATTCTGATGGAATAAACTTAATGGTGATATGTTTGAGAATATATTCATTTTAGAATTGTTTGGCCTTATTGATTAATAAATGATTGTTGGTTTTATAAAGACATTGAGCTTTGTTTCTTTTTTTTCCTTTTTGCGATTGGAAAAGATCCATTTTAAAATAGGTATACGACTCAATACCGGAACCCCTCTTCCTGAATTATTACTGCTCTTTTCCTCCAGACCGCCTAATAGAATAGTGTCTTCATTTTTTACACGTATCATGGAAGTAAATTTTCTGGAAACTTTACCGGGTGGGGCATTTTTTTCTATCCGGCCTGTAAAATCTTCCTGTTCGACCACTATGTCCATCGTAATTTGATCATTGCCCGATACCACCGGCGTTACTGTTAGTTTGAATTCAGCTTTTACATCCTTGTACATTACTGATGTATTTCTTTGGGTAACAGTATTTACTACAAAATCAGATCGTTGTTCAACATAATATTCCGTATTCCCTATTGAGTATTCTGCTTTATGTCCGTTTAAGGTTGCCAGCTTAGGTGTTGACCTGACTTTTACAATTCCTTCATCCTCCATTGCTTTTATATTCAGGTAAAAGTTTGGGTTTACTTTTCCAAGATTTAGTGAACCGAAACCATTAAAGCTATTTATGAGTGAGTTTACAGATTGAGCTCCCATCTGATAATCTCCACCCGGGAATACCTGTCCTGAAGATTGTGTGGGCTCTTTGTTTATTCCGGCAGTGATCCCTGTTTCTATCGTATATCCCGATTGATTGTCAATAATAATGAGTTCAATGATCACTAAGGGAACCGTCACATCAATTTTATTAATAAAGTTTTCTATTTCTTTGATCCCGGGAGATGAACCGCTAAGGATCAAACTATTTAGGTCCGGAAATTCTTTAACACTTACTTCTTTTAATATTTCTTTTGGAATAAGTTTTGAAATATCTATTACAGACCGGTACCTCAATTTATGTAGTTTGGTTTCTCTGAGGCCTTCACCGGTTCTGGCTCCCAGTACAAATATTCCTTCCTGTTCTATGCAGGTATATTTTGTATTATTTAAAACCTTATCCAGGAATTCTTTAAAACTTACATTGGTTAAGTTTATATTGGTTTTTTCTTTGATCTCGCTGAAGATGAAATAATTCAGGTTTAATCTTTTTAGGATGGATTCTATAGCTGTTTGTATAGGCACATTATCTCCATAGACATCAATATGCTCTTTATCGTATACAGTGAACCTCAAATTGGAGTTATCCTTCTTTTGCTTTGCATTTCTGTTATTCCTTGTTTGTGCCAGGTTTCCAATAACGATTGTTTCATCTTTTTGAGTTATGCTTAAATTATTTGCAATAGCCAGTTTGTCTAAAGCATTTTGTAAAGGGAGGTTTTGAACATATACCGAAACCGTTCTGTTTTTTAAATCCGGGTGAAAAATAATATTGGTATTGGTTAATTGAGTGAGTTGCTTCGTAAACAGGCGTAAGCTATCATTTTTCAAATCCAGCTTTACATTCTTACTAATGGTATCGTAATAGATCTTCAGGTCTTTAGGTTTATAGGGGGGGATGGGAGCATCTAGGTCGGTCATATGTAAAATATTCCCGGTGAGTTGTATGTCCAAATAATAGTATTTGCATAAGAAAATGATTACATCCCTGGCCGGTACATCTACAAAATTATTTGTAACAACCTGCTTCTTTTTAGTGGCAAGATTGATGTTTAACTTGGTCAGGCTGGCAATATTCCTGACGAATTCCTCCAATGGAAGATTGCTTACTGATAATTCAATTTTTTGAGAAAGCCCCGGAATACTTTTTTCCAGCTTCTGAAGTTTTACCTTTACTGAATCTACACGAGGTTGAGATTTTACATTAATCCCGATCAGGATGATGATAATGCTTAGTATGTGGGAAAGTTTAAGATTCATGTTGTTTGATTATGAATTATAAATTATGGATTATGAGTTCAAATTTTAGTCTGCCTGCCGCAGACAGGTTTTTAGTTTGATATAAGTATTGGCATTGCTTCCTTAATTGAAGTTTCTCCATGATTGAGCATTTCAATTACGATATCCGACATGCTTTTGATTTGATATTCCTGCAGAAAATCAACAATGGAAAATTCCTGTTGCTTGATTTTTTGAGACAATTGATTATTGACCGGTAATACCTCATAAACGGCACGCCTTCCTTTATATCCTGTAAAAAAACATTCTTCACAACCTATGGCTTCATGATGTGTTTTTATTTTATCTCTCAGTTTGTATGAAGCATAAGATATATCCGGAACATCATTGCTTTCTTTTTTACAATGCGGGCAGAGTTTTCTTAAAAGACGTTGGGCAACACTTAGCGATAGAGTATCGGCCAACAGAAAGGGGGGAATGCCCATATCTATTAATCTGGATACGGTTCCCCAGGCCGAATTGGTATGCACCGTAGATAATACAAGGTGTCCTGTAAGAGCTGCCCGGATAGCCATTTGTGCAGTTTCAGCATCCCGGATTTCTCCTAACATGATGATATCCGGGTCTTGTCGTAAGAAAGTCCTTAATGCAGATGCAAAGGTAAGCCCGATGCTTTCTTTTAACTGAACTTGGTTTACTCCTTCAAGGGTATACTCAATAGGATCTTCAACCGTAAGTATATTCGTATCTTTTGTATTTAATATTTTAAGTGTTGCATATAAAGTCGTGGTTTTTCCTGATCCCGTTGGCCCGCTGATTAATACAATCCCATGTGATTTTTTCAAGCCCTCCAGATAGCTTTCTTTTTGATCTTGTAAAAAGCCCAGCTGGTCAATATCTATATCGGTTGAATCTTTGCTTAATAAACGCATGACTATTTTTTCACCATGTAAGGATGGAAGAGAAGATACCCTGATATCAAATTCGATATTTGTTGTTTTATGAAAAATCCGTCCGTCCTGAGGAAGCCGTTTTTCCGCAATATCAAGGCCGGCTTTTATTTTAATTTTATTGATTAATGAAGGATAGTTTTTATTTTCGATCGAATAACGTTCAATCAGCCGGCCATCAATACGTAAGCGAACACGGCATCTTTCCTTATAAGGCTCTATATGGATGTCGCTTGACTTTAGTGAATGTGCTTCTTCTATCAGGCTAAATAAAAAATCTTCAGATTGGTTTGTGAAGGAAATACTATTGGTAGATTTCGTTACATTCGAATCCATGTTTCTGCGATAGTATTTCCCCAGGCTGTTTCGAATTATTTTAGAAGACTTCTTCTCCAATTTTATGCTTTTCCCGAAGAGCATCTCCAGTTCATCTTTTAGTCCGGGAACATCTTTGTTTTCATCAATAAAAAAAATCAAACTTTTACCATTGGATTTTGGAATGATGGAATAATGCCAGGCTTGCTCAGAGCTGATGAGTTGTTTTATTTCAGTGCTTATATCGAGATGTTCCATTATTATGAAGGAGTGAATGATTAAATGATAAAATGATTAAATAGTAGTTCTTCTAAAGGATTTATGCTGTTTATTGATAATATGGATATGAATAATATGTAGTAGATTGCCAGGTATGCAGCTAAAGGAATCCTGCTTTTCTGTTTCATTGCAGGCTCAATGATCTTGTGGAGCAATAAGCTGAGAATTAAAGCAGAAGTCAGAAAAACAATAAATGTTATTGTATGAAAAGACAAGGCCAAAATATACAATAAGAGTATATCTGCCAAGCCTATTTTCGATTTAGCAATGTTTATCCATTTTTTCTCTTTAATACTATAAACCAATGTAACAATTAGTAGCTGTAGGCTAACCATTATCATATTCAGAATAATGATATTAAGATTGAGGTTATCAGTACGGTTTAGTAAAACGAGATATGAGATGAATAGCAATGGAAAAACATACCATGTTATTGCACGGTACTTAAAATCCTGAATGATGATTATAGCATACAGGAAAACAATTATTATAGCTAATAATGTATTCATTAATCCTGAACAGTTTCTATTAGATTTTTGTTTTCATCTATTTCCCAAACGTTGAATTGGCCGTCCCCGTCGAAATCCACAAGTGCAGTTGCTTTTGCTTTAAAACCCGTAATACTTGCTTCTACTATTTCGATTTGATAGTTTGCTTTACCTCCTTCGGTAATGACTTTTTCATGCTCGAATCCAATTTCATTCAGATTGTTTGAATATTTCGAATGAGCATAGAAATGGCCTTTTTGTAACATGTGCACATGGGCCAGCTGTTGTTTTGCTTCAAGAGATTTGGCTTTGGTTATTAATGGCATTAATATCGGTATGGCAATTAAAATTATGATGCCGATAATAATAAGCGTAACCAGTAATTCGTTTAAGGTATAACCTCTAAATTTTTTGTTGATTCTTTTCATGGTTTTTTCTGAACAAGATATATTGTTCAGTAGAAAATGACAACTGTGTAATATGTTGTTATTTAGATTGTTAAAAAATGGAGCATTTGAATATCTGCTCGACTAAATCTTACGGAAAGCAATTATGATTTAAAACCTTGATTTGTAAAAATGTTTAAGCAAAAAAGAAAATAAAAACAGGCCAAACAAAATTGATTCGTCCAAGTTTGAAATCAAAATAGCAATAAACAAAAATATTTTAGCAGATTATAAAAAAAATATGCATAAATAAAAATATTTAGGCATTAGTGAAAATGTAAATAGGACGAAGTAAATTGAAATTTACAGTTTTGAAATAAAAATTAGAAGAAATAAAAATATTTTAGCAGTTTGTAAAATTAAATTAGGATAAACAAATTTGATTAGGGCAAATATGAAAGCATATAATTAAAAAAAATTAGTTCCTTAAATATTTCAAAAAAAAATACTTATGAAATCAATTTGTTATTTAGACAGATTATTAGGTTACCAATGTACTTGAATACAGAATTAATTTGTCAAGCTTCCCGCTTGACGTTATGTATATATTCATTTAAAACAATCAATTATGAAAGTAAAAGTATCAGCATCCAGGCTGAATTTAATGTCGGCACCGATAACAGATAACAATTTGTTACAATATGCCGAGGATCACAATCACAGATTAACAAATTCCAACATTGATGGGAAGTACAGTAGTATGATAGAATCTATCAGCAGAGCATACTATGATTTTTTGACCACAACCCAAAAAAAGGAAAAAACGAATGATGAAGTTTTGGAGTATTCAACCCAGGTTAAAGATCTGGTATTGGAACTAAAAAAAGTAATTAGAAAACTTGAAGGCAATGCAAGAGCTTCCTTGACCAAAGGGAGTGATTTGTACCTGACTATTTTTCCTAAAGGCTTAACTGAGTATAATCGTTTAACCAATACGAATGTTGATAAGTTGATGGTCAGAGTAGAATCGTTTATAACACATAATCCTACTGTTTTTATTAATAAGCTTGTTACTGAATTTGAAGAAACATATGATGACTACAAGCTGAAAAGAAAACAGTATTTGGTACAGAAAAGAAAGTGTGAAAAACTAACTTCTGATAAAAAATTGTTTAAAGACGCTCTAAAAAGACAATTGCAGATCAATTTCCATAAATTATCCCTTGAGTTTATTGAAAAACCGGAAAAGGCAATGAGTTTCTATAACCCCAAACTACTGGCCACTAAAAAAACAAGAAGAAGAAAAAACAAAGGCAATCGCAATAGTATTTGCATCTAAGTGAACCTCCACAATTTCCTCGCTCCCCCTTAGGAGGAAATAGAATTTAACATTACTTTCCTGAATTTTATTTACTGTTATTTATTAAAGTTGATTTGAGTGTGTGTAGGGTTGCTGGTTGCTGGTTACTGGTTGCTGGTTGCTTGTAGCCTGTAGCTTGAAGCTGTAGTCTGAAGCCCCAAAACAGCCCTGTAAAACACAAAGCTATTTTGGGACATAAATCTTTTACCTTTCTAATGCCTCCACTTTCTTTTTTAAAGCTTTGATCTCTTTATTTTGTTCAATTACCCCTGCTATCGCGCGATTTCATCGCGTGGTCATCTCTATTCTTGCCCTAACCAAATTTAATTAATAAATACTATAAATAAACAATAAGTACAAAACTCAAATAAAACAATAAAAGCCATGGATAAATAGCCATGGCTTTTATTGATATTTAGCATATTATTTATACCTTGCTAATAGAAAGTATCTACATTATGACTTACAAACCACGCGATTCAAATCGCGCGGCAGCAGGGACCAATCTTTCCCTGGAACACGACCACCTTATCCAGCAAACAAAAGCTAAACACCACCGTTTTGTGTACAATAAAGAACTTACACAAAAAGCAGTTAAAGAACTCTTAGATTCAATGTCATATAAAATGCATGAACTCTAAAAAAATAAAGCCCCGGTTTCCCGAGGCTTTGTTGTTATTATGAACATTGACAAAATATCTAACCAAAAGTGATGATATTTACTTAGGAACAGTGACTAGAATAATGGTTCCGTCACCACGTTCTTGGGGTTTAAATTTCCAACAATAAAGCTCTTTAATTGATGAAAAATCTTTAACCTGGTAAAACTCCTCCTTGTCTTTATCTCTAAGCTTCTTATAATAGCCAAGTTCCCACACAAATTTTTGGTCAGGGATTAGTTTTTTAGAAGAAATAGAAGAAAAAAACAATTCAATATTTCCAAATTTAAAGAGTACATCTACATCACTTTTAGTATCAAGTTTTGGAAGGGACATTTTGTTCCCACATAAACTTGAATATATAGTGTCATTATTTTGAATAAATAAAACTTTGTAGCTCTTTTTAATTTTTTTCTCTTTTCCGTTAAGCCTAAATTCTACATCAATATCTTTCAATTTTTGTGAATTAGCACTGAGGCAAAAACAGATTAACGAAAAACTTAATATCAATAGTTTATTCATTTCTTAATTTACTCCTAAATTTTGTTAACGGGAAAGTTGCCTGAACACCTTTTCCATTATAAATATATACAGTTTTATTTCCTGTACTTAAAACATATGAATTTCCTGTAACCAAACCTCTTTGAGCACGACCTGCATGAATATTAATGTCAATATCAGAAGGTGATTGGACAAAAGACGATGTAATCGTTGTCCCTCCAATAGTTGTTGCACTTCCAGTTGTATTTCCCGTACTACTAGATTTAGTTACAATTCCACTTGGATGGGTGTGGAAAGTTCCATCTAAAGTACTAAATCCTTTAACCTCTGAAGGGTTTGCTGCATCCAAAACATTTATTTCTGCATACTGATCTACACTTGGATCTGCTTTAGCTCCAGGTTTTGCATGGATTACTTTTTTAGAACCATCAGGCATATTAGCAATCATTCCTCCTTCTTCATGGAAAGAATTCTCTCCTGCTCTATCAACAGCTTTTCCCATCTCAGATCTTACATTGTAACCAGGAAGCTTTACTTTTGAATTTACATTAGCCGTATAGCTATTACCTTTTTTAGTTGCTTTTTTTATTTGTTTAACCTCTTTTTTGTCTGTTACAACATAATTTGTTCTATCATCAACGCCATCTGTTCCGACATAGTTTCCTTTTTCGTCATAAAAATCTGCAGGTTTCATCCCCATCCAGTCTATAAACCTAACAGGGTTATTTGCGGCATAAGCATAAGTCGTCTGAAAACTATAATCTTCTGCAAGTGGATCAACTGTATGGAACCTAGCTACAACACGGGATCATAAAACCTTGCCCCATAATCATACCAATTCAAATTATGATTTGTTTGCAACTCTTTTCCATTATACTTATACATATTATTAACGGTTGGAGTACTTATTCCTGCAAAGCTCATTCCAAAGGGATAATAATGATCCTGTTGCAAAATTTCAGCAACATTATTATTGTCCATATCTGCAAAGGTTACCCTTGTATTCCCTAAATGGTCTTTTAAAAAATACTGATACTTATAAGTGCCTGAACTTTCAACCAAACGTCCTTCATCAAATAAAGCATATTCCAGCGAGCTGTTGTCCTTGTCATATACAAAACTGCCCTGGTCCCGATGTAATCGGGATTGCCGCCTGTCAAAGAACTTGTATTGGTATAAACTTCTTTTTTAAGTTTTATACCTTCGGCAGTATAAAAGTACTTAATAATTTTACCGCTTCCAAGATTAATTTCAGTAGGAAGGTTGAGTTCATTATAAGCAATACTGCTAATGCCTTTATTATCATCACGGATTATATTTCCATTTGATTACCTGGTTAAAGAAGGCGAGTACGAACAAATTGATAAAGCCACCCTTAAACGTCTAAAGGACATTGAAAGGCTTGACCCCAACACCAAGACCAAGATATTTGATATTATTGATACTTACCTGAGGGACTTTAAGACAAGGCAGGCATATGGAGCATAAAAAAAGCCCCACTTTTCAGTGAGGCTCCAGATTATCTAATTTTTAATTATTCTTTTTATTAAAATTATAACTCCTGTTTGTATTAAAATATTTGTCAAAATCAAAGGAATCATATAATTAGGAGGCTTACTATTATTAAGAAAAAATGGATAATCCTTATCCAGTAAAATTAAAGGGAACCCCAAAACATATTTTACGATTGCCCCTAATGACTTTCCTATTAATCCTACAGATTCATCAGTCATTACAAACATAATCATTATAATAAAAAGTAAACCTTCAACACCAATTAATATCAGGGCTGTTTTAATATATTCTAAAGCTAATGTTTTCATATGCCTTTATGTTGTTTTATAAATTCATCATTATCTGTAACATTATGGCCACTTCTATTTCCAGCAGGCCCTTCAAGTTTAGGTTGGCCTTCTCCACCCATTATATCTCCTCCAAAAAAGTTTATTGGTAAAATACCAGGAATTATACTGTAAGAACTACCTCCATTTGGTAACCACCACGGAGCAATTGAAGACACTGCATCGCTTGGATGACTAAATTGTACACCTAAAACTCCTTCAGGATGGTCAATATCTCCAGGCTGATGAGGAGTTATATATTCCATTATTTCAATAGTATAAATAGAGTTACCATCATTATCCTTATAACTCAATAATTGTTCAGCAAATCCAGCAGCATGGGCACCTCCTTGACTATGAGATACAATTTTAATTGTTTCTCCGTCTTTAAGAGTAATATCGCTATTTCCAACCATTTTATGGAACGTCGTTGCTTTGTTCATTCCTTCTTTGTGTCTTTGCTTTGCTTGTGAATTCCAATGAGAAGATCCACTTGTAAAACCTACATTATCATCTTTATATTTCTCTTTATAGTGAGCAGCAATATCTGCTTTTCTTCCAAAAGTATTACTTTTAGTAGACCAATAATTGTTATAAACATCTGTCTTATGTATTCTGCCGCCTCCCATCCATTTCATTTGATCAGCATGTCCTTTATTTGTCCGTAAACCATTAACAAACAAAATATATCTTCCATCAGGATCAATAGCATTTATAGGATTGTTAGCAGTATAGTTATATGGAGATAAAGAATAGTATTTGTTAGCCATCGGATCAATAACATGCCACCTCCCAATCTGCGCATCATAAAACCTCGCCCCATAATCATACCAATTCAATTCAGCTTGCAACTCTTTTCCATTATACTTATACATATTATTAACGGTTGGAGTACTTATTCCTGCAAAACTCATCCCAAAGGGATAATAATGATCTTCCTGTATCACTTCTATTGATCCTGAATTTTCCGTAAAGGTTACCCGGGTATTTCCTAAATGATCCTTTAAGAAATACTGGTAAACAAAATTACTGCTTACCTTAACTAGTCTGCCTTCATCAAACAGGGCATAATCCAGTGTATTTTCATCATATACAAAATTACCGGCATAGGTAATTGTTTTCAAAGAACTTGCTGTACGGACCAATTTTTTCAATTTTGTTCCGTCCGCAGCATAAATATACTCAATTTCATTGGAACCAAAGTCTATTTTCTTTGGTAAATTCAAATAATTATAATCCACATCTATGATGCCTTTATTATCATCCCGGGTCATATTGCCATTGGTATCATAGCCGTATTCATTACTGCCTGAACTTGAACGGTCACTAAAGTCATGGATCCCTCCGTCATAAGCAGCATCATTCACGGCTGTGAGCTTATTCCCGGTATAGTAATAACTCAATTTATCCATATCCCCAAAACCGGAAGACAAATATCCTTTTCTCCAGAGGTATTTTATATTGCCATTTTTATCATAGCTAATGTCTCCCCAATTATTGCCGCATACATTATAGCGGTCAGGATTGGATGTATAGGATGTTGCTTCTCCATAATCAGCTTTGACCAGCCTGTTCAGGTCATCGTAGCGGAACCCATAGCCACGTTGGGCACCTCCATCCACTTTCCATTTCATACCACTGATGTTCCCATTGTAAAGGGCTGTGCCTCCTAAAGTAGAAAAGCCGGTATTATAGGCCAGTTCCATTCCAAATAAATCATTATCTGTCCCGCTTAGATCCGGTTCATTGATTTTGGTTAACCATCCCCTCACATTATAAGCATAGTCAACCGATTGCCAGAAGCCTTCCGACAGATCAGCAACATTGTTGGCGTTCAGGTTCTTTTTGATCAATTGTCCGATTTCATCATACACATTGTTCACGATCAATTCCTGCTGTTGTGAATTAATGGAATGGTTTACCTTGATCAAACGGTCGGCATGGTCATAATGATACCACCATTTCATAGTATTCGTAGAACTGGTATTGTATTTATGTACCAATAGTTTTATATCTTCCGTTCCATGAAAATTGAACTTGGTGTATACCACATCATAACCATCTTTTGCATGTTCGTTAATGCTTTGGATGGGCCTGTATTTATTATCATAATAAGTAGCTGAATATAAATAATCATTCGTGCCCAGGATATTAACTTTCGTTCCGGTTAACTGCCCCTTAGGAGTACTGTCATAACTCTGCCCGTCCACTTGTGCGTCACCCGACGTATGAAAGTTTAGTACGGCTGTTTTTCCACTGGGGATAAAACTATAATTATCATAATAGGTATAAGTTAATACTTTGGTAACCCCCGAAGTAGGGAAGGCATTGTTACTATATGCTTTGGTACCGGTATTAAAAGTTTCATAACAGCTAGCATATCCATTTACAGTGGTTTGTAAAGCAGACTGGCTTGCAGAGCTGCTATAGGTTCCTGTCATGATCGGGCGGCCAAATACATCATATTTTGTATAGTTCCACTCATTGCGAATATCCTGTTCCCCATCCTGCGTAAGGATCAGTTGATCCCTTTTATTATAGACCATATATAGGGGTTCAGCTCCGGGTAATTGTTTTTTGATCATCCGCTTTTTATTATCGTATTCATAATAATAACAGAGATTTTTAATTACGGTAGTCGTAGAAGAGAAACTTGTAGCTGAACCCAATTGATCCACACCTTCAGGGGAAAGTACATATCTCAACAAATTATAGGCATCATAAATATAAAAGGTTTCAACAGGTGTTGAACCAAGCATGGATTTTTTAAGTATTACCAACCCTTGCTTGTTTTTGTATTCATAAGTAATATTCCCATCTTCATCAGTAATTTTATTTACATACAGCTCACTGGCAGCATAATTTCCGCTTTTTGTACAACTGCTTCCGGAACCCATGATCCATTTATCAACTTCAGTGGAAGCATTTGTCAAATAGTCGAATTTAATTGTTTTTCCCTGGCTTTGTCTCCATGCATATCCGGGAGCAACTTGCTCTTGTACACGGTTTAATGGAGAAGCTTCAAACTTGCTTTCTGAAAAGGTGTAACTATCATCAGTAGTACCGTATTGAGCTGTATAATTTGTATAAGTTGTTGCAGAGGTTTTAAAGGCTCCATTATTTGCAGAAGAAGTAGCATACGGCAAATACTTTTTAGCTTCTCTTCCTATATTATCATATTCTATGGGAACAATGATATCATTTGCCTCAGGGCTGCCATAGACATCGTTTTTTTGCATAGGCCTGCCCAATCCGTCAAAATAAAACACTTCTATATTCTGGTTAGGGTTGGATTCGGAAGTAGAAGGCTCTTTATACATATAGCTTACTATGTAATTTTTAGTTGAAGTCAGGTTCAAACTACTGGTTTGTGTTGCTACCGTAACTTCCACACTACCGTTCATCATTTTTGTATTTGGAGTTTTATAGCCTTCAATGGTATAGGTTCCGGCTTCGGTGATGTTGGAATAAGTAAGGGCACTTCCCGTGCCCGAAAGGGTCCTGGCAAGGACCCCGTTTCGCAATAAACGGTAACTTACCCCTGTTTCCGAATCACTCAGGTTAACCGAAATATTATTTGAACCGGTATATTCTCCACCCCCTGTTACATTATAAACAGTTATGGGGTTGGATGGGGTTCCTGCAGCCTGGGTAA
Source organism: Bacteroidales bacterium (assembly GCA_028280405.1). Taxonomy (GTDB): domain Bacteria; phylum Bacteroidota; class Bacteroidia; order Bacteroidales. The sequence continues at coordinate 207,354 of JANQLW010000016.1, forward strand.
TGAACAATTGCTGATATCCAAAGTCCAATACATAATTTCTTACAGCAGAAGTAGGATTGGGTGGAGCCATAACCACTATTGCTCCTTCCACAAAATTATAATAATCAACGATAAATACCAGTTCACCGTTCCATGCAGTGGCAGAATGGTAATCTAAGAATGATTGTAGTTCCATAAGGTTCACGCCCATGGGCGCCTCAAAAAAAACAGGCACAATTCCTCCGTTAGCAGGCAAACTGGCAACTGGAGGAGAGAGATAAATTATATTTTGAAGAGTTTGGGATTGTACTCCCACAGACATTAGCAGCAAGAGTGCCAATGTGAATATTTTATTTTTATATATTGTGGTTTTCATAATTTGTGTTTTTTATTTAAGTATCAAGTATCAAGTATCAAGTATCAAGTATCAAGATTTCTTACTAGCTACCTGAAGCCTTTAGCTTATAGCCTGAAGCTTCTAATTCGCATAATTATATTGGGTTTTTTTAAGAATGTTTTTATTGTGATCCTTGATGTAAATCAATCGCCCCAAATTATCATACTCATAATAAGTAGTTATGCCGTTCGGATCGGTAATACTTGTAATCCCGAATGAAGGATCATAGGTATAAGTAGTGATCATTGCATTTGGCAATGAAGTACGTAAGTTATTTAAGGCAGTTCTTAAATTATTTTCGGTAGTTACATCCACATCAAGGTTTGATAAATTCTTAAGGTTTGAAACATAAGAGGAAACTTGTGAGTAGGTTGCATTCTCTATCTTAGCTATCGGATAGGCATCATTATATCCCCAGATATAGGATGTATAAACATCTCCTTTGGTTTTTACTTCAGATAGGTTTGCTTCACTATCATATAAACAATTTACAATGCTATTTCCGTAAGAATAAGGGTTACTTGCATAAAATGGCAAGTTTGTTCCTAATTCATCCTCCGCATTAAAAACTTCAACAACTTGTCCATTGTCATTATAATCAATCAATTGCCCTGAAATTAATTTGTTGTTTACATATGTTCTTTTGTCAACAGGAATAGCCGTAATATTGTTATTTATAAGATTTGTAAAATCTGAAGAGGTATAATCCTCCGGATAATACATATAGGTTTCAATAATATCTCCCTTACTGTTTGAAGTAACTATTCTTGATGGATTCAGGTGTTCTGTTCCATCATAAAAGTAATTTGTTGCTTGCGTAAGAGAACTTAAAATACCATCTTTGTTTAGATAGGTTGTTACAGACTTTGATGTAAGGGTTTTTTTTACAATGGGAACTTGAAAAATATCATAGCTAAAAATTTCATTAATAGATACGGGATTAACCTTAAGAAGTCTTTGATTTAACCCATGCCCGGCTTCAAAATACATACCATTTAATTGCTTAATTAAGTCGTATGAATATGAATAACTTTCCATTTTAATCAGATTATCATTGCTATCATAATATTTTTTAGAGGAAGCATCTGCTTTTCTGTGATTATTTGAAAAAAGCGGAGCCTTTACTGCGTGCCACTCATTTCTTATAGGTGAATTAATGAACTCATGTATTATATAGCTACCATCACTATTAATTTCTTTAACATTTTCATATGTTACATAACTACCAAATGACATCCCTAATTGTCGAAGTGGCATTCCTGATAATTGAATATATGGGCAATCTATAAGGCCAGTACTTGGTAAAAAGAGATATTCTTTAATATATTTTGGAATGAATAGCAATTCACCATTTGTATAACTATATTCTTTTACCTGAATATTCCCATCAGTTATTTGTTCAATTTTATCAACTCTTAATCCACCGGCATTAATTAATTCGTTTGGATGTGAACTACCATTCTTAATGGATAACCATGAAAATTTTACTCCAATCATTTCCTGCTCTTTTGTAGTTGTTATAATGATTTTATATCTTCCTTTTTCTAAATGGGGGCTGGCATTATATTGCAAAACATTCCCATTTACAACGCCATTAACAGAGGATCGAATAGAAATTATTGTACTATTATCAATACCTATTATTTCCATAGTTCCTGTAAAATTTTCACTTCTTGATTTATTTGGATCATAATCATATATATAGTCTTCATATTCTATATCTACACTAACTAAACCATTGACTGCATTTACCATAGCATCTTCAGTAATAGTAATAGTATCTGTTAAGCTATACCCAATACTTTGTCCGGTATTTGCTTGATGTTTTAAATACTCATTATAGGTATGTATTTTTTGTCCGATAACAGATCCTTCTGTATCTCCACGCCTGATCTGATTAGAACTATAATAAAAATTGGTTATTCCTCCAGTTGGATATTTTATTGATTTGAGTACTCCTTTCTTTGCATAGTTGAAATTTACATCTCGGTTATTGTTATTTTCAAAATAATATTTTGGAGTATTTGGATAGAAGCTGGAATTATTTGCTCCATTTTGATAACCATAATAATCTATGCTTTTTGAGTTTATATCTGGTATACTACCTGTTTCATAGGTTAAGGTATATGAGTTAATTAGTTGACTGTTTTTATCTAGTAATTTAACTTCTGAAATATTATACCTACCATTATATATATATTCCAGTTTATATTTCTTTAAAACAACTCCTGATTTATTATAAAAAATTATATAATCGAGTAAATCACAACCAAAATTATTTTGAACATTTTTATAATAGAACTGAATATAAGCTCCAGTTTCACTACTTGTAATTTTAGAAATTCTCTTAGAATTAGTAGTGGTACTTTTATAGAAGGTATTAGGATTTGGAACATTCAGCCCGGTTCCGGAATAAGCTGAATAATAGTCATTAGAATATTGGATTTGATTTACTATTTCATTCTCAACAATTGTATTGCTTGCTTCATAAGTATATACCACAGAATCAATTTTATTTGAATCAACAATTTTCAATAGAAATAATGCACTTATCCCGTTAGATCCTTTAACTAATGGATTTTGAGTAGACCATCGATTAATTGAATAAAATTCGGTATTATTAGTTCCTGTGAAACAATAATTTACTCCTATGTTATTAATAAGGTTAAGTTTGGAAAAACCATTACTGGGTTTGTCAAAAACAGCGTCTATTTTTATTGATTTTTCAAATTCATTGTAAAATGTACCATTTGCATCCATATAGAATGCACCACTCCCTCCAGGAATTGAATAAGAAAATGAATATGGTTGTGCATATATTCCAACATTTACATATTCGTAAACTTGCATAACATCATCATAATTCAAATTTGTAACATCTGTATATTTGCTAATATCTATATCAATATGGCTTCTTTTCTGAGGATTTCCATCTGTTATTGCAACGATGCCGCCGGCATTTAAAGACCAGTTAACCCCGTATAGGTCTGATCGGCTCTTGACCCTAACACCAGAGGCATTATAAGATAAAGAGATCGGAACTTTTATATCTCCGGAAATTATTTCTCCTAAAGGGATATTAATTTGAGGAACTCCTGTACTGGGAGATATTGGGGTATTACCAAATATTGGTAGTTGTGAAGCTGCAGGTGATTTAACAACCAGGTTATAGTTATCCTGAGCATAAGTATTTGTATAAGATAGTATTGCCAATAATACTATTAGTTTAATAATTCTTCTCTTTAAAAAGAATCTTAAACAGTTTTTTAATAAGGTTTTTTGTTTCATGATTACTATTATTTAATTTTTAATTCAAGAATATTTATCATTTTTTCAGGGTTTTTATTTTTCACTTTAATCGAGTTAATTTCTTTTTTCATTTCAATAGTATTATGGAATATGCTCCTTCTATTAAACAGCTAATATTTAAAAACTTTTTTTAATTATAAAGCGAGTAATATACTGATAATCAGCAGTAAAGGATTTGTACGCTTTTGTATTATAGCTATATCACGCTTACTCATACCTATTCAGATTTCTGAACAGCTCAATTCAATTTGATTGGAGTGATTTAGAAAAAATAATAGGGAAATTCAAGTTGATTCTTGCTATTCAGAAAAAAAATATGCTCGAATCAAAAATTATTTTGCGGTTTAGAAAAAAAAAC
>JANQLW010000027.1 GCA_028280405.1 Bacteroidales bacterium
TCTCAAAATGTAGAAAAGAAAAAAAGAAAGGAAAGCTTACACCTATGATGATCCTAAGCAAAATTCCCTTAAATTGACGGCTATGGGATGGCTTCCCTTTCCTCACAATATTATTTATGTACATCCCTAATAAAGCCTTCCACTTCCGGAATTCCTCCCTGATAAACCAGATATCCATTGTATGGTTCACGGTCTGTGATCTCATCATTAATCGGTTCAAGCATCATTTTCTTCACTTCTTCTGGTTCTTCAGTTTGTCCGAGTATCCAGCTAAGTTTAACCCAAGCTACTTCAGGCAACATATTTCCGGCAGGAATAATCCCTTTCGCCATCATATCCCTGCCCGTATCATATACAAACATATGAACATAGCCCCAAAGCGTTTGAAGTGTCATATACATATGAACACCTTTGGCCTGGGCTCTTTCAATGGCCGGGTAGAGTTCCTTATTCACATGGCCTAATCCCGTACCAACAAAAACAACACCTTTATAACCTGCATCAACTAAAGCATCTAAAGTATCCGGTTTCATACCCGGATAATAATAAAGCATGGTTACTTTATCTGAGAAATAAGGTAGAATCTTTACATTCCTGTCTTTTCTTCTGGGCTTATATTCTTTATGAATGGGAACCACTCCTTTTCTACTGATTCTTGCGATAGGAGTATCTCCAATCGTTCTAAAAGTAGAACGGTAAGAAGAATGCATTTTACGTACACGGGTGCCTTTATGCAATAAGCCATATTCATCTGAAGTTGGGCCAAACATACAAACCATTACTTCAGCGATATCAGAATGTCCGGCTGCAGTCATCGCATGCATTAAGTTCAATGCAGCATCAGAACTTGGGCGGTCAGAAGATCTTTGAGAGCCAACTAATACAATGGGTACAGGTGAATTTTGAACCATAAATGTTAAAGCTGCCCCGGTATGATGTAAGGTATCTGTTCCATGCCCGATTACGATTCCATCCACGCCATTTTCAATTTCTTTGCCAATGGCTTTAGCCAGAGCAATGTATTGTTTAGGCCCCATATTTTCACTGAATACAGCAAATACCTTTTCCGTTTCCAGGTTACAGATATCCGCTAGTTCAGGTACTGCTCCATAAAGTTCACCCGGAGAGAATGCCGGAATTACGGCTCCTGTCCTATAATCCAAACGGGATGCAATGGTACCACCGGTTCCAAATAATTTTACTTTTGGCAAGCCTTCGGTATAAGGAAATTCCTTTTCAGGAATTTTATAATTTGCCTTTTTATAACCGGTTTCGGTCATAGATTGGATCGTAGCAATATCAATTCCTATATTATATCCTGTTGGAATTTTCATAACGATGTGCTGATCGTCATCATTTTCTGCGCGTGGTAAAATGGTTCCGTTAAATGTACCACGACTTGTTTCTGCTGTTGCTTGTCCCCAAACCCTGCAATTAAATTTCTTTAATATTTCCAGAGCAGCTCCTTTATATCCTTGAAAAAAATCTTCACTCATAATTTTATGCTATTGGCTATTAACTGTTAGCTCTTGGTATTTTTCATTGCTAATAGCCAAGAACTAATAGCTAACAGCTGATTTTTATTTTAATTCTTTTTCAACCAATTTAGATAATTCAGTCAGGTTGATATTTCCTAAAGCGATATTATTTAACTCACCCATAATCCAGTCTCTTTCATTCAGGTTCGTTTTGTTTTTAGCAGTTTGTTCAAATTTTTCTTTAAAGAATGAGATATGGGATAAGATTTGTTCTTTACTGATTCTTTTAAAATTGATAATTTCCAATACCGAATCAAAATCCATTTTTGGATGCTCATAAATGTGCTGAATCATTCTGTTTGCCAACCCATAATCAATATTCTCTTTTTTCAGATATTTAAACAGATCATAAACCAGGTCATAGTTGAACTCTTCTGCAGGAGTAAAATGGCCTTCAACGTATTTTAACCGCTGCCCTAAAAATGTTCCGATTAAGCGTGGATTCACTCCCAGTTCTTTTATAATTCGTTCTACTAAAAGATATAGGTTCTTCTTGAAAATGTAAGTGTAATTATCTTCCGGAATATCCCACTTTTTCATTTGATGATAACGGTCAATGATATCCGAAGGCAAATTTTCCCCTAATTGATCAATATAATCATTCGCCAAAGGAATAGGTGCTGAATCTGTATCCGGATACATTCGGTCAGCTCCCGGTAAAACTCTTTCAAAAATAGTTGTTCCGTCTTCAAATGATTTACGGGTTTCCTGAGGAACCCCTTCAAAAGCCATTCGGCATCTTTCTTCTATAGTTTCCAAGGCAGTCTGAATATCCTCTTCCGGGCCCCAGAAAACAATTTGTGCGTCATTTTCTTCAGCTTTTAAAGCCGTTTTAATATTATTCCAGTCGGTATTTGAAATTACAGATTCAAATGCTTCTGTGTGAGTCATATTAGGATGCTCCAGACAAGCGATTACTTTTAAGCGGTCTGAGATCTCATTTGAAAAAGCTTTGCCCGGCTGTGTAAAATAAGAAAGCATACCTTTAAACTCAGGTAAATTTACTGCCACAATCTTATGCATTTGCCTTTTTGCATCTTTGATCGGCTGATAAGTGAAATTATGAGAATGAAACCTTAGGGATTCATACTTCATTTCCCATTTTGAGGTATCCTTAATTCTTTTTTTAAGCTGATCTCTTATCTGTAGCAAGGCCCATTGACGGAAACATTCATTATGGGTAAGTTTCGGAATCCATTTAGTATGGGCAACTCCTTTAATTTCTACCCGGGTTCCTCCTTTACAACTTACATTTACATCCTGACGTCCGGCTCCAATACCTGTCCTCACTTTATCTGTACTTCTGTTCAGAAAGCGAATATAATCACAAACTTCCTTTACCTCCTGGGGATTTATCATATCAGGATAAGTCACGGTTTCAATTAAAGGCATACCTAAACGATCGGTTTTATATACCCTGGTATGTCCAATGTCTGATATTTCACGACAGGAGTCTTCCTCCATACTTAATTGAATCAATCTTATTTTTTTATTCTTAAGCTGAAGTTCTCCCTCAACGCCAAGAATAGCTGTTCTTTGAAATCCTGTGGGAATACTTCCATCCAGGTATTGTTTACGGGTGATATGAACTTCACCAACGATATTCAATTTCGATAAAAGAGAAATTTCCAGAGCTATTTCCAATGCTTCTTTGTTTACCGGAAAAGGAGGTGTATCATCTACCTCATAAGTACAAGTAGTTTCATTTTTTACACGATATACTATTTCCTTACGGGTTTTAAACTCCATTAAAGCGGTTCCATCATATTCTCCCAACTCACTTAAGGTCGGGCGCATGTGGCGAATGACTTCTGCATCATATTCTTCATTTTTATTGAATAGCCCGGCCGGACAGTGACAGAAAAGCTTTTCTTTGGTTAAAAGTTGCTGATGCACTTCCAGGCCCGACATGAACCCAATGGAGTCATATGTCTTTTGTGTAGCATCCTGTATATTTACATAACCAACTTTTTTACGGCTTTCTTCGTAGTTTTTCTTCGGGTCAAAACCCTTATTCTTTTTATTCTCTTGATTAGCCATACTATTTTAAATCTGGAGATTATTTATTTTAAAAACTCCCAAATGTAAGGATAAAATCATTTATTTCCTTTCTAAATAATGGAATGATTTATGTGTTATTATTGAACAATAATTTTAGTAGCTCCGAAAATATTTTAATTACATTTGTATATAACAATAATTAATATCAATGCGCTTATATCTGAAAAGCTTTTTCTTGTTATTATTAGCTATACTTTTTCTTGGCCAGGTTTATGGTCAGGAAAAACGAAAAATTGATATCCTTTCATCCCGAAAAGGAGTAAAGAAAAACATTGATGGTGTTCCTATTTTTTATTTATCAGGAAATGTTAAAATAAAGCATAATGAAAATATTTTGGTCTGTGATTCGGCTGAAGTGGATGATGAAAAAAATGACTTTAAAGCCTTCGGCAATGTTAATGTGATCACTAAGGATTCGGTAAATATTTATGCAGATCGTTTATTTTATTTCGGAGAAACCAAAAAATCTCATTTTTATGATAATGTTAAATTAATTGACAGTACATCCACACTCACTACTGAATACCTGGTATATGATCGAAATACAGAATCTGCAATTTTTAATAATTGGGGGACTATAGTAGATGACTCTACTACCCTGGTTAGTAAAAACGGGGAATATTTCAAAGAAACCAAAGAGTTTCTTTTTGTTGATAGTGTTGAAGTAAGCAGTCCGAAATATACAATTAGTACAGATACACTTTGGTATAACAGAGAAACAGAATTTATCAGGTTTAGAGGCCCGACAACAATGACTGGTAAAAATAAATATGTATTTGCACTAAAAGGATGGATGGATACAAAAAACGACATTACCAGTTTGAAAACTCAAGCCTATATCAGAGACGAAGAACAAATAATACAGGGAGATACTGTTTATTATGATAAAAAAAGAGGATATGGCTATGCCTTTGACGGAGCTCATTTTGAAGACCTCAAAAATGACATGAACCTTTCCGGTAAAATATTCGAATACATCAAAGACAAAGGATATGCTTATGCTACGGACAGTGCACTGGCCATTTTAAAAGAAAAAAAGGATTCTTTATATCTGCATTCTGACACTATAAAAATACTATTGGATAGTGCTGATAAAGCTGAATATATGCATGCTTATGATAATGCCCGTTTTTATAAGAAAGACCTCCAGGGGATTTGTGGTAAGCTGATTTACAGCATGAAAGATTCTGTCATTTCAATGTTTAATCTGCCTGTTTTATGGTCTGAAGAGAATCAATTAAGTAGTGATTCTTCCAGAATTTATATGTCAAACAAAAAAGCAGACTCCTTGATTTTATACAATTCTGCATTTATTACTTCTAAAGATTCCACAGAGTACAACCAAATCAAAGGCCGGAATGTAAAAGGCTATTTTAAAGATAATGAGCTTAAAAGAATAAATGTAAACGGCAATTCGGAGACCATCTATTTTATTAGGGATGATGAAACTAAAGAGCTTACCGGTTTAAAGAAAGCTGTAGCATCTAAAATGACTTTATATCTTACTGATAAGAAAATAAGCAGTATTGTTTATAAAGAAACGCCAAAGGTTGTGATCCATCCTATTGAAGAAGTAAGTCAGGCTGATAAACAATTAGAAGGATTTAAATGGTGGGAAGAATATCGTCCGCTTTCCAGAGAAGATGTATTTCGTGATATCAAGATAAGCCCTGCTATGATGAAGCCTGATATTCCTCCGAAAGAAGAAACGGATATACCGGGAAAAAAATCCCCTCCTCAAAAAGAGAAAGGGAAAAAGAAAATGAGTCGTGAAGAACTCAAAAAATCTTTAGAAAGCGAGATATCTAAAAAATAGTAAGCCTTACATATTTTTTCGGATGTTTCTTAATATCTTCCAGCAATGCATTGAGATCGGAGAATGTTTTCTGTACATGAAAATACAAAGAGTCATTTGTCAGGAAAGCTCCGGCAGAGCCTTCTCCCCGATTAACCTTTTCCAATATTAAATTCAGTTCAGCTAATGTTTTACTGGTATTATTTATTGTTGAAGAAATGTCAGATTTAACTAAAGAATCGGATATAGCTGAAAAGTTAGTGAGGATATTGGTAATATGATCTTCATTATCTTTCAAATTCATGGTAATAGAATCCACACTTGCCAGGATATTTGCCAGGCGGCTTGATTCAGCATCAATAGTAGAATCAACTTTAATGGTAATTTCATTCAATTCCTGGAAAGTATTTCTGATACTTGCAAAACTGTTGATTAAATCGTCCTTGGCACTTTCCGTAAAAATTGTTTTAAGTACACTAGCCACTGAATCTAAAGAACCCATAAGGCTTTCTGCTTTATTTTTTAGCGGAAGGATTTGGGCATTGACTTCTTCTTTTAAACTTGCTTCCGATTTCGATTGCAGCGTGTCGCCGGGTTGAGCATAAACTTTTGAATTCCCCAGATCGATAGCTACTTGTTTAGAACCCATTAAATCTGAGCTGAATATTCTGGCTACAGAATTTTTAGGGATCGGGAAACTACTCCTTATTGATAAAACGGCAATTACATCACCTGAATTATCTTCTTTAAAAAAGACCTCTTTAACCTGTCCTACATCAAGGCCATTAATAGAAACAATATTTGATTTGGACAAGCCGTTTACATTTTTGTAAACAGCATAAAATACTCTTTCAGATTTAAAAATGTTGGTCCCCTTTAAAAAGTTGTAACCCCAAAACAATAATATCATTCCACTGATAAAAAATAAACCAACTTTTAGTTCTTTTGATAATTTCACTTGCTTAAATTTTAATATACAAATCTAACTAATTTTTTAGCATTTCTTTAGCCTTTTCAAGGGAAATCCTCCGGCCATCCAGAAATGCAACCACAAATGCATCTTTGAATTTTGTGTTTCTGAGTTTGTTTTTTAGTCGATTAGCAGCAGTCTGAGTTTTTTCTTTACCTATACAATATTTATAAGTTTTGTTCTGCTTATATACATAAAGATCTTTGAAGTTCTTGAATTTTCGCTGTTTTCTTATATCCCGCTTAGATGATGCAATTTGAACACGATATATAATATTAGGATTTTTTTTCTTTTCGATTTTTTTCTTCGGAGGAGAAGTTGCGACTAAAGTATTTTCTTCATACTCTTTTTTATATTCTCTAAAAGCCCGATAAATTGCCGAAGCTATATAAGCTTGTCCCTGTTTCGATTTTAAGTATTTTTCATCTTTGGCACTGCTTAAATAGCCGGCTTCAATTAAAACACTTGGCATTTTAACCTGATGTAATACAAGAAAACCTGCTTGTTTTACCCCACGGCTTTTAATACCGGCCCTGTTTTTGAATTGAGACTCAACTTTGGAAGCAAAACTTAAACTTTGATCTAAAAAAGCATTTTGATATAAACTGAATATAATATATGCTTCAGGAGAATTGGGGTCAAAACCTTCATAATTTTCCATATAATCTTCTTCCTGAAGGATGGCTGCATTTTCCTTTTGGGCGACTGCAAGATTTTCTTTGGTTTTATGAAGCCCCATTACATAAGTCTCAGATCCATGTACTTTGGGCGACTGAAACCAGTTTGCATGTATAGATATAAATAAATCAGCATTTGCATCATTTGCAATTTTTGCCCGCTGGTATAACTTCAATGTTTTATCAGTTTTCCGGGTATAAATCACTTTTACCCCCGGGATATTATCTTCAATATATTTTCCGGTTTTTAAAGCAATGGCTAATACAATATCTTTCTCCTTTGTAGTCTTTCCAGACGTACCGGGATCTCTTCCTCCATGTCCGGCATCAATAACCACGGTCTTAACCAGCCCTTTTGACTGACTGAAAATCAGTTTTTGAGGGATGATAAATAAGACGCATAAAAGAAGTAAAAACCGTTTCACTTTTTCTGTTTTATTTAATCGCTTTAAATAATTAAATTTACAGCATCATTTTTGCATGTATAAAAGCAAATTTAATATTTAACACTATTTAAATTATCAAATTGTCTTCTAAATTATCAACAGCTTCTGTACCAAAAACTGCTTGTCTGTTTTTTTGTTTTCTGTTTTTAGCATTATATGCTAATTCTCAGGAAATAAAATTAGATACCACCCAATTGAAACAGGATAGTTTAAAAACAAAGATTCTCAAAGATAGCCTTGGTATTGCCAATCACATCCTAAAAGTAAAGGTTGATTCTGTACTTCAAAACCTGATCAAACCTGAAATGAAACAAGAAGAGGTTATGGCAATTATGGACTCTGTTTATAAAGCAGCGGGCATTCAGCTCCCGGGAAATCGTAACCAGGGAAATATGCCTCCGGAAATGCAAGCTGATATACCAGGGAACAAAGGTTTGGCCCCAAATAAGGAAAAGGAAAACAAAAATAGCTTTGATGCAAAAATAGAATTTGAAGCTATAGATTCTATTCGTTTTGATATCAATGATAAAAATGTCCATTTATATAAAGAAGCTAAAATCATTTATGAAAAGGTGAACTTGGAAGCTGATAAAATTGAAGTTCAGTTTAATGAAAACCTGATGAATGCGGAAGCCAGTATTGATTCAAGTGGAAAGGTGGTTAAAAAAGCAATTTTTTCAGAAGGCCAGAAAACCTATAAATCGGAGCAGATTAAATTTAACTATAAAACAAAAAAAGGTTATATCAAGGGAGTCCAAAGTTTGGAAAATGAAGGTTATATTCGGGGGGGTGAAGTAAAAAAATTAGAAAATGACAATGTAAATATTCATAAAGGTTCCTTTACAACCTGTGATTGCGAAGATTGTCCTCATTTTGAATTTCGGTTTAAGAAATCAAAAGTTATACCTAATAATAAGATTATAACAGGACCAGCTTATTTCGTTATTGAAAATATACCCACTCCTTTATTTATACCATTTGGCTTATTCCCAACCAGGCCCGACCAAATATCCGGTATAGTAATGCCTAGTCCAGGGGAATCTACAAATAAAGGCTTTTATCTGCAAAATGGGGGATATTATTGGTCGATCAATGATTATCTGGATTTAAAGGTATTAGCAGATATTTACTCTTATGGTAGTTGGGCTATTAAACCCACCATGAATTATGCAAAAAGGTATAAATACAGAGGGAGTGTTAGTTTAGCCTATGCTGTAAATAAAACAAAAGACAGAGAAGGTAGTGGTAAAGATTTTTCAATTAAATGGAGCCACTCACAAGATGCTAAAGCAAGGCCCAATAGCCGATTTTCTGCCAATGTGAATATTGTAAGTTCCAAATTTAATGATAATAATCCTACTTCTGAGAACGATTATTTATCAAATACCTTTCAGTCAAGTATTTCTTTTCAAACGAAAATTGCCGGTAAGCATTCTTTGACCTTAAACGGCAGCCATTCTCAAAATACGAAAACCAAAAAGGTAAATATTACCTTGCCGGAAATGAGTTTTTCGGTAAATAGATTTCATCCTTTTAGAGCAAAAAACAAAAGTGGAAATTTAAAATGGTACGATAATATTTCAGTACAATATTCAATGCGTGCAAGAAATACAGTAAGTATAGCCGATTCCTTATTGTTTAAACCGGGTGCCTTAAAGCAATTTCGGAATGGGATTCAGCATACGATACCTATCTCCAGTAATATTAAAGTGTTGAAGCATTTCAATTTGACTTCCAGCATCAATTTTACAGATCGGATGTATTTCAGTAGAACCATTAAACGAATGGAACCTAAACTAAATGATGAAGGAGTGGAAGAAGCAACTTTGGTAAAAGATACGATAGCCGGTTTTAACAATGTTCTGGATTATCGTTTGTCGGCATCTTTAAATACCAAAATCTATGGTATGCTAAATTTCAAAAAGGGGCCAGTCAGGGCATTCAGACACGTAGTTACCCCTTCGGTAAGTTTTAGTTATACTCCCGATTTTTCAACTAAAAAATGGGGCTATTACGATTATTATTATACCAATCTTCAAAAAACCGATAGTGTAAAATATTCTTATTATGACGGATATATATATGGAGTTCCATCAAGCCGGAAGCAGGGAGTAATCAGTTTTTCCATTTCAAATAATATTGAGATTAAAGTTCCATCCAAAAAAGATACAATTACAGGTATGAAAAAAGTTGTATTGATTGAAAATTTTACCATTTCAACTTCTTATGATATGAATAAGGATAGTTTAAACTGGTCCAAGATTTCGATGAGTGGACGAACCACTTTATTCAAAAAGCTAAGAATCAATTATTCATCAGTATGGGATCCTTATGTTTTGAATGCTGATGGACAAAATATCAATAGATTTGAATGGGCTGTAAACCGAAGATTATTCAGATTGGTTAGTTCAAGGTGGACTTTGGGCTTAAGTTACAGATTTGATTCCCAGACCATAGGCAAAAACAGAAAGAAGAAAAAAAATATCTCTCAGATAGATCCCAATAAGGAACAATTGTTAAAGCAATTAGCTGCAAGAGGTGAATCAGGAGTAATCCAAAATGATCCTGCTCTAATTGCAAGAATGGAAGAAATACAAAATAATCCAAATCAGTATATTGATTGGGATATACCCTGGCAAATAAATTTGAATTATAATTACTCACGATCAGTAGGAATTACTTACAAAGACTTTATACAGAATAAAGATGTTCGTGTAACTCAGACTTTAGGGGTTCAGGGGAATGTCAGCCTTACTCCCAAAATGAAGATTGGATTCAGAACCGGTTATGATTTTGAAAACAAGGAAATTTCATATACATCTTTAAATATTTACAGAGACTTGCATTGCTGGGATATGAGCTTTAACTGGATTCCTATGGGACAACGTGCCAGTTGGAGTTTTACGATAAAAATCAAAGCCTCCTTGCTTAAAGATTTTAAGTATGAAAAACGGAAACAATTCTGGGATTAGAAATTATTAAACAAAAAATAGATAGAAAAATGAGAAGAGTAGTAACACCCTCAAATGCGCCAAAGCCTTTGGCACCTTACAGTGTAGGAATTAATACAAATGGAACTCTTTATGTTTCCGGCCAACTTGGAATTGACCCTGCTACCGGGAAATTGGTAGAAGGAGGTGTGGAAGCACAAACCAAGCAAGTAATGGAAAACATCGGTAATGTTTTGAAAGCTGATAATATGGATTTTGGAAATGTGGTTAAGTGTACCATTTTTTTAAAAGATATGAATGATTTCGCAACGGTAAATGCCGTTTATGGAACATATTTTAAAGTAGATCCTCCTGCTCGTGAAGCTGTTCAGGTAGCTTGCTTACCAATGAATGTTGATGTGGAGATTTCATGCATTGCTGTTGAAGATTAAGGCATTCTGTTTAATTGAGAGACATGTCATGCAGAACTTGATTCGGCATCTCAATAATTATAGAACACTGATAACACTAATGTAAAAAATTTTCACTGATCTGATCAGTGTTTACCAGTTGAATCTGTGTTATCAGTGTTCTATCATAAGTTTAGCTTTGTTTGTATTGCTTGTACTTCTTTCCTTAATTGTTTCACTGTATCAACCAAATCCTGCTTCTCCTGATTAGCTTCAGGCATTTCACTGCTAATGTAGTTTACAAATTTCCAGATTTCTTTTACATCTCTTACACTGATATCATAAGGGTCATATATTGAATTGAGCGAATACAGAGTAAATTTTTGTTCACTATCAATCTTGTTCTCAACAACTTTAAACACAAGCCCATCATCAATAGTAAGTATAATATAAGCTTGGCCGTCACGAATGGTATTCCAGTCAACCACATATTCTCCGGTTACATATGATCCATCCGGGATGGGAAGCATAGAATCCCCTGAGATTTGAAAACTTCTGTATTTCTTTTGTTTCGATAAAAACGGAAGCTGGAAAGTAGGAAGTACCTTAATATAGTCAGGGTCTGCGAAACCACTTCGATAACCGGCTTTAGCTTTTTCAGACACCAACTCAATATTTTCTTCATTGTATTGGTCAAGGGTGGCTGCCAATACTCTTAAATTACTTCCTTTAATGAATACGTCAAAACCTCTTTCAATCTGAAAGAGCTGGGATTCAGACAAATCACTTAGCTCTACCTTGACTAAGGTGTCAATAGCTACATTAAAATACATGGAAAAACTGATGAGTACATTTACACTGGGCTGTGCAACTCCATTTTCATAACCACTTAGGGTAGATCGCTTCATTTCAAGTGCAAAAGCTACATCATCCTGAGTACATTTTTCGCGTTTTCGTAAAAATTTAATATTTCTCCCAAAAGTTGACATATTAAGAATATTAAGTTATAAAATCCTGAAAGCAAGCATTCTAAAATCAATTTTTCAATAATATACTTGCGCTCGTTTTTAATAATGATTATATTACAATCTTAAAATTGATTAAAATATAATCAAAAATACAAATATATTTAAGTTTATCAAATTTTTAGTTAGAAATGATTAAAGATAATAGAACGATAGTACATTTGGACCCGGACACTTTTTTGTTTCAGTTGAACGACTAAAAAACAAAAACTTAACAGGGAAACCTATTTTAATCGGAGGCACTTCAGATCGAGCTATTGTAGCAAGAGTTATGAAGCCCGGCGTTTTGGAGTACACTATGTTAAACGGCTTGTGGGTATCAGAACCAGGAAAGAAAAAACCTTAAAAGGCAAAACAGAGGAACAAGTTTTATCATTAAGCAAATAAGCACCTAGTAATCAAATAGTTAAAATTTAAGAAGTCAGATAAAACTCAGTCAGGATGTATTTTCAACTTAATTAGTACGATGAAAAACGGTTTTGGTTTTCCATCTTCCAGTAAAATAATACAAAGTATGAAGAATCATTCCTACAATCCAGGCAACAGGGATTCCCCACCAGATACCAAGTGCACCCATATCCAGGGATAAGTAATAACATAAGGGAACCCGGACAACCCATAATGCAAAGAAGGTAATAACCATAGGAATTAAAGTATCTCCCGCTCCACGCATTACTCCATTAACGGTAAACATAATTGTAAAGCAAATGTAGAAGAAACTTACGATCTTCAAGTATTCAACCCCAATTGCAATTACATTTTGGTCTTCTGTAAATAATTTCATTAATGGTTCGGAGAAGAAATAAGAAACAAACCATACAACTATTGCGATAACAGAAGTCATATAAATAGTAGATATCAGGCCTCTTCGTACCCGTTCCGGTTTCGCGGCACCCAGGTTTTGCCCAACAAAGGTTGCCAGTGCTGCGGCAAAATTCATGGCTGGCATTGCGGCAAAAGCATCAATTCTAAACACAACACTATAAGCTGCAGCAGTATCTGTTCCAAAAGGATTAACCAGCCAGTACATAACCATCATACTCAATGCCACAAAAACTTGCTGAAAACCAATAGGAAACCCAATACGGGTATTTTGTTTAAATATATCCCTGTCGAAAACCAGTTTTCTAAAAGAAAACTGAATTACAGCATGGTTTCTGTTTAAATAATAAATAGCCGTTACAAAAGCACCTGCTTGCGAAATCAAAGTGGCTAGTGCAACACCTTCAATGCCCCAGCCAAACACCATCACAAACAGGATATCCAAAATAATATTTGCAACTGTGGAAATAATCAAAAAATAAAGTGGAGTCTTGGAATCGCCCAGACCACGAAGTACAGCAGCTGTGCCATTGAAACCGAAAAAGAAGATTAATCCGCTCAGATAAATCCTTAAGTAAAGAACAGCATTATCCAAAGCATCAGGAGGTAGTTTTATTAATGTAAATATCTGCTCGGCAAAAATGATTCCCAAAGCACCTACAATCAAAGAAGCAAAAAACAAAAAAATAAATAAAGTATCAATGGCCCTTTTAACCTGCTCTATCTTTTTAGCTCCAAAGTATTGTGCAATAATAATAGTTGAACCTGTTGCAATACCAATGATTAAAGAAATTAAGGTAAAGATAATAGGAAAAGATGCTCCAACTGCTGCAAGAGCTTCCTTGCCAATATAATTTCCTACGATCACACTATCTACCACATTATACAATTGCTGGAATACATTTCCCAATACCATAGGAATGGCAAACCTGAAGATTAATTTTCCTTCATTTCCTATACTTAAGTCTTTCACAGGCAGTTTTCTTATTTCTTTTTCAGAAATTCGCGAGGATTTGAAACTTTCTTAACAGTCGAATTTATATCATTAATTTGATTTCCAATATTTTTAATATCCTTGGTCAGGTCATTTTCATCTGCAGCTTTTTTCACATCCTTAATCCCTTTTCCAAGGTCTTTCATCATAGCAGGAAGTTTTTTCCCTCCAAAAAAAAGCAATACAACAATACCTATGATGACAATCTCATAACCTCCAAACCAACCAAGTAAAATAGCTAATTCCATAAATACAAAAGTAAAGAAAAGAATGACGAATAATAAATAATGAACTCCAAATTTCGATTTAATCAATTACTCAAAATCGGAAGTTCATTATCTATAAAATGATTTTCAGTCTGTAAGCGGGATTCTGTCTCATCCCGATAGTTATCGGGACTATCTATCATTTATCTGGATCAATTGTCACCAATTGACTCTAACGACCTACCCATTTCGGTTTATGCAAGCATAAAGCGGAGCGAGCAACCCCTCCGAAGTTTATTTGGCCTTTCAACCCATAAGGTTTACCCCTATATAATGTCACCACCATATAGCGTGAGCTCTTACCTCACGTTTTCACCCTTGTCCCGCCTGAGGCGGGACGGTTATTTTCTGTGGCACTTGCTGTTCCCGATCACGATCGGGACCTTCCCGTTAGGAAGTATGGTGCTCTGTGTTGTCCCGACTTTCCTCTCTCCCGATAACTATCGGGACAGCGATAGAACAACTGAAAATCAATACTAAGTTACTACAAAAATACTGTAGTATTATACTTTGAATTCGTATTTAATCTCAGAAAGCTCTTCATTAGCTTTCACGATTTTTTGTTTCAGGTTTTCTTTATACTCCACAGTTTTAGCATAAAGCTCATCATTACCTGTAGCAATCATTTGAGCAGCTAAAATACCTGCATTTAAAGCACCGTTAATACCTACAGTTGCAACCGGGATACCCGGAGGCATTTGCACAATAGCTAATAAAGAATCCATACCGTCCAAACTTGCTTTAATAGGAACTCCAATTACAGGAATTGGAGTCAAAGCAGCCATGACTCCTGGTAAGTGCGCAGCCATACCAGCACCTGCAATAATCACACGAATACCACGATCGTAAGCTCCTCTTGCAAAAACTTCTACCTCTTCAGGAGTTCTGTGAGCAGAAAGAGCATTCAATTCAAATGGGATTTCCATTTCATTCAAAAATTTGGCAGCTTTCTCCATTACCGGAAGATCTGAAGTACTACCCATAATAATACTTACTAGTGGTTTCATGTTTTTAATTGGTTTAAGTTTTGTGCAAAAGTAATATTTCTTCTAAAATAATGATCCTTTGATAGCAGAAAAAACAATGCCTAAAGTACTTAGAATATTTAAAGTGCCTAAAGTTTTAATAAGTTGGTATGCTGAATCGGATATTCAATTAGTTAAAAAGCTTAATTTTGCAGGAATTGTTTTAAATTCAATTTCAATGGAAAAGACAAAAGAAATCATACAGGTACTGGATAAAAAATTTGTACCGAGTATCAGTGCCGAAAAAATAGATCAGGCAATTCAAAAGGTAGCGGGCTATATGAATGAAGACTTGGCTGGAAAAAACCCTTTATTTATTGTCGTTCTTAACGGAGCTTTTATGTTTGCCTCAGATCTATTGAAAAAAATAAACTTTGATTGTGAGGTTTCTTTTGTAAAACTTTCTTCCTACGTTGGAACCCAAACCACAAATACTGTCAGAGAATTGATTGGTTTAGACAGAGTGCTCAAAGGAAGAACCGTTGTTATTATTGAAGACATTATTGATACCGGAATTACGATGGCCCATACGCTTCCTTTATTGAAGAATCTGGAAGCTAAGGATGTAAAGGTTGCTACCTTATTGTTTAAACCGGATGCTTTCCAAAAGGATTATCGAATCGATTATGTGGGAATGAAAATTCCAAATGACTTTATAATTGGTTATGGACTGGATTACAATGGTTATGGCCGTAATTTACCTGAAATTTATACTGTAGTTAAGTAATGGCGAATTCAAACTTTGTTGATTACGTAAAAATTCATTGCACTTCCGGAAACGGTGGGCGGGGCTCTGCGCATTTCCGCAGAGAGAAATTCGTCGCTAAAGGTGGCCCCGATGGTGGTGATGGCGGCCGGGGAGGCCATATTATCCTGAAAGGAAATTCACAAATGTGGACTTTGCTTCATCTCCGATACACTAAACATATTAAAGCAGAGCATGGTGAAGGTGGCAGTGGGCAACGCAGTCATGGTAAAGACGGAGCAGATGTAATTGTTGAAGTCCCTTTAGGAACTGTAGCTCGTGATGCTGAAACTGGAGAAATCATGTGTGAAATTACAGAACATGATGAAACTCATATTCTTTTAAAAGGAGGGAAAGGGGGATTAGGGAATGATCATTTTAAATCAGCAACAAATCAGGTTCCTAAATATGCCCAGCCCGGTGAAGATGGTATTCAAGAATGGATCATTATTGAACTGAAGCTTTTAGCTGATGTTGGCTTGGTTGGATTTCCCAATGCGGGCAAATCTACTTTATTATCAGTAGTTTCTGCTGCAAAACCTGAAATTGCAGATTACCCCTTTACTACTTTAAGGCCGAACTTAGGTATTGTTTCCTATAGAGATAACAAGTCATTTATTATCGCTGATATCCCTGGGATTATTGAGGGGGCACATGAAGGTAAAGGGATTGGATTGAGATTTCTTCGTCATATTGAGCGTAACTCAATGCTTCTATTCATGATTCCTGCAGATTCGGATAATATCAAAAAAGATTATTCTATTTTATTGAATGAATTGAAGCAATATAATCCTGAATTGCTAGACAAAGAAAGATTATTAGCGATTACCAAAAGTGATATGTTGGATGATGAACTCATCGCAGAGATGAAGCAGGATTTACCTGATATCAAAACAGTTTTTATTTCTTCGGTTGCAGGGAAAGGGATTTTAAAATTGAAAGATGAAATCTGGAAGAAACTGAATGAGCCTATAATTTAATTATCAGATTGTTCAACTGTTCAATTGTTCTATGCTGGAGTACTTACATGAAATAGATCGGGAGTTGTTTCTGTTCCTCAATGGAATGCATAATTCTTTTTTCGACTTTGTGATGTATTGGTTAAGCGACAAATATATCTGGATTCCAGTTTATTTGCTTTTCGTATACCTGCTTTTTAAGTTTTATGGTAAGAAATGGTGGGTGTTATTAATAATTGCTGGTTCCATCGCTGGAATAAGTGACTTAATTTCAGTTCATGCCTTTAAAAATGTTTTTGAAAGACTCAGGCCCACGCATGCTGAAGAACTGAAAGGTATAGTTCATACTGTAAAAGGGTATACCGGAGCTAAATTCGGTTTTTTGTCTTCACATGCTTCTACTATGTTTACGGTTGCTATCTTTTTTAGCCTGATATTTAAGAGTTATATTAAACACATAAGTCTGATCTTAATAATCTGGGCTTCATTAATCGCCTATAGCAGAATTTATTTAGGCGTTCATTATCCGGGAGATGTATTAGCGGGAATTCTTTTAGGATGTTTAATTGGATTTAGCGGATATCGCTTATATTTGTTTATAGATAAAAGGTATTTACATCATAAGAATGCTTATGGATTCAAATAGTCAGAAATTTTCCTTTCGTAAAAGAGTTAAAAGCTTTAAATATGCCTTTAATGGAATTGCTACTTTATTAAAGGAAGAGCACAATTCACGCATCCATTTATTCTTTGCCATAATGGCTGTAGTTGCAGGTTTTTATTTTAAGATTTCAAATACAGAATGGCTGGTTCTGATTTTAACGATAGCCATTGTATTTGCAATGGAATTTATAAATTCAGCTATTGAAGCTTTGGCAGATAAAGTAAGCCCTGAAAAAGATCCTCTAATCAAAAAGGCAAAAGATGTGGCAGCAGGAGCAGTGTTGATTACTGCTAGTGCTTCTGTAATTGTTGGGATTTTTATTTTTGGAGAGCGGATTTATAACTTGTTTTTCTAAAAATAAGAGTTACATTTTTTAATATTGGGTATTAACGATTATAGATAGTGAGAATTATGTTAACAGATACTCATATAAGACTTCAGAAAATTCATTAATAATTCAGTTTGATGTTGATAATGAAAATAGAAAAATCTTTAATATTAAGAAGAATACCTTAAAAAGTTGGGGAAGTCGATTTGAAAACTGTGTTGAATGGACTTTTGATCAAATGAATGTCTGGGATTACCTAGCATGTATGGCTATAGGGCCTGTATGCGCTGGAACAATTGCTTCAATGTGTGCAGTTGGAACGACCGAAGGAATGTTTAGAACCCCCGATGGACCGTAAAAAATAAATTTATGAAAAATAGAAAAATTGTCATTGAATGGATTATATTGGTTGCAATTTTAGTTATTATTATTCCATTCCTGTATATTAAATTTAATAGTGATCATGAAGGATTGTTTAGTTATTTTAGATCCCAAATTAGGTACATAAATCCTTTAGCAATATTATTTCTAATCTTTAGTCAAATATGGAGAATTAGAAGATCGAATGGTCTTACTAGAAAAGAAGTATGGAAGTCCTTAATTCCATTTTCTAAAAAAGTGTACAGATAGTTCTATTTTATTATAAGATAATGCTAAAATTAGTTTTTGAAATGAGGTGAAATGACACCTCATTATCATTAAATATTATTCATTATTTTTACGACATCATAAATTGCTGGCTATGTCGTATAATTTTTTCCTGACCCCTATTGAATACTTAAAAGGAGTTGGCCCCAAAAGGGCTGAAATTTTAAGGAAAGAATTAAATATTCATACCTTTCAAGATTTATTACAGTATTATCCCTATCGTTATATTGACCGTTCCAGGTTTTTCAAAGTAAATGAAATAAATAGTGATTCTGCTTATATTCAGCTAAAGGGTAATATCAGCAATATTCGGATTATTGGGAAAGGAAGAGGGCAAAGAATGACCGCCCGTTTTACTGACAATACCGGAAATATTGAATTGGTTTGGTTTCAAGGGATACAATGGATACAGGATAAATTCAAAGCCGATAAAGAATATATTGTTTTTGGGAAACCCAGTTTATTCAATCGACGATATAATATGCCCCATCCCGAAATTGAAGAAGCTACAAATGAAGATATGGCCGTCCATGAAACACTTCAGCCTTTTTATAGCACAACAGAAAAGCTTAAATCAAAAGGATTGGGAAACAAATCAATCGGAAAAATTACAAAAACCCTGGTTCTACGGGCAAAAGGAGAAATCAAGGAAACTTTATCAGATAATATTCTTCATAAATTAAAACTAATCTCCAGAGAAGAAGCTTTACTAAATATTCATTTCCCAACAAACACAAGTATATTAAGCAAAGCTCAGGCCCGCTTAAAATTTGAAGAACTTTTCTTCATTCAGCTGGAAATGCTTCGGTCTAAAATTGATAGAAATCAAAAAATAAAAGGACATACTTTTTCCAAAGTCGGAGATTATTTAAACAAGTTTTACAAACATAAAATTCCTTTTGATCTTACCAATGCTCAAAAGAGAGTTATTAAAGAGATCAGGGCAGACATGGGTTCCGGCCTTCAAATGAACCGTCTTTTGCAAGGAGATGTAGGAAGTGGTAAAACCCTGGTTGCCTTAATGAATATGCTGATTACTTTGGATAACGGATTTCAGGCATGCCTGATGGCACCAACAGAAGTACTGGCAAATCAGCATTTCAAAACCGTCAGTAAAATGTTGGAAAGTTTAAATATTAATATTAACCTTCTAACCGGTTCAACGAAAACAGCCCAAAGAAAAGTGATCCATTCGGAACTACAAAATGGAGAACTTCAAATTTTAATAGGAACTCATGCGCTTATTGAAGATACCGTTCAGTTTAAAAATTTAGGATTGGTTGTCATTGATGAACAACATCGTTTTGGAGTTGTCCAAAGAGCCAAACTTTGGAAGAAAAATATTATTCCTCCTCATGTTTTGGTTATGACAGCGACACCTATTCCCCGTACACTGGCAATGACCTTTTATGGTGATCTGGAATTCTCAGTCATTGACGAACTTCCTCCGGGAAGGAAGCCTGTTAAAACTTATCATTATTATGATTCTAAACGACTAAAGTTGTTTGGGTTTATCCGAAAACAAATTGAAGAAGGCCGGCAAATTTATATTGTATATCCACTTATTCAGGAATCCGAGACACTGGATTTAAAAGACTTGCAGGATGGATATGACAGTATTACCCGTGAATTCCCTTTGCCCAAATATGCTATCAGTGTAGTGCATGGCAAGATGAAAGCAGCCGATAAAGATTTTGAAATGCAGCGTTTTATAAAAGGCGAAACTCAAATCATGATCTCTACAACAGTAATTGAAGTGGGCATAGATGTGCCTAATGCAAGTGTAATGGTCATTGAAAATGCAGAACGCTTTGGTTTATCCCAACTACACCAATTAAGAGGAAGAGTCGGTCGTGGAGCGGATCAATCTTATTGTATCTTAATGACAGATTACAAACTTACAGCCGAAGGCAAAACCCGAATGGAAACCATGGTAAGATCCAATGATGGTTTTGAAATTGCCGAAGTCGATCTTAAACTCAGAGGTCCGGGAGATATCACAGGAACCCAACAAAGTGGGATTGTAGACTTAAAAATTGCCAATCTGATTAAGGATGAAAAAATCCTGAAATTTGCAAGAGACATTGCCAACCAAATTCTGGATGAAGATCCCGATTTAACCAAAGCTGAAAACAGCCGAATTAAAAAGCATGCCCTTCAACTTTCTAAAAACAAAGCAAATTGGGGGCTGATTAGTTAGCTTGAATATAAATTTATTCACTTATATAGTGAATTTATTTAAATATTTTTGATTATATTTGCATTGAACCTTATTATATTATGGAAATCGTTTTTGAAAAAGAATACCTAAAGCAATTGTACGCAGAAGGACATGCTAAAAGTAAAAAATATCGTTTTCCGAAAGGAGTTATCACTAAATATAAAGCAACTATTGATAAACTTAGAGTTGCGGATTGTATTGAAGATTTATTTCCTATCAAGAGCTTAAACTATGAAAAGTTACAAGGAGACAAAAAAGACCTTGAATCTGTAAGAGTAAATAAACAATACAGAATTGAATTCATTAGTAGCAAAGAAGGAGAAGAACCTAATATAATTACTATTTGTTCTATTGTTGAATTAAGTAATCATTATAAGTAAAGATGAAATTATGGAAACTAAACTAAACATATTACCATTTAAGGCTACCCATCCAGGTGTACTTATTAAGGATGAATTAGACATTAGACCTGATTTAAATCAAAGAGAGTTAGCTAAAGAACTTGGGGTAAAAGCTTCATTTTTAAATGAAATTATTAAAGGGAAAAGGCCTATTACTGCTGATTTAGCAATTGTACTTGAAAAAAGCCTAAACATATCAGCTAAATATTGGATGAAATTTCAGTCACAATATGAAATTGATAAAGCTAAAATAAAATCAAAAAATATTAGTAGAATAAAAAATATTGAGCTTTGGAAAATTATAAAAGAATACGCTCCCATTAAATATTTTTCTAAGCAGGGATATCTATCTGACAATTTAGAGAAAGATATCGAAAAAATAAAAAATATTTACTCTGTGAAAAGTGTTGATGATTTAGTTACAAACTTTGCAAAAAGCAAAGTTGGGTTTCTAAGAAAATCTGAAAAACTTAAAATTGACGAGAAAAACATGTTTGCCTGGAAATCTTTAGCTCATTATGAAGCTAAAACCCAAACTGTAAATACCTTTAACTTTGAAAACATTAATCAACTTTGTATTGAATTAAATAAAGTCTTCTATAGAAATACTGACACCTTAAATTCTGTAAAAACATTATTAAATGATTACGGAGTAAAATTTGTA
This sequence comes from Bacteroidales bacterium, assembly GCA_028280405.1. Taxonomy (GTDB): domain Bacteria; phylum Bacteroidota; class Bacteroidia; order Bacteroidales. Next base: position 21,590 of record JANQLW010000027.1, read on the forward strand.
CTTATTAAAAAGTTAGAGGGAACACCAATCGATGGATATTCTTTTTGGTCTGAAAATAATCCTGCTATAGTCTTAACATTAAGACACAATAGGATTGACAATTTTGCATTTACATTAATTCATGAAATCGGTCATATCACTCTCCATTTAAAAAATGATAAAGAAAAAGTCTTTATTGACTATTCTAGTTCAATTTCTAATAATGATTGTGAAAAAGAAGCAGATTTTTTTGCTCAAAGTAAATTAATTAGAGAAGAGTGCTGGGAAGAAATCTGTTACAATTCACCACTTAATGATGAAAAAATTATTAAAATTGGGAACAAATATGAAACAAATCCTGCTATTTTGCTGGGAAGAATTTGTTTTGAGATGAGCTACTATGCATATAAAACTGAAATTGAGAAAAAAATAAACTAGACTACCATCTTTAATTATTTATTATACTTATAATTTTATAAAACAGGTATTTCTGAAATTTGAGCCTGAAAAAAAATTCATTACTTTTGCCCTCTGAAAAGTTACGAGTTGCAGATTACAGCTTACGAACTATAAGGTGGCTAAAAGATTATTAACTCGCAACCTGCAACTCGGAACCCGTAACAAACTAATATCAAATGAAAATATCATACAACTGGCTAAAAAACTATATCGATATTGACCTTGATCCTGAAAAGATATCGGAATTACTTACGGATTGTGGATTGGAAGTAGAAGGGCTGGAAAAAGTACAATCAGTAAAAGGCGGATTGGAAGGCATCGTTATTGGCGAAGTAAAAACCAAAAGGAAACATCCTGATGCGGATCGTTTAAGCTGTACTACAGTGGATGTAGGAGGAGATGAGCTATTAAGTATTGTTTGTGGAGCACCTAATGTGGAAGCAGGACAAAAAGTTCCTGTGGCAACAGTTGGCACAACACTATATTCCGGTGATGATTCATTTGTTATTAAGAAATCAAAAATCCGTGGTGAGCTTTCACAAGGAATGATTTGTGCAGAAGACGAATTAGGCTTGGGAAAAAATCATGATGGCATTATGGTTCTGGACCCTGAAGCTAAAATCGGTATGCCGGCCAAAGAATATTTCAATATTGAAGATGATTATGTTTTTGAAATCGGATTAACCCCTAACCGTGCTGATGCGACTTCACATATTGGTGTTGCAAGAGATCTTGTTGCTGTTTTAAATCATCACTATCCTGATCAAAAAGTGGAATTAAAAATTCCTTCTGTTGAAGAATTCCAAATTGACAATAGCTCTCGTCCTTTTGAGATTGTCATTGAAGATGAACAAGCTTGTCCCCGATATACCGGAATCACAATTTCGGGCATAGAAGTAAAAGAGTCTCCTAATTGGCTTAAAAACAATCTACGTTCGCTAGGATTAAACCCAATTAATAATATCGTGGATATTACTAATTATGTATTATTTGAAACCGGGCACCCTTTGCATGCTTTTAATGCTGATAGAGTAAAAGGAGAAAAGGTCATTATCAAAAAAATGGCTCATGGAACAAAATTTACAACTTTAGATGAAGTAGAAAGAGAACTTTCTGAAAATGATCTAATGATATGTGATGAAACGGATGGAATGTGTATCGCAGGTGTTTATGGGGGCATTCATTCCGGAGTTACAGAAAATACTAAAAATATTTTCCTTGAATCAGCTTATTTCGACCCTGCAACCTTGAGAAAAACAGCTAAGTTACATGGGCTGCAAACGGATGCGTCTTTTCGTTTTGAAAGAGGTGCTGATCCGAACATAACTGTTTATGCACTTAAACGCGCCGTTAATTTATTTAAAGAATTAGCTGGTGGAGAAGTTACCAGTGAAATCGTAGATGTTTATCCAAAAGAGATCAAACCCTGGAAAGTAGAAATCAATTATGACAATGTTGATCGTTTAATTGGGAAATCAATTGAACGTAGATTCATCAAAAACATTTTAGTTGATTTAGGGATTAAAATTTTAGAAGAAAAAGAAAATGGCTTAAAACTTTTGATTCCAACTTATAAAGTTGATGTTACCCGTGAAGCAGATATCATTGAAGAAATTCTTCGTATTTATGGGTATAATAATATTGAGTTTAATTTAAGTCTTCACTCTGCAATTTCCTATACCAAACATCCTGATAAAGAAAAAGTACAGAATTTAGTTTCCGATTATTTAAGCTCGAATGGTTTTAATGAAATCATGAATAATTCATTAACGACTTCGAAGCATACAGATGCAAGTAAAGTTTATAATTCTGTCCATAATGTAAAAATGCTGAATCCTATCAGCCAGGACTTGGATGTGATGCGTCAGTCACTATTATTTGGAGGGCTGGAATCCATCGCTTATAATCAAAACCATAAAAATCCTAACCTGAAGTTTTATGAGTTCGGGTTTGTTTATTGCCAGAACCCTGAAAAACATAACCCTGATTATGCATTAGCTAAATATAAAGAGAGCAAACATCTTTCAGTATTCATTACAGGAGAAACAATAGAAGAAAACTGGTATAAGGATATTCAAAAATCCGATTTTTATACCGTGAAATTATATGTTTACAATATTTTAAGAAGATTAGGTATCAATGAAAAACAATGGCAGCTCAGGAATGAAGTATCTGCAGATTTTTCATTCGGGCAATCAATTTCTGTAAGCAATAAAACAATTGTTGAGTTTGGAGCAATTGCAAAAAGCACGTTGAAAACATTTGAAATTAAACAAACTGTTTTCTATGCTGATTTTAGCTGGGATATTATTTTATCATTATTAGGGAAATCGAAAATTCAATATACAGAGATTCCAAAGTATCCTGAAGTTAAAAGAGATTTAGCAATGCTGCTGGATTCAAAAATTAATTTTGCTGAGCTAGAAAAAGCTGCTTATAAAGCTGAAAAGAAATTACTTAAATCTGTAAGCATATTTGATATTTATGAAGGTGATAAAATTGAGGCAGGTAAAAAATCTTATGCTTTAAGCTTCATTTTACAGGATCAATATCAAACATTAACAGATAAGATAGTTGATAAAGTAATGAATAAACTAATGCAGACTTTTGAAAAAGAATTCAATGCGATCATCAGAAAATAAATAGATGAAGGGGACGTCGTCCGAAAAGTCTTTGCGAATCTTAGCGCATAACCCCGCCTGCTGCGGGCAGGTTTGCGGTTTTCTTTGCGAAACTCTGCTTAACAATCACTTAAGTTATTACGCTAAGAACCGCAAACCTGCCCGCAGCAGGCGGGGCTACGCAGAGCGTAAAATAAAGGATTTTAGTTGTTTCTTTACTTTTTAGACAGCCCCTTTTTATACGAATATTTTTTTCTAACTTTACGAATCAATGAATTCACTTTCATTAAAAAGACTTTAATAAATGGAAGTTCAATCAATAAAACAAAGATTTGGAATTATAGGGAATTCACCACTACTTGACAGAGCTATTGATATTGCAAGACAGGTAGCCCCAACCGATATTACCGTTTTAGTTACCGGTGAAAGCGGAACAGGGAAAGAAGTTTTCCCCCAAATTATTCATCAGCTGAGTTCCAGGAAACACGGCCCCTATATTGCAGTTAACTGTGGAGCCATACCGGAAGGAACAATAGATTCCGAATTGTTCGGGCATGAAAAAGGGAGCTTTACCGGAGCACATGAGGCGCGTAAAGGGTATTTTGAAGTTTCGGATGGAGGAACTATATTTTTGGATGAGGTAGCAGAATTACCTTTATCTACTCAGGTTCGATTACTTAGGGTATTAGAAAGTGGTGAGTTTATGAAAGTGGGTTCATCTAAAGTAATCAAAACAAATGTAAGGGTAGTTGCTGCCACGAATGTAAACATCCCACAAGCTATTGCTGATGGTAAGTTCCGTCAGGATTTATACTATCGTTTAAATACGGTCCCTGTGATGGTACCTTCATTAAGAGACCGCAAAGAAGACATTCATCTCTTATTTAGAAAATTCGCGGCCGACTTTGCTGAAAAATACAGAATGCCTAGTCTACACTTAAGTTCAGAGGCAATTTCTATATTGACAAACTACCGTTGGAGCGGAAATATTCGTCAATTAAAAAATATTACCGAGCAAATTTCTATTATAGAGAAAAACAAAGACATTGATGCAGCTACTCTTCAAAGATATTTACCTCATGGCGGTGGAAGCGATTTACCCGTTCTTTATAAAAAAGAAGAAGAAAAAGAAAGCATTTCTGAAAGAGATATTCTGTATAAGGTTTTATTTGATATGAAAAAAGACATGAACGATTTAAAAAAAATCGTAGTAGATATCTTACAAAATAGTGAAAGTACAGAACAGATGCAGGATAGTAACTCCAGGCTCATAAAACAGCTTTATCAGGATGTAAGTGGTACCGGAAGCGACCTCAGTAACATTGTAATTCAGGAACGCCCTGAAGAAAGATTCAATGAAGAACCTATTCAGGCTTCAGAAGTGGTAGAAGAATCTTTATCTATTGAGAAAAAAGAAATCGACCTGATCAGAAGAGCACTGGAAAAACATAATGGCAAAAGAAAAAGTGCTGCACTGGAATTAGGTATTTCTGAACGTACACTCTACAGAAAAATTAAAGAATACAAAATCAAATAAATGAAGAAAATACTTAAACATAGCGCATTTCTTTTATTCATTGTAATGTTCTGTCATGCTTGTAAAATGTATTCCTTTACAGGTGCATCAATTCCTGCCGAAGCAAAAACGGTATCTGTTGCTACTTTTGAAAACAAAGCTTCTTTAGTAGAACCAACTTTGGCTCAACTATTAACAGATGCTTTAAGAGACAAGTTTGTTTCTCAAACCACCCTTGATCTTGTAGATCAGGAAGGCGACCTTCAGTTGGAAGGAGATATTACCGCTTATAGGATCAGCCCTATTGCAATTCAGGGTGATCAAACAGCTGCCATGAACCGCTTAAGTATAACTATTCGGGTGAAATTTACTAACTTGTACGATGACACTAAGGATTATGAACAATCTTTTACCCGTTATGCTGATTATTCCAGTGAAGAAGATCTGGCTTCTGAATTGACCGGATTACTAGATGATATCAATGAAGCCCTGGTTGAAGATGTGTTTAACAAAGCTGTTGTAAACTGGTAAATTATGAAGAAAGAAGAATTTATAGATTATCTGAATAAGCCGGAACTGCTCAATAAAGATAGTTTAGCAACTTTAGAGCAATTAGTTTCTGACTATCCATATTGTTCTTCTATTGAAACCTTACTGATCCTCAACTATTTTAAAGAAAAAAACATAAAATTTGATTCCCGTTTAAGCCTTTGTGCTATTAAATCAGAAAATCGAAATGCTTTAAGAATAAAACTTAATCAGTTAAATGAAAGCCTTTCAAAAATAGATTTGCCGGATGAATATACTGAAAAGACAACCGAAGTCCCTCCAATAATAGATAGTAGCCAGCAGGCCAAAGCAGTTCGTGAAGATGAAAAAATAAAAGAACTTAAAGCGCGCATCGAAAGAAAACTGGCTGCCATCGAAAAGGCTAAAAAGGAAGCTGCTACAGGTGAAAAATCAGATAAAAAGGAAAACACAGTTGATATTGAATCTTTAAAAGAAGAAAATAAAAGCAAGTCTCAATCAGAACTTATTGACCAATTTATTGAAACAGAACCAAGCATTAGTCGTAGTCGTGTTGAATTTTTTGACCCGATAGCCAAAGCAAAGGAAAGTATAACCGATAAGGAAAATATTGTGAGTGAAACGCTGGCAAAAATTTATTACGATCAGGCTTACAAGGAAAAAGCAATAAAAATATATAAGAAATTAAGTTTGAAATTTCCAGAAAAAAGTAGTTACTTTGCAGCCCAAATAGAAAAAATAAAGAAAGAGATTAATAATTAACCGAAAAAAATAGATTATCATGGGAGCATATATACTCGTTTCTGTTCTTATACTTATCACTTGTATTTTACTTGTATTAGTTGTTTTAGTTCAAAACTCCAAAGGTGGTGGATTAGCATCTAACTTTTCAAGTTCTAACCAATATATGGGTGTTCGTAAAACTGCAGATTTCCTGGAAAAATCGACCTGGACTTTAGCCATTGTATTATTAGTATTAAGTTTATTTTCAATCTTCGTAATCCCAAGAAGCGAATCAGGTCAGCAATTTGATACTGAATTAAGGCAAAATTTAAACCAAACTGAAATTCCGGAAGCTGCCACAGATTTTCAGGCTCCTCCCAAAAAGGAAGATAATAACTAGAAAGGATCAAAGAATTTTAAAAATGTCAGTATGTCATCACATGCTGACATTTTTTTTATCATTTCTATTTGGCAAAATTTTTGACAAATGGGAAATGTCAATTATTAAAACAATAATTTAAAAACATAAACTTTAAAAAAAATGGGAAAATTAAACATTAAACCATTAGCAGACAGAGTAATTATTGAAGCTGCTGCTGCAGAAGAGAAAACCGCAGGAGGAATTATAATCCCTGACACTGCCAAAGAAAAACCACAAAAAGGAACTGTTGTAGCTGTTGGCCCTGGTACTAAAGATGAACCAATGACTGTTAAAGTCGGAGATATTGTTCTTTATGGGAAATACGCAGGAACAGAAATTAGTGTTGAAGGTGGTGACTACCTTATCATGCGTGAATCAGACATCGTAGCAATCGTTTAATTTTAATTTATTAATCAGAAATTTAAAAAAACAAATAAAATGGCAAAAGACATTATTTTCGATATGAAAGCCCGAGAAGCACTTAAAGAAGGTGTTGATCAGCTTTCAAATGCAGTAAAAGTAACCTTAGGACCAAAAGGTCGTAATGTAATCATCGAAAAATCATTCGGATCTCCGGTTATCACTAAAGATGGTGTTACCGTAGCTAAAGAAGTTGAACTTAACGACCCGATTGAAAACATGGGTGCTCAAATGGTAAAAGAAGTTGCTTCTAAAACCAACGATATTGCAGGTGACGGAACAACTACAGCTACGGTACTTGCTCAAGCGATTGTAACAACAGGTTTAAAAAACGTTACTGCCGGTGCCAACCCAATGGATCTTAAACGAGGTATCGACAAAGCTGTACAGGAAGTAATCGGATCATTAAAAGCACAAACTCAGGAGATTGGTGACAGCAACGAAAAAACGGAACAAGTTGCTACTATTTCTGCCAATAATGATCACACTATCGGAAAATTGATTGCTGAAGCGATGGCTAAAGTAAAAAAAGAAGGTGTTATTACTATTGAAGAAGCTAAAGGTATCGAAACTTATGTTGACGTTGTTGAAGGGATGCAATTCGACAGAGGTTATATTTCTCCTTACTTCGTTACTGATACTGAAAAAATGGAAGCTGTTTATGAAAATCCTTACATTTTGATCTATGACAAAAAGATCAGTGTAATGAAAGATCTTCTTCCTATTTTGGAAAAAGCTGCTCAAAGTGGACGTGCTTTAATTATCGTTGCTGAAGATATTGACGGTGAAGCATTAGCCACTTTAGTTGTAAATAAAATCAGAGGTTCGTTAAAAGTGGCTGCTGTTAAAGCTCCCGGTTTTGGCGACAGAAGAAAAGAAATGTTAGAAGATATCGCAGTTCTTACAGGAGGTACTGTTATTTCTGAAGAAAAAGGATACAAACTGGAAGACGCTGACCTTTCTTTTTTAGGTGAAACTGACAAAGTTGCGATTGACAAAGACAATACAACCATTGTTAATGGTAAAGGAGAAAAAGTAAATATTGATGCAAGAGTAAATCAAATTAAAGCTCAAATCGAAACTACTTCTTCTGACTATGATAAAGAAAAGCTTCAGGAACGCCTTGCTAAATTAGCCGGTGGTGTTGCAGTAATCTATGTAGGTGCTGCTTCCGAAGTTGAAATGAAAGAAAAGAAAGACCGTTTTGACGATGCATTAAATGCTACCAGAGCTGCTATTGAAGAAGGAATTATTCCTGGTGGTGGTGTTGCCTTCATCAGAGCAATTGAAAAATTGGAAACGCTTAAAGCTGAAAATGAGGATGAAGAAACAGGTATCGCAATCATTAAGAGAGCTCTTGAAGAGCCAATGCGTCAAATCGTTGAAAATGCAGGTTTAGAAGGATCTGTAATTGTACAAAAAGTAATAGACGGAAAAGGTGATTTTGGCTTCAATGCCCGCACTGAAGTTTATGAAAACTTATTTGCAGCAGGTGTTATCGATCCAACTAAAGTTACCCGTGTAGCCCTTGAAAATGCTGCTTCTATTGCAGGTATGTTATTAACTACCGAATGTGTTCTTGCTGAGCATAAAGATGAAAATGCTGCTGCAGCTCCTGCAATGCCTCCAATGGGTGGCGGAATGCCAGGTATGGGCGGAATGATGTAAAGATTTTAGCTTCAAAGGGAAGCCATCCCACAACTTCATAAGTAATAAGATAGTTTAAGTTTAAAGCTTAGTCAAAGAAACAGAGAGAAGGGATGGCTTCCCATAGCCGTCAATTTAAGCTTCCATGACAATAGTTATTAAGATATTAGGGTTGATAAGCCTGTAAAAAAAATATAGAAAAAATTGATGACTTTATTAAACTAGCAAAGTTTACCAAGACGATGCAATAGCACAGCCATCAATAAGTTCTATGAAAGCGAAAATACTAAAAAACCTTTT
>JANQLW010000055.1 GCA_028280405.1 Bacteroidales bacterium
TGTAGTCTGTGTGAGAAGAAACAATCAAAATTAGCGCACAGAAATCACAGAAAACCACAGAAAAAATAAAAATTTCTCTTAAGTTGACGCTTATGGGATAATTAACCTTCTTTCTCCCGATTTTATTGGGATTTGACTGACGAGGTATGGAAGTCGGGTTTGGCTTTCATCATAGGACATTAAAATTATATAAAACAAAATACAATATTTTTATGTAGGTTTGTATCCGGCACAATGAACATTTTGTCCTTTTCAATAGATTAATATGCATACTTACGAAAAAAATGACGAACGTAAAATAGTGCAATTATTATCGGAAGGCAATACCGATGCTTTCGTACAGATTTTTAACCGATACCGTGACAGAATTTACCTTGTAGCTATGCGGTATGTGAAGTCGCAAGTTCTTTCGGAAGAAATTGTACAGGATATTTTTATGAAATTATGGACCAATAGGGAAAGCCTTTCGGAAGTACTGAATTTTGAAGCTTGGTTTCTAACTATAGCTAAAAACTACATTCTGAGTTACCTGAAGCGAATGGCTATGGAACGGACTGTTCGTGAAAAATGGATAGAAGAAGTTCCACAAACGGAAGAAACAACCGACCATCGCATTCGCCACGCAGAATACTCTCAGCTTCTGCAGCAAGCTCTTGACAATTTACCTGCCCAACAGCGTCTGGTTTATACCATGGCCCGGGAGCAAAAACTTTCCTACAAAGCTATTAGCAAGGAATTATCTCTCTCGTCCAATACCGTAAAAACACATATGGCCCGGGCGTTACAATCTATCCGTACTTTCTTTAAACAACAGGGTTTAATTTGATAATCTATACCTAAACGGGCTGAACCCTGTCAGTACCTAAACGAATGTGAAGAATTGTTGTGAATAACGAGCATGGGATAGCTTCCTTAGCTTACCCTAATTTACAATATACCAATTCACTTATATGCATAAAAGACAAATATTAAATGCAATGAATCCACTAATTTAGAAGGGATTTTAGTCTGTAATCCTTATATTTGTTTCTAACCTAATAAATTAAATTTTAATTATGCTGAATAAAGAGATTTATAAACCTATAAATCATATCCGGATTGTTACAGCCGCTTCACTTTTTGATGGCCATGATGCAGCTATCAACGTAATGCGTCGTATTATCCAATCAACCGGTGCCGAGGTAATTCATCTGGGCCATAATCGTTCCGTACAAGAGATCGTAGAATGTGCAATACAAGAAGATGTTCAATCTATTGCAATCACATCCTATCAGGGAGGCCATATTGAGTTTTTCAAATATATGTATGACCTTTTGAAAGAAAGAGGTTGTGGACATATCAAAATATTTGGTGGCGGTGGTGGTGTAATCCTTCCTGAAGAAATGGATGAATTACATAATTATGGAATCACCCGTATTTACTCTCCGGATGATGGAAGGACAATGGGACTTCAGGGGATGATCAATGATTTAATGGAGAAATCGGATTTTCCTACCGGACAAAAAATCAAAGTCCAGCTTAATGGAGTATTGGAAAAGGATCCCAAAACTATCGGAAAGCTAATTTCAGCAGCAGAAAATAATCCTGATGAAATTTCAGATTTATTAAAAGAAATTAAAATAAGAGCTGAAAAATATAAAGCTCCCGTATTAGGGATTACTGGTACCGGCGGTGCAGGAAAATCTTCTTTAGTTGATGAATTGGTTAGAAGGTTCTTAGCTGACTTTGAAAAAAAAACCATTGCTATTATTTCTGTTGATCCTTCAAAACGTAAGACGGGAGGAGCACTTTTAGGGGATAGAATTCGCATGAATTCTATTTTTAATTCCAGAGTGTATATGCGATCTTTAGCTACTCGCCAATCTAACTTAGCCATGTCGCGTTATGTAAAGGATGCTGAAACCATTGTACAAGCAGCAAATTATGATCTTGTCATTTTGGAAACTTCCGGTATTGGACAATCAGATACGGAAATTATTGACCACAGTGATTTATCAATGTATGTAATGACTCCCGAGTATGGAGCAGCAACACAATTGGAAAAGATAGATATGCTTGACTTTGCCAATGTCATTGCATTAAATAAATTTGATAAACGTGGTGCTTTAGATGCATTACGAGATGTGAAAAAACAATATGCCCGCAATCATCAACTTTGGGAAGTGGATGTAGATGAAATGCCCGTCTTTGGAACCATTGCATCTCAATTTAATGATCCCGGGGTAAACGAACTTTACCGTGCTATTATTGCTAAGATTAAAGAAAAGACCGGTGTAGATTTCAATACGAAAATGGAAGCTACTGATGAAATGTCGGAGAAGATTTTCATCATTCCACCAAACAGAACACGGTATTTATCGGAAATATCAGAAACAGTAAGAACATATAATCAGTGGACCCTTGACCAGGCAGGAATCGCTCAAAGATTATATGCTTTAAAAAAGGCTATTTCAGAATTAAAACCTGATGAGCATAAAATCAGTATTAAAGAATTAGAAAAAAAATACAATCAGATTGAATTAAATCTGGATGGATACAATAAACAGATTATTGAATCGTGGGAAGACAAGAAAAAAGCTTTCAAAGATACTGTTTATAAATATAAAGTAAGGAATAAAGAGATCAGAGTAGATACTCATACCGAATCATTATCTCATCTGCAAATCCCTAAAATAACACTTCCTGCTTATGAAGGATGGGGAGATATTTTGAAATGGGTTTTGAGAGAAAATGTACCCGGAGAATTTCCATATGCAGCCGGCGTATTTCCGTTCAAGCGTGAAGGAGAGGATCCAACCCGTATGTTTGCAGGGGAAGGAGGGCCGGAAAGAACCAATAGAAGATTCCACTATGTTTCATTAGGGCTTCCTGCGAAAAGATTGTCTACTGCCTTTGATTCTGTTACTTTATACGGAGAAGATCCGGATAGAAGACCTGATATTTATGGAAAAATCGGAAACTCCGGAGTTTCTATTTGTTGTTTGGATGATGCCAAGAAATTATATTCCGGTTTTCATTTAACTGATCCTAAAACTTCCGTTTCTATGACCATTAACGGGCCTGCTCCCAGTTTGGTAGGATACTTTATGAATGCTGCCATTGATCAGGAATGTGAGATCTATATAAAAGAAAATAATCTTGAAAAAAAAGTTGAAAAGAAAATCGAAAAAATTTATGCTGAAAAAGGAAGTACCCGCCCTCAATACCAGGGTAAATTACCTGAAGGAAATGATGGATTAGGATTGATGCTTTTAGGTGTTACCGGAGACCAGGTTCTGCCAAAAGATGTTTATGACAAAATCAAAGCAGAAACAATTTGCAGGGTTCGGGGTACTGTTCAGGCTGATATTTTAAAAGAAGACCAGGCCCAAAACACCTGTATTTTTTCTACAGACTTCTCTTTAAGGTTAATGGGAGATATTCAGCAGTATTTTATTGATAATTATGTTAGAAATTTTTATTCGGTTTCCATTTCAGGATATCATATTGCCGAAGCGGGTGCAAATCCTATTTCTCAATTAGCTTTTACTTTAGCCAATGGATTTACTTATGTAGAATATTATGTTTCGAGAGGAATGGATATCAATAAGTTTGCCCCTAACTTATCATTTTTCTTTTCAAACGGTATAGATCCTGAATATTCAGTATTAGGAAGAGTTGCCCGTTTAATTTGGTCGAAAGCCATGAAAAATAAATATGGTGCTGATGACCGTTCTCAAAAATTGAAATACCATATTCAAACTTCCGGCCGGTCATTACATGCCCAGGAAATTGACTTCAATGATATCAGAACAACTCTTCAGGCATTGTATGCTATTTATGATAATTGTAATTCTCTTCATACTAATGCTTATGATGAAGCGATAACAACACCAACTGAAGAATCAGTTCGCCGGGCAATGGCAATCCAGATGATCATAAATCATGAGTTGGGATTAGCTAAAAATCAAAACCCATTACAAGGTTCTTTCATTATTGAAGAATTAACAGACCTTGTAGAAGAAGCAGTTCTTTCAGAATTTGACAGAATCACAGAAAGAGGTGGTGTGTTGGGAGCCATGGAAACCATGTATCAGAGAAGTAAAATCCAGGAAGAATCATTGTATTATGAAACCTTGAAACATACCGGGAAATTGCCTATCATGGGAGTAAATACATTTTTATCATCCAAAGGATCACCAACGATAATTCCTGGTGAAGTAATTAGAGCCACAAAGAAAGAAAAAGAATATCAGATAAAAATGCTAAAACAGCTTCACAAAACATATGAAAAAGAATCTGCTCATTGGATGAAAGCACTTCAAAATGCAGCTATTCATAATGAAAATATTTTTGAAGTATTAATGGAAGCCACTAAATATTGTTCCATCGGACAGATTACCAATGCTCTATTTAAAGTTGGGGGGCAGTACAGAAGGAATATGTAAATTTTCTTAAATTTATCTAAAGAAGCCACTAAATAAAACATAAAATTAAAAGCCTATGATTATGCGTAAAATATTAGTTGTATACCCTGAGGAAAGATCAACATTTGTTGCGGTATACCACGCCTCTGAATTATCTTTTTTAAAAAATATCAAGCATAGCGATGAAGAATTAGGTCAGTTTGATAATATTTCCGGCCAGATTGAATTTCGTAAAGCAGCTATAATTGCTGTTTTAGCTGAAAATGATATTGACATTTCTAAAGTAGAAATTATTATGTCCAGATCAGGAGTAATTAAACCTGTTAAATCTGGTATCTATGAAATTAATGAAGCTATGGTTGCTGATTTAAGCGAAACATTAAATGATAAACATCCGGTTAATCTGGGAGGATTGATTTCGAATAAAATAGCTACTGAATTGGGAATTAAAGCTTATATGGCTGACCCGATTGTGGTTGATGAATTTGATGATGTTGCCCGAATGAGCGGACATCCGGATATGCCGAGAAGATCCAGGTTTCATGCCTTAAGCCATAAACATTTTGCACGAAAATATGCGAAATCCCAAAGTAAGAAATATGAAGATTTGAGCCTGATTGTAGTTCATGTTGGAACGAAAGGAATTTCAATAGGTGCTCATAAAAACGGAAAAGTAATTGATGTAAATCAGTCTTTGGATGGGGACGGCCCATTTGGAATTGCACGTACCGGATCTCTTCCTACCAAAGAATTGATCCGCACATGCTTTAGCGGAAAATATTCTGAAGAAGAAATGATAAATCTCATCGTAAATAAAGGTGGGTATGATGCCTATCTGGGGACTTCCAATCTGGATGAGATTGACCAATTACTTATTTCAGGAGATGAAAAAGCAATCTTTGTTTCATATGCATGTGCTTATCAGGTTGCAAAAGAAATCGGATCGATGTATGCTGTACTGGAAGGGAATGTAGATGCGATTATCCTTTCCGGTTATATTTTCAACAGCGAACGTTTCCTGGAAAATGTGACTAAGCGTATAGATAAAATTGCCCCTATTGCACTTTATCCAAGCAAAAATGACTTTGAAGCTATTGCTATGAATGGACTAAGATTGTTAAAAGAAGAAATTCAAGTTCAGGAATATTGATAGAACACAGATTATACGAATGTTACGAATCTTCACGAATAGAGATTTTTCTATTATTCGTGAAGATTTTTCTTTTAAACTGTGGTTGTTTTCCAAAGTTCAGTAGCAATCCAACTTCAATAGATGTTGCCTTGAGATAGTTTATTAATTGAATTTCATGTTCTTCACATAAATTTTCTGCAGCTTTTAATTCCAAAATAATTGAATCATTTACTATAATATCTGCATAATATATTCCGACTTTCATCTTTTCATAGTAAACTTTTATCGGAAACTGATTTCTACAATTGAAACCAAATTTTTCTAATTCTATCATCATAGAGTTTTCATATACTTTTTCTAAAAAACCATAACCTAGTTTATTATAAACTGTATAAAACGCTTTTATTATTTTATTAGATAAATCTCTTTGTAACATAATATAGAACACGAGTTTTAAGAATGCGACGAATTATCGCGAATTAAACTTTAATAATAAAGGGGGAGAGTATTATATAAAGATACGATTATATTACACATGGTACAGATTTATCATCAATACCTGATAAATAATAAAATCCATTTGGATCATAGTGAATTTGACATAGTTTAATATTAGAGAAACCTTTTTCTTTAATCTCTAGTAAGCAACATTTATAAACCTCAGGGAAGTTACCTCCGATAACTATTGCTAAAAGGCTTTCAGATATATTAGATATAAAACGATCTTCGTTACTTGGAATTATAGAAAGTCTAAACTCATTTTCATAACTCCATTCTTTTCTTTTTTCAATTACAACTTGCTTATTAAAACTACTACTCTCATCTTTAATCACAATGCCACAGGGATTTTCTAAATAAGAAACATTCTCATTAATTAAAATTTGCTTTCCATGTTGATTTACAAAAAGATTTGTTAATGCTTTTTTATCAAATACGAAACATACTCCCTTATGATTATTCCCATAATGAGCCCACATTAGGGAATTTTTATAACATTCTATTTTTTTATCACTAGTTGATAAGTCATCTGTGGAAAAACTAATAGATTTAATATTCTCATAGAAACTATTCAAATTATCTTTTCGTTTCAAGTCATTAAACATTTTAAAAATATTATCATTTAGGTTCACATGAATATTTTTTTTAAACTCCCATGGATCATTTGAGTTTTTTAATTTATTAAAACGTAAACTATTATTAGGAAGTATTTTTTCAATTGCGATTTTAGCTGTTGTATAATGTGCTATTAGCTCAATTTTCATTTAATTTATTCGTTAAAATTCGTCGCATTCGTAAAATTCGTGTTCTACCTACAGGCGGTTTTTGAAATATTCAAGAGATTCAGGATTTGCAAGTGCATCTTTATTCTTAACTTCTTCTCCATGAATGATTTTCTTGATGGCCATTTCAATTTTCTTTCCATTAATGGTATAAGGAATATCAGGTGTATCCATAATTATTGCCGGAATATGACGAGGAGTACAGTTTGCCCTAATCGTTGAACGGATTTTATTTTGAAGTTCATCATTCAATTGATAACCTTCTTTTAATTTAACAAATAAAACAACTCTTTCATCATCACCATATTTTTGTCCAACTACAACAGAATCCTGAATTTCAGGAATTGTTTTTACCGCCCGGTATAATTCCGCTGTTCCTATTCTTACTCCTCCAGGGTTCAATGTTGCATCCGATCTTCCATGCATGGTAACTCCTCCATGCGCACTGATAAGTACATAATCACCATGATGCCAAACATTCGGATATTCAGCAAAATAAGCATCAAAATATTTCTTGCCATCTTTATCATTCCAAAAATAGATCGGCATAGATGGAAATGCTTTTTTACAAACCAATTCGCCTTTATCTTCAACAATGCTTTTGCCTTTATCATCAAAGCTATCCACATCCATCCCCAGGCCTCTACACTGTATCTCTCCTTTGTAAACGGGAAGAATTGGATTTCCCAGCATAAAACAGGAAATGATATCAGTACCTCCGGCAATAGAAGAAAGCTGAACATCTGATTTCCATTCACGATAAACATATTCAAAACTTTCATCAGAGAGTGGGGAACCGGTTGATAATATTGCTTTCAGTTTTGGATAATCAGAAATTGATTTAGGAGAAACTCCTTCACTTTCCAGCATCGCAATATATTTTGCACTTGTTCCAAATATTGTAATATTCAGATCTTTTGTCATATGTAGTAAAGCATCCGGTTTTGGATAAAAAGGATTACCATCGTAGCAAACAATAGTTGCCCCAACAGCCAGGGAGCTTACAAACCAATTCCACATCATCCATCCACAGGTCGTAAAATAGAAATGAACATCATCTTGCCTTAAATCACAGTGTAGTTTTAACTCTTTGAGATGTTGTATTAAGGTACCTCCGGAAGAATGTACGATACTTTTCGGAAGCCCGGTAGTTCCTGAAGAATACATAATGTATAAAGGATGATCAAAAGGAAGTTGTTCAAACACTAATTCTTCATTCGTTTCTACAGCAAATTCTTCAAAGGTAATTGCATTACTGAATTTTTCAGTTTGAACAGTATTCGTATAATTTACCAATACAACCTTTTCAACAGAAGGAAGCTGGTTTAAAATTCCTTTTAGTTTTTCCTGAGAATCGAATGACTTACCTTTAAAAAAGTAACCATCGGCTGCAAAGATCACTTTAGGCTCAATTTGGCTAAATCTGTCTAAAACGCCTTTAATGCCAAAGTCGGGAGAAGAAGAACTCCAAATTGCTCCTATAGAAGAAGTTGCTAACATTGCAATGATCGTTTCCGGCATATTGGGCATAAAACCGGCAACTCGATCTCCTTTTTGAATACCCAAATTTCTAAGATGAGCCGCTACATTTCTTACCTGATGATATAATTCTTTATAAGAAATTTCTCTTCTAGTTTGGGCTTCTCCCCAAAAAATGATGGCGGTATGATCATCTCTTCGTTGCAAAAGATTTTCGGCATAATTTAAACGGGCACCTGTAAACCATTTTGCTCCCGGCATTTTATGAACATCATCAACAGCAGACTGATAGTTTTCGGAATAAAAAATATTAGAATAATGCCAGAACTCCTCCCAGAATTTCGCAGGATCATTTACACTCCATTGATGAAGAGCTTCATAGGTTTTTGATCGCAGCTTATATTTTGAATTGGCCATTTCCAAAAATTCCTGCATTTGTGTTGCAGCAACTTTTTCAGGGTTTGGATTCCAAAGTATTTTATTAGTCATTGTAGTAAGTTTAATACAAAGTTGTTTCTTCCTATTAATGCCGACTATTTAAAATAGGTGGCATTTATTTCTTTTTCTTGTTTTCAATTCTTTTTATTATTTTTTCAAAATCCCCTTCTTCAATTGTTCTTTGTCTGGCCTCTTTAAACTTTTCGTATTCTTTTTCTGCATTCTTTTTGGCTAATTCATGTGAAATTGTTCCTGCATTATTTAATATTTCCCGGTCGTTTAAACTCAAAAATCCATTTAATTTTTCAATCCAATCTTTCATATACATTGGGATTCTTCGAATAGCCTGGCCTTGTGCAAAAATTAAATATTGTTCAACTAAGTTATTCAAGGATGTTAATTCGTCTTCCTTTAGATAATTTTTGGCAATAGTAATATCTGATTTTCGAATTTTATCACCCCGCCAAGTTTTTAAGCCCATATTTTGTTTTGAACTATCTGCTCGTTCCGTAATAATTTCTGATGCCGTTTTTCCTGTAATTGCCCAGTGTAGTTTGTTTTGTACTGTTTTAAAAAAATTGATACTCATATCCAAAGTTGGGTCGTAATCTACACTTGTGGCGTAAATATCTGTTATCTTTCTATAAAATCGTTTTTCTGATGTACGAATATCTTGTATTCGCTTTTCGAGTTCTTCGAAATAATCGAAAGGTAAATCCGGATTTTTCAGGCGTTCATCATCCAATATAAAACCTTTTACAATATACTCACGAATATGTTGTGTTGCCCATTGCCTAAACTTTGTAGCCACGTGCGATTTAATGCGATAACCCACTGAAATAATAGCATCAAGATTGTAGAATTTTTGTTTTCGTTTAACCTCTCTCGTCCCTTCTTTTTGAACTTGTAAGAAATCCTTACAAGTTGCTTTTTCGTCTAATTCTCTCTCTTCAAAAATATTTTTAAGATGAATTGTTACGTTTTGAGAAGTAGTTTGAAAAAGCTCAGCCATTAGTTTTTGAGTTAGCCAAACTGTTTCATCCTGAAAACGAACATCTATTTTTGTCTCTCCGCTTTCTGTTTGATATATTATTATTTGTGAGTTATTTTCTTGCATAATTACTCAATCATATAAACAACTAACACCCAATATACCTCGATATTACTATACGTTGAATCTCAGAAGTTCCCTCACCTATTTGCAATAATCTTTGGTCGCGATAAAAACGCTCAATAGCATAATCCTTCATCAAACCATATCCTCCGTGAATTTGTAATGCCTCATCAGCCACTTCTCTGGCGATTTCAGAGCAATATAGTTTTGACATAGCAGCTTCTTTAGCAAAGGCTTTATGATTATCCTTTAGCCAACAGGCTTTATAAAGTAGATTTCTGGCCAGTTCTATCTTCGTAGCCATATCAGCCAATTTAAAAGCATTAATTTGAAATTTATTAATGGGTTGGCCAAATTGCTTTCGTTCACGTGAATAATTCAATGCTAACTCAAAAGCACCTTGAGCCAAACCAAGTCCCATGGCAGCAATACTTAGCCTTCCATTATCCAAAGTACTTAGCATTATTTTTGAGCCTTCCCCGATTTTACCCAGTAAGTTTTCTTCAGGAACTTTACAATCATCAAAGTATAATTCAGCGGTGTCGGAAGCTCGCCACATCATTTTTCCATGCATTGCAACTTGCTTAAATCCGGGAGTGCCTTTATCAACAATGATGCATGTGAATTCTTTACGGCCATTTTCTTCATCACTTACTGTCTGGACAGTAGAACCGATAGAAATATCAGATGATCCATTGGTAATAAAGATTTTGGATCCATTAATGATCCATTGTCCGTTTTCTAAGCGAGCTTTTGTTTTGGTTCCTCTGGAATCAGAGCCGGCGGTTGCTTCCGTTAAACCAAATCCCCAAAGAGAATCACCTGTACATAAAGGTGGTAAATATTTTTCCTTTTGTTCTTCTGTTCCAAATTGATAAATTGGTCCAAGCCCAAGAGAATTATGGGCAGCCAATGTTGCAGCCTGAGAACTGTCAACTCTGGCAAGTTCTTCAACTGCAATTATATAAGACAGGGTATCCATTCCCTGCCCACCATATTTTTCAGGAAGATACATCCCAAATAATCCAAGTTCTCCCATTTTTTTGGTAAGATCTATTGAGAATTCGGCTTTTTCGTCCAACTCCTGAGCAATGGGTTTGATTTCTGATTCGGCAAAATCGCGAACGGCTTTGCGGATCATTGTTTGTTCTTCTGATAAACTAAAATTCATAAATCATCAATTTACTCCCGATACTTCGGGATAGGAATTTGCATAATGTATCCACAAAAACCATGATTGAAGACTTTATAAAAATCTTCTCTCTCTATTATTGTTTATCCGCTTCGCGGATACTTTGGGATTAAGTTTCAAATTCAAGCAGAGGCATTCCTGCTTCCACCATTGCATCCATATTTACCAGAATGGATTTAATCACACCGTCTTTCTTAACGGCAATATTATTCTCCATCTTCATGGCTTCAATAACAACAACGACATCGCCTTTCTTCACTTCGTCACCTTCCTGAACATTGATTTTAAAAATACGTCCGGGAAGTGGAGCCATTACATGAGTTTCTTCACTAGCCATAATTTCGTCATTTTCTCCTGCTTCATGTTCACCCGATAAGAGATCATGTCTTTCCATCATAAAATCAGCATCATTAATGCTCACTTTTGAGCCTTCTTCAGCTGCAGAAATTGTAGCAAAATATGAGCTATCACCCATTTTGAAATCTACTTCGCCTTTACCCACATACAATAATGATAAGCTAATTTCCTCACCATCAATTACAAACTGATATTCGTCATCTTTCCCTTTATTGATATCAACATCAAACTCTTTTTCATCATAATTAATTTTTACAGACATCAGGTTTCTCCAATATCCAATTGCTTTCCAGATATTGTGTTCTGGAATCAGATAAGGTTCTTTGGATTCTAATTCCGCATTAAGCGTATACAATAAATATCCAGCCATGGCGATCGGATATTCCACAGTGTCTTTGCTGTAATTATTTCTGTTAGGTGCTTGTTTTTCTTTCACGGCAGTGGTTGTTTTATTGGTTGTTGCTGTACTTTCCTGAGCACGTATTGTTTCAAGGTCTTCTTCAAAGCGTTGTTTTGCCAGGCCTGATTTATAATCACGATATTGTGTTTCATGCATGGCAAATTCAAAAAGTTCTTCATCATCTTCACCGGTATCCCATCCTAACTCTTCCATTTCTTTACGATATTTATCCAGTTCATCAGGATATGCATCCTGAGGAATTCCTTTATAAAATTCCAGTCCTTTGTTATCAGCCAGATCAACAATTTCAGAAGCTAATGGCCCCGGCAAGTTCCCTGCTTTTCCTAAGATCATATTCCAAGTATTATCATCCATCATCGAATAGCGTTCTTCACCCTTCGACATTTGAACGATATTTAAAAGAGCTACATTTTTTACATACTGGCTGAAAGGAGTTACTAATGGCGGATAACCTAATTTAGGCCATACATAAGCAACCTCATCAAATAATTTAACTAATAATTCATCTTCACTTATTTCATCTTTCCCCACTGCTTTAAGAGAGAAGTTGATACCATCATGTACACCTTTCAAATCGGCCATTAAACTACCCATCATTCCTCCGGGTAATCCCGACTCAACCATTAAGGAAGAGAGGAATCTGTTTTTAGGATTGATGAAGTAACCCAAAAAGTCATCTATAAAACTTTGCGTTAAAGCTCTGGCTTCCATATAGGCTTTCATATTAATATCTTTAACCAGGAATCCGGCATCTTTTAGCATGGATTGAACGGTAATGATATCGGGATGGACCATTCCCCAACTGAGAGGTTCCATCGCAGCATCCACATAGTCGGCTCCTGCCTTAGCAACTTCAAGCATAGAAGCTACCGAGAAACCAGGTCCTGAATGTCCATGATATTGAACAATAATATGCGGCCATTTATCTTTTATTCCTTTTACAATTTTACCTAAAGTATCGGGGCGGCCGATACCTGCCATATCCTTTAAGCAAATTTCCTGTGCTCCATAATTTACCAGGTGCTCTGCCAATTGAAGATAGTATTCTACAGTGTGGATTTTCGAATAAGTAATACATAAACAAGCTTGCGATATCATCCCTGCTTCTTTAGCATATTTAATGGAAAGTTCTAGGTTACGATGATCATTCAATCCACAGAAAGATCTGGAAATATCTGTTCCCTGAGCCTTTTTCACTTTATACATTAACTGGCGGACATCTTTTGGAACAGGAAACATTCTGATACCATTCAATGCACGTTCAAGCATATGAGTTTTAATTCCAACATCATTAAAGGGTTGGGTCCATTCCCGAACAGATTTATTCGGATTTTCTCCATATAATAAATTCACCTGTTCAAATGCACCACCATTTGTTTCAACACGGTCGAAACAACCCATATCAATAATAACCGGGGCAATTTGTTTAAGTTGATCCACACGTGGTACGTATTTACCTGACGATTGCCACATATCACGGTAAACCAAACTAAATTTAATTTCTCTTTTAGCCATTATATAAAAATCATTTTACGTTCTATTCTTTTACCCAATTGGGCTTACGCTTATCGAGGAATGCAGCCATTCCTTCCTGTCCTTCTTTAGAGGCTCTTAGTTCAGCAATAATTTTTGCTGTATACTCAAGGGAGTCTTCAAAATCATAGGTATTTGAAATATTTGCAATCAGTTCCTTACAAATTGCCATTGCTTCCGGACCGCTTGTCATTAAATGCTTGATAATAGTATTTACATAGCTTTCCAATTGTTCAGGATCCATTGATTTGTTCACCAATCTGTATCGTTCGGCATCCTGTCCTAGAAATCTTTTACCGGTAAGCATTAAATTTCGGGCTACATATTCCCCTATTCTTTTGATCACATAAGGAGAAATGGTAGCCGGGGCTATACCCAGCTTTACTTCGGAGAAGGCAAATTTTGTTTCATTGGTACAGTATACAAAATCACAGGCTGCAAGTAACCCATTAGCTCCGCCAATTGCAGCACCATGAACAACAGCAATGGTTGGTTTTTTACAGTTGTAAATTGTTTTAAAAGCTTTTGCCAGATTTAAGCTGTCCTGATAGTTTTCTTCAAAGTCAAATTTTGCAATGCCTTTCATATAGTTTAAATCGGCACCCGCACAAAAGGATTTTCCTTTTCCTCTTAAAACAGCTACCCGCACATCAGGCATTACATCAATTTCTGAAAACACATTAATGATTTCACTGATCATTTCAGCATTAATGGCATTATGCTTATCCGGCCGATTTAACCATACCGTACCAACATTATTCTCTAAATCAAATTCTATATTTTGATAAGTCTTCATTTATTTTTGCAATTACATTCTGAAAACACCAAATTTCTGATCTTTAAACTTCCTATTTAATGAAGCAGAAATACCCATAGCCAACACCTGACGAGTATTTACAGGATCCAGGATACCGTCATCCCATAAGCGGGCAGTACTATAATAGGCCGATCCTTCGTAATCATATTTCTTAATAATATTTTCACGAAGCTGATCAATTTCTTCCTGTGGCATTTCTTTTCCTTGTTCACGATATTGATCCTTTTTAACTTGGATCAGAACATTGGCAGCCTGCATACCTCCCATTACAGAGATTTTTGCATTAGGCCACATGAATAAGAGGTTCGGATTATATGCTCTGCCTGCCATACCATAATTACCAGCTCCGAATGAACCTCCAAATATGATCGTGAACTTAGGAACATTGGCATTGGATACGGCATGTACTAATTTAGCTCCGTCTTTAGCTATTCCCTTTCTTTCAAAATCTTTTCCTACGATGAAACCTGTAATATTTTGTAAGAAGACCAATGGTATTTTTCTGGATGTACATAGTTCAATAAAGTGAGCTCCTTTCAGAGCAGCTTCCGAGAATAACACTCCATTATTGGCGATAATGCCTACCGGAAACCCCATAATACGTGCAAATCCGGTAACCAATGTTTTTCCGTACCTTTCCTTAAACTCATGGAATTTACTTCCATCAACGATACGCATGATTACTTCCCGAGGATCAACCATTTTACGTAGATCGATAGGTGCAATCCCATATAACTCTTCAGGATCATAGGCAGGTTCTTCAATCGGAGCCAGATCGAGTATTTGTTTCTCTTTTTTATCCAGGTTTTCAAAAATGTTTCTACAAATTTGGATGGCATGAACATCATTTTCGGCATAATGGTCTGCAACCCCTGAAATTGAAGTATGCACATCTGCACCTCCCAGCTCTTCAGGAGTTACGATTTCTCCGGTTGCTGCCTTAACTAATGGTGGGCCGCCAAGGAAAATAGTTCCCTGGTTTTTAACGATGATGGTTTCATCACTCATTGCAGGTAAATAAGCACCACCTGCCGTACATGACCCCATGACTATTGAAACCTGTGGTAATCCCTGAGCCGACATCTTGGCCTGATTATAAAACAAACGGCCAAAGTGGTATCTATCAGGAAATACATCAGCTTGCTCAGGAAGGAATACACCGCCAGAGTCAACCATATATACACAAGGAAGGTGGTTTTCCATTGCTATTTCCTGTGCCCTTAAATGTTTTTTTATGGTTTCCCTGATATAGGTACCTCCTTTAACGGTCGCATCATTGGCAATGATAACGGTTTCTCTTCCCTGAATGAGTCCAATACCGGTAGCAATACCTGCTGAAGGATGTCTATCGTCTCTCCTTCCATAGGCAGCTAATGAACTTAACTCCAGAAACGGAGTATTGGGATCAATGAGCTTATCAATTCGTTCCCGGGCTAATAGTTTTCCTCTCGATTTATGTTTTTCAATCGCGGATTCTGAACCACCTCGTGTAACTTTCTTATGAACTTTTTTGTAGTCTTCCAGAAGCTTTAAAAAAGCTTCTCTATTCGATTTAAACTCGGCTGAGCCTGTATCGATTTTGCTTTCTAATTTAAACACTATGTAAGTAATTTGGTGAACAATTTTTCCTACTAAAGATACAAAAAAACAATTTTTTTTGTACTTTTATTCTAGTTGTTACCCGATTAACAACTCGTTAATGCAATTATAATTAAAAAAAACAGTTTATAAAAATTTTCTAATTGCTAATTGGTTAACAATAGCAGAGTTTTGAAAACAAAGGATTTTGATCTAATTTTATTATTGCATTTCATACGTTATTATAACTTAGTCAACCTAATAAATTATATCTATTCTAAATTATCAAATTATGAATTATCCAAAAAAAGTCACCATTGGAGATATAACCGTCAGAGACGGATTTCAGCATGAAGAGCAATTCATTCCAACGGAAGCAAAATTGTGGGTATTAGAGCAGTTGATATTAGCAGGATTTAAACATATAGAGTCCACAAATTTTGGAAATCCAAAGGGAATGCCTCAATTTGCAGATGCTGACGAATTAATGAAAAAACTTCATGCCAGTAAAAAAGTGAAACACTTATTACCCGAAGTTAGCGTAACAGCAGTTACGATCCGTGAAAGATCAATAGAAAGGGCTATTCAGGCAAAATTAGATGGTTATGGGCCGGATAGGATTCTGGTTATGATTTCTACCAGTGAATCTCATCAGATGAAAAATTCAGGGCTCACTATTGAGCAATACTTTAAAATGTGTGAGGAATACATTCCTAAATGTCATGATGCCGGTATAAAAGTAAATGGTACAGTAAGCACCATTTGGGGGTGTCCTATTGAAGGCCCAACCGAAATGTCAAAAGCTATTGACTTTACAAAAAGATGGCTGGACATAGGAGCCAATGATGTAGAACATGCCGATCATGATGGTTCTGCATCACCTGATAGGGTATATAAATACTATTCTATGTTATTAGATGTCATTCCTAATCCTGAAAAACATATTGTACACTTCCATCAAACAAGAGGATGGGGATTAGCAAATGTTTTGGCAGCATTACAAGCAGGAATGACAAATTATGAGTCGACCATGGGTGGAATTGGAGGACAACCAGCGAATTTTGTTAGTGGAGTTCCGGTTCCCGGAACCGGTGCCTATTATTATGATGATCCAAACTGTGTTGGTTTAGTATCAACTGAAGATATGGTTGTAATGATGGATGAAATGGGGATCGATACCGGTTTGGATGTAGATAAAGTTCTGGAAATAGGAAGAATGGTAGAACGTATTTGCGGAAGGCCACTTCGTTCAGAAGCTATAAAAAATGGCAGAATACCAAAAGAATTATCAGGTAAAGGCATGCCTGAGTTAAAAGAAAAACAGTTTTCAAAATCTTAATTTAAAGAATATCTATGGTTAGAATTATTGAATCAATTCGTGACGGGCTGCAGGGATTGAATAAACTTGTTTCAATAGAAAAAAAAGTAGCATACACTAATGCAATATTAAAGGCCGGTTTTGATGCTGTAGATATCGGATCATTTGTATCGCCACAGGCAGTTCCTCAAATGGCTGATACAGGTGATCTGATTCAAAAAATAGACTTAAATAATACTTCCTCAAAAATCATGACTCTTGTTGCTAACAAAAAAGGAGCAGAAATTGGAGCAGAATATGATCAACTGGATTATTTAATTTATCCTTTTACAATTTCGGAGACTTTTTTAAAGAAAAACATTAATGCCGATTTTGAAAAATCCGAACGTACTATTGATGAGATTCTGAATATCTGTATAAAGAAGAATAAAGAATTTACATTATACATTTCAATGGCTTTTGGGAATCCATATGGAGATGAATGGAGTGTAGATTTAATCTTAGAATGGATCGAAAAATTTGCGAAGAAAAATATTAAAGAAATATCTATATCTGATACTACCGGACTATCGACTGAAAAGTCAATTAAGGAAATATTTGAAAATGCCGTTCTAAAATATCCGGATATATTATTTGGGCTTCATTTACATACTCCTCCGAATGATTGGTACAATCGAATAGATTCAGCATGGAATGCCGGATGTAAATGGTTCGACACAGTAATGGGAGGGCTGGGAGGATGCCCAATGACCGGATATGAATTACTTTCCAATCTAAACACTTACGATCTGGCATATTACTTTTCTCATAATAAAATTGAGCATAAATTGAATATGAAACAACTGGACGTGATTAATCAAATTAAACAGGAATTAATTGACTAAGTACTAAGCTACGTATTTTCATTTCTTTCTGAAGAGATCTCATATTAACCAGAAGGATATGTTCCTGCTTATACAGGGCTAAATGTAAGCTTTTCGATGAGTTTTTAAAAATCAGGGGCGACGCCCCTAGGGGCGTCGCCCCTGATTTTATTGTATATTTGCCGGAGGCATAATATGACTATCGACGACAAATATATTATCAATGGCCTTCGTAAAGGAAATGAAAAAGCATTAAAATTGCTTTATGATAAATTTTTCCCATCACTTTGTTCATATGCTTTTCAAATCATAAAAGAAGAAATGCCTGCCGGAGATATTGTTCAGGAGATATACACTAAAGTTTGGAACAAAAGAAAAGATTTTGACTCTATTTATTCAATAAGATCTTTTTTCTATTTATCGGTTCGGAATGCTTGCCTGAATTATATTAGAGATCATAAAAAATACCAAACAGTAGAGCTAGATGACAATATGCCTTTTGAAGATGACCATCTTATCATTGAAGAAGAAGTTCATCGTATGATTAAAAATGAAATTGATAAGTTACCTGAAGCAATGCGCAAGGTTTTTAATCTCACACTGATGGATATGAGTATTCCAGAAATCTCTCAAGCTTTAAATGTATCTGAAAATACCATTAGGAACCAAAGGGCAAGAGCCAGAGAAATCCTTCGTGAAAGACTGAAGGATTGGGTATTTTTATTTTTCCTGTAAAAAAATACGACTTGTACTTATACTTAGTTTATTGGGGTTTTATTGTTTTATGTTAAAATCCCGGAGACTTACACTCGTTCCTAAACGTTTTACCTCCATATCCCAAATTAATTCAACTCTCGGTCGGGCATTGCAATAATAGTAGTAAACCTTATTTATCTCCTACAACCTTAGTAGAAAAAGTCAGTATACATTAACTCTTACCTTATTACCTTATTTTTTACAAGCTAGATAAATAAACTAATTCCCCCATTTAAGGGATTTAGGGGGATTCTCTATTCCCAATCCATTAAATAAATTCTTTTACAAAAATTTACTACCCGACTAGTATGGTTACGACTTTTCTGTGTTATAATACTAAACAATATTGTATAGCACCGAAATTTGTCAAACATGATCAATACTAAATTAAAAATAGCCGACTTGATATACTCTTATTTAAAAGGCTCTCTTTCAGATGAAGATAAATTTGCCCTTTTGAAATGGAAGGAACAATCGGAAGCAAATAAACAATTATTTGAAAATTTGCTAAAGAAGGAATCTTATATCACAAAATCCGAAATCTATCAAAAATTTACAGATCAGAACAGATTTGCCGAAATTCAAAAATACATTAGAAAACAAAAAATAAGATCTCTTTATAAATATGCTGCTATTGCTGCAGTCATCCTGACTCCTCTTTTGATCACGATAATGCTTATGTACAACACTCCCTTATCATTTAAGAAAAATCAGTTTTCTGATTCCATTAAACCGGGGAAATCAACAGCCCTTTTATATACTGCGGATGGGAAAATAATTAATCTGGAAGCAAAAGAGTTTGAAATTAAAGATCCTTCGGGTACAACGATTACAAATAAAAACAAATCATTAGTATACAGAAAAAATAATACACAAAAAGAAATAAGAGAAGAACAAATTGTAAAAGCAGTAGTTCCCCGTGGAGGTGAATATTTAATTGAACTTTCAGATGGTACCAAGGTTTGGTTAAATTCGGAAAGTAACCTTGAACATCCCATCACTTTTGTAAAGAATAAAAGAATCGTAAAAGTAAAAGGGGAAGCTTACTTTGAGGTTGCACATAATAAAAGCAAACCGTTTATAGTGATAGCTGAAGATACCAAAGTTGAAGTACTGGGAACCAAATTTAATATCCGCGCATATAAAGAAGAAGGATATACTGCAACAACTCTTGTAGAGGGTAAAGTCCGAACAATTGCCGGGAACTATAAACCTGTAATACTTTCTCCTTCAGAACAGTTTATCTATAATAAGAAAAAAGAAGAATACATTACTACAGAGGTAAATACCGAACTTTATACATCCTGGAAAGACGGTTTATTTGTTTTCGATAAACAACGACTGGAAGATATACTGAATACAATCTCCAGATGGTATAATGTTGATATTTTTTACGATAATGACCGATTAAAAAGTATTGTTTTTTCAGGAAGGCTGAAAAGATATGATAATGCCGAAAACCTATTAAAAATATTTATGGCAATTGAAGATGTAAAATTTGATATTAATGGAAATACAATTTTAGTAAAATAAAAAAGGCAAAAATGCGGTAACACTTTTGCCTTTGAAATAAAGTGACCTTGCAGGAAAATCCTGCAAAGTCAAATGTTTAATTTAACTATAACAAATTTATGAAAAAAAAATGGACTTGTATTCCTCCTTCTAAGGGGAGGATACGCAAAGCATTGTTAATTATGAAACTAATGACATTTTTTATTCTTGTAAGCGTATTTCAGGTCTCTGCCAGTGCATATTCGCAGAAAGCCTTTACGATTAGTTTGGAAAATGCCACTCTGGAGAATGTGATGGATCACATTAAAAACAATAGCGATTATTACTTTCTTTATAAGAATAGTGATATTGAAAACATTAAAGAACTTAATATTGACTTGACAAGTGTTGATATTGAGGAAGTATTAACAACCTGTCTGGAAGGAACTGATTTATCATTTAGTCTTACGGATAATCTTATATTAATTTACAAAAAAGATACTTTTCTAAGCTTAGAAACGACTCAAGACATTACTGTAAAAGGAATAGTAAAGGATAAGGATGGATATCCTTTGCCTGGTGTAACAGTTCTTATTAAAGGAACGCTTAATGGTACAACAACAAATGGGGAAGGAGCATATGAGATTGAGGTACCATCCAATGGCATATTAGTATTTTCTTTTATAGGTATGAAAACCCAAGAGCATGCTGTTGCAGGAAAAACAGAAATAGGGGTTGTGATGGAAGATGATATTTCACAACTGGAAGAAGTGGTTATTGTTTTTAATACTGGCTATCAACAGTTAAAAAAAGATGAACTTACCGGTGCAGCCAGTGTCGTTACTACTAAAGAATTAAAGCAGCGTGTAGCTGTTACCGGTAATTTTTTGGAAAATCTTGAGGGAAAAGTCCCTGGCTTGGTTTATAACTCCCAAACAGGCGAACTTAGTATAAGGGGTGTTTCTACTTTTGATGCAGTAAAGGAACCTTTGATTGTAGTAGACGGTTTTCCAACCGAAATTGACCTGCGTTCCATTAATCCTTATGACATTGTTTCCATCAGTGTTTTGCGTGATGCAGCGGCAGCCTCAATTTATGGAGTAAGGGCATCAAATGGTGTGATTGTTATCGAAACCAAGAAAGGAGCAGAAGGAAAACCTGTGTTTACGATTCATGCTACTTATGCGGTTCAAAATAAACCTGATTTTAGCTATCTTAATTATGCGGATGCAAGTGAATTTGTTCAGTTACAGAAAGAAGAATTTATCAAGGCAAAACCCAGCTATTTTTTATTTGATTGGGGGTTTTCTAAAATGAATCAAGTACAGGAAATTATGTTTGGGGCTACACAGCTTGCAGTATCCGATCCATTATTGACAGAGGAGCAGGTAAATGAAAAACTATTAGCACTGGGTTCATACGATAACCTGAAAGAATATGAACGCTTATTTTATCAGAATAAGATTACAAAAAATTTAAACTTTGACATGAGTGGGGGAACTGATAAATTTACTTACCTGTTAGGGTTGAATTATATTGATGAAACTCCTGTTGAACGAAGATCCCAAAACCGCCAACTTAGCTTAAACATGGGATTGAATGTAAAACTCTCTGAACGCATTAATTTTGATTTCCGGGGTAAATATACTAATAATAAAGATGTAAGTGGGCGAACCCCTTCCTATTCAAGTTTCTTTCCTTATGAACGCCTGGCGGATGAAAATGGAAATCCATTGCCTGTTAGATTAGAACCGAGCAGGAGTGCTTTTAGCAAAGTAATATATGAAGACGATAATAATGAGCTTATGGAAAAAGGCCTTTACGATACTTTTTATCATCCTTACGCGGAATTGGCCAGTAATACCAACACCTCTAAAGGCTCATCCATCAGGTTTCAGGGAAGATTAAATATAAAGTTAACGAATTGGTTAGATATAGATCTTGGTGGAAAATTTGAAAGTCAAAATATACTACTTGACCAAATGCAACTTGAAAATGCTTATGATGTAAAAACAGCATTAAATTATTTTGCGAAAAAGGATCCTCTTACAGGTATGGCTATGTTTGTAAACCTTCCCAAAGGAAATATCCTGAAGAAAACCAATCAGAGATTAACAAGTTATACTGTAAGAAGCCAGTTAAATTTTAACCATAAATTTGGTGGAAATGACCATAACATTACAGCAATTTTAGGAATTGAAGGCCAAAGAACGCTAAATAAAGGCTATACAGCATCCTTTTTTGGTTATGATGAACAATCTTTAATCCATTTACCGGTTAATTGGGGAGTTATTCGCTCATCCAGGCCTGATTTTAGTATATTAGGATATTCTTCTTCTGGTTTCAATAGCAATAACTATTTGGGAGAAACAGAATCAGATCGAAGGTTCATGTCTTATTACGGACAGGCCACTTATGTTTTCAAAGAAAAATATGTGGCCACAGGAAGTTTTCGAATTGACCGCTCTAATTTATTTGGAGCAGACCCTAAATTTAAATACAAACCGCTTTGGTCTGTTGGTTTAAACTGGCGTTTAGGCAAAGAAGAATTTATTCAAAAAATAAACTGGATAGATAATTTGATGTTAAGGGCAGCCACAGGTTTTAATGGCAATGTACCCAACAGTAATAATGGTGCTTTTCTTATTTTATTTAGCAGGCTAAATACATCCCTGGATGTTCCCTTGATGTATAATGACATACTGGCTCCGGAGAATCAGTCGTTGAGATGGGAAACCACCAAAAATTATAACCTGGGTATTGATTTTGCAATTTTTAATAATCGTATTACCGGCGCTGTGGATATGTATATTAAAAATACGACTGATATATTCGGGAGTTATGATGCGGATCCAACCTCCGGCTTTAATTCCTATGAAGCCAATACGGCTTCAATAAAAAATACCGGATTTGAATTTGTGATTAACTCACTGAATGTAAAAAGGGACAAGTTTGAGTGGAGAACACAAATAACGGCATCCTTCAACAAGAATAAAGTAGTGAAAGTAAAAAGTACTGAATTTCCAAATTCCCAATATATAACAGGAAGTATTAATCCGGTAGAAGGATACCCTTTAGGCGCATTATTTAGTTATAATTACGGAGGCTTAAATGAACTAGGAAAACCTTTTGTATATGATAAAGAAGGCAATGAGAAAATATTAGCCTTTTACGGTTCGGATAAAGTTGATGTTACTTTTGACGATTTGATCTATAATGGAACAACCACTCCAAAACATGTAATAGGAATAAATAATCAATTTACGATTGGTAATTTCGATCTTTCTTTCTTATTTATGTACTATGGTGGGCATGTAATGAGGGTGGAGCAACCTAATCCTCGTAATATAGGTGCTTATTCCAATAACCCATTAAAAGGTTCTTCTAACTATTGGAAACAACCCGGAGATGAGGAGAATACGATAATACCGGGCTTTGTGAGAGGCTCCAGCCTGGATCCCGGCTATTACCAATCTTTTGCTGTGTATGCTTATGAATATGCCTCACAATTTGTGCGTAAAGCAGATTATATCAGGCTAAGGGATGTTATAGTTACCTATCATTTAAAGGCTGGTTTTTTAGAAAGAATAGGCTTATATAATACACAATTACGTTTTCAGGCCCAGAATCCTTTTCGCCATACATTTAGTGGAAATGATATTGATCCGGATGCGATTAATCGTGTTACAGGAGTCCGGAGGCTCGAAATACAACCATTCTACAGCTTTACTTTCTCAACTAATTTTTAAAAATGATTCTCATGAAAAATAGATACATAATAATATTATTAGTGATTATTACAGGTGTTTTTTCTTCCTGTGATAAATTCTTTGATGTAAAACCCAAAGGTCTTGTTTTACCCGAAACAGTAAGTGATTATGAAGCCATGCTGAATTCACCGACCATGACCAGAACATTTCAATTAAACCTTCTGCACTTTGCAGATGATATCCACAATAGTGCCGATGAATTGAATGTGAGCCCTGCGGTTAATGGTTATTATTGGAGGCCTATCATTACCATCAATGAAAAATTCAGCCCGGATATTTGGGGCCCATTATACCGTGTTATTTATAATTCAAATGTAATTATTAAAGGAGTTCCCAATTCGACAGGTGGTACAGAAGAAGAAAGGCAAGGGGTAATCAGTGAAGCATTGGTGATAAGAGCCAATGCCTATTTTGAAATGCTAACCGTATTTGCCAAAGCTTATGATGCTTCAACAGCGGCAACGGATCCGGGGCTTCCTTTAGTAACCAGTACGAGTGTAGTTGATAAAGCTCCGGGTAGGTCTTCCCTGCAAGCCACGCTTGATTCTATAATCAATGATGTAACGAAAGCGAGTATTTCGTTGCCTCAAAGTAATATTAACCGATACAGGGTAACCAATTATATAGCGTATGGTTTATTGAGCAGAGTTTATTTATACATGGCAGATTATGCCAATGCAAAGAAATATACGGATATGGCATTGCAGGCACCTCATGGTTTTCTCGATTATAATACAATGGCTGATTATCAAGATGCCCCTGCATATGAACTTAGCCCTGAAGTACTATGGCAAAGAACTAGTGCAAGCGGAGGCCCTACTTTTATGATCTATTCTGAAGATTTGAATAGCTATTTCGATACCACTGACCTCCGTTATAGTTTATTAACTGTGACTAATAATAATGGTTTAGGCCGTTCTGGTTTTCGAGGGGCATATAATTTTGGGATTACGTTCCCTGAACTATACTTGACTAAAGCTGAACTGTTGGCCAGAGAAGGCAATTATGAAGAAGCCATGGAAATTGTAAATATGCTTAGAAAATATCGTATAAAAACGGATTCATATGTTGAGCAAACAGCAGCTTCCGGAAACGAGGCTTTTGAAAAAGTGCTGGCTGAACGAAGAAGAGAATTAGCTTATAGTGGCTTACGCTGGTTTGATATGAAACGCCTGGATCAGGAAGGGCTCATGCCCGAAGTGAAACGTATCAATAGGGAAACAATGGAAGTTATAACTACGCTTCCTCCAAACAGTCCGAAATATACATTCGAAATCCCTGTACGTGTACAGATGTTCAATCCGGAAATGGAGCTTAATCATCAATAGGTTAAGCTAAAATTGGATATGGGAAAAATTCAGGGAAATAGCGATCATTAAGTTATATCTGAATTTTTCCGTATCCAACCCCAATTCTTATGAGCTATCTGTATCGTTAAATAGATACCACTGTTTAAATAACCATAGCCGGGAACTACTAATATCAGTTTTCAGCATAAATATTAATATTAAAAATAGTAATGATGAAAAAAACGATTTTAATTGCCATCATATGGATCGGATTTATTTCTTGCCAAAGCAAGAATATTAAAATAGAAGGAGTTATCCCAGATAATAAACAAACAGCTTTATTTGGAAAAATCGGTAGCGAACAACAAGAATTATTGAAAGATACAAATGGTAAGTTTAAATTGGAAACAAACCAATTAAATAAGGGTTATTATAAGATCAATGAAACATTAATTTTTCTTGCTCCCGGTTTTGATCTGAATATGGCTATTAATGATGGAATCATCAATTTTTCAGGAAAAGGTTCTCTTGAAAATAACTGCTTACAAAAAATAGCTGCACGTAAAAAGAAATTAAATGTAAAAAGTAAATTGTTTTATGAAAAAGTTAAGCTGGAACTTGAAGATTTCAAAAGCTATCTTAAAGAATATACTGATTGGGTTTATAAGCTAACCAAAGAAGAGGATTTGGATGATGACTTTGTAATCATGGAAAATAGAAAGGCTTTGCTACTAACACAATTTGTATTATCAAAATATGTAGGTGTACATGGTTTAAATTTTAAAGATAC
Source organism: Bacteroidales bacterium (assembly GCA_028280405.1). Lineage (GTDB taxonomy): Bacteria > Bacteroidota > Bacteroidia > Bacteroidales. The sequence goes on from JANQLW010000055.1 coordinate 26,025, forward strand.
AAGATTATCTGACTATGCAAGCAGCTTGAAAAGAGAAGATTTTTCCAACCCTAAAATAATGGCAAAATTTGATAGCATAAGAAAAATAACAACGAAAGATATGCTCCCTCGCGAATTGAGAAATCAAATAACTTCAGAAATCCATGCTGAAATAAACCTAAATGACGAAGAACTTTTAGTGAGTGAAGCTAATGGGTTTATAAATTTAGTCTATGATATACTCACACAGTATGGACAAAAAAGAAGGTTTGCTCAAAGGGATAAAAGGCCTGCCAATAGAGAAGACTATAAGCCCAAGGAACTTTTTATTCGGGATGTGATTATTGACTCAATATCGAATAAAGTAGTGAAAGAGTATTTTTTACGTAATGCAACTAAGCGCTTGATTCAATCGTCGGAAAAATATGCAAAGGCATCGTATGAAATTTTCACTCAAAACAATACGAATAAATCTTATGCTAAAGAAATTGATGAAATATATAATAGTTTTTTAGCAATGGCTACAGGCAATCCATCACCTAAGTTTTTTAACTATGAAAGCATATCAGATGAAAAAGTAAGTCTGGATGATTTTAAAGGGAAGTACGTATATATTGATGTTTGGGCAACATGGTGTGGGCCATGTAAGAAAGAAATTCCTTTCCTTAAAAAAGTTGAAAAACAATATCACGGGAAAAATATTGTGTTTTTAAGCATTTCGGTGGATGTTCAAAAGTCCAAAAAATTATGGCAAAACATGGTGAAATCTAAGCAAATGACAGGAGTTCAGCTAATTGCTGATAATGCTTTTAAGTCTGATTTCATCACTTCCTATAATATTATATCAATACCAAGATTTATATTAATAGATCCGGAAGGAAACATTATTTCAGCAAACGCTAAAAGACCTTCGAATCCCGGATTGATTGAAGATTTGGATAGCCTTAATATTAAATAAGGGTTAACATAATTATTGGCTCAATTAATAAATTGTATTTTAATTAACACCTTATAGAATCAGTGATAGGATAGTTCTGAGTATTTAAAATATATTACTATAGAAATTGTTAGCTGGCATTTAAAATTTCTCATAATTAAAATTGATTCCAGCCTGTCCTCCTAGTCGGATAAACCGGCTGGCATTTTTACCCCGGAATCCTTGTTAGAGGATTTCGGGTTTTTTCTTAATTACGAACTCGTTTCTCAACTTTCCTGTAAGTTGTTTTCATCGAATAATTCTTATTTTTCTTGACCACTACAAATTCTGATTTAATATTACCATCATTAATGTTCGAAGACTTATAGTCCAGAAAAACATCTGGCCCTAATGGATGGCATTCCAGTACGAAATAATTATCTACGTCTTCGTAATAATCAACTTCATCACTCCAATTGACATAAATTTCATAGTCTACTTCCCAGGCATATTCAACAAAGCCGTTTCCATTATTGTATTCTCCATCATAATACAAAGTATAGATTCCAGGTCTTATAAAGTAATACCGATCCCAATAAAAAGTATTTGGAATTGCATTGGTTCCCGGATCAATAACATCCGGTTCGTCTCCTGTCCAGCTTAATGCGATATAAGCATCTCCCGGATATTCATCTTCAATATAGACATGTGCTTCACATGATGTAAAAGCCAGTGCAAGAATAAAAGAAACTGGATACAACAGCTTTCCTAAAGTATATTTTTCCCAAATATTTTTAATAACTGTTTTCATAAAACAATGTTTTTAGTGTTAAAAAATATCGGGCCCACTTAAAACAAAACCAATATTGTGCCAGAAACAAACATTGTATATTGGATTAAAACAATTCTTTCAATTTAAAGGTATCCTTTACCCTCACTCCCTTATCTGTCATTTGAAGGGTACAACATTCATTATACAAATCATGCTCAAAAAACAAGATGACATCCTCTTTCAATGCTTCTTTAAAAAAACGTTCTTTATCTTTTAAAGTCAATAAAGGTTTCGTATCATAAGACATTACCCACGGCATAGGAATATGGGCAGTAGAAGGCAATAGATCAGCCATAAAAGCAATGGTTTTACCATTTACTTTAATATGAGGGATTACTTGCCCATTCGTATGGCCATTAAATATCTTCACATAAATATTAGGAATAATCTCTCCCTCTTCTTCAATCAGGTTTAATTGACCACTTTCTTTAATCGGAAATATATTTTCTTTCAGGAAACTGGCTTTTTCCCTTCTGTTCGGATTGGTTGCCCATTCATATTGTGCTTTACTTACCCAATAGGTAGCATTTTTAAATGCCGGAACTAACTCTCCTTTTTCATTGTATTTAATACTTCCTCCGCAATGATCAAAATGCAGATGTGTAAGAATCATATCGGTGATGTCGTCAAAAGTATATCCATGCTCTTTTAACGAAAATTCCAAAGAAAAATCCCCATTTAAATAATAATGCTTCAGAAACTTTTCATCTTGTTTATCTCCTATTCCATTATCAATGAGAATGGCCCTTTCTCCATCGTCAATGAGTAAACAACGCATGGCCCAATTACATAAGTTGTTTTCATCAGCAGGATAAACCTTGCTCCACATCACTTTAGGAACAACTCCAAACATGGCTCCACCATCTAATTTTAAATTTCCAGTTTCAATTGCAAATAGTTTCATAATCATTCATTTTAAAGGCTCACAAATATAAGGAATACCCTTACAGGGTAAATAAATTTATTCATCAAAGCCAGCCTTCTTAAATCAAAAATCGTTAATCCCTGCCTGCGGCAGGCAGGCCTAATCTTCAATCTAATGTGCCTCCAACCAATTGTCACCCGTATTCATATCCACAACAATAGGAACTTCCAGTTTTATAGCAGACCTCATTTTCTCCTCAACAATCTCCTTAACAATATCTAATTCCGGCTTAAATACATCAAATACCAATTCATCATGTACCTGCAGAATCATTTGAGATTTTAAATTGTGTTTCAAAAATTCTTTATAAACATTAATCATTGCAATTTTGATCATATCTGCAGATGATCCCTGGATTGGCGCATTAATCGCATTTCGTTCTGCAAAACCTCTGACAACTGCATTATTGGAATTAATATCACGCAGGTACCTTCTTCTTCCCATAATGGTTTCAACATAACCATTTTCGCGGGCAAAGCTTATGGAATCATCCATAAATTTTTTCACGCCTGAATATTGAACAAAATAATTATTGATAATATCTGCGGCTTCTTTTCGCATAATTCCCAACTGTTCTGACAAGCCAAAAGCAGAGATACCGTACACAATTCCAAAATTAACTGCTTTGGCATTACGCCTGATATCCGGGTTTACTTCATCAATAGGAACATTATAAACTTTTGAAGCTGTTGCTGTATGAATATCTATTCCATTTTTGAAGGCATTCAACATTTCAGTATCCTTACTTAGTTCTGTAATAATTCTTAATTCTATTTGAGAATAATCAGCAGCCAATAAAGTATATTCATCATTTTTAGGAATAAACGCCTTTCTGATCTCACGCCCTTTTTCCGTTCGAATAGGAATATTTTGCAAATTCGGATTTTGAGAACTCAATCTACCCGTAGCAGCTACACTTTGCATATAAGAAGTATGGATTCGTTGATCCCTGGAATTCACAAGGGCAGGCAAAGCATCAACATAAGTTGACTTTAGCTTGGTTAATGAACGATAATCTAAAATATCCTGAACGATTGGATGTTTTTTTAGCATTTTCTGCAGAACATCTTCGCTTGTAGAATATTGTTTTGTCTTAGTAAGTTTTGGCTTATCTGTGATTTTTAATCGTTCAAACAATATTTCACCCAGTTGCTTAGGTGAAGAAATATTAAACTCAGTCCCTGCATGATTATAAATATTATCTCTAATGCCCAGTACTTCATTATGTAAATCTTCAGAATATTTAGCAAGGGCATCCGTATCCAAATTCACACCAGCTTTTTCCATCGAAGTAAGCACAGGAATTAAAGGAGCTTCAATTTCATTATACAACTTTTGAATATTGTTTTCTGCCAGAAGAAGCTTAAACTTTTCAGCCAACTGAAAAGTAATATCCGCATCTTCACAGGCATAATTCACCAATGCATTGATTTTATTGTGCTGAACTTCTCTCAGGTTTAACTGGTGGCCCCTGCGTTTCTCCGTTAATTCATCATAGCTTATAGGTTTATAGTCGAAATAAGTTTCAGCAAGAAAGTCCATTCCATGGCGCAAGTCAGGCTCAAGCAAATAATGAGCAATCATGGTATCAAATATTGCCCCCTTGATTTTTATATCATACCAGGAAAGAATGAGCATATCATATTTAATATTCTGTCCAATCTTTTCTATAGATTCATTCTCAAAAACAGAACTAAATTCCTTAAGAATTTCTTTACATGCATTTTTATTATCAGGTAACGGAACATAAAATGCTTTCGACTTTTCATAGCAAAATGAAATACCAACCAGTTCCGCAAGATTTGCATCCTTATCTGTTGTTTCCGTATCAAAACAAACAGATCTTTTTGAGTTTAAGTCAATAATAAGTTTTTCACGTTTTTCCTTAGAATCAATTAATTCATAAGTATGTTCAACATCTTCAATTGTTTTTTTGCTTTTAATTACTTTTTGGTCTTCGGGTAATGCGCTAAATAAATCAGCCCCACCAATATCAACTGATTTTTCATTTTTAGATTCCTTTAAAGATTGGTTAGTGAAAAATCGTTGTGCAAACTGACGAAATTCCAATTCATCAAAGAGCAGCTTTAATTCTTCTTCATTAGGATCTTTAATTGCCAATTCATGCTCATTAAATGCTATAGGTACGTCAAGAATAATTGTAGCCAGTTCTCTGGACATAATAGCCTGTTCAGCAAAATTTTCCAGATTCTCCTTTAATTTACCTTTTAGCTGATCTGTATTCTTTAACAGGTTTTCAATACTATCGTATTCACCAATTAATTTGGAAGCTGTTTTTTCTCCAACTCCCGGTACTCCCGGAATATTATCTGAGGTATCCCCCCATAAACCTAAAATATCAATTAATTGTTCAGGCCTTTTTAATCCATATTTAGCACAAATTTCTTCAATACCTAAAACTTCAGCCTTATTCCCCATACGGGCAGGCTTATACATTTTAATCTTCTCAGAAACCAATTGTCCAAAATCTTTATCAGGGGTCATCATAAAAACTTCAAAACCTTCTTTTTCTGCTTGCTTTGCCAATGTTCCAATCACATCATCTGCTTCATAACCATCGGAATAAAGAATCGGGATATTAAAGCCTTCAATTAACTTTTTCACATAAGGAATTGATATCGCTAAATCTTCGGGCATAGCTTCCCGGTTTGCTTTATAATCCGTAAAATCTTCATGTCGAACCGTTGGAGCCATGGTATCAAAAGCAACTCCAATATGTGTTGGTTTTTCATTTCTTAATACATCAAAAAGTGTATTTGCAAAACCCAATACGGCAGAAGTATTCATCCCTTTGGAATTAATTCTTGGGTTTTTGTTAAGGGCAAAATAAGCTCTATAGATCAATGCCATGGCATCGAGTAAAAATAATTTCTTTGGTTCAGACATACATTTTTGTGCTCGTTAAATTTTTGAGTAGAAACAAAGGTAACAAATTTCATCTCGGCAGGCTCGATGAACGGGATTATTAATATACTGACTGTGAAATTCCCCGCTCATCGAGCTTGTCGAGATAAGATTTTTTATTAAACTTTTCTTGTTAGAAACTCTACATATTATTCATAGATTTCACATCATATTTCTCTATATTTAGAGGAAGCGATTCGCTTTAGTTTTTTGTAGGATTTTTAGTTTAGAAAGGAGATTACCATGGCAGGAACGAAGAAAAAAGAGAAGATTTTTGTATTAGATACTTCAGTGATTCTCTATAACCACGATGCCTTACACAGTTTTGAAGAAAATGATGTTGTCATCCCCATTACTGTTTTAGAAGAACTTGATAATTTTAAAAAAGGAAATGACATTAAGAATTTTGAAGCTCGCGAGTTTATTCGCATTATGGATAAGATTGCAGGAAAATACACTTTAAAAAACTGGATTAAGATTAATGGCGGAAAAGGAAAGTTTAAAGTAGTAATGAATCAACACAGTACCATAGATGCTACTAAAATATTTGGTGATAATAAAGCAGATCACCGAATATTAAATTCAGCTTTAGCTCTTACTGAAGAATACCCGGATAAAAAAATCATTCTGGTTACAAAAGATATCAACCTAAGGCTTAAAGCAAAATCACTGAATATTCAGGCAGAAGATTTTGAGACGGGGAAAATTAAAGATGTGGATTCACTCTATTCAGGAAAAACCTTAATTGAAGATGTGGATAAAACGGTCATAGATAAAATTTATTCTGAAGGCTTTTGTTCCATTGAGGAATTAAACATCGAAGATCCTATTCCAAATCATTACTTCATTATTAAACATAACCGTACATCTGCTTTAACATATTTCAACCCACAAACCAAACTTATTGAAAGGGTCGAGAAAAAACCGGCTTATAAAATAATGCCCCGAAATGCGGAACAGGTTTTTGCTTTGCATGCTATTTTTAACCCGGAAGTTAAGCTGGTTACACTACAAGGAGTTGCCGGAACAGGTAAAACTTTGATTGCTCTTGCAGGTGCTCTGGAACAGAGAAGGCAATTTAAACAAATATATTTGGCACGTCCGATTGTTCCACTAAGCAATAAAGACATTGGATATTTACCCGGTGATATTAAGGACAAAATTAATCCTTATATGGAACCGCTTTGGGACAATTTGAAATTTATACAAAACCAATATCATGAAGCAGATAAAGAATTTAAAGCTATAACAAATGCCTTAGAATCTGAAAAATTGGTAATTACTCCTTTAGCTTATATCAGAGGCCGTAGTATTTCTAATATTTGTTTTATTGTAGATGAAGCTCAAAACCTGACCCCTCATGAAGTAAAAACCATTATTACCCGTGCCGGAGAAAATACAAAGATTATTTTTACAGGAGATATTTATCAAATTGATACACCTTATCTGGATGCACAAAGTAATGGATTATCTTATTTAATTGATAAAATCAAGCATCACGAAATTTATGCGCATGTAAGATTGGAAAAAGGAGAAAGATCTGAATTGGCGAACCTTGCAAATGAATTATTATAAATATCAAGTCGGGGATTTCCATAATGAAATTCCCACTTTATTTATGTGGTCTTTTAACATTGTTTCAGTAATGGTGTGAAAAATTACCAAGTCCACTTTATTCAATATTAATAAATCATCAATCTCTACTGACATTTTCAGTACATCTTTTAACTGTAATTGATCTCCTTTTAATGCAATGTCAATATCTGATCCTGGCCGGAAATTACCCATTGCTCTTGATCCAAAAAGAATTATTTCCTGAACATTAGGATGACTCTTAATTATATCAATAATTTCAAAAAGATGTTGTTCTTCTAAGCCGTATTTCATTTCTAAAATAATGATGGAGAGTTATTCATTTCATTCTTAAGAGACTTTCTTAACTCTACAAATAACTTTACATATATGTTTTTTATTTCTTCAACAATACGTTCAGCATTTCTTTCATTATAAGTATGAGATGAAAGGTTTCTACTACGAATCATTTGAGCCCAATTATCTCCATCCTCAATAATATTGTCTTGAAAACTTTGCTGAATAACTGGTTTTGGTCCATTAATGTTTTCAAATCCTTTAAATTTTAGTAAGTCCTGTAAAGTTTTCCATGCTAGCTCAAATGTATATTCAAAAGCCTGGATTAATCCCTGCTTTTCAAGTTCATTCAACTCCCCTTGCATAGCAAATCCTTCAAGCTTTTTCAGAGCCTTATCAAAATTACTGAACCGTTGAAGCCATCTTATATCTTGTGAAGCCATAATTTATTGATTATAAAGATAAACTAATTAAATGATTATTCTTCATATAAAACAGTAAGTACTGTTTGCCCAACTACCTTCAAAGTTGTTTTATCAATTTGATCCAGGTTATCAGTTAATTTATGCCAGTGAGGGAAAAAACCTGTTTCGGTATTTTCATCAAAATGAATAATATTAATCATAGGGATATTAGCTTCCTGGTTAACATATACATGATCATCAAGGATCCCTCCTGTTGGAGTATTTACGAAATATTTTTCATACCCAATCTTTGCAGCTTTTGCCCATACTTTCTTTAATACATCAGGTGCAAATAGTCTGGAGTGTTCTTCTTGGGTAAATAAAGGATTAGAGGCTCCAACCATATCCAATAGAATTCCATACATAGCTCTATAATTAGGAATATGCAGGTTCTTCGACCAATATTGGGACCCTAATGCCCAGGAAGTATTATTGCCATAATCGCCTGAATCTTCCAAATCAAAGAAAATAATGTCTACTCCAACACCACAACTTTTCATATGAAGTTGGCGGGCAATCTCAATTAAAACCCCCACTCCACTGGCTCCATCATTAGCACCATCAATAGGTAATTTATGCTTACTTTGGTCAGGTTCCATATCGGCCCATCCCCTGGAATCCCAGTGAGCTCCTAATAATACTCTTCGCCTGTTTTCTGGATTAAAAGAAGCAATGATATTGACCCCATTTACAATTTTTCCATTGGCTAAACGGGCTTTAAATGGCTGTTTTTGTACGTCAGGAGTAAATGATTTCATTTTATTAAAAAGGTATTCAGCACATTGCTTATGGGCTTTCGTTTCAGGAACCCTTGGGCCAAAGGCAACCTGATCAGCGATATACTGATAAGCCGAATCAGCATTAAAATCAGGAATCTCGACTTTTTTTACCGGTTCGGCAATTTTTTTAACTGATTTTGCTTTTTTCCCGGAACCTCCACAAGATAGGATACTCAATGAAATTATAAGTATAACTGCTCCAACTAATATTTTATTCATGATTAAATGATTTCAGATTTTTTCCCAAATTTCTCTTCAAAGATAAATGCTGAAAGCTCTTTACGTTCACGTTCAGCTTTTTCTGCCTTTTGCATTCTGGGATGTAACATTGATGGTTCCCCAATATATCCGATGGACATAACAGATATTGCTTCATATCCCTCAGGTATCTGAAATAATTCGGCAGCTTTATCAGGATCAAAGCCGACCATTTGATGAACATACAATCCTTCGATAGATGCCTGAAAAGTTAAATGTGCAACAGATTGGCCTACATCATACTTAAAGATAGAGCTCGGCTCATCCTTACTGTTAATTTGTTTCCCAACACTAATGATCAAGACCGGTGCATTCTTAGCCCACATCTGATTAAACTCCACCAAGGTTTCAAATATTTTCTGATATGTAGCGTCATTATTCCACCCTAATATAAAAAACCAGGGTTGTTCATTAGAAGCCGATGGAGACCATCTGGCAGCTTCCAAAATGGATTGTAATTTTTCCTTTTCAACAACTTTATCTGCAAAAGCCCGGGGGCTCCATCTCTTACTTAAAATATCATTAATAGGATATGTTGTATTCGCTTTCTTATTCATAATAAAAAAATTAAAATATTAATGTAAAGGTCGTTCCTTCATCTAATACTGATTTTACGGAAATACTTCCTTTATGTAAACTCATGATTTGTCGGGATAAGCTTAAACCTATACCTGAACCGGTTTTCTTTGAAGTAAAGAACGGCATAAATATCTTATCCAGTATATCCGGCTTAATGCCACTGCCATTGTCTTTTACATCTATGTATGCGCGTCCTTTATCATTCAAGGAAGCAAAGATTTGTATTTCAGGTTTCTTATTATCTTTGACAGCATCAATTGCATTTAATACTAAGTTAATAATAACCTGATCAATCAAATCAACATCGGCTGTAATTTTTAAACTTTCCGGGAAAACTTTATGACTGCACTTAATATTTAATTTCTCAAGTTTAGCTTTCATTAATTCTTCCACTCTTAAAAATATATCTTTAACTTCAAAATACCTGAAGTTGGGTTTGGGGATCCGGGTTAAATTTCTGTATACCTCAACAAAATTCAGGAGGCCTTGGCTTCTGCTTTGTATGGTTCTTAATCCACCATCCACATCTTCCAGGTCATCATCATCCAGTGGTTTGAGCATTAATCGGTCTTCCGGATTATGAAGCAGCATTTCATGCACAGTTGAAGCCAAAGAAGAAATCGGAGTAATCGAATTCATGATCTCATGAGTAAGAACCCTGATTAATTTTTGCCAGGATTCAATTTCTTTCTCTTCCAATTCAGTATGAATATTCTGAATTGATATTAAAATGTAATCTTCGCCACGCATACGAAATTCAGTAGCATATATCATTAACTGTAAGATCTCATCCTGTATGAATACCTTTTCAAGCGTATGATCTCCAGCTTTCAAACTCATTAATGTTTCCGGCAAATCGTTTTTGACTTTACGAAGATCATTAATAAATCTAAGATTAGTTATACGAAACAATCTTTTTACAGCATTATTTAAAATATCTATTTTACCATCTTTTGTATAGGCTATGATCCCTATGCTGACATGCTGTACAACTGTTTGCAGGTAGTTTGATTGTTCTTCTTTTTCAGCGCGGTTCTTCTTAAACCTATCGATCACTTCATTGAATTCTTCATTCAGATCTTCAAAACTCTTTCCCATCCCCTTATCTGTAAAGGTACTTACAAAATCTGAATAACGAATGCTATGCAGGAAATGGCTAAGCTTTCGGTTGGTTCTTTCAACAAAATAAACCAGGCTCATGATTTGCCCAACAATGGCTAAGCCTATAATAGCTGCACTTACATTGTATTTTGAAAACTGTAATAAGTAAAAAAATATAAAAATGGATACTGACATAATCAATATCCTAAGGATAACAAGAAAACGAAATTTTCTATAAACCATATTTTTCTATTCTACGATATAGAGAAGCCCTGGTTAGCCCAAGTTCTTTAGCAGCCTTGCTAATATTTCCTCCATGTTTATCTATTACTTTTCGAATCAGCATTTTTTCCGTTTCTTCAAGGTTCATATTAGTGGGCAAGCGTTCTTCTTTAGATTCTTCATCATTTTGAGCAATAAAGAAATCTGTTGGCTCCAGAATATTTGACTCACTCATAATAACGGCTCTTTCAATAGCATGTTGTAATTCACGAATATTTCCGGGCCAATTATGCATCTCCAATCGCTTCTGTGTACTTTGATTCAAGCGCTTAACCGGCATTTTGTATTTTTTACAATAAATCTCAAGAAAATGATCTACTAACAAACCGATATCATCAACTCTTTCACGTAAGGGAGGTAATGGGATTTCAACGGTGTTAATTCTGTACAACAAATCCTGACGGAATTTATTTTCGGTTACCATTTGATACAATGGCATATTTGTGGCACAAATCAATCGAACATTAATCGGAATCTCTTTATTAGTCCCTAACCTGACAACTGTTCGGTTTTGTAAAACGCTTAATAATTTTGATTGTAATGCAAACGATAGGTTTCCTATTTCATCAAGAAAAATGGTTCCTTTATTTGCAGCTTCAAATCGTCCGGCACGATCTTCTTTTGCATCTGTAAATGCTCCTTTTTTAAACCCGAACAGTTCACTTTCAAATAAAGTTTCACTAATGGCACCGAGGTCTACACTGATAAAAACTTCGTCTTTTCTTCTGGAAGCTCTGTGAATAGCACGTGCGATTAGCTCTTTACCAGTCCCATTTTCTCCTAATATCAATACATTAGCATCTGTTACTGCTACCTTTTGCACGGTGTTTAATACTTTTTGCATGGGAGCAGATTGCCCGATCAAATTACTATAAGCCTGATCAGAATCAGCAATTAAAACTTTTTGTTTTGATTTTAAATCTTCCAATTCAACTTTGGATTTTCTCAAATTAAGAGTAGCAGTAATGGTTGCCAATAACTTTTTATTTTCCCAGGGTTTTAATAAGAAGTTGGTAGCTCCTTCTTTAATACCTTGCACCGCTAATTCAATATCTCCATAACCTGTAATGAGGATTACTGCAGCCGTTTTATCAATTTCCAGGATTTTGTTCATCCAATGAAAGCCTTCTTTACCACTGGTAGCATCTGGAGTAAAATTCATATCCAGCAGAATAAGGTCATAATTTTCATTTTTGACCAGATCGGGTATATTCTCAGGATTGGTTTCAGTATGAACAATAGCGATATGCTGCTTAAGAAATAATTTTGCAGCTAAGAGAATATCCTTATCATCATCAACGATCAAAATTTTAGCTTCCAGTTTTTCCATAAGGTTCTTGTTAGGCTTCAAATAATTACAATTCTGGCCGTAAAGTTAAGATTATGTTCGTAATTGTACAAAAATATGGTCGATAATGAACAATTTATTGATGCTCTTCAAAAATGACCCCTATAGAGGCACACTAAATCAGCTATTTATAATTAATGGCACAAATTTGGCTAAAACACGGATGAATCTAATTTTTAGACCAAATGGATCGAATTATTGAAAAAAAGAAATGGACGCCTAAGAAAATTGTAAGCATAATAGCAGTTGCAGCTTTTGTATTTTTTATTATTTATTTATTATTTCTCAGAGACAACTCAAGTAAGCTTTATGTTGAAAAAAATCAACTAACCATTGCAACTGTTGAAAAAGGAAAATTCAAAGAATTCATCCCAACCGATGGAGTGGTATTACCCAAAAGCACTGTTTACATTGATGCCATTCAAGGGGGAATTGTGGATAAGAAATATGTTGAAGATGGTGCCATGCTCCAAAAGGGAGATACGATCCTAAAACTTTTAAATACTCAAATGGAACTAAGTTATATGGAGCAAGAAACCAGAGCCCTTGCCGAAAGAAATAACTTAGCAAATACTAAACTTGCTCTGGAACAAAATGTTTACTTACGTCAGAAAGAAATTGTAAATCTGGAATATCAGATTGACGGTAAAAAAATTGACTTTGACAGAAAAGTTCAACTATATAACGATAGTATTATATCTAAAAAAGAATTTGAGGATGCTAAACGTGAGTTTGAGTTTACTACGAAACAATTAAAGATCTCTCTGAAGCTACAACGTTTGGATTCAATTGCAGGTGCAAATCAAAAACGTTCAATTGATGAATCATTGAAAAGAATGGAACATAATCTGAGCCTGCTTAGAAAAAACATAGAAAATGCTTATGTAAGAGCTCCTGCAAATGGAAAATTATCTTCCTTCAATGTAGAAATTGGTGAAATGAAAGTCGGAGGAGAGCATTTGGGACAAATCGATATGCAGGATGGTTTTAAACTCCGTGCTAATATTGATGAAAGATATCTTTCCAGAGTGTATACAGGCCAAAGAGCTGATTTTGATTTAAACGGTAAAAATTTTGAATTGGAAATTGCCCGTATTTATTCCGATGTTACTAATGGATCATTCCAGGTAGATCTACATTTTCTGGCTGATCATCCCAAAAGTGTGAAAAGAGGACAAACCATTCAACTCAGATTACAATTCAGCGGAGAAACTGATGCCCTGATTATTAAACGAGGAGGATTCTTCCAGGAAACCGGAGGAAACTGGATTTATGTTGTTGACCCTTCAAATTCATTTGCAATTAAACGAAATATTAGAATTAACCGTCAAAATACAAATCAATATGAAGTAATGGAAGGATTAAAACCAGGCGAAAAAGTTATTATTTCATCTTATGATTCCTTTGGTAACAAAGACAAATTAATATTTAAATAACAGAAATTTAAAAACATAAATTATGATAAAAACAGTTAAACTTTCCAAAGTTTTCAGAACCGACGAAGTAGAAACTACGGCTCTAAATGAAGTTTCTTTCGAAATAAATAAAGGTGAGTTTGTTGCCATCATGGGCCCTTCGGGATGTGGTAAATCAACTTTATTAAATATTCTGGGTTTACTTGATAATCCCACTACAGGTGAATACTTCTTTCTGGAAAATGAAGTATCCAAGCATTCTGAAAAACAAAGAGCAAACTTACGTAAAAAGAATATCGGATTCGTATTTCAAAATTTCAACCTGATTGATGAATTAAATGTTTATGAAAATGTTGAATTACCACTTATCTATTTAGGTTATTCAAGCTCAGAACGTAAAAAAAGAGTGGAAGAAGTGTTAGAGCAAATGAATATTCTTCATCGCAAAAAGCATTTCCCATTGCAATTATCAGGAGGTCAGCAGCAACGTGTCGCAGTTGCAAGAGCTGTAGTAGCCAATCCTGAACTTATTTTGGCAGATGAGCCAACCGGTAACCTTGATTCTGCTCATGGAGAGGAAGTAATGAATTTACTGGAAGGACTAAACAAAAAAGGAACCACCATAATTATGGTAACACACTCGCAAAGAGATGCTGAATATGCGCAAAGGATCATTCGTTTATTTGATGGACAAATCATTAATGAGAATATCAAAAAAACAGCAGCAAAATAATGCATCGAAAATTATCCGTTCAGCATTCTGCAACGGCATTGGTTATTTGGGGTAAAATAAAATATTAACCATTTAAAGATTTATACAATGAGAGAAGTTGTAATATTGATCCCGGATGTAGATATGGAACAAAATGTAGAGATTGATGTACGGATTAACGGACGAAAAAAAACACTACAATATCGTGTTGAACTATTAGACTGGGAAGGAAATGATGTTCCGCCCAAAGATAAAGTTCAGGTATTAAAACACAAAATAGCGGAATATGATAAGGATTGGGAATTAGTTGAAATCGGTGCTCCGACAGATGAAAACATCCCGCTAATGTTTAGAAAAAAAGAATCTTAAAATTTTTATTATGAGAAAATTATTGTACTTATTCATTTTTGTTATTGTTGTTTTTCCCCCTACTAGAACAAAAGCACAATCTGCTGAAAATGAGAAATCAGCTATCAAAAAAGTAATTATGTCTGCCTATGTGGACGGATTACATAATAAAGGTGATCTCAAAGCAACCAAAAAAGGCTTTCACCCAGGCTTTGATTTGTTGATCATGCGAAATAATAAATTGGAAAAATTACCTATTTATAATTGGCTGGCATCGGCAAAGGAAAGGAAAGCAAAAGACCCTTCACCAATAAAAGAAACTGACAAAACAAAATGTAAATTCCTGAATATTGATGTTACAGGAAATGTAGCTGTAGCCAAAATAGAACTTAGCAAACATGGAAAACCAATTTTCATCGATTATCTTTCGATGTATAAGTTTAAGCAAGGCTGGCGAATTGTAGGAAAAGTGTACTACCGACTACCCAAATAATCAATGAATGACCATTTAGAGGATCAGTTCGTACTGCTGGTTCTCTTCTTGGTTTTTACATCATCTGGAAATTCGTATTTTCTTTTTTTAGGTTTGTTGCAACAAAACGCACGCATGTCGATTATATAATATTTAAGAGGCATTTATAGCATATAATTTGCGTTCTTTGTATGCATTATTTTTAGGTGTTCAGTCTGCGTGTGACTGTTTAATATGAATTGAAAATTTTACTGTGTAATGAGATTTAAGGGGTTTCTTTTGAACTGGTCTATTCTATTCCTATTTTTAACTATAACGACTTCAGGGCTTGCCCAGGAAAAAACATATTCTGCTAATCGAGTGACTAAAGCTCCGAACATTGATGGAATTCTGGATGATGAAGCATGGAAGCTTGGCAGCTGGGGAGGAAACTTCTCCATGCATTATCCCCAAAGTGGCATAAATCCGGATCAACAAACCGAGTTTAAAGTTCTATATGATGATAATAACTTATATATCGCTATCAGGCTATATGATCATGATGCGGATAAAATAGAGCGTCGTATGTCGCGCCGTGATCGAAATGATGGTGACTGGGTATCCGTAGGAATTGACAGTTATAATGACAACCTAACAGCATTTAATTTTGGAGTAAATGCAGCAGGAGTTAAAAGAGATCTTATTACAACAAATGATGATCGCAGAGATGATAGCTGGGATGCTGTATACTATGTCAAAGTTTCAAGAGATGATAAAGGCTGGTATGCTGAATATAGAATCCCCTTTTCGCAAATTCGCTTTGCAGATATAAAAGAACATAGCTGGGGATTTAATATTACCCGTAAAGTTTTCAGGATAGATCAAAGATCAACCTGGCAAAATATTGATCGTGATGCCAAAGGTTGGGTTAGTAATTGGGGCACATTAATTGGAATAAAAGGAATTAAACCAAAACTGGATATAGAACTTAGTCCATATACCGTATCCAAATATAAAACCGAACCCGAAGGAGATGAGCATAACCCTTACAATGACGGATCAACATTAAGTTTATCAGCTGGTTTAGATGGAAAAATAAGTTTATCAAATGATTTCACGTTAAACTTTACTATAAACCCTGACTTCGGGCAGGTAGAAGCCGATCCTTCAGAAGTGAATCTAACTGCATTTGAATCTTTCTTCGAAGAAAAAAGACCCTTCTTCATTGAAGGAAAAAATATATTTAATTTTCCAATAGCCGTTGGTGGTGGGCATATGCGTCGTGAAAACTTATTCTATTCAAGAAGAATTGGACGCAGACCCCATAATTATCCTTCATATAGTAGTGATGAGTACATCAAAATGCCTGAAAATGCGAATATTCTCGCAGCCTTTAAACTATCCGGGAAAACAAGGAGTGGTTTATCTGTTGGAATTCTGGAGAGTATAACGCCAGATACAAAAGCCCGAATAGATAACAATGGAAATGAAAGGGAAGAAACGGTTGAACCGTTCACAAACTTTTTTTTAGCCAGAGTACAAAAAGATTATAACGAAGGGAAAACCTCTATTGGAGGAATCATAACAGCTACTAACAGAAAAATAAACGATGCCTCCTTAGAGTGGTTACCGGATCAAGATTATAGTGGAGGAATTGATTTCAGTCATTATTTTAGAGACGATATTTTCCAGATAAGCGGTATTGGATATTTCAGCCATGTTTCCGGTACAAAAGAGGCTATATTATATTTGCAGGAGGCCTCAACAAGATATTACCAAAGACCGGATGTTGACCATGTTAATATTGATCCAAATAGAACGAGTTTGAGCGGATATGGCGGTGGCCTAAGATTCGCAAAAGTGAGTAATGGAAATTGGAGATATTCCGCACATGTAAACTTCCGTTCCCCGGGTTTTGAACCTAATTCCTTAGGATTTATCAGGAATACTGATGAGATTCAATCCTCACTATGGGCATCATATAGAATTATTGAACCTACCGGTTGGTTTAATAACTTAAGTATCAGCGGCTCTAAATGGAATAGCTGGGGTTTTGATGGTCGAATGATTGCCTCCGGAGCAAGTGTTAATTTTTGGAGCCGGCTAAAAAACTATTGGAGTTTTAGAGGAAATATTTCTAAGGATGGCCAATATCTAAACAGGTTTATATTGAGAGGGGGCCCTACCCTGAAAGCTCCGGGAGGGTATGGATATTGGTTTGAAATTGAATCTGACGATCGAAAAAGATTAAATTTGGAATTTAGTACTTCCAAAAGATCCGGTTCACATAACCATAATGATAATCAAAGATTTAGTTTAGATATCAACTACAGGGCCTCAACAACATTATCGGTCTCATTAAGACCTTCATATTCTGTCTCATCAGATAATCTTCAGTATGTTGGAACTTATGAAGTCGGCCCTTCAAACAGTACCAGGTATATTGCAAGTTATATGGAGCGCAAGCAATTTAGTGCCTCCATCAGGGTAAATTATAATTTATCTCCTGATTTTTCATTACAGTTTTATGCCCAACCATTTATCTATGCAGGAAAATATTCTGATTTTAAAAAAATTACAAACGGAGTAGCTGATAATTACACTGATCGATTCCATACTTTTACTGAAAGTGAGATTTCATATGATGAATCAACAAAATATTATTCCATAAATGAAGGAAATAATATCAACTATCAGATCGATAATCCTGATTTCAATTTTTTTCAATGTAATTCAAATCTGGTAATTCACTGGGAATACATCCCCGGATCATCTATTTATCTTGTGTGGTCGCAGTCCAGATCGGCTTATGATGATAGCGGAGTCTTTAATTTGGGAGATGATTTGGGTTCCTTATTTGATGCTCCGGCAACAAATGTATTTTTAATAAAACTATCCTACAGATTAGTATTATAATCTGACTTCTTGCTTTCGAAAGAGAAAGCCTTATTATGTAATTATTGTTTACACCCTAAATAAGATTTAATTATTTGGCTTTTTATGTAATTTAAAGTCAACATTGACGTCTTATAAAAAAATATGAATCATGATTACAAACTATTTTAAAACCGCCTACCGAAACATTGCCAGAAACAAGTTTTATACTTTTTTAAATGTACTTGGATTATCTATAGGTTTTACCGTCTTTATTTTCATTTTCCTTTTTGTAAAAGATGAGCTTACCTATGATACATACCATAAAAACAAAGACAGGATCTATAGAATCGCATCTGATTTTAATATTGCTAATAAGCCGGAACAATTTGCTATAGTTCCGGTTCCAATGGGGCCGGCATTAAAACTGGAATATCCTGAAGTAGAAAAATTTTGTCGTATGTCTCCGGTAGGTGATGCTTTAATAAAATATAATAACAAAGAGTTTTACGAACCGGATATTTATGTTGCTGACTCTACCGTATTTGACATTTTTACCCATAAGTTTATATTGGGTGACGCCAAACAGTCTTTAAACCGTCCGAATACAATTGTGTTAACCCAAAAATTTGCTACAAAATACTTTGGGCAGGAAAACCCAATGGGAAAAAGTTTAAAAACAGGTGACGGCACTTCCCTTATGGTATCCGGAGTTATTGAAGATTTACCGGAAAACTCTCATATGAAATTTAGCGCGCTCATTTCTCTTGTAACAAGAGCTAATGCTATTGGTGTAGAGCAATTTAACAGTTTAAGCCCAAATATGTTCTGGAATATCGGCTTATACACATTTTTATTAATGGAGGAAGGCCATACAATGGATGGTATCCATGAAAAATTCCCTCAGTTTTATAAAAAGTATATGGCTTCTATAGGTGATCAGATCAATGCTTCTTTTAACCTTTTGTCCATGCCTTTGACAGAAATACACCTGAACTCAAATCTTTCGAGTGAGTTGCCTACGGGAAATAAATCTTTTGTATTAATTCTAATTGCTGTTGCAGTATTTATTCTTGCTATTGCAGCAATAAATTATATGAATATGGCTACAGCCCGTTCAATTAAAAGAGCCAGAGAAGTAGGGATCAGGAAAGTAATGGGAGCATTACGCGGCCAATTGATAAGGCAATTTTTAAGTGAATCTGTCTTATTGGCTTTCATCTCCATGTTAATTGCAGTATTTGTAGTTTATATACTAATGAATGATTTTAATGCATTGGCAGCCAAAGATCTTAGTTTAAATCTCGGATCTGAGCTGGGAGTAGTTTTTCTTATCACTATTTTTATCGGTTTAGTATCGGGAAGTTATCCGGCATTTTATCTTTCTAATTTTATTCCTGTTAAAGTATTAAAAGGTACGGTTTCAGGAGGCAGTAAAAATTCAGGTTTATTAAGAAAGGTATTGGTTGTCTTCCAGTTTTTTATGGCTATAGTTATGATTATTGGGACACTAATAGTTTCCGGCCAGCTGCAATTTTTAAAATCCAAGGATTTAGGATATAATAAAGAAGACATTGTAATTCTTCAGATGCAGGATACCGGATTTAGGAACAAGCATGAGATATTCCGGAAAGAACTTTTGACAAACCCTAATATTATAGATGCTACAAATACCATGGGATATCCCGGTAATATTAGTGCCATTCAAGTGGTAAGAGTTGAAGGTGAAAATAAAATGGTAGATGACGCCTGTTTACTGGCGCATGTCGATTTCAATTTTCTAAAGGTATTTGATATAAAAATTATTGAAGGCCGTGGTTTTGACAGATCAATGGGTACTGATAAAATGGAAGCTGTTGTCATAAATGAAGCTGCAGTTAAAAAATTTAACTGGGAAGGAAAAGCTATTGGCAAGAAGATTCATTATGGATTTGACCTGCAAGGAAACGTCAGAAGACCACTGAAAGTAATCGGAGTTATGCAGGACTTCCATTTTAAATCTCTTAAGAATAATGTAGAAGCAGTAATGTTTTTTATCAGTCAACAACCCAGATTTTATATGGCTATTAAAATCAATGGAAATAACCAAAAAGAAACCCTGAATTTCATTGAGAAGAAATGGAATGAATTTGGAGCTAACCGCCCATTCAGTTCAGAATTTCTTACTCAGCAACTGGATGATATGTATACAGCAGAATCTAAAGTGGGAACTATTTTTAGAATTGTGACTATTTTAACCATATTCATTGCTTTATTGGGATTACTTGGCCTTTCTTCTTTTATAACAGAGCAAAGAACAAAAGAAATAGGGATACGAAAAATATTAGGAGCAGGAATACCAACCATATTACAGCTTTTAGCTAAAGAATTTATCATTCTTATTGGTTTGGCTTTTATGATTGCGATACCTGTAAGCTGGTGGCAATTTGACAAATGGCTTAATAATAGTTTTGTTTATTTTAAAGAAATAGATTGGGTTGTATTTTTTATTGGAGGCTTGATTGCTTTGGTAGTCGGCTTACTCACAATTAGCTATCATATTATTAAAGCGGCTTCCAGCAATCCGGTGGATGCCATTAAATACGAATAACTTTAACCAAAATACCCTGAGAGAAGCTGTCCTAAAAGCTACTTTAGCCGTCATCCTGAACTTGTTTCAGGATCTAAACATGTTGATTACATGGTTGATAAGATTCTGAAATAATCCCGATAGCTATCGCATTGGCGTCAACTTAAGAAGTTTTTTTATTTTATGTATTACCTGTCTAAGAAGTTCTATGAAAATCAGAAGGTTGTCCAAAAAGTCTTTGCGAATCTTAGCGCATAACTTTGCGGTTCTTAGCGTAATAATCTAAGTGGTTGTTACGCTAAGAACCGCAAAGAAAGACGCAAAGCTACGCAGAGCGTAAAATAAAAAATTTTATTCATTTCTTTACTTTTTGGACAGCCCCACTGAGCTACACAAAGAGAATACAAAGTATTGAATAACATAATGTTTTTTGTGACAGTCCTTATTGCCTTCTTGCAGCAAATAAACTATTCAGAAAGAGTTCTTTTGGAGAATAAAACACTATTCATACAGCTTCTTTTTGTATAGAAATTAACAGGTTTAGTATAATTTAACTTTTAATTAAGCCTTAGTTATCAGAGTATTTAGTAAATTAGAAATAGAATCAACCTGATATTATAATGATTACCAATTATTTGAAAACAGCTATCCGAAATTTAGTCGGAAATAAATCTTATTCTCTCATAAATATCGGAGGGCTGACTCTTGGAATGACTGTATGTATTCTTATCCTCACATATGTATTTCATGAACTCAGCTACGATAAATTTCATAAAAAGGCAGATCAAATTTATCGTATAGGTGTAAATGCAAAAATCGGGAAAACCCATATGATCTTAGCAATGAGTAGTAGCCTTATGGGTGAAACTCTAAGAAAGGACTTTCCGGAAGTTATTGCATCCACACGTTTTTCGAAATTAGCAACGAAACGATTAATATCCGTAGATGAAAAAAAATTCTACCAGAAAAATATTGCTTTTGCTGATTCCAGTTTTTTCAGTGTTTTTAATTTTAAACTTCTCAGAGGAAACAAAGATGAAGTATTAGGGAAAAACAAAAGCGCAGTACTTACAGAAAGCTTAGCAAAAAAATATTTTGGCAATCATGACCCAATGGGAAAAACGATACGCTTAAATGACCAAGTGACATATACTGTAAGTGGAATTATTGAGGATGTACCTGCTAATTCTCATATTCAATTTGAAATCATCTTTTCTATGGATTTAAGAGACCCTAATTCTGTTTTTTCCAGAAATAATAATTGGGGCTCTATTGCATTATATAATTATGTTTTACTTGATAAAAATACTGACCCTAAAGCACTGGAAGCAAAATTTCCTGACTTTAATGACCGGCATATGGCTGATTTAAAAAAGATCAATGTTTTCTTTGATTTGTTTTTACAGCCTTTAAAGAAAATATATTTATACTCGGATCTGGAAGGAGAATTAGATGCTACCGGAGACATTGATTATGTATATCTTTTCTCGGCAATTGCAATTTTTATACTGATTATTGCCTGTATCAATTATATGAATCTGGCAACGGCAAGATCATTCAAACGGGCTAAAGAAGTTGGGATGCGTAAAATTCATGGTGCTTATACCAATCATATTATCAGGCAGTTTTTGGGAGAATCATTACTATTTAGCTTCATTGCCCTGATATTATCCATGGCAATAGTTCAAATCATTTTGCCAAACTTTAATGACTTAATTTATCCGAATCTGAAAAATAAACCTGAAGACAATCTTTCTTTTATTTTGATGTTGTTTGTAGGAGTAACATTCATTGTTGGCATCATAGCCGGAAGTTACCCCGCATTTTATATGTCACGATTTTCTCCTATTGCAGCATTAAAAGGAGATAAGGTAAAAGGAAGAAAAAAATCTGTCCTCAGGAATATTCTGGTTGTATTACAATTTTCTATTGCTGTTGTTCTCATGATCAGCACCATCGTAATTTATAAACAACTTGATTTTATAAATTCTAAAGATCTTGGCTTTGACAAAGAAAACAAAATTGTTATTCCTATTCGTCAAAACAATTTCAGAAAAAAGATAGCATCTTTTAAAAATGAGTTTAAAAACCTATCATTCGTTGAAAACGTTACGATCTCAACAGGGGTTCCTTCTCTGGGTTTAAACGGTTCCGGTTTTATTCCGGAAGGTTCCGATACAGAAACTCCCATGATTATTTATAATAGTATTGTAGACCAGGACTTTTTGAATACTTATTCTATTGAGGTCAAAGAAGGAAGAAATTTTTCAAGTGATTATGGAACAGATTCTTTAAATGTTTTGGTAAATGAAAAATTATGTAAAGTGCTTGGATGGGATCAGGCGATAGGGAAAACATTAGGGCAGCCGGTAGGGGAAAATGAAGAAGACACTAAACTTAAAGTGATAGGAGTTGTAAAAGATTTTCATTTCAGGTCTTTGATGACAAAGGTTGAGCCTTTTATGTTTTTATATCATCCAAAACGGGGAAGCTTTATTTCCATAAATATTAAAGCCGGAAATTTTGAAGATGGCCTGCAGCAAGTTAAAAATAAATGGGCTGAACTAAGCAATAATTTACCGCTTGATTATTTTATTTTAAAAGAAAGCTATGAACAACAATACATCTCTTATATCCGTATGGGAAAATTATTTTCAGCTTTTACAATTATAGCAATTTTTGTAGCTTGTATCGGATTATTCGGTCTTTCATCCTTTTTAACAGAATTGAGAACCAAAGAAATTGGAATCAGAAAAGTACAGGGTGCTAGTGTTATTACCATCTTACGATTACTTAATAGAGATTTTTTAATTTGGGTTTTTATAGCAAATGTCATTGCCTGGCCATTTGCATTCTATTTTATGTCTGAATGGTTGAATAACTTCTCTTATCAAATTGAATTACAATGGTATTATTTTGCATTAGGCCTGTTATTTTCTGTTTTTATTGCTATGATAACCGTTAGCTATCAAACTGTCAAAACTGCAACCCGAAATCCGGTTGAAAGTCTGAGATACGAATAAGATTGATTATTTTATATTAGCAATTCATTTATCATTATTTTAAAGTAATCAATATTCAATAAAAAATAATCAATAATCAATGACCTGGTTTTATTTCTGGCTGGTTTTATATCTTTTACTGATTGCCATCTTAACATTGCGACATGTTAAGAAAGATGATCTTGAAAGCTATTTGGTAAATAACCGTAAAACCAAAACTGTTTTATTGGTCTTTACAACCCTTGCAACCTTTGTTGGAGGAGGAACATCCATCGGATTAATGGCTATGGGCTATGAATCCGGTTTTGCAGCCATTGGAATTGGAGTTGCTTATGTGATCGGATTCATGATCATGATCCGCTTTGCCGGAAAGATCAGAACCTATGGAGCTAAACATAAAATATACACCTTTCCGCATTATTTAAATCATAAATTTTCTGAGGGCCAAAGTAAAAAATTTAGACAAAGCTTTTCTTTGCTGGTTAGCGGAGTTAATATATTCATTTTCTTCTTCTTGTTGGCTGCACAGTTCGTAGGAATGGCATCACTATTAAAATTCACTTTTGATATAGGCTATCAATCGGCAGCAATTATTTCCTGTTTAATTGTAATAGGATATACTGCATTGGCTGGTTTAACCGGTGTAATTTTAACGGATATGATTCAATTCATTGCCATAGTGCTAATGATCGTTTTGATATTTGTTCCCGGCATCTTATCAGATACTGTAAACCTGAATCGATTAAATGAATTGCCGCAAAATATGCTGAACGGAAGCTTCTATGGATGGAGCTTTATTGTGGCATTACCTGTTTTCCTTTCATGGTCGGTTATGGTGAGAATGGATATCTGGCAGCGATTATTAGCTGCAAAAAATGAGATCACTGCTAAACGGATGAGCTTATTCTCAGGATTAGGAATGCTTCCTTTTTATATCATCTTTCCATTAGTAGGTATAGCCATTAGAATTTCAATGGGTGCAGACATAGATTCAAAAGATGTGGCATTCTTATTTATTGACAGACATACTACTGAGTTTTTATTCAGTTTTGCTATTGTGGGATTACTTTCCGCATTAATGTCCTCTGGTGATAGTTATCTTAATATTATATCTATTTCTTTTGTGAATGATGTATTGAAGAAAAAGAAGAGTAAATATATCGTTCGGTTTTATACCATACTGTTTGGGATTATTGCATTAATCATAGCATTAGCATTTCCAAACCTTGTGGATCTGATGGTTGTTGGGATCAGTACCATTGTAATTTTTGCCCCGGCCACTATTTTTTCATTTATCAAGAAAGATGCACATAAATTTTCCAAGTGGGCATTATGGAGTATTTTAAGTGGTTTTATTGTAAATTTGATTTTCTTTATTCTTGGGTTTATTATTGATGAAATGGATCCGAAGAGTAGTTTTATACCGGCATTTATAACATCGGTTATCGTTTTATTAATTAGCCTGAAACTGAATAAAAGAAAAAAGAATATTTAATAGGCTTGTCATCCTGAGCGAAGCGAAGGACCTTCATCTGTTACCGAGGGTCGTTTATATTAGGAGATCCTTCGCTTTGTTCAGGATGACAACAATAAAAAATAAATTATGTTAACTGTATTCTCCGACGAACACTTCATGAAAGAAGCCTTAAAAGAGGCACAACTGGCTTTTGAGAAAGATGAAATCCCGGTAGGAGCAGTTATTGTTCTCAATAATAAAATTATAGCCAGGGCTCACAATCTGACTGAAACCCTGAATGATGTGACTGCTCATGCTGAAATGCAGGCCTTTACTTCAGCAGCAAATACACTCGGAAGTAAATACCTTCCGGAGTGCACTCTATATGTAACTCTTGAGCCTTGTAATATGTGTGCCGGAGCAGCTTACTGGACACAGATTGGGAATATTGTTTTCGGAACAAAGGATCCTAAAAGAGGATACCAAAGCCAGAATCCAAAAGCACTTCATCCTAAAACTAAAATTAAAAAAGGTATACTGGCTGAAGAATGTGGGCAGTTGATAAAAAACTTTTTTGAGAAGAAAAGGTAGAACTTTATTGAAGTATTACTATGTAAAGTAAGTATAAATTTTTTTTAAAAACGTTTCTTTAATTTCTATTTCAATTTGAATACTTGAATTTCTCCCCTTGATTCATTTATTAAATAATCATCATAAACACATATTGTAGAAAACCTTTTCTTTTCTCCTTCGCTCGAAATCTGTTGTATAATCTTTACCAACTCCATTTTATCATTTGTTATGTCGAAAACCAAAACCTTGTACGAGTATGATATATAAATTAAATTATTATACAAGCAGGCTCCA
>JANQLW010000062.1 GCA_028280405.1 Bacteroidales bacterium
AAATAGTGTTTAAATGGCATTAATTTAGAATGAAATGTTTAATCAAAAAGTGTACTTTTGGTTTTTGAAAACGATACTTTTCGTTTTTGCGATTATATAACTTTGCAAAAAGTAAATTTTAGAATGGATTTTCAAACAAATGATTTAAAACCCAAAGCACGCTTGCCTCGTTGGATGAAAGCTGAAATGCCTCATGGAAAGGCTTACCTGAAGGTTAAACAATTAGTTAATCAGCATAAATTAAATACGATTTGTACAAGTGGAAACTGTCCGAATAAAGGAGAGTGCTGGAGCAGGGGAACTGCAAGCTTCATGATATTAGGAGATAAATGTACCAGAAATTGCAGGTTTTGTGCAGTAAAAAATATGTATCCTGATGACGTAGATTGGGGAGAACCTATGCGATTGGCAGAAAGTATATATACTTTAAAGTTAAAGCATGCTGTGATTACTTCGGTGGCCCGGGACGATTTAAAGGATGGAGGAGCTACATTCTGGGCTACTACAATTCGAGCTATAAAAAGAAAAAACCCAAATACGACACTGGAAGTTTTAATTCCTGATTTTAATGGGGATTTGAATTTATTACAAAAAGTAATTGATACTAAACCTGAAGTAATATCTCATAATCTTGAAACTGTTAAGAGACTTACTCCCAAAGTTCGAAGCATGGCCAGATATCAAAGAAGCCTTGATGTTTTATATGGAATATCAAAAAGCGGGCTGGTGGCTAAGTCGGGGATTATGCTGGGGTTAGGCGAAACAAAAGAAGAAGTTTTACAATGTATGGATGATCTGCGTGCTGTAAATTGTAAAGTAATGACATTAGGTCAATATCTACAGCCTGCAGGCCATTATATAAAAGTAGAAGAATATATTAAGCCTGAACAGTTTATCAGGTATAAGGAAGAAGGATTGAAGCGTGGCTTCTCTTTCGTAGAAAGTACACCTTTGGTGCGTTCCTCCTATAGGGCAGAGGAGCATGTGAATGCTTAATAATTATGAATTATAGATGATGAAATTATAAATGGAAATATTAACAGATCAGAAAACAATATCAAAAGTTCTTGATGTAAGATATATAACAGAAAATACCTTTGTTTTAAGAATAGAGAGAAATAGAATAAAATTTGATCCCGGGCAACATATGGTTATAGGATTTCCTGGTGAAATGGAAAACCGTGAATATTCAATATATAGTTCAGTTAAGGATGATTTTATTGAATTTTTAATAAAGGAAGTCGATGATGGGAAATTATCAAAACGTTTAAAATTAGTCGAGAGTGGAACAGAGCTACAAATTCAGGGCCCGTATGGATATTTTGTTATTCCGGAACATGATAAAAATAAGCAGGAGTATGTATTTGTTGCGAGTGGTACAGGTATTGCTCCATTTCACAGCATGATAATGAGTAATCCTGAATTAAATTATCAATTACTTCATGGTATAAGGAAATACAATGAAGCTTATGATAGCAATCATTATCCTATAGAAAAGCATAATGTTTGTGTTTCTCAGGATTCCGGGAATTATTATTATGGCAGGGTTACCCAATATTTAAAAGAGAAGAAATTTCCTGTAGATGCAGTTTATTACCTCTGTGGAAATTCCAGTATGATTGATGAGGTGTTAGATATTCTTCATGAAAAGGGAGTCGATGCTCAAAACATTCGGACAGAAGTGTATTTTTAGTTGCTGGGCTGGTTGCTGGTTGCTAGTTACTAGTTGCTGGTTACTGGTTACTGGTTACTCATATCTTAACTAGCAACCAGTAACCAGCAACCAGTTTATTATAATGACTTTAGTCTAATTCCTAAATATATTGTTCTTGGTGCTCCGGGACCATAAACATAATTACTGTCACGGTTTTTACCGCTGTCGAAATCATCCTGATAAGCATTAAATAAGTTTTTTACACCGGCAAATATCTCTAATCCTGTATCAACTTTTTTTAACTTAAAAGTGTATCCTGCTTTCAAATCAATTTCTGTAAAAGCTTCAGAAGTAACATATTCATCAATTAGTTGTTCGGGAGCTCCGGCAAAATGAGCGATTTCCATCGGACCTGTATAAACACTGCTGACAGAAGCACTAAATCTATCATTAGGAGTTATAGATAAAGTAAAGTAACCATATTTCTCAGGAGTTCTTAGGAATTCTTTTTTGGCAGGAAGACCTTCAATATTTTCAACGGCTTCATCAAATAAACTTTTTTGTAAGGTTAAGCCGGCTTCTAATTGAACCTTCTTATTGTAATTAGTTCGTAATTCAATAGTGGCACCTTTTACGGAGGCTCCCGGGCCATTTCTTTTTTCAAAAAGTTCACCAAAATTATCAGAGCCTATTGGATGGAGGTAAAAAGCATCTTTTAATTTGGTATAAAAGCCTTCAATGGTGAAGCCCCAAATATATTTTTCAGAAGCTTTATCATAATTCATTGAAGCACTCAAACTATTGGAGCGTTCTTCTTTTAAATTATTAGCAAGTGAAATTCTGGATACTCCACCACCAGCAAATGCAATATGCATATCCGTATCAAAAGCTTGTGGTGCTCTAAACCCAGTTCCCCAGGTTAACCTGAACTGAGTATTTATATTCATTTTATATAATAAAGATAAACGAGGGCTTACAATTAATTTGTCAACTAAATTATTTTTATCGGCCCGGAAACCTGCCAGGAAAGTAATATTTTTATTTACAGCCCAGTCACTTTGCCCAAAAAATCCAAAAGTTTTTGTGGTTTGATCAATGATATAATTGTAAGCGGGAATATTATCAAGAATGTCATCATATACATATTCAGATCCTATGGTTATTACATTTTGTCCTCCCAGAAATTCCATAAACCTGTGATTTAATTGAGTTCCGAATTGAAGTGTCTTATTTTCTGTAGTTCCATAAGGAGGGTTTTCCAAATGCATCTGTAATTCATTACCACCATCCGGAATGATTCCGGTATAATGTGTACGATCTGTTTTTTGTCCGGCAGCATAAAGAATAAAAGAACTATTATCTTCATTAAAGTTGATTTGATAATCAAGTCCTCCCATAAATACATGATGTTGTCTTTCTTCTGATTGTTTAGCAAGGTGTGCCGGTTTATCTACTATTTCTCCACCATATCTGTATTCATTTAAACTGGTCAGGCTTAATTCCAGTTTTTGATTATATGTAGGTTTATAAAAGAGATTTGCTCCAAATGAATTATTTCGTAATTCGGGAAGTTCTGAATAATTATCGTCATTATGATCATATGCTTCCCGATGTCGCCGGTTCACATAGATAGATGCTCCTGCATTTCTTTTATGCGTTAACATATTAATATTACCTGATAACACCTGATCATTGGCTTCTCCATTTATAGAATGATTAGTGATACTAAAATCATAACTGTTTTCTCTTGGAATTCGGGTAATTATATTAACTGTTCCCCCAATGGCACTTGAACCATAAAGAGCACTGCCTCCACCGCGTACAACCTCAATTCGGTCAACCATATTGGCTGGGATTTGTTCCATTCCATAAAGCCCTGTAATCGGACTGAAAACAGGCCTTCCGTTAATTAAAATTTGAGAATAAGATCCTCCAAGCCCATTCATTCTTAACTGAGTATAATTACAAGTCTGGCAATCAGTTTCTACTCTTAAACCCGGCTGAAATTTTAAGCCTTCAGAAATATTACATGCCTGAACGACCTCCAGGGATTTTGCTTCAAGTACATTTACAATCACAGGAGAGTCCGTTTTCCTCTTAAATGTTTTCGTGCCGGTAACAACCACTTCATTAAGGGCCATACTTGTTTCTTCCAATACGAAATTCACTTCCTGAGATTTTCCTATTACAACTGTGATTTCTTTTTCAACGGTTTTATATCCCATCATTTCCGCTACCAGAATGTGTTTTCCTACAGGTAAATTAACTAACATATAATGCCCTGTTACATCAGTCGTTGTCCCTATAGTTGTACCTTTTAAATAAATATTTACAAAAGGAATATGTTCTCCATCACATTGTACATCTCCGAAAACATTTGCATCTGTTTTTTGCGCATTAACCGAAAAAGTAAAAATAATTTGAAATATTAATAAGAGTTTTAAGTGTTTCATTGATTCTTTTTTTAATAATTATATAGCTAAGCTTAATTGATATGCAAATATAGTTGTTTAGAATAATTATGAATAATTAATTTGAGAAAATTAAACGAAAAAAGCTTCTCAATTTTGAGAAGCCTTCTTGAATATTTTTCTGTAATTGATTTTTAATCCCAGCTTTCTTTAGAATCTATTATAATTGAGTTATGCAGGTTTGAGAATATTTTAGAAACCGCTTGATCAACTCTCATTTTAAATTGAATATATTTATTCCCTTTTTTGAAAGTTCCATTTTTTTTGATAAGGCTGGATTCCATGCAAACACTTGTTTTAGTTGCATTGTTCTTTGTAAACCTGATATTGGATAATTTAAATCTTATTTTTTCATCTTTAATATTAATATCTACATAATAACTAAAACTTTCATGTGTTTTCTTAATTCCTTTGATGGGATTTTTTGAAATACTGCGAACAGAAATTTTTTTATTCATCACCTGATACTGAATAATATTTTCAGATGTGTTAGTGTCATTGGATATCCATTTAAGAACTTCATTATATAGTTCTTTTTTAGACTTGTTTTTATAGATAGCTGTTTTTTCAGCTTCAAATACCCCCTCTTCATTTACTTTCGTTACCAGTTCTGTTTTAGCTATTGTAGTGAGGGTAAAAAAAGTAAGTAGTAATAATAAAAATTTTGATTTCATAAAACTAAGCTATTAATAATTTTAATTAAATGTTATCATTTCGATATCGTTCAATTAAAAGTGATAGTTAAATAATCACTAACAATTAAAATTCACAGCCTAGAGGGGGAGTTTACTGTGTAATTGTAATTTTACTAGGCGAATACATGCCCCCAGTAAATATTTTTGGCAAATTTAAACAATTTTCTTCATTCCAGAAAGTAAAATTTAGCAGATTTGTAACTCAGATTTGTCAATTTGAACTGATTATAAATAAAAAAATGTTGATTATTATACGTGTTTTATAAACAATAATTATGCCTAATTATCTATTATTTCTGTCTGCTTTGAAAATGTCTTGAATTACCAGCAACACCCCAGCCTATTTCTTCTCCCAGAATATTCAATTTGTTTTTCAAATTTTCTATAAAAGAATCTGAGTTTTCAGTAATACCGGGTTTATTATTATAAAGCTGATACTTGGGTTTATAATTAAGATCAGATACATTAGGCATAATTATATTTGCTCCGGCCATTAAACCATGTTCTCTTCCATTTGTTGCTATGGCTTGTAGAGCTGTAGAAGCAGCAATATTAATATCTTTCATCATTATTCTTAATATAGCAATCATTAATAAACTTAAATGGAAACGTTGTGATTGTGGCAATAACAAATGATCATATTTTGATAATGGGGTTTGGTCATGTTCTAAATATGGCCCCATACCAACCATGTCAATATCAAATTTTTTCATAAATATTAAATCATTGGCTAAATCTTCAATGGTTTGAAACGGTAATCCAATCATTACTCCGGTACCGGTTTGATATCCCAGGTCTTTCAAAGATTGTAAGGCTTCCAGCCTTTTTTGATAGTTATGCTTATCATTTTGGGGGTGAATCTTATAGTAGAGTTCTTCGTTTGAAGATTCAATTCTTAACAGATATCTGTTTGCACCGGCATCTTTCCATTTTTGATAAACTTCAGGTTTTTGTTCTCCTAAGGATAGGGTTATGCCTAACCCCTGGCCACCCATTTGCTTAATCTTATAAATTAATTCGGCAATTTTATCTGTATATGAATCATTACAAATTTCTCCTGACTGTATTACTACCGATCCATAGTCGTTTTCAATGGCATAACGGGCTCCATCCAAAACAGTTTTTTCATCCATAACATAGCGATCCACACTTTTATTAGCTGCTCTGATTCCACAATATAAACAGTTTTTTTCGCATTTATTAGTGTATTCGATCAAACCCCTTAAATAAACTTTATTGCCTATATACTCTTTTTTTATTTCATAAGCTTTTTTGAAAATCTTTTCAGATTCCTGAGTATCTTTTACACTTAAAAGGGTGATAATATCCAAACGGTTTAATTTTTCTTTAGCTAGTATTTGATCAATTCTTGTCTTCATTTTTACTCTTTTATTGCTTCTGTAGCCCTTTTCAAAATTCCGTTCACATATGCAATCAGCATGCCATAATTAGTCACAGGAATTCCTGCCTTAATAGCTGGAAGTAATCTGTTGTTGATTTGTTTCTTTGTTGTGACACAACCCCCACATTGAACAACCAAGCTGTATGCAGTAATCTCTTTTTCTATTTCATTTAATCCGGCAACAACTTCAAAATTCAACTTTTTTCCGGTATATTTTTGAAGCCAGTCAGGAATCTTAAATCTTCCAATATCTTCACAACTTACCTGATGCGTACAGGACTCAAGAATTAATACATGATCATTTTCATTGAGAAGTTCTATTTGAGGTGTTCCTGCCAGATATGCAGGGAAGTTTCCTTTCATGCGTGCAAAAATAATGCTGAAGCTGGTTAATGGTATGTTTTCAGGAATGACTTCTTTTACATAATGAAATGCCTGACTGTCCGTCACTACAAGTGCCGGCTTTAAATTTGAGTTCTCCATAAAAAACTTTAGCTCTGTTTCCCTCAGACAAATAACAATGGCATGTTTGTCGAGTATATCTCTTATAGCCATAACCTGTGGAAGAATCATTCTGCCCTCCGGTGCTTCAGAGTCAATTGGTGTAACCAACAAAACGTAGTCATTTTTTTTAATCAATCCTTTGAATAAGCTGGGCTTTACATATGAACTTTCCGGAATGCACTGCTTTAAAGCTTCTATGATTTTTTCCTTATTGGTTTTGGCAATACAACTGAATTCAAATACAGGTGCATCATATTGTTTAAGTTCTTCTAAAATTTCAGGTGCTATTAAGCCAAGATCTGATTTATTATGAATAACAATGAAAGGAATCTCTAATTCATTGAATTTTTCTATTAGTGAGGTTTCTTCTTTCCCAAATTGTTCATGAATCATCAAAATTGCACAATCAACAGTCTTGATAGCCTGTAAGCTTTTTGCGATTCGTTTTTGACCCAATTCGCCAACATCATCAATTCCGGCGGTATCTATGATAATTGCAGGTCCGATTCCAAATATTTCAATAGATTTTTTTACCGGATCTGTAGTCGTTCCTGCGATAGCTGATACAATAGCAATATCTTGATCCACTAAAGTATTGATAAATGAACTTTTACCTGTGTTTCTTCTTCCAAAGATTCCTATATGGGGTTTTAAATCTCTTCCTTTAGTCATGATTTTTTCCGTTTATGGCTTATGATTTTAGAATTAGTTCTAAAATCATAAATCGTTAATCATTAATCGTAAATGTTTAAAAAGGCTGCCGGATCAATCTCCGATAATATCCATCCCAAACGGCGGCCTTTTTTTTAGCTGACAAACAATCATCCCGAATAAGATGATTTTATCTTTATAGCAGTGAAGTTGTTTAGAAGTATTGATCTCTTTCTCCTGCTTTTATTTTTTCAATACGTTCAAGAACTCTTTTTTTATAGCTTTCATCCTCAAATTTATCAAGTTCACGATTGATAAGTGACCAGCCTTTTCTAGCGGTATCTTCACTTGCATAATCTTCGAGGTATTCTGCCATAGTCAAAATAGCGTTTGGTGTACAAAAGCGTTTGATGAAACCGGGTACAGAGAACTCCATGAAGTGTTCACCGGTTCTTCCTAATCGATAACAGGCTGTACAGAATGATGGTAAGTATTCTTGATTCACAAGATCTTCAATAACATCCTTTAAACTTCTTTCATCATTGATAAAAAATTGTTCTTTGTCCAATTCCTGTCCTTTTTTATATTGTTCGGCATAGGCACCAATAGCGATTTTTGTACCGGCATCGATTTGAGAACATCCGAATTCCAATACTTGTTGCCTGATGTGATCAGGTTCACGGGCTGTCAAAATCATTCCTGTATATGGAACGGCGAGCCTCAGAATGGCAACCAATCTTACAAAATCTTCATCACTAACTTTATACTCATCCCTTACCTTATATTCCAATGCATTCTGTAAGCGGGGAAATGATATAGTATGCGGACCAATATTATAGCATGCTTCCAGATGGTTGGTATGGCGAACCAATCCCAATACATCAAATTTCCAGTTATATAATCCAAATAATGCTCCGATTCCTACATCGTCGAGGCCGGCTTCCTGTGCACGGTCCAATGAAACTAATCTGTTATCAAAGTCTGCTTTTTTTCCTGACAGGTGAACTGTAGCATAGGTATCTTTATGATAGGTTTCCTGAAATACCTGATAGGTTCCGATACCAGACTCCATTACCGTTCTGAAGCCCTCTATATCTAAAGGCGCAGCATTAATATTTACCCTTCTGATTTCTCCCGGGCCTTTTTTTACATTATATACAGTACGAACAGTTTCAGCTATAAATTCCGGACTGTATTTTTTATGTTCTCCATAAACAAGAATTAACCTTTTATGACCATTTTCTTCAAGTGCCTCAACATTTTCAATTAATTCCTGCTTGGTTAATGTTCTGCGTTTTGCATTCGTATTGCTCGCTCTAAATCCACAATATTCACAATTGTTCATGCACAAATTTCCAACATATAAGGGAGCAAACAATACAATACGGTTTCCATATACATTTCTTTTTAATGTACGGGCAGCTTCTTTGATCTCTTCAATTAATGCTGGATCTTCTGTGTTAACAAGGGTTGCAACATCTTCCAGATTTAAGCGGTTTTTATTCAATGATTTTTGAATAATCGTTCTAACCTTCTCAGGAGTAGATATGGTATTGTCAAGATAATCCTGAATTTCCTCTGCATCCAAAAATGGATGCATTGGCTTATCTTCTATTTTATATTTTTCTGGTGTGAATTTCATTTTGTAAAATATTAATCGTTAGGCTTGAAGAGGTAACTTTACGGTGAACTTGCTTCCTTTGTCAGGTTCGCTGTTGACAGTTATTTCTCCATTATAAAATTCTATCAATTTTTTTACAATCGATAAACCCAGTCCGCTACCCGTGATGGCTTTGGTCTTAATATTTCTGATTCTTACAAATTCCTGGAATAATTTTTCCAGGTCTTCTTTTTCCATACCTATACCGGTATCTTCAACAGTGATCTGGATTTGACCATTTGACTTTTTAATTTCAATATAAACTTTTCCGTCATCTATATTGTATTTAACGGCATTGCTAACCAGGTTGTTAAATATAATCTCTATTTCTGTTGAATCTGCTTCATAGATCAATTGATCTTCACAATCAAGATAGATCTTTACATTTTTTTGAATAGCTAATGGCTCTATAGTATGTATAGATACTTTGGCTATTTCACTTAAATCAAGTTTTTTCTTTCTTCTTTTCTTTTCACCTGATTCAAGCTTGGTTACATCCAATAGATCCATGATCAAGGAGCGCATACCATTAATACGTTCCATGGACCGGTTGATCATCACTTTATAATCATCAATATTTTCCCCAACTTGTTTTTCTTCCATAATTCTCAAATAACCTTCAATAGCATTTAAAGGTGATTTGAGTTCATGAGATAAAACAGATAAGAATTGAAAACGGATTTGTTTACCTTCCGTATTCATTTTCTTGGTCATTCTCTTTAGGAAGAGATGTTTGGTGATGTTTTCAATTGAAGATTTTAAATCCTGTGGAGTAAATGGTTTCGGCATAAAATTGTATGCCCCATTGTTGGTTGCTTTTACAGCAAGGTCGAGAGAAGCATAAGAGGTAATCATCATTACCTGTACATCAAACTTCTTCTTGTTAATATATTCTAAAACTTCAATTCCGTCTATGCCGGGTAGTTTGTTATCGAGTAATACAATGTCTATTCTTTCTTTTTCAAGAATTTCAATTGCGATTTCTCCGGTTTCAGCTTCTATAATATTAAAATGGAAGTCTTGATCCATAAATGGATAGCCAACCGTGAAATTTCTCAATATGCGCTCTACTCCGGATCGGATGCCGGGTTCGTCATCTACAACGAGTACATTAAGCTTTTCCATTTTATTCGTTTTTTTGTTTGTCAGTGTCAGTTTGTTTTAATGGGTTGTTGAAGAAGAAGTTAATATGTCATCCTGAACGAAGTGAAGGATCTCATTCTATTTGCTACAGAAGTTTATTTAGGAGATCCTTCACTTCGTTCAGGATGACATGGGTTTTTAATTATTTTTTCTCGAACAACCATAGTGTACCTCTAAATTTTCAGAAGTTTATTGATTTCACGTTCTAGTTGATCTGAACGCATACTTTTTTCGATATATGTATCGGCTTTAATCCAATTTTTTTCATCTTCATGATCCATTCCAAAAACAACACCTGTTTCTGAAGTGGCTGCAGTAGCAATGATCACAGGAACATCCGGATATGCTTTTTTGATTTTATAAGCAAGAATAAACCCACTGTCTTGATTTTCCATCATTAAGTCAAGAATTGCTAAATCAGGCTTTTCTTCCTTGATTTTTTCTTCTCCTTCTTTTTGACTTTCTGCTATGATTACATCAAATCCGAATCTTTTAACCTGAATCTCAAGTTGTGTTAAGTAATCCATGTCATCATCTACTATCAGGATCTTTCTCTTATCGTTTGTCATTGTTTATCTATTTTTTTGTTATATACTTTTGGGGATTCTTATTGTAAATGTGGTTCCTGTCGGTCCTTTGTCAGGATCTGCATTGGATTTCACATCTATTTTTCCATTATGCATTTTTACGATACCGTAAATAAGAGGAAGCCCTAAGCCTGTTCCTTTTCCTACTTCTTTTGTCGTAAAGAAAGGAGTAAAGATTTTTTTCATATTCTCTTCACTGATTCCACTTCCGGTATCAGAAATTTTAAAAACTACTTCATTTAAATTGCCTTCAAGCTCTATGCTTAGTACACCACCTTCTTCCAGCATTGCTTCAACAGCATTCTTTTCAAGATTGGTTAAAACCTGCATCATTTGGTCAGTATCGATATTTGCCCATGGGTCAGCTAAGCTGCTGTTGAATTTTATTTTCACATTGTCAGGCTTTATGATTGAACTAATACTTGTTTTAGTAAATTCTTCAATATTAGTTTCTACCAGTCTTACCTGATTTTTACGTGCGAAATTCAATAATCCACCTACGATTTTTTTACAACGGTCGGCTTGCTCTGTAATTAATTCCAAATCTTTTCTGATCGGATCATTCTCTCTGGTTTCATCTTTTAATATATTGGAATACATGGTGATTACACCTAAAGGATTATTTAATTCATGAGCAATGCCGGCTGAAAGTTGTCCCATATGTGCTAACTTTTCGGATTGTACCAAAGCTTGCTGTGCAGTTTCCAGTTTTTCGTTTGAAAGGTTCAATTCGTCAATAGACTTATGCAATTTTTCAATTGTATAAGGAAGACACATTTCCGTTTCAGCTAAGCCATCAATAATTGCAACAGCGTGTTCGTGACAGGTATCATAACCACAAGCACCACAATTAAGCATGTCCTTGGGTTCGTATTTACCCATTTGTTTAAGAACTTTGTCAATTTCTTCGTTTTCCGGAATGTCAAGTAATCTTTCTTTAGCTTCAAATTGTTGGCTCAAATCCAGATTTTGGTATTCTTCCATATCTTCCTGCCATTCATTTTGGTCAAGTTTTTGAAGTTTTTCCTGAACATAATTTGCGATATTACTACGTTTCGAATACTTACGTCCCTGAATACTCATCCCGGGCCCCATAATGCAACCCTGGCAGCATAGTAATTCAAGATGCTGTTTCCCAATCAATCCATTTTCAAACTCACTTACAGCATCCTGAAAGTTTACTTTACCCTCTGCTACAACAATATTCCCGTCACAGATATCCTCTGATTTTTCAACTGTTTGGAGTAATCCTCTGCTTACAGGGAAGATTGCACCTTTACCTGCATGTGGAGGATCAAACTCAGAAGGTTTTACCTGATCGGGTTGTATATTGTTTGTTTTAAATAATTGACGTAATTCCTTAAAGGTAATAGCTACATCGATTTCTTTGGACTCAGCTTTTTTAGCGATACATGGACCAACGAAAACGATTTTTGTGTCCTTACCATGTTTTTTACGAACCACTCTTGCCATTGCCACCATTGGAGAAGCAATAGGAGCGAGAGAAGGCACTAATTTAGAATGATAGTGTTCAATAAAGTAAACTATAGCCGGACAGTCGGACGCGATGCAGGGTTCTGACTTTGGATCGTCAAACTTCTTTTTATATTCCTTTGCTACCAAGTCCGCACCGAATGATACCTCAACAACTTTGTCAAATCCTAATTCTCTCAACATACCTACCAACACAGTATAGTTGTTTATTTCGGTAAATTCGGCAGGGAAGCTTGGCGCTACACACACCACAACCTTTTCTTCTGAATTTAAAAGATCCTGCACCTTGTCCTGAGTATTGAGAAACATTTTGGCACCCTGACTACAAACCTTCACACAATTTCCACAGCCAATACATCTCTCCATCAATACTTCAGCCTGTCCGTTGATAATTTTGATAGCTTTCACAGGGCACTCACGAACACAGGTGTAGCAAGTTCTGCACCTGTCTTTTACCGTATATACTAATTGGTTATTTTCGTTCGTACCCATGATTATCGTTTGTTATTTTTTCACTCCCGATAGCTATCGGGATCACTATCATTATCAGCAATTCTATTTTAGAACATCTCTTGTTTTATACTTAGTATGTAATAAGTCATGGCTTTTGTGTCCTAATGGTTCGCCCAGAAACTTATCGTATAATTCAATGATCTCAGGATTTTTATGGGAAACTTTTAACGATTCCTGGTCATCGATCTTATACAATGCACCCATTCTTGCTTTCAATGCTTCTTCGTCTGTGCCAAACGGTTGGCCACCCCCGCCGATACATCCGCCAGGGCAAGCCATGACTTCTATAAAATGAAGGTCATCTCTACCATTTCTGATTTCATCTAACAATTCTCTGGTATTTGCCAATCCGTTCACTACTGCAACACCGATTTCCAAATCACCGACCTTCACTTTAGCTTCTTTTCTTCCTTCTAATCCGCGGATTTCAGGAACTTTAAAATTTAATAATTCTTCGCCGGTAAGCTTGTAATAAGCTGTACGAATAGCAGCTTCCATTACGCCACCACTGACTCCGAAAAGTTTACCGGCTGTACTTCTTACTCCTAATGGAGAATCGGATACTTCAGGTTCAATTTTATTGATATCAATACCACTTAATTTAATGTAGTTTGCTAATTCTCTGGTTGTGAGTACTGCATCAACATCAGTGATCCCTTTTTGTGTCATTTCTTCACGTTGTGCTTCGAATTTCTTTGCGGTACAAGGCATGATTGCTACAGAATAGATTTTCTCCGGCTTGATGCCTTCTGATTCTGCAAAGTGTGACTTGATAACAGCTCCCAGCATTTGTTGAGGGGATTTGCAAGATGATAGGTTATCAATGAAATCATCTCCGAATTCTTCAGCATATTTAATCCAACCCGGGCAACATGAAGTAAACATTGGAAGTTTTCCTCCGTTTGCTACTCTGTCAATTAATTCTGCAGATTCTTCCATGATCGTTAAATCTGCTGAAAATGTTGTATCAAATACTCTGTCAAAACCAATTTTGCGTAAAGCTGCATTTAATACGCCATTCATATCCTTACCGGCATCCAGGCCAAATTCTTCAGCTAATGAAACCGAAATAGCAGGAGCATACTGAACAACAACTGTAACTTCAGGATTATTAATTGCTTCCTGGATTTCAGGATGGTGTATTTTTTCGTGAAGTGCTCCGGTAGGACAAACAACGATACATTGGCCACAGTTAACACAACTTGAAGTATTTAAACCTTTATTGAAAGTAGCTCCAATAACAGATTCGCTACCACGATTGATAAAGTCAATTGCAGAAACACCCATCGTTTGATCACAAACCCTTACACATCTTCCGCAAAGGATACATTTTTCAGGATCACGGGAAATACTTGCACTTGAGAAATCTTTATTTATTTTATTTTTTTTGTTAGAAAGTTTACGTTCTGTTACATTCAATTCTTTGGATAAGCCCTGAAGGTCACAATTGCCGTTTCTAACACAGTATAAACAATCATCCGGGTGGTTTGCTAATAATAGCTCCACGATTGTTTTCCTCGATTCAACTACTCTTGGAGAGTGAGTTTTTATTTTCATTCCTTCTTCAACAGGGTAGGAGCAAGAGGTAACTAATCGATCTGATTTCTCATCTTCTACTAAGCACATACGACATGCACCTGAAGGAAAGAAATTTTTCATATGGCATAAAGTAGGTACTTTAAGGCCGTTTCTTTCCAAAACATCAAGAATGGTTTCTCCCTGATTCGCTTCTACCTTTTTATTATTTACTTCTATTAATAAGCTCATAATTTCTAATTTTCGATTAGTTAACATAAATCGCTTCAAACTTACATACGGTCTCGCAATTACCACATCCTATACATTTATCTTCCACGATGAAGTGAGGAGCTTTACGGCTACCGATAATTGCATTTGTCGGACATTTTTTTACACAAGCTGTACATCCTATACATTTGTCTACATTGATAGAAAATGTTCTTAAGTCTGTACATACACCTGCTGAACAGGTACGTTCGAAAATATGTTCTTCATATTCATGACGGAACCATTTTAATGTACTAAGTACCGGGTTTGGAGCAGTTTGTCCTAGGCCACATAAAGAAGTATCTTTGATAACTTTTCCAAGTTTCTCTAATTGAGTAACCCCTTTAAAACGGGCTAATGCTTCGTTATTATCATATCCTTTTGGCTTACTGGTAATGCTTTCCAGAATTTCAAGCATTTTTTTAGTTCCTTCACGACATGGGATACATTTACCACAGCTTTCTCTTTGAATGAAGTCCATGAAGAATTTAGCAACATCAACCATACAGGTTTCTTCATCCATCACTACTAATCCTCCTGATCCCATCATGGCTCCAACTTTAATTAATGATTCATAATCAATTTGGATATCGAGGTTTTCTTCTGTAATACAACCTCCGGAAGGGCCACCAATCTGAACTGATTTGAATTTTTTATGATCTGTAATACCACCTGAGATTTTATAAATGATATCTCTGATTGAAGTTCCCATTGGAATTTCAACAAGGCCTGTCAAAGCAACTTTACCGGAAAGGGCAAATACTTTTGTCCCTTTACTTGTTTCAGTTCCGATTGAAGCAAACCATTCATCACCTTTTTCTAAAATAGTTGGAACATTAGATAGTGTTTCAACATTGTTGATGATGGTAGGTTTTCCGAAAAGACCACTAATTGCAGGAAATGGTGGACGTGGGCGTGGCATACCACGTTTACCTTCAATTGAATGGATCAATGCAGTTTCTTCCCCACAAACAAATGCTCCGGCACCCATTTTTATCATGAAATCAAGGTCAAACCCTGAATTGTAAATATTCTTTCCTAAAATTCCGTATTCTCTGGCCTGGTCTAAAGCAATTCTTAAACGTTCAATTGCCAATGGATATTCAGCACGGATGTAAACGTAGGCTTTTGTAGCTCCGATACCGTATGCTGCGATAGCCATACCTTCTACCAAACGGTGAGGATCTCCTTCAATGATAGCTCTGTCCATAAATGCACCCGGATCACCCTCGTCTGCATTACAGATTAAATACTTTTGATCAGCTTCCTGGTTTAGTGCGAATTTCCATTTACGTCCTGTAAGGAAACCACCGCCACCACGGCCGCGTAATCCACTTTTTTCGATGATATCACAAACTTCAGTACCTTTTTTATTTTCAATAGTACGAATGAAAGTTGTATATCCACCTCTTGCGATATATT
The DNA here is from genome assembly GCA_028280405.1 of Bacteroidales bacterium. GTDB lineage: Bacteria > Bacteroidota > Bacteroidia > Bacteroidales. The sequence continues at coordinate 15,982 of JANQLW010000062.1, forward strand.
CTTCAATGTTGATCGGATTTACAATGCCACAGTTTTGAAGAACAATACGTTGTTGAGGTGCGAAAAATGAGTGCTCATATATTGACGGAACATTTTCCCAGCTTTCGTTAGATTCACAAGGGAATTGTCCTAATACTTTTTCTTCTCCAATTTCATTATTGAAAACGCTGTTTAATAGTCCTTCAACTTTATCTTCAGTAATGTTTTCATAAGAAACGCGGTTTCTTCCCGGAATATGAACATCTAGAAGTGGTTCAGCTGAACATAGGCCGATACAACCTGTCTCAATTACCTCTGCATTTATACTATTTACTTTTAAATATGATTTAACAGCTTCAATCGTTTTGTCAGCTCCAGCTCCTAAACCACAGGTCCCGGCACCAACATAAATGCTTGGTTTTTCAATTTTATCTTTCTTAATATAAGAAAGCACGCCTTGTACTTCTTTACAATCCTTTTCCTTATTTTCTTTAAGAATATTATTAATAAGGAATTCTTTGTTTTCGATATCGATTAAATCAGTCATGTTTAGCCCTCCTGATTTCTATAGTTTTCAAGAATATCTTTAATTGAATCCGGATTTACTTTAGCATGGAAGTTTCCGTTAATGCTAATTACAGGTGCCAATCCGCAAGCACCGATACATGCTACAACCTCAATGCTGAACATTCTGTCTCTGGTAGTTTGTCCGGCTTTGATCTTTAATTCTTTTTCAAGATGTTCCAAAACAGTGGCAGATCCTAAAACGTGACAGGCAGTACCTCTACATACCTGGATATGGTACCTGCCATTAGGTTCTAATCTGAATTGGTTATAGAATGTAGCTACACCGAAAATTTTGCTGGTCGGGATATTTAAGTGTTCCCCTACTTTTACAAATGCTTCTTCCGGTAAATATCCTTCAATATCCTGAATACCCTGCAAGATAGGGATCAGGCTTTCCTGTTTGTTTTTAGGATAATCCGCTAGAAACGTGTCGATCTTTGTTTTCATTTACCCGATTTATATATATTAATTAATTATTCTGAAGAATGTTTTTGAGGTAATTGGGAAAGTTTTGTGATTCCGTCATGCTGAATTTATTTCAGCATGACGTGCTAATAGAGTCCCAGATGACCTCTTAGTTTAATTAGCTAATAACCTGCTTATTTCAGGTAATAGCTTGCTTGAATCAATCGGTTTTCTTAAAAACCCGTTTACACTTAACCAAATAGATTTTCCTTCTTCATTTCTATAGTCAATTCCTGCTTCACCACTGTTAGCATCTTTAATCAATAAAACTTCTAATGCCTGGAATTGTGGATCCATACGGAACTCGCGTGCCATTTCCTGAACACTTCCTTTGGTTGTAGTTAATACATCAATTGAAGTTTGCATGATCACAGGCATATTTTGGAATGCTTCATCTTCAGTTAAAGTTTTTGCTAATTCAAAACCTTCGAACTGGGTAGTCATCATTACATCTAAAATTGCAAGGTTTGGTTTTTCAGCTTTTGCTTTTTCCAATCCTTCTTTTTTGTCGTTTGCAGTTACTACTGAATAACCTTCGTGTTCCAAAATAGTTTGTAATACGTTGATAACATCTACGTCATCGTCTACGATTAAAATTTTTAAATTTTTCATGGCTGTTGTTTTAAGCGTTTGTAATCTTTATTTCTTCTTCTTTTCTATTATTAATTTCCAAACCTTTGGAAAATATATTATGTGTTAACTTACCTTCAACAATATCTTTTAGTAAGTCTACATTGTTTTTATTTTTAGAAAGAAATCCACATGCACCTGCTTCTATTAAGCTATTTATATAATTTATATCTTCCATTGAAGAATATCCAATGATTTTTAAATATGGATACCTTTGATGTGCTATATTTGTAGCTTCAATCCCTGAAAATCCAGGAAGTTTGATGTCAATAAAAACGATATCCACATCTAATTGCTGAAGCATGGTAAGCATTTCACTTCCACTTGATGCTTCTGAGACAGATGATACTCCAATACTGCATAGAATGTCTCCTAATGCAGTGCGGAAGTAAGAGCTGTCGTCAACGATAAGAATATTTTTGTTCATTTTTATTGTTATTTGTTTCACAAGCAAAATTATATTGTATTTATAGGTATTACAAGAGCATTTCACCCAGTTATTATTTTAGGTATTATTACTCTGAGATGAAATTTAATATGCTGTAATACAGGATTTTATTTCTTGAATTAATTGTGAAAAAAATAACAATAAAATACTTTTAAGGAAAATTTTTTTTTTGACCTTCTGGAAGTCTTGTCTGTCAGGGCTTTTGAAAGCTTATTTATTTAGAATGATTCTAAAATTTAAAAATGTTCTCGATTAGGTGTTTTTACCTAATCAGTGATGTGTGCTTTACTACGTATAAAATACATGTTGATTTTATTTGTGTATTGTAAGGTGCAGAAATTCAGTTAAAAAGGTAGTTTCATGAAATGAGCTTAAGAAGTCCTGAGTTCCACAAAGAGGTAATGTTTAAATACTGACAGTCATAAATGAGTAACCCATGTCATCCTGAGATTTCACCTAATTTTATTAGGCATAATGAGAAAATGACAGAAAATGTCCTAAACGGGCAAGGTAGCATAAAT
>JANQLW010000091.1 GCA_028280405.1 Bacteroidales bacterium
GGAATCTTTAGTCCCGAAACTACCGTCGGGTAAGCTTACTTTATCCTTACGCCAGACTTTATTGATCTTAAATGCCCGGATCTGTATGTTCAATTCGGCAATGCCGTCGGCATATAATATATGACTGTTCGGTACCAGTTGAATAGAATCAGGCAGTGAAGGATTTTGCTCCGGTTCAAAGATCTCATAATCATTCGGGGTACACGAAAACAAGAAGGATGTACCGACGATAAAAACTACTATATATATTATTTTTTTCATAACTTCAGTTTTATAAATTAATTAAAAACCCATTAGTTGGCCCATCCGGGATTTTGTTCCAGATTTGCATTGACCGACAATTCACTGTCAATCGGAATGTAAAAAGCAAAACGATAATCATTGCTTTCCAGCGTAAGCGTTTGAGGCCCGTCAAGGGGGTCAACAAATTCATGCGTTATGGACATTTCATTGCGTTTCAGGTCCAGCCAGACAATGTCGTATTCGGTGGCAAACTCTTTGGTACGTTCATTCAATATTTCGGCCAAAATGTCCGTGCTAGCATAATAGGTTGTATTACGGGAAGCTTTAAAGCTATCCAGCCATTGTTTGGCGTTTCCATCATCCCCTTCACGGGCATAGGATTCGGCCACAATCAGGTGCATTTCGGCCGTACGGAGCATTTGATAGACAACTCCTATCGGATAACTGACCATAATCCATTTATTATTTTCGTTATAGGTTTTATTCCAGATAAACATCCCTTCCTCCATCCGGAAATCGTCCTCATCAAATAAGGCTAAGTATTCTGAATGAAAGGGGCGGCCTGCATACTGATCCCCAAAGCCTCTGTCACGGTATGAGGGACTACCCCACTGATGGCCTAAAGCTGGCCTGGAGCTATTAAAATCCCAAAAAAATGATATCTGGGCATGGGGGTTTTCAAAATCAGCCTTGGTTTCGGTAGAAGCAAAGAGGGATTTCAGTTCATCGGAACTAGTAGCCAGGTATCTACCTTCCAGGGCAACCATCGCATGCATGCGTGCATTGGCCCAGTCATCCTCAGCACTCACAGGGCCGGTGGCTTTATAGGTATACAATTGAGCCAGTATGCCATTGATAATGCCTTTACGATAAAAAATATTATAGCCTTCATCGGTGGGGGCTGTATAAGCCAGTACTTCTTTTAATTCGGTAAGGATCATTTCATACACCTCGGTCTGGGTTTTACGCAGACTGACATTGGAAGCCAGATCCTCGGTATCGAATTTAAGCGGAATTCCAAGGGCATCATTGGTAAAAGGGGCAAAATACTGCAAGAGTTTAAAGGCACACCAGGCACGCACCACCCTGGCTTCTCCTACAATTTGTTGTTTCAACTCCGAGTCCGGTTCATTCAATGCCGCTACTTCTTCCAGGATACGGTTCATCAAACCGATGGTTTTATAGCCTCTGTCCCATAAATTCCCATGAGTCTCTATGGATGACCAGTTCAGTGCTTTGATAATATCTTCTGAGTAAGAATGTACAAGGCTTGAATTATGTAATAGTATTTCTGTCCGGTCTATGGTGTGCTCATAAAACGAAAACATAAACAGTATTTCTGCATCCATCATAAAACCGATGTCATCATACCAATAAGATGAATAGGATGAACTGTGTCCCGGATTGAAATAAAAGGAACTTAGGTTGGCAACGGTTTGCAGGTAGCCTCCCAACATCCCCCGGATGTCTTCCATGCTACCAACGGCTTTGACATTGGCCGGTTGTATATCCAGATACTTATCACAGGATGAGATCCATATACCGGCACAGAGTACTAAAAGTAGTGTTATTTTTTTCATGTTCATTCTATTTTTAAGGTTAAAATGTAATTTCCAGGCTGGCCGTATACTTTCTAGCAGAAGGGTAACCAAAGGTTCCGTTATTCTCCGGATCGATACCCTTATACCTGGTCCAGGTAAATAAATTATTGGCATTGATGCTGAAGCGGCAACGTTGCATGCCCAGTTTTTTGATAAACTTTCGCGGCAGATCGTACGAAAGGTTCACATAGGTCAGCTTTAGGAAGTCTCCTTTTTCCATATCGCTTGAAAAGAAATATTTCGAATAGGCATTACTACCAAACACAAAAGGCCCCGAACTGATTATACCTTCCCTTACAATAATTTCAGGAATCTCGGTCTCATCACCGGGCTGGCGCCAGCGGTTCAACATATTCCGAAGCAGGTTTTGGGAAGCAGCATATTTAGTTGTAGAACTGGGACTCCGGATAATATTGCCCCTGACATACACAAACTGGGCTGCTAAAGTAAAACTCTTATAAGACAGCGTTGTTCCGAAACCACCCGAAACCGAAGGCTCTGTTTTGCCCAAATAAGCAACCGTAGCTTCATGGTTAAAATAACGATCCATATCGATAATCTTACGCCCGTTACGCTCCGAGTGGACTTCCCAATCATTTAAGAACTCTTCATTATGGACATAGGCTAAAGTATTCCCTGTCAGGGGGTCTACCCCGGCAAATTCATAACCGAATACCGCACTTACATCGTAGCCTACCGTATAATATTTCGACATTGAAGCCGTAACAAAGCCCTGTTGGATCACCGGCAAATCCGTGATATTTTTGACAAAAGTATCGGTTATTTCATTTTCATTTTTACTGATATTGAAGTTTACTGTCCACCGCCAGTTGGTATTGTCCAATATTACTGTATTTACATCCAGTTCAAAGCCTTTATTGGTCAGACTGGCTACATTAGCTTTAATAGATGGAACTCCCAGAGAGATTGATAACTGCTTATTATCAAGCAAGTCGATCACCCGGTTATTATAATAATTAAATTCAATATTCAATTTGTTTTTAAACAGCGAAGCGTTCAAACCAATGTTACGGTCATACTTTTTTTGCCATTTAATATTGGGGTTTTTCCAGTTCACCTGGTTGGGCATGACAGAACCGTCATAATAGAGGTTTGTAACAAAAGTCATATAGGTAAACGGAAGGGCACTACGGTCGATACTCCCCGTATAGCCTACAGAAGCTCTTAATGATAGTACATCTATAAAGTCAATGTTTTGTATAAATTCTTCCCTGTGTAAATTCCACTTTCCACTGATGTTCCAAAGTGGGGTAAAATTATTTTCATTTCCGATAATATCCACCCCGTCATAACGAATGCTCCCGTTCAATACATAAATATCTTTAAAACTATAGGAAGCATTCATAAAAAAGGAAGCGGTCCTTGTTTGACTAATACCGGTATTGCCCAGTAGTGAAAAATTATACGTATCAAAGGTAATCGGATCGTTCTGAGAGCTAAGATCATAAATGGTCGGATCTATTTCTCCGGGATAACTACCGATCTTATAGAGCGGATCATATTCGGGCAGCATATTAAAGAAATTCCCGGCATCAGTTTTGGAAGCTTCCTGGCCAAGCAATATGTTTACAAAATGTTTATCGTTCACATTTGCATTGTATTTGAGCAGGTTTTTAAAGGTATAGGATTCAGAATCTCCATGAGTTTCCCGCAGATAACCCCTATTCAGTTCATCGGGTAAATATCTCACACCTGAATTGCGGATCACCCCCCGTTCGTAAGAAGCAACAGAGCCAGGTTCGGCCCAATCCCTTCCATAGGAGGATGAATAGGTGTATTGGATTTGGGATTCCAGGCTCAGGTTTTTCAACACATCATAGCTAACCCGCCCGTCAAAAGTGATGGAGGAAGAATTGTCCTTTTTCATACTAGTAGCCATATCTTCCAAAATATTGTAATCATGGAGCAGCTCAATATTTAACGGAGGAATCCTTGATAAAATATAGGTCTGATCATAAGCATAGGAACCGTCTTCATTATAGGGCTTTTCATAGGTATTGGCCAGGGTGGCATACCTGAAGGGATCCTGATAAGGGTTTGGGATGATATCTTTCCGTACACTCATCCGGAGTTGAGATTCAATCCTTAACTTAGGAACAGGGAGTATGGTGAGTTTTGCAAGTGAATTAAAACTGTTTAGCTTATTGCCATCCAGTATCCCTTGTTCCTGGCTCAGGTTGGCCGATGCATAATACTGCATCTTTTGGTTTCCCCCACTCATACTGATGCTATGACGCCAGGAATAGGCCGGCCTGAAAATAACATCGAACCAGTCAGTTTGAATTTTAGATAATTCTGCAATTTGAGCTTCGGCTTGGGCTTGCGTTATGTTTCCCCGTGAAACACTACGAAGCAAGTTGATGATACGCCCCTGACTATCGTGCGTAGGTCTGTCTTCAAACAGTTCCCGTTCATAACGGATCTTTTCGGCCGTATTCATCATCTCCAGATGATTAGTCGGAGCTTCGGATATCGAAAAAGAAGAGGATATGTTGATGCGGTTATCGCCGGCATTTCCTTTTTTGGTGGTTACCACAATAACCCCGTTTGCCGCACGGGCTCCATATAAAGCTGAAGCCGCAGCATCCTTCAATACCGTGATGGTTTCTATATCTTCAGGAGCGATGGCTCCAATGCCATTGGTCAAAATACTGTTTTGCAGGTTTACACCTCCAATAGAAATATTGGGTACGGCTTCTTTCATTTCCATTCCATCCACGATCCAGATGGGTTCCATATTACCGGTAATGGAATTTAGTCCACGAATACGGATACGGGTACCCGCTCCCGGACGGCCGGAAATATTCAGTGCCAATGCACCGGGCATCTTACCCCTTAGCGCCTGGTCAATGGAAACTGCCCCGGATTGTTTAATTTCTTTGGCTGTAAGTTTGCTTACCGAGCCTGTACTTCTTACTTCAGGAATATCCAGATAACCTGTAATTACGATTTCATCTAGTTCTGTGGAAGATTCTTTGAGCACAACATTGATGATGGTTTGGTCTTTAACAGGAATCAGCTGGGTTTCAAAGCCTACAAAAGAAAATTTCAATACGGATTTTGTTCCTCTGACTTTTAATGTATATTCACCTTTCTCATTAGCAGTGATACCATTCAAAGTTCCATTTTCTAATATTGTCGCTCCGGGTAAAGGCTTGCCTTCTGCATCGGTGACTTTACCTCTAATTTCAATATCAACAACAGGTATTTCTTTTTTGGGAAAAAGGATCACTACATCATCCTGAATTTCATAAGAAATTTTTGTATTTGATAAAGCAGAAGAAAGTAATTCTTCGAGTGTCACATTTTCTGCATTTACACTAATCTTTTCAGCAATCTCCAATGTTTCTACATCATATAGAAAGCCTACTTCACCTAATTGCTCAACTTTTTTGACAAAATCTTCTAAACTAGCATTTTCCAGTTGCAAACTCAATTGCCGCTGTGAATATCCGTTTGAAAAAGCTGCAAAATTCATTGCCAATGTAAAAAACAATAATAGTTTCATCATCAAAGCAAATTTTTTATACATCTCCCATAAATGCAGAAATGCAATTGATTTTTTTTTCATAAATTTGATATGTTAAATTAATGACTGGAATAACTTTAAGTTATTCATTAGTTAACAAATGCCGGGAAATGCTCCATCATTTTCCGGCAATTTTTTTATTTTACAATTACTGTATTATTTCTTATTTCAAATTTCAATTCACTGGCACGTGCAATCATTCTTAATATTTGATCAAACTCCTCATATTGCCTGGTATTCATTGAAAACCTCTTAAGTTTATGTTCGTCAACTTCATAAATTATCTCAAAATTATACCAGCGAGCTAATTTTTTCATAATTTTTCCTAACTCTTCCTTTTCAAACATAAATCTTCCATGCCTCCATGAAGCAATAATTTTAGGATCCACTTCTTGTATTTCAAATCCACTCTGGCCTTCCATATAGATAGCTTGCTGGCCCGGCTTCATAAATACCATCTTATCAGTAGCATCGGATTCATAAAGACCCACAGAACCTTCAATCAATGTAGTTTGAATTTGATCTTCGGATTCAAGGGTAGAAATATTAAATTCGGTCCCCAATACTTTTAGAACCTGATTTCCTGAATTAACAAGAAATGGAACCTCTTCATTTTTAGTCACTTCAAAATAGGCCTCCCCTTCCAAAAAAACTTCCCTAAAGTTTCCGGTAAAGTGAACCGGGTATCTTAATATAGTCTCAGAATTTAGCCAAACTTTTGTACTATCAGACAATACAAGCTGATAACGCCCTCCTCTCGGGACGGAAATTTTATTGTAAATAACTTCCGTTATTTTTTGATGATCGGATGATCGAGTATAGTTTAATGTTTTTAAGTCTTTATAAATCAAAGAGCCATCTTTTTCCTGGATTTTATCTACAGATTTTTCTGTCAAATCGATAACTTTACCATCTGCAAGTTCAAGATAAGCGATATCAGCCCCGGGTTTTATATTCATATTGTGGATAATAACAGCTTCCGTTTCCTGTTGTTCATCAATATTCATGAAACTGTTGTAGACAAAAAAGCCGGAAACAATCAGAATGATTACCGAAGCAGCATATTTCATCCATGACCTGAAAAAGGCATTTTTAGTTATGGTTTTCGCTACAGTGTTTTCATACAAAACTTTCCACGAAGATTCTAATTGGCTGTCAGAAACCGTTCCTATCATTTCTCTATTCCGGTAATACTCCTTCGCTTTTTTAAAAAAGACTGTATGTTCTATTCTTTTATTATACCACTGTATAAAATGAGCTTCCTCCTCTTTTGAGAGTTTGCCTTTAATTTTCTTTGATATTATTTTCCAATCAATCATTGATTTTTTGTTATAAACTTTACACTCTATATACAAGACTAAGCAAATTCAAATTTGCATTACAAAAAGATGATTTTTTTAAATGTTTTGTTAATGTCCTACGGACAAAAGGTTAAAAGAGGGGTCATTTTTTCTATTAAGATTAAAGCCCTAGCGGGCTTAAGGATGGGATTAATCATAGGTTATATAAATACACAAATGGAAAAAACTATTTTTCCGTAGGAAAAAAATATCAAATAAAACAATATCTATAACCAACGCTATCATTTTCCCCTTTAGGATAAATAAACATCTATTAATGTCCTACGGACAAAAGGTTGATGGGAATCGACTTTTTTTATTGAGATTAAAGCCCTAACGGGCTTAAGAATGGTATTATTGGTATAATAATAAAATGCACGAATAGAAAAAGCTATTTTCCGTAGGAAAAAAATATCAATAAAACAATATCTATAGCCAACGCTATCATTTTCCCCTTTAGGGGATAAACAATTAATCAATTGGTTTAAAAAGATATTGCTCATTATATTCTACTTCAAAAACTTTTAAAAATTCAAGATACTCATCATAAAATGTCTTTTTACGGTGATGCTCCTCTTGATTTTCAATATACCTAACAAGATCAGGAATTTGAGATTTTCCATACGAAAAAGCTCCAAAGCCTTCCTGCCATGAAAATTTACCCGGAACCAAACCTTTTTCATTGATCCATCTTGAAGAACTTTTTTTAATATGATACATCAGATCTGAGGGTGCTTGTTTAGGATTCATACTAATCAGGATATGCAAATGATCGGGTATTCCATTAATTGAGAACAACCGATGTCCCTGTTGAATGATAATCCCTGCCATATATTTGTACAGGTGATTTTTCCATTTTTCATTGATGAGAGAAAGACGGTTTTGTACAGCAAATACTTAATGAACATACAATTGAGAATAAGTGTTCGCCATAATAATTATATTTTATTAATAAATTAATTAAGGGGAGCACAATTTCAATTATTTTTATTTTTCTACCTAAATAATAGCGCAATTAAATAAAAAGCCGACAAATGTTTCCGTAACATTTTATAACCTCTAAAAATCTGGGTTCTCACAGTATTTACTGAGATATCCATTTCCTCGGCTATTTCTTCATTCTTAAGTCCTTCATAAATTTTCAGATAAATTATCTTTTGACATTGAGGAGGGAGTTTATTAACAGCATCTTTTATTTTTTTCTGAAGTTCAATATCTTCTTCAATATCCAGATTCTGCGAATACACCAGTGCTTCAACTAATTTTTCCTTATGCCTATCTATCATTTGAAGATGACCTAAATGGGTTAAACAGGCATTTTTGGTTGCCTTGTACAAATATCCTTTTAAATTTGAAATTGATGTTGTTTTATCAGCTTCCCATAATTTTAAAAATACCGATTGAATAATATCTTCAGCAATTTGTCCATCGCATACAAAATTTTCAGCGAAAAGGTATAAGCTCTTATAATTATCTCTAAATACTTTTTCAAAAGCAACAGAGTCTTTTCTTTTGATTTTTTCAAAAAGGATCTCGGAATTTTTATTAATAAAAGCTTTTGTCATTTTAAGAAACTTATAAAAGTTTAGCTCAACACATACTAGCGGAAAATAACAAATGTAGAAAAAATTAAATAAAATTTAAAAAAGCGATTATGAATATATAGTAAAATAAATATTAAGTACCAATTGAGGTGACACCTTAAGGTGTCACCTCAATTTTTTGCCAGTAATAATTCTTATTCAACCTTATCAGGCTACTTGTAGTTTTTTTCTTCGGCATATTTACAGTATGCCATTTATTCTTTTAAATAAAAACTAAATGTACTACCCTCTCCTGTTTCAGATTCAACGGTAGCGTAACCATCAAGCTTTTCCAGAATTCTTTTTACGATGGATAAGCCAAGTCCAAAACCTTTTGTTAGTTTATCTTTGTTTCTATCTTTTTCATTAAAAATTATTGTTTTCAGTTCATCTGAGATTCCTTCTCCCTCATCTTTTACACTATATTTAATAAATCCGTTTTCCGATTTTGAAGAATATATTTTAATCTTCGGAGAAGTGCCTCCATATTTTATGGCATTACTTATATAATTCAACCAAACTTCTTCAATCCAAAGGGCATAACCTTTGCAATTTAATATTGGCTCACTGATTTCAATTTGTGCCGATTCTTCTTCAATCTGATATTTTAATCGCTGACAAGCAGATTCAATGACCTCTTTCATTTTAACTTCGCTAACATCCACCTCCTCTTTTTTCATACTTGCAAAAAGTAAGAGCTCCTTAATAATACTCGTCATTTTTCGACCATCTTTAGCTATTCGTTGTAAAAATGAATCAATTTCTTCTTTAGAGAATTCATTTTGCGGATCAATAAGTAATTCACTATATCCAACGATACCTGTTAAGGAAGAACTTAAATCATGTGCTACTGTATGAGCATATGCGTCTAATTCATCATTTCTTCGTTTTAATTCATTTTCAATTTCTTTTCTGGAAGTTATATCTGTTAAAAAGCCAATCCCAATTCTGCCGGAATCTGTATCTAAATAACTAATACTTATTTCAATTGGGAAAGTCGAATGATCTTTTCTTCTTGCGATAAGCTCCATCCCGATTCCCATAGGACGAACCTTGGGTTCTGAAAAATATTTACTGATATGTGAAAGATGTTTTTTATGAAGTTTTTCCGGAATAAAGATATTCAGGCTCTCTCCCATTACTTGATGTTTATCATAACCGGTAAGTTCGGCTAATTTATCATTGATAAGAATTATTTTGCCTGATTCATTAATAAAAACCACACCTTCGGCTAATGATTTAAGTAAGGTTTTGATCGTAATATCAGCTTGTAGCAGTCCGGCAGTATAAGCAATTTTTTTTTGACTTTCTAACTCTTTGTTGTAATCATTTTGATTTTCCATTTTCTTATGAATTAATAAAAAACTAAATATCAGGGTTAATTTAATTTCGACTAAGGATTTGCTTATATAACAATTTAAATTTTTCGACCAAATAAATTTATCTATTTCACTTTGATTTACCTCATTAGAAATCCTGGTTAATTTTTCAAGTGATCTCAGCCTGTCCTCCCAGGCGGATAAACTGGCAGACAGGTATAATCTTGTCTTTGAAACAAAGCATATTTGCTTGTTTTTTTGAATAGGAAGTATTAAGGTACTATTTTTATTTAAAATACGGATAATTTTTACAAATATTTTTAGATACAGGTCTAAAATTATGATAAGACATAATGCTATAATAAAAAAAACCAAATTCCACTGGCATAGAATCTGGGTTCGTTGAATCAAAACTAATGATGGGGGTAAGAGAATTTATTTTCCAAATAATTCTTGTAGCTTTTTATCTAAATCATGACCACGTAAATTTTTTGCCAGTATTTTACCATCGGAAGAAATTAGGTAGTTTGCAGGAATGCCGATTACTCCGTATAGTTTTTGTGAAATTTCTCTATCCTTTTCAATAAAATTCAGCCATTTCATCTTTTCTTCTGCGATAGCTTTTTTCCATGCTTTTTCAGTATTATCCTGACTAACAGCAAAAATTTCAAATCCTTTATTGTTATATTTTTCATATACTCTTTTTAAGTGAGGATACTCCCCACGGCATGGACCTCACCAGGAAGCCCAAAAATCAAGTAAAATAATTTTGTTTTTTTTAACTACTGATGAAAATTTAGTCATTTTTCCATCTACATCTGCAACTTCAAAGTCTTTATAGTTTTTACCCACTGTAAACATTGTTTGTAAACGATGTGCTTCAATGCGCATCGGCAAAGTTTTCTTTAAGGTAGTAATATCTTTATGCTCACCAATTACATTTTCAAGCTTGGCCATATCCTCCATTGTAGTTAGCTGATCATATTGCATACGATTATTGTATGCCCTGGCTAAAAGGTTTATCCATGAATCACCAGAGCTATACAAATTACTCACACGAATTCTTTCTTTTTCCATGTGTGCCATAAATTTTTTAGTAATATTTTGAGTAAGCTTTTCCTTTTCTTTTTTACTTATATTTTCAGTATTATAATAATTATCCAAAATTTCTTTCATCAAAGCCTTTGTTGCTGAAATTCCGGGTTTAATAATTTCATCAAAATATTTTGACCCAATAACTTCAGGCGGTGAGAGTTGACCTCTCTCAAAAGAAGTATTAATTACAATTTCTCCTGATTCCAAAAAGAATTCACTCCCATATAAGGGTATTTTCATTTTAAGATAAACCAGCTGAGGTTTTGAAATTTCTCCATTAAATTCGAATTTTTCATTTTTTATTTCTGTTGTTGCAATTACTTCTATTTGCCTTACTGCATTTAATGAAATCAAGGATATTTTTCCATCGGGGGCATTTTTAATATTACCTCTAATGGTATACTTTTCTTGTGCTATTGTATTATTTGTTATAAATAGCAACATAACAAATATTAGAATTTTATTCTTCATAATCGTTTTTTTATCCGTCATGCTGAAACAAGTTCAGCATGACAGGGTTCATCAATGTTTATCTTGGGTTTTGTTCTAATTCCGGAGACAATGAAATTTCTTTTGGAGGAATAGCAATATTCCATTTATTATCATCCGGACTAAGGGTAACAGTGGTTCCATCAGGTAATGTATGTGTAGCAGAAATGCCCGCATTATGTAAAGCATTTAATCGTTTGATATCAAACATGCGTTTACCTCTGTACATAAATTCCCTTTGTCTTTCATCTAAAACATGCTGAATGGCTTCTTCTTGAGAAGCTGCAATGAGTTTATGAGATCCGGGAGGTGCATAACTCACATACCTGGTCAATCTGAAATCATTAAGAGTCGTCATTGCAGAAGCAAATTCTCCGGTACGGGCAAGGCTTTCCGCTTTAATAAGAATTAATTCAGGAACAGAAATACCTCTTGGCAATCCTCCGTTCTCTATAAAATTAGCATACCCAAAGAATCTTTTAACTCCATTTCTTGTTAATATCATATTGGCAAAACGAATATCAAAAATTGGATCTCCAAGTGCATAAACTTCATCAGAAACAAAAGATGTTGCATCCGTTACCAATAATGGGATCGTTGGATCAAGTGAAATTACAGAGCCATCCAATACGGGCCCAATATCAATATATTGCTGAGTAACTGAATTAAAAATCATTTCAGGATTAAACTGCTCACCTGGTCTGACACAAATTAATTTTAGATTAACAAAATCAAAATGAATAGCAACAGGAACCTTTGGTAAAGTATTATAATCAATCAATGTTGAAAACAATGCCAATGCCTGATTTGCATTTTGCAATGCCAAATCATAATTGCCCATTTGCAGATAAGCCTGAGCCATTAAACCATAAGCTGCAGCTTTAGTCGGTTTAGTATTTGCATTTGCTGTTTCCGGAAGCAATGTTACCGCTTCTGTATAATCTGCAATTATTAGATCATATACTTCTTTAACACTGGCTCTGTTTAAAGGAATATCAGGGTCTCCAAACTCTGTCAACAACGGGACTCCTAAATCATTACCAGCAGTTGATTCCGTATAATTGCTTGCATACATATTTACAAGCATAAAATAGGCATGAGCTCTGTGAACAAGAGCTTCTCCTTTAACTCTGTCATGTTGTAAATTAGGATCAGGAAGATCATCGACCCTGTTTAATATGAAATTTGAGGTTGCAATAACTTTATAGAAGTTATTCCAATCACCATCATTTTCACTAATTGTAAACATAAAATCTTCAAAACGATAGGCTCTTCTCCAAGCTTCGAATATCATCCCATCATAAGTAGCTTGATCCACAGGAGCAATTTCATCAGAATACATTAATTCATTTGCAAAACCGGATTCCAGAGTTTCATTTAACATTAAGGCTAAATCTTTAACTGTTTCGGCTGTAGCAATCCCTTTTGGTTCAACATCTACAAATTTATTGCAGGATACAAGAACCAAAACTATCAGTATATATAATATCTTTTTCATAATTTTCATTTTTGATGTTTAGAGCTGTATTTTAAATCCAAAAGTATACACTGGTGAAGGTTTAATAAATGGCCTCATAATTGATACTGGGTTTTTTGTCCATTCACCTAGAGAACTTCCGCTGAATGGGATGGCTTCCGGATCAATATTATATTTATTTGCAGTCCATAACATACCTAAATTACTTACCTGAGCAGAAAGAATAAGGTTTGCAAACGGAAGTTTTTTTAGTATTGATTTTGGAAGTTCATATCTCAAACCTACCTGCTTGATTCTAATGAAAGAAGCATCTTCCACTAAAATATTTGAATTGGAATAAAATTGGTTATTAAAATTAATAACTTCTCCCAGTGAATTAGGTAGTACAGGCACATCTGTATCTTCGTTAATCCCTGCCTGGAATCTATCAGCTGCGTCTTGATGCAATACTAATCTATCAAATGTATTTCCGCTAAAATACATACTTGGCTTTCTAAATATATGGCCCATTTTATAAGACAATAAAATATTTAAACTGAAGTTTTTATAAGAAAAGGTATTGTTAAATCCTCCATAAATAGGTGCAATGGTAGTTCCTGAAACTTCAAGTGCCTCTCTTGAAGATACTTTTCCTCCTTGAAAAGGAACAATTTCTCCATCACTATCGTAAACCTGAGGGTAGCCATTTTCATCTAATCCTGCATATTTATAGGATAAAATGGTTCCAACCCTTTCGCCTTCCAGGAAATGTGAATTAGGATTAATTCCTCCTAAAGAACCGATTAAGAAAACCGGGTCTGAGCTAGGAAGCTCATAACTCAATACTTCACTATCATTATAAGTAATGTTAAAGTTCGATGTCCAGCTAAAGTCTTCTTTTCTAATAATATCGGCTGTTAAATTTAGTGTAATTCCTTTATTGACAACTTCACCATTATTTAATAATACAGAGGTAAAACCATAGGTGGCCGGTAAGGTAAAGTTTGCAAGTAAATTTTTACTTAATTCATTATAATACTCAAATGACCCGGATAATTTACTTTTAAACAAACTAAAATCAATACCAATATTAAATTCATAAGTGTCTTCGAAAGTAAGTGCAGAATTACCAAATGAACTTAAACGGAGCAATTCTTCTCCTGTCAGTCGATGAATATCAGCCGTTAAAATAGGTAAGCTACTTGCATTCTCGTGAATATTACCACTCACCCCATAAGAAGCTCTTAATTTAAGACTATTAACAAAGTTGGCAGTCTTCATAAATTTTTCTTTGGAAATGTTCCAACTTCCACCTAATGCCCATAAATAATTAGGATCTCTTTCATTTTTCCCAACTCTATTTGACTGATCCGCTTTTAAACTGGCACTTAAAGTATATTTCGAATCCAAAGTATAAGAAATATTTGCAAAGGCAGATATCAATCGTCTTTCGGTAATGGATATTTGATCTCTATTAAAGAGTTTTTGATTTGGAAAAGGTAACAGTCCGCTAACGATTCCCTGACCTAAAGATTTCCAATCAATATTAGAATTATAATGTCCATTTTTCTCAGAGTATCCAAGATATCTTTTATTTTCCCCTTCTATAATGGTTTGAGATAATTCGAATCCTGTTAATGCATTAATTTCATGACGGCTTCCAAATTTTTTATTATAATCAATAGCTGCACGAGCATAATAGGATTTGATTTCTGTTTGCTCCTGATCTAATACAGCACTAAGAGGAACATTATAACTTAACTGGTTATTGGGCATAACACCAGTGAATTTGTTTACAAAATCTCTGGCTTTAAAAGTTTTAAGAGAGGAGTGGTCTTTATTAGTCAGACGTTGCCATTCATATTGTCCTTTGATCTCTAATCCCAACTCAGGAAGAATCTCCCATCTCAAACCGGCTTGTAATCTCATATTTAAACGACTGGTAGAAACATCTTTATTTTCTACTTCATCTAAAGGATTATAGCCCCAATCTAAATAGCCCTTATTCATTAAGTTTGTATTTGTAACATCTGTTACACCAAGTGTGATAGGAATTCTATTTCCCTGAGCATCTTGTAGTAGTTGAAAACGAGGGATGTATTGTCCATTTGCAGCTCTTCCATTAAATACACCTAGCCCCTCTGCATTATGAGTTCCCGATTCTAAAGAGATATTCGCTCCAACACTTAGTTTTAAATTGTTTAATAGGAATAAATCATTTTTTAAGTTTAAAACATCACGTTTAAAGCGATCTCCTATTTCAGCACTTAAATTATCATTATGAGTATAGGAAACATAATACATATTTGTTTTACCGCCTCCTCTAAATGAAATATTATATTGTTGATTAACCGGATTTTGTAGTAATAAATCTGAATATTGAGGGAACACATCTACTTGCTTAAATTCATTTAATTTAGCTTCGTATGCAGCCATACTTGCTGCATCATCAGGATCTGTTAATGCCCATGCTGTACTCACAGGGTTCATTCCGGAATTATAAGCGCCTGGTACACTGGAATAGTTTGCTAAACGAATATCCAATCCATTACGAGCAAAATGATCAGCCACTTCAACAAATGTTTTCGAATCAGCTAATTGTAAATCATTCAGATTTGGTTTTGCACCTATTGAAATAAAAGAAGAAAACTCAATACTGGTTTTTCCAATTTTACCTCTTTTCGTAGTAATAACAACCACTCCATTAGATGCACGAACACCCCAAATAGAAGTTGCAGCTGCATCTTGAAGGATGTTTATAGATTCAATATCATTGGGATTAATGGACTCTAAACTTCCTTCAATAGGAAAACCATCCACAACAATTAAAGCTTCGCTGCCTGCTCTGAAAGAGGAAATACCTCTTAAAATAATACCTACCCTGTTACCGCCATCTTCGTTAGTAACATTTGTCAATAAACCCGGAGAAATAGCTTCTAATTTATCTGTGATACTTGTCGTCACCTGACGATCAATTTGTTCTTTGTCAATAATTGCAAAAGAACCTGTTGCTCTATCTTTTGAGATCGTCTGGTAACCAGTAACTACAACTTCATCCAGGCTTGTTGAAGATTCTTCCAGAATAATAATTATTTCTGTTTTACCTCCGATTTCTATAATTTGAGTAGTAAAACCGATGAAACTAATTTTTATTTTTGATGATTTTCCTGCAACACTTAATGTAAAGTTTCCATCTGCATCAGTAGTGGCACCGTTTAATGTTCCGTCTTCTATAATTGTAGCTCCAGGTAATGGGGTGCCATCTTTATCGGTAACTGTACCTTTAATTTTAACCGGATCCTCCAAAATGGCCTCTTCTTCCTGAACAAGCTCTTCGGAAATTTCTTTATTACGAAGAATAATTTGGGTATCCCGAATTTTATAAGCCGTATTTGTATCCTCAAACAGCTTATCCAATAAGACTTCTATGGTTTCTTTGTCAATCTTTATTGAAACTTCCCGTTCGAGATCAACAAATTTTTTATTATACACAAACCTGAATTGGGTTGTTGCTTCAATCTCGTCAAGAATTTTCGCAACCGTTGTATTTTTAAGATCCAGGTTAATTTTAGTTGCTTGCGAATAACTATTGTTAGCATAAGTGCTAAACATAATTGCAATCAGAAAAAGAGTCGTAAGTTTCATCTTTAAATCAAATTTTATGAAAGCGTTTAAACCTTTCCATTTCTTATGATTTTTTTTCATACTTTTAAAGTGTTTTGATAGTGGTTAATATTTTTTAATCACTTTCTGAGTACCGGAGTCCCGCCCCCACGGGATTTCGGTTTCTTTATATGGTACCAATTGTATTTAATACCGAAAGTGAATTCTTTTTTTGATCATTTAATCTTATTATTTTGTCATGTCATAAGATTCTGTTTTTAGTTAATATAAATGGTGTTCTCTTTTATCGTATAATCGATATCATAGCTGTCATTAAAATAACTTAATACTTTATCGATTGTTTCCTGCTTAAAACTGGCATTAAACACTTCATTACCTAACTCTTCATTGTTAATGATGATTTCTATATTGTAATGGCGCTCCAGCTTTTTAACAATATTTTTAAACGAAGCATTTCTAAAAATAAGTCCTCCCTGCATCCATCCGGTATAAAGGTTTGTGTTTACTTCTTCCGTTTTAATACTTTTAAGATTTCTGTCTAGCGTAGCTTTAATTCCGGGAGAAAGAGATGTTACATTCTTCATTGTATCCCCCTGAATATAAAGACCTACAGAGCCTTCAACCAATACAACATCAGTGGTGTTATCTTCAGGATAAGCTGATAGGTTAAATGCTGTCCCCATAACCTCTACATTCAACTCTTCTGCATTGACAATAAAAGGGTGTTTCGTATCCTTAGCAACATCAAAATAGGCTTCGCCTGTCAAATAAACCCGGCGATCATGGCCTTTAATGAACTTAACAGGATATTTTAAGGATGTACCTGCATTTAATTTAACCTTCGTCCCATCAGATAATATTAATTCAAATCGCTTTCCGTAAGGAACATTTAAGGTATTATATATCAGGGTTTCGATCATTGCATCTTTTGAATAGGCCAGTTGGGTTTTATTTTGTTTCCCTATAAGTTTACCTTGAATGTCTCTTACATCCTTAGAGGAAAGAATATTCATGATTTCAACTTTCCCATTTTCCAGTTCCAGGGTAATGGCTTCTTCTTTCGGGATGATTTGCTCAGCAGGCTGCCCTGAAAAAGTACCCTCCTGGTAAAGATAAGCAAGCCCTACAAATAAAATGGCAATGGCTGCGTATTTTAAAAATGCTTGCTTTCTAAACTTTATAGAATACATTTTGTCTTGCCGTATTTTACGTAATAAATCCTTTTTGACCTGGCTGGTGTCGTAGGTGTTCATCGTATAATCAATAGCATAGTTAGTTCTTATAAGCTCCCTAAAAAGTTGTTCATAGTCCGGATTATTAAGAAGTAAGACCAGGGATTCTAATTCTTCCAGGTCAGCTTCATTTTTCAGGTATTTTACGATCAATCGTTCTACTTGATTCTGGGTCATTTGTATTCTTTTTTATGTGTAATACGAAGCCGATTTGAAAAACCCTATGTTTTTTTATTTTTTTCACGCAAAGAACGCTAAAGCTTTTTACGCGAAGAACGCAAAGACTTTGCGATTTTTGCGTGTTTTTGTTTTGCGGCCTTTGCGTGAAACCTCACATAGAATTTATAAGATATTGACTATTCTATAAATGTTGTTTTGAAATTGTAGGATCGTTTGTTTTTTATCTTTTTTTTATTTTTTTCACGCAAAGAACGCTAAAGTTTTTTACGCGAAGAACGCAAAGACTTTGCGATTTTTGCGTGTTTTCATTTTGCGGCCTTTGTGTGGAACCTCACATAGA
>JANQLW010000026.1 GCA_028280405.1 Bacteroidales bacterium
AAAGTCATCAATTTGTTCTATATTTTTTTTACAGGCTTATCAACCCTAATATCTTAATAACTATTGTCATGGAAGCTTAAATTGACGGCTATGGGATCGGTTCCCTATTCACTTAAATTTTATGCGCAGGGAATTTATGAGTGTTGCGATTTCCTGATCTTTGCTGTTTATCCACCGTGGCGAACTTAACTCCTTTCTTTTTAGTGGTTTTGCTGTTGTGTTGTTATTCCCGAAGTCTCGGTTTTTTATTACTACCAAACTCTCGATACCTAATGCTTGAGGCTTTATTTTCGTCTTAAAAAGAGGGACGCCCTGAATCCTGCTAAAGGACAGGGGCGCCACGTGCATTGTGTTAAAGGTTTGGTGTTTTTAGAAATATATCTATCATTTTTATTATTTTTTCTTTTCATATTTATCACCTTCCTCACTGATAACCATAGTTAAGAATTGTTTTTTCTTTTTTACCAATAACAACCCTTGTTTAGCAAGTACGTTTTTCAAATCTTCAAAATCAGTCATTAATGCGTCAATTTTAAGATCTATATTAAAATCAATACCTGTTTCATCAATAATTGGTAATTCTCCCTGATGATATCCTTGTAGCAGGGATAAAAGTCTGGTCATAGTAAAATTTTTCAAATTAAATCCGGCATGGGTTCCATTAGCTTTCGACTCACCTTCTTCTTTACTTTTAATCCTGTTTTTTGTTTCCTCATTTGTAGTTAATGACCAATATGGCAAAACCCGTTTCTCAAAAGACACATTGTAACCAAAATGATTTTTTAAATCCTTTTGTATCGTTTTCATCATGTATTCTCTTTTAGCTTTTTCTTTAGGAACGATAAGACTATAATTGAACAAGTTTTTACCTTTTTGAAAATCAAATTTGAATAAGCTTTGATCTTCCAATTCAATTTGAATTTTAGGATAAAACTTATATCCCTCATAGATATAGTTTGAGAAAGATTTTCTTTCCCCATAATAGGCGTATTGATATAACATTTCTAAGGTTAATCCAGTAGCTTCAAAGCTTCCTTTTAAATCTTCATTATCATTATGAACATCAACAGCACGCATTACCCTTTGAGGGGTAGTTCTAGGATTCCAATTAGAAATTGAAGAAAGAAATAAAAGGTCATTTCCAAAAGGGGTATCTAAGATTAACGATTTGATGGGATGATAATTTTCATCTTTACTTTCTTTCGTTTTAACCCCAGCATCAATAAAATAAAAGCTTTCTCCTTTTAAAAAGAGTTGTATGTTTTCCAGATTCAATTCACGTGATCCCGTTATCGCTTTTACCATACCAGTATTATCAACCCAGATAAGATGAGGAACCCCTTTAATTCCCCATTGATTGAAAAGATTGCTCTCATAAGTTACAGGTAAATCCAGGTTTTTCTTTTTACGAAATTTCTCATAAGTCTCTCTTATTTTTTTGTGTTCCCGACCTACCAGAATAATATCAACCTGATCCTTAAATTGCTGATACAATTTATTTGTTTTTGCAAAACTTGCAAAACAGGAGCTACAGCCCATCGAAAAAAAATCCAATATTATTCCATTTTTAGACAAATTATCAGAGGATATACTTTTCTTGGGAAAATATTGTATGTTCTTCAATTCAAAATAAGGTATTTGCTTTCCTACTTGTGGTATTTGTCGTTCATTATTTGATTGTCCAGTGCCTACTTGAGTAAAAATCAGTATTAGGACTGCAAGTGTCAAAAAGAATTTTATTTTATATGGTATTTTCATAATATTTCATCCTATTCTATTTTTTTATTGTAAAATCATAAATATTCTTAATATCCAGGGTTTTGCTCTAACGATGGATTCGTTCCAATATCACGCTGAGGTATAGGAAAAAGGGCATCCGTATTTTGCCATCCTGGCTTAATTGGGCTTAAAATTTCGTTTATGCTTCCGTCTCTCTTAATATCTAGCCACCGGTGTCCAATCTCAGAAAAAAGTTCAATCCGTCTTTCTTGTTTGATCGCTAATAGAACTTCGTTTATGTCATTAGACAAGAAGGCTGACAAACCTGCTCTTTCTCGAATGATATTTAGGTCGTTTAAAGCACCTGTAATATTTCCTTGCTTGGCCCTGGCCTCTGCTCTTATTAAATATTGCTCCCCTAACCTGAGAGAGACTGCATATTCTTCAAAGGATGAACTATATTGAACTTTATATTTATAAGGATAATAATATGTTTCATTTCCTTCAGATGTAGAATATAACCATTGACTTTTTCTTTGGTCATTCTCTTCAAAACTGTTAAATAGATGATCTGAAATTGTAATAATAGATGGCCTATTTGAAAAAACTCTGAAGAAAAATAATCCTTCTAATGTATTATAGCCTGGTTCGACAGGTTGAAACTGTAAAATAGCCTCTGAACTATTCTTTAAAAATATTTCCGATAAGCTACTCAATGTATACCTACCTCCATCTAATACCATAGAGGCTTCAGTTTCTGCCTCAGGCCAGTTTTCCAAATACAAATAAACCCTTGCCAGTAGAGCTGCAGATGAGGCTTTATTTGCTCTTACTTTTTCAGATGTCCAATATTCATCACTGAGTAATTGTTTCGCCGTAATGAGGTCATCTATAATAAACTGATATATTTCTGATTTATCGGTTCTGGAGATATTGGAGTTGACATCAACATTTGTTGTTGTAACCAATGGTACATCACCATAAAGATTTATTAAATAAAAATAACAAAATGCCCTCATAAACCTTGCTTCTCCTTCGAGCTGAATTTTTACGTCTTCTGTAATCCCTAATGAAGAACTTACTCCTTCTAATACAGAATTACATCTAAAAATTCCAGTATATAAGTATTGCCATATTAGATTATTTTGGCTATTCTCTGGTAAAATATTATTTTCAAAAAACTGAACTTGGACTTGCCATGTATTAAAATTTGTAAATTCATCAGAAGTTAAACCAGAGTAATGAGCAATGTAATATGTAATATTTCTCAATCCAAAATAAACGCCAGCCATAGCAGCATCGGCTGTTTCATCGTTGGTGAACACCGAACTTGCTAAAAGTTCGTTAGGAGGGTCTGTTACTTCCACAAAATCTTCGCAGGAAGTTAGTAAAAAGTAAGCAACTGAAAAAAATACGATTTTATAAACCGTTCTTTTTAATTTGATATTTATATTTTGAAAATTCATCATATTATAGTTTAAAAAGTTAAATCAATACCAGTCGTTATCATTCTTAATGGGGGTAAAGCCCCTATTATTTCGGGATCAAGAAAATTAAACCCTGTAATAGTGAATAAATTTTGTCCTTGCAAAAATAACCTTAAACCTTTGATCTTTAGCTTGTCACAAAGACGTTGAGAAAGTTGGTATGACAAAGAAACATTTTGCAAACGAATGTAAGACCTATCCTCATAAGCAATATTACTGGAAGGAGCATAATATCCGGCAATTCCTGCTGGACCAAAACTCTGGGTGAATTGCTGAATATTCGAAATATTTCCGGCTTCCTTCCATCTATCCAGAACAATCTTAGGTTGATTTGTATATCCTCCTTTAATAAATCGTCCGGGAGAATTAAATACAGTAAGGTAGTTTGCTCCTTTTTGTTTAACAAAACGTAGAAAAAAGTCAAATTCAAATTGATGAAATTTTAAGGTACTTTGAAGGCCTCCAAAAAATTTAGGACTAACATTTATAAGTAGTTCCCGATCGTTTGTGTAGGAAATTTGTCCATCTCCATCAAAATCCTCAAATTCGTATATACCGGTTTCAGGATTAACACCATTTATCTGGTAAACTTTTCTCACAGTTAAAGGCTCTCCAATCACATATTGATTTGCAAAACTTGAATTTTCAAGCCCGGGAAAGTCCATTAATTTATTTCTAAGAACTGAAATATTTAGGTTTGAAGTCCAAAAAAAATTGTCTGTTTTTAGTATGTTAATTTTCAATTCAAATTCCCAACCATAGTTTTTTATTTCTGCTGGTAAGTTTTTAATAATTCCATTAAAACCTGTTGTGGAAGGTAGAGGTTGATTAATCAATTGATTTGAAGATTCATTATTAAAATAATTAGCACTTATAAAAAATTTATCTTCAAAAAGCCCCAGGTCAATGGCCAAATCAAATTTCTTTGTTTTTTCCCATTGATAATTCGGATTCCCAAGACGTATGGGCACCAGAGGATTTGTTTCGGAATATATTTCAGGGTTTGATACGTAAGATTGGTTATATTGATAGTTACCTATTTGGTCGTTTCCAACTGTTCCAATACTAGATCGTATTTTCCCATGACTTAAAATTTGGGAATTTTTGAAAAAGTCCTCATTTGAAAATATCCAGGCAATACCAATGGCACCAAAATTTCCAAATTTATTTCCTGTACCAAAACGGCTTGACCCATCTCTTCTACCACTTATATTCGCTATAAACCGATTTTCATAGTTTAAACCTATTCTACCGAAAAATGCATTGTATTTATATTCAGTAAAAGAATTAGCTGTAGTGGTTAAACTGGAAGCGGCTGCAAAGTTTTTGATAACAACATCATTGGCGAAACCCCGGCCTTTGATTCCCAAACTTTTTTGTTTAGATTCTCTAAAGGTAGTACCAACCAAAGCTCTAATATCCAGTTTCCCTATTTTTTTTGTGTAGTTTATTTGTGGTTCAACAATCCATGTTTTTTCTTCACTATTTATAAATTCGTTAATGCCTGGCTCACCGAAATTTTCAAAAGGGTTGAATGATGCAATGGGTAAAATTTCAGAAATATCATTTTTTAGTAATCTGTAACCAAAATTACTTTCAATTTCAAAATCTTTGAATGGCCTGTATTTCAGATTTAGTTTTGTATTAACTAAATCACTTTTAGAAGAAAATTCAGTGAAAAATAAAGCATATGGATTACGCCATGTCCCATCTTCCCAATTTAAGTTTCCTTCTTCGTCAAATGGCTCAGGAGCATTTGGAGCCAAAGTTAACGCAGGGTTATACAGGCTTGTTCTGGGTAATGAAACATTATCTCTGGAAATTATTGTTGAGAGATTGATATTAAATTTATTATTGTCGGATTGATGATTTAGATTTAAAAGTAAGGTTCCCTTTTGATAGGGGAATTTATCAGCTTCAGGATAAATAGTTGTTTCTCTGTAATAACTTCCGTTTAACAGGAACTGAAAATTTGAATTTCCTCCAGAAACACTTACCTGATAATTGTCTGTTCTGGCTGTACCTCCTAACAACTCATCCTGCCAGTCGGTATATCTGTTCTGATCCCATAAAACTAAATCAGGAGCGTTGGATGATGTAGGTTCTTTGCCATCATTAGCAAAAGCTTCTCTACGCATTTCCAAATACTGAGGTGTATTTAACAATGAAGTTTTACTGGAAAGTTTACCAAAGCCTGTAGAAATTTTAAAATTATAGGAAGGCTTACCAGCCTTACCTTTTTTGGTAGTTATGAGGATAACACCATTTGCACCTTGTGATCCATAAATAGCGGTAGCATCTGCATCTTTTAATACCTCAACACTTTCAATATCTGATGGGTTTATTACACTTAAAGGACTTGTAAAGCCTGCAGCACCTGCTCTTCCTGACAAATTTTGAGGAGGGAATGGAATTCCATCAATTATATAGAAAGGATCGTTACCTAGAGGTCTTACACTATTTAATCCCCTTATTTTAATGGTATATCCAGAACCAGGCAGGCCAGACCCCCCGGAAATTCTAACACCTGTCATTCGACCTTGTAACGTTTGTAAAAGGTTGTTAGTTGTCACGTTTTCAATATCTTTTGCTGCAACCCTGGAAATACTTCCCGTTTTTTCTCTTTCCGTTACCGTATAATAACCCGCATTAATCGTTACTTCCTCCAGCTCAGTAGCAGACGGTTCCAATGTAACATTAATGATGGTTTGTCCTTCTACCTTAACTTCTTGTTTGGCAAAACCTACATAAGAAAAAATCAGTACCGTTTCGGAGTCAGGAACAGTAATTGTATAGTTCCCTTCCAAATCGGTGGTAATTCCTTTTAAGGTGCCTTTAATCATGATGGTGGCATTGGGTAAAGGTTTGCCTTCGGAGTCGGTGACTTTACCTTTAATGGTTATGGGACTGATGATGCCTTCTATTTCTTCATTTAAGAGGGTGATGGCCTTTTCAAGTTCGTCTTCGGAGCTATCTCCACTGGTGAGGATAATGTATTCATTTTGTACCTCATAGCTGATTTGATGTGGAGCGAGTAGTTGGTCCAATACTTCTTTAAGCGTTTTGGCCTTGGCTTCATAAGAGACCGTTTCATCAAGGTTGGTGTAGCTTCCACTATATGCAAAGCGTACTTTGGTTTGTTCTTCAATCCCTTTAAGGATCTCTTTAATGGTGGTGTTTTGATAAGAAATGCTGACTTCTTTTTCCAGAACCGTTTGTGCATAGTTCTCTCCTGCCAGGCAAATCCCGACACAGGTCATCATAATGATTAATTGGTAAAGAGCAATCCGCATAAGCTTGTATATCCAATACGTTGTAAAATTATATTTCATACCTTTGTAATGTTTATTGATTAATAATGAGATAAACGTTCTCCCGTTAACTTTAGCGAGATCATCGGGAGTAAAAGCAGAATCGTTTTCGACGTTTCTGCTTTTTTTGTTTCAACTAAGGAGGGGCTGCATTGTTCCGATGCTTCAGGGCAACATGCAGCGTATCGTTTTTTAAAAGTTTCATATTTGCTTTTTTTGTTTACTTTATTTTTTAATTGTCATTTGCTTCGCGTCATTTATTGTCATTAGTTTTGCATTATTCGCAGGCATTCATTGTTTTTTGATTACAGTTTTCTTAATGACGATCGAATGACTACTTAATGACTATCAATGACAGCGAAGCTAAATGACCATTGAATGACTATTATTTTATCGATATCCCTTTCCCCGGATAATCACCCGTCCCTTTTTAATCCGATATTTCACGTCCAGTACTTTCGCAATGATCGCCAGAGTATTCTCTAAGGATTGATCCGTCAGATTTGCTGTAATGATATAATCCTTAATACCCGGATTATCCAGTGTTACATTGACTTCAAATTTGCCTTCGATGCGGCGAATCACTTCCTCCATTCTGGTGTCCTCGAAATGCATGTCGTACTCTGTTCCTGCTACTACGGCAGCGATAATTTCTTCTTTAATGGCTTCCTCAATTTTAGCCAATGTTTTGGATTCTTTGGAATACAAGCCGGTTTCACTGGGTAATATCACAATGCCCTCGGAATCGTGGGATGAGGTCAAGGTAACCTTACCGGTTAGTACAGCCACTTCAATGTTTTCTTTGGTGGTTTTAATATTGAAGCTGGTTCCCAATACCGTGGTCGTCATATCTCCGCATTTGATTTTGAAAGGTTTTTCAGCATTTTTTGCCACTTCAAATAAGGCTTCTCCCTCTAAATTCACCAGGCGTTCTTTTTCAGTAAACCGATTGGGATAAAGTAGGGAGCTGTTTCCTTTCAGCCATACGATACTCCCATCTGCCAATAATACTTTATTGATTTCCCCTTCGATATTTTCCTGGACCAGTTCTATTGGTGGAGCCTGGATGACATCCATGTACTGCCAGCCAATGTAAGTAAGCATTCCCAATAATAACACTGCCGCTGCGGTTTTGTACCAGGCAGGAATAAATAATCGTCGATGAATACTCTTTTTGGGGGCCATTACTTGTTCTATATTTGCCAGCATTCGTACTTTAATATGCTGTTTCTTTTTATCCGGTAATTGATCGAATAGATCATTGGAGCTTCGGTGCTCCAGCCATCGTTCAATTTTTGCCTTTTCTTTTTCGCTTGCCCTGCCATCCAGGTATCGTTGGATGAGGTCGTTAAATGATTGTTCTGACATGTCAATAAATAGCTATTAATGATGCGTTAATTTAAGTTCGCTTATTAAGTAGGAACGTGAGAAAAGGGAAACACCTAGTTCAAGTTAAAATTTTTTTGATTGATTAAGATTTTGGATATAAGTTATTCGATTGAGGGATAAATTTAGGTTTTTGGAATTAATACATAGAGAATGCTTAAAATGAAATACTATTATGATGAAAAAGAATAATCTTACAAGTTTGAGCCGATTCATTGATAAAGAATTTGGAAAAAAGGGTACCAAAAAACGTGAAAAGTTTGAAGAAGGGTATGAAGTTTTCAAGTTGGGTGTACTTATACAACAAGCAAGAAAGGAGAGAGGTTTAACCCAGGAACAGCTTGCCGAACTGGCAGGAACTGATAAATCATACATCTCAAAATTAGAGAAAGATTTAAAAGATATAAGATTTTCAACACTCCAAAGGATCATTCATGATGGCCTTGGGGGAAGGCTTGAAATTTTTATTAAATTTTAGTTTTCCTTTATTTAATTCCGAATGTTAATTAATGGTTTGATTATTGTCCCACGCAAAGTGCGCTAAAGTTTTACGTAAAAGCCGCAAAGACTCTGCGTTTTTCGCGTGTTTTAATTTTGCGTTTTTTGCGAGAAATACCGTTGATTCTTATAAACAGTCTCTTAAAAGTAATAAACAAGAAATTGAACAGTGCAACAATTGAACAATCGGACAGTTCACAATCATATTTCCACATAAATTTTAACTTTGTAGCCATAACCTACTTCCGTAAACGGTAAATTGAAATGAATAAACCATTTGATGATCGATCTGTTTTTATTCGTATTCAACAAAGCGATGAGAAGGCTTTCCGGGAGGTCTATGAGTATTATTGGGACCGATTATTGGCATTCACTTACAATCGTTTGTATGATCTGCAAGCCAGTGAAGAGGTGGTTCAGGAGACTTTTCTTTACTTATGGGAAAAACGAACAGATATTCATATTAAAACATCTTTATCTTCTTGGTTATTTGGTGCTGCCAAACACAATGTTTTGAATGTCATGCGTTCTGGAAAAGTGCGAAGGGTTTATGCTGAAGATTTTAAGAAATTCACTTCAATACATTTTGACAACTCCAATGAGGAATACCAAGATATAAAGGAGATTGAACGTATGATTGAAAAAAGTCTGGCCCAGCTTCCGGGAAAATGCCAAACCGTGTACCGGATGAGCAGGCAAGAACATATTTCTAACAAGGATATTGCCGAACAGTTAAATATTTCGAAGAAGACAGTAGAGAATTACCTTACCATGGCACTGAAGCATCTGAGGATTACATTAGATAAATTTGCGGGAATTATTCTTTTCATATGGATATCGTGATCCGGGCCTGGCATTACCAGTTTAATTGGCCTTTTCTCATTCTTAAATAGAAAAGCCTGAATAAATTCAGGCTCTGTTTAATAATCCGTTATTCATTATCTGTGTCTGCTTTTAACTTCTATTTTAAAACCTCTATTATTATCAAATTTGTTGAGTTTGAATTTAAAGGTGAGCATCACATAGCGGCCAATCACATTTGATCGTTTTTCCATTAAATAATTCATGGTGCTCACCCGGCTATAACCTTTGTTTTTGTCTAATAAGTCAAATGCTTCAAGAGTGAGTACAGCCCTTTTATTTTTTAGGAAATACCTGCTGATCTCAGCTTTTAAGATCGGAATATTAACAGCCTCTCCAAAACTTTTTTCCGTATAATGAGTTATATCTGCTGAGAATGCAAACAGCCATTTGTCGTTAGGTGTAATTCGAATATCAGTATATGCTGAAAGATTAAAATAGTTTCTGTTTAAATCTTGTTGGATAGAGTACTTAGCATTGGAAAAACTAAATGTACTACCCAATGTGACATCAATTTTTTCGTTTTTCCTATTATTTAAAATGATACCTAATGTATGAGAAAGGTTGGTATTAACATTCTCTTTTCCATTTACCAGGTTTATTCCTTTATTCCAACTTTCGCTTAATGTAAGTCTTAAGTCAATACCTAACTTTCTGATCGGAGTGCTTAATTCAATACTTGCATTTGCTCTGTAGTCATAATCTACGTTTAAAAGATCTATTTCCTGTACGAAATTCTCAAGAATATTTCTGCTGAAATTAATTTTATCCTTAGTATAGGTAGCTGATGCATTCGCAAAAATAGATGTTGATGAAAACTGATCAAACATAATCCAGTGTAAACTTAAATTGTGTGAGTACTCTGGTTTTAAATTTAAATTTCCTCTATAAATCTGGAGTGTATTTTGAGTATTTTTTACTGTTAATAATTGATTGGCTTCAGGTGTATTTACATTTGTATTGTAATTGAAATTAATCCGTTTTGCCGTTTTATATTCATATGACCAGGAAGCTGAAGGCATTAAATAGGTGTAATGAATATCTTTCATTAAATGATTGTCCGAGTAAACATCCATCGAAATTTGATTGAGTTTTAATGAAAAGCTTATTTGTGATTTCTTTGTATTTCTTTTTAATGAAAGCCCGCTCAGTATATTGGATTGTCTTTTCTCAAAATTAATGCTTAAATCATTTATCAATAGATCCTCTGAAAAATGATCTCTTACTAATGATTTGTGAGAAATTCCTGAATAAATGCTTGGAACAATGTAATATAGTTTGCTTAATTTTAGAGTTGCCGAAGCATTGGCTGAAGCGTTAAAACTGGAATTTTCATCTTCCTGATACTTATTTTCTATTAATGTACTTTTATTTAAAAAGTTGGTGATGTTGTTCCAGTCTGATTTGTCCAGTTTTTGATTTGTAGCGATTTTTGCATCAAAGCTGAAGAGTTTCCAGGCTCCTTTTCCTTTTGTCATATAAGAAGCATTAGTGTTAATATTGACACTGTTTGCATCACTATCGGTCAGACTCTTCAAATTGTTCATTAAAACATCATTTTGAAAAGTACTTATTGTTGAATTACTGTTTCCACTGGCATCTGTTATCCCAACAGATCCTTTTAAGTTGAGATGTTGTGAATCATCAATTCTGTTTCGCCAGTTGAAATTTACACGATGACTTCTGTTTTTTGAATGATTATCATTATCCTGAACCTGGTTATAGTCTCCGGCATCTGAAAAATTCTGGGTCTTATTGTTTTGCACAAGATGGTTGTTTGTTCCATTACCCATATAACTTATATTGAAACGGTTGTTTTTTCTTGCTTCATGCGTAAAATTTAATCCAGCAGCTCCCGATTTAGTTAAACCATCAATACTTTGCCCAAAATTGATTGGCATGTTTCCATCTCCTCCAATTACAAATGATCCACCACCACCGGACATAATGCTTTGTAAGCCTCCCTGAAAGTTTAAGTAGTCTTGAAATGAAAATCCAACCTTATTAATATTATTAAGCATACCTAATGCTGCAAACTGATTTTTTTTGGTAAATCTGAAAAGTTTTGCTCCTGCCTGATAGATATCTTCAGTACCATAGCCCGCTGTCACATCTCCAAAATAGGCACTTTTCTTACCATCTTTTAGAATCATATTGATCGTCTTTTGATAAGACCCGTCTTCAATTCCTGTCAATTCTGTTGCATCAGATTTTTTATTGTAAACCTGTACTTTGTCGATGGCATCAGCCGGTAGATTTTTAGTTGCAACTTTTGGATCTCCGCTGAAAAATTCTTTTCCATCAACCAATACACGATTTACATTTTCACCATGAGCTTTAATATTTCCTGCCCGGTCAACCTTAACACCTGGTAATTTTTTTAACAGTTCTTCTGCTGAAGCATCAGGTTTTGTTTTGAATGCGTTGGCCACATATTCCATAGTGTCTTTTTTTATCAGAATAGGAATTCTGTTTGCACTGATCTGGACTTCATCCAGACTTTCAGCTTTTGGTTTCATAGCTATTCCTCCTAAATCATTTCCTGAGGCCAAGGGATATTCTATGTTTTTAAAATAAGATTCATATCCAATAAATCCTGTTTGTAGAATGTATTTTCCGGCTTTGATATTTTTAATAGTAAATTTCCCATCAGTATCACTAATTGCGTAATTAGTCATCGTAGAATCCGCAGGGTTTAATAAAACTGCTGTTGCATACATAAGAGGCTTGCCTTCTTCATCAAATAAATACCCCGTTATGTTGTTCTTCTGAGCAATAGCTATCATATTGCACAATAATAGTGCGAATAAAAATAATTTTTTCATCGTAAAGTTTGAGTTTGGATTTAAATGTATTCGGATGCCGGACTATCTGCTAACTTTCATTATAACAAACTTATTGCCGCCTTTGCCATTTTGATTTGCACCCATTTCTTTCATCTTCTCTTCAACTATTTTGGCATATTTTTCTGCTGTAACCTTTTTGCCCTTTTTAGGCTTGCTTAATAGCTTTTTGTCAATAGGCTTAAAATTAATTTCTTTAGCTACAATTCTCATTTTGGAATGATGCTTATCTACTTCTAATATCAATCCTGGTAAATCAGAAAATCCTGCCGGGCCAGTAGGTGCTTGAATAACTGGGGTGAACCAGGCCTTTATTGTGTCTTTCTTTGTATGAAGTACAGCCCCTTGACAAGGATAATTTAATATCATTTTTTGTTCGCCTGTAAGTTTCCATTTTGATTTCTCTTTTTTGCTTGTTATAAGAAATCTTCTTGTCATAAAATCCTTTTGTTGGATTTTAACACCATCTTTATAATTGACATATGTCTTTTCATCTGGGCTGGTCCCGGAAACCTGAATTGACACATTACCTCCCATACCATGCATCATTTCATTTTCGTTTTCTTTTGTGTTTTGATAAATACTGGCTTCTTCGTTAAAATATAATACCTTTTTGCTTTTACTTTCTTTGGGCATCTTTTTTAAGAACTCTTCTGCCATACCCTCTATTTTAATATTAAGTTTCATGATTTCCTCGTAAATCACTTCACCCTGTTTTTCCTGGGCATTCAGATTTAAGGATAATGATACTGATGCAATTAAAAACAATATCGTTTTTTTCATAATCATTATTTTATGTTTATACTTTTTGAATTCACTTAGAGACTGTTAAAATTTTTTATTTTAGAGTGCACTCCAGGGAAGCCACCCTCTTTTCTGCAAATAACTACCAAATTTAAATTTTCAAGTTATTTATGATTTTAGGATGGCGTCCCGATTTCCTTTTTGAATTCGCTTATCATTTTTCTTTTCAAAAGTATTGAAGAGATACTCTTTATATAGTTAATGAAATCCTAAACTAGGTTAATTAAGGTTAATGTTAAGATTGGATGTATTAATTTAAATTATTTTTGTGGTGGATGCACAGGAACATGAAAAATCTAAAGCTTAAATATATAGTGTTGTTGATGTTAATTAGCCAGATATTGCTGATACTATTTGTGATTATTTGGCTTAGGGGCCAGTATAAGGATGAAAAGATCCAACTTCGTTTTGAGCTTAACCATGGTCTGTTGGAAGCCGGAAATAAAGCTGTCGATTCCATATTATCCGATCGGTTTATTAAACCCATTCTTGGTAAAGATTCTGCATTTGTTGAGTTTGTTACTTCTTCACCGAAAATACAATTAGATAGTATTTATACATTTTCCGGTGTAGATAGTATATCATTATCCGATTCAAATAAAGGTTTAAGCATGATTAAAGTGCAAATAAGTGATACTGTACAACATGATAGTGTTTCAGGTAGCTTTTATAAAAGAAAAATTTCTGAAAATTATCAGGATATCATTTCCAGGGGGATGACTCTTTTTGTTAATAAAATCGTTGGAGTAGGAGAACGGAGCCGTGATAGTATCAAATTAATTAATGTAGATCGCGATACCGGATTGATTAAAAGGAATTTTGTTAGTTTTTTAAAAACGAATAATTACAACTTTAATATTAAATGGAATGACAGAAATTTGAGTG
Source organism: Bacteroidales bacterium (assembly GCA_028280405.1). GTDB lineage: Bacteria > Bacteroidota > Bacteroidia > Bacteroidales. Next base: position 13,795 of record JANQLW010000026.1, read on the forward strand.
AAGAGGAATTTAAGAAAGGGATACATATTAAAGTTCTTTATGTAGGTGGCCCGGTAGGTGCTGAAATTGAAAAGTTTGATTTTTATTTAATAAAAAATATATTAGACAGAATCCTCTTTGCATTTGCACTCATCATAATAACATCCTTAGCTTTTAGAATTTCCTATTTAAATTTGAAGAAACAACGAAAATTATTAACCTTAAAGAATGATTTTATCAGTAATATATCTCATGAATTAAAGACTCCTGTGGCTACTGTAAAAGTGGCTCTGGAGGCATTAAATGATTTTAATAAAATCAATGACCCTGCTTTAGTAAAGGACTATCTTTCGATGTCTCTTAAAGAAATGTCTCGTTTGGAAATGCTGGTGACTAAGGTAATGAATAATTCAATGCTGGAAAGTGGACAGGATATATTCAATATGGAAAAAGATAATCTGATAGAAATAATTAATGAATCCATAGAATCTCAGTTGTTCAGATTTGAAAGAAATGGGCATGAAATTCAATTTGAAACCAAACTGGAAAGCGCTATTGTTAATGCGGATCGAATTCATCTTATAGGAGTATTGATTAATATAATTGATAATGGTTTAAAGTATGGTGCTGAAAATGTAACTTTCAAGATTTTTTTGGAAGAGTTAGAGAATAATTATTTGATTAGATTGCAGGACAATGGGCCTGGAATCCCCGATGAATATCTTAATAAAATTTTTGAGAAATTCTTTAGAGTTCCGGGTTATGATAAGCATAATGTGAAAGGTTACGGTTTAGGTTTGAATTATGCACTGCAAGTTATGCAGAAACATGGAGGTGATATAGATGTCGTGAATATTTCATCCGGAGGATGTGAATTCAAATTATTAATTCCTAAAGCATAAATATGGTCTATAAAATTTTATATGTTGAAGATGAGGAGTTTTTAGGCCGTATTGTCAAAGAAACTTTAGCTTCACAAGGATTTGAAGTGTTGCTTATAGATGATGGTGCAAATGTGATGAAAGTATATGTAGAGTATCAGCCTGATGTTTGTGTACTTGATATTATGCTTCCCAATATTGACGGATTAAGTTTGGGTAAGCAAATCCGTACACTTGATGCTCATATGCCGATCATTTATCTAACAGCTAAAACTACTGAGGAAGACCTGTTAAAAGGATTTGAAAGCGGAGGTACCGATTATGTTAAAAAACCATTTAGTGTAAAGGAATTAATTGCAAGAATTCATAACCAGCTTAAATTATTACAGAAATCGGGGAACATAAATGAAAGCGAAAATGATGAAATTTATCTGGGTTTAATTCGGTTCAGCCCAAGAAGATATGAATTGAATTCGGGTGATTACTTTGTGAAGCTTTCAGCTCGCGAATCTCAGGTTTTGAATATTTTAGTTGCACACAAAAACAAAATTACCGAAAGGTCTCTTTTACTTAAGAGTGTTTGGGGTGACGATTCCTATTTTAACTCTCGTAATCTTGATGTTTATATCAGAAAATTACGAGAGCATCTATCTTATGATAAACGAATTGAAATATTGACGTTAAAAGGAGTAGGATATCAGTTTATAGTACCCTAAAATTAGATGTTTTCTAATACTAGATAAGCTGCAAAAACTACAAATACCATTGTGCAGGCTAAAATGATCAGAATGAAAAAAGGTTGCAATACAAGATAAGTAATGGGACTGTCCAAAAAGTCTTTGCGAATCTTAGCGCATAACCCCGCCTGCTGCGGGCAGGTTTGCGGTTCTTAGCGTAATAATCTAAGTGGTTGTTAAGCAGAGCTTCGCAGAGAAAAACGCAAACCTGCCCGCAGCAGGCGGGGCTACGCAGAGCGTAAAATGAAATTTTATTCATTTCTTTACTTTTGGAACAACTTCTTTGTCCAAAATGAGTTAACGTTTGTGTAGTTTGTTAGGCCTTACACATTAAATCTGATATGAAGAATATCTCCATCCTCAACGATGTAGTTTTTGCCTTCTACATTAAATTTTCCTTTGTCTTTACAAGCTTGTTCTGAACCCAGTTCTATGAAATCTTCATACTTCATGACTTCAGCACGGATAAATCCTCGTTCCAGGTCTGAATGAATTACTCCGGAAGCTTGTGGAGCAGTCATTCCTTTTTTAATTGTCCAGGCTTTAACTTCCATAGGACCGGCTGTAAAGAAAGATTGAAGGTTCAAAATTTTATAAGCAGCCTGTACCAATTTATTTACCCCTGGTTCTGTCAGGCCTGCATCTTCAAGGAAAGCAGCTCTGTCTTCTTCATCTTCAAGTTCTGCTATCTCAGCTTCCAGTTCCCCAGCTATAATTAGAACTTCTGCTTCTTTGTCATCCAATGAATTTACAAAAGCTTCAGTATATTTATTCCCGGAAGTAGCAGATATATCATCTACATTGCAAACGTAAATTACCGGCTTGTTTGTCAGTAAATACATATCTTCTATCCATTCTTTATCAGATTCGGAAACAGGGGCCGTTTTAACTCCTTGCATGTTTTCCAGATGATCTTTATATATGGATAATACTTCTATGCCTTTTTTTGCGTTTTTATCACCTGATTTTACAAGTTTTTCCAGGCGCTGAATTTTGCGTTCTACTAATTCCAGATCTCTGAACTGTAATTCGAAATCTACAATTTCCCTGTCACGAACGGGATCTATTGAACCTTCAACATGAGCTAAGTTTTCATCATCAAAACAACGAATAACATGAATCAAGGCATCCATTTGCTGAATGTCAGCTAAGAATTTATTTCCAACCCCTTCACCTTTGTTTGCACCTTTTGCTAAACCCGGTAAATCAACAATTTCTACCGTAGCAGGAACTACTTTCTTTGATTTAATAAAAGAATCAATTTTATATAGGCGATTGTCAGGAACATCAACTTTTCCAATGTTCGATTTGGTAGCACTAAAAGCAAAGCTTGAGGCTTCGGCTTTCGTATTTGAAATACAATTAAAAATGGTTGTTTTACCGATATTGGTTATCCCTATAATTCCGCAATTTAAGGCCATGTTATTCTGCTTTTAATTTTCGGCAAAGATAAACTAATTTGAAAATGGGTTAATTTGAAAATTTAAAATTATCTTTCATAGCAATGATAATATGGAAAGCTATCTCCATAAGTGATCATTCGGGATGGCTTCCTTTCAGTGTTTAATACTCCTAAACTAGAAATTTTCGGTATAGGTTTCAAATAGGAAAGGACTCCATCCCATGACTCAGAAATAAAAACCTTTAATCATCCTAATCACTGCAGCCAGTGAATACTTCATGTCATCCTGAGAGTTCACCTAATTTTATTAGGCATAATGAGAAAATGACAGAAAATCTCCTAAACGGGCAAGGTAGCATAAATGTTATTGCTAATAT
>JANQLW010000011.1 GCA_028280405.1 Bacteroidales bacterium
AATTGAAGTCTGCTAATAGAAGCATGATTTTATAGTTAAATTAACTTGAAAAATAAATGTTAAATAATTTGCTTTACAACATAGAAGCGAAGCCGAGGCATTACTGGCTAAGTTTTCAGAATCTAAATCATTTTTAGTCCCGATATTTATCGGGATTAGTTTTTAGTTTTTCATTAATTAGCTGTACTTTTGCAATCTGAAAAATAGATTGTTTGGAATGATAGATCAAATACTTACTGATAAGGCCTGTCAAGCATTTAAGGCGGTTTTTAATGCTGAAATTTTTAAGGCAGAAATACAACTTCAAAAAACATTAAAGGAATTCGAAGGAGATATAACGATTGTTGTATTCCCCTTATTAAGATATTCAAAGAAATCTCCTGAAGAAACAGCAAGGATACTGGGTGAATATCTGCAGAAAAATATTACTGAAGTTGAAAATTTTAATGTTATTAAAGGCTTTCTGAATTTAGCCATATCCGATAAGTATTATATAGATTTTTTCAATGATTATAAATTAAACCTGCAATTTGGTTTTGCTGAAACTAATGAGGATATCCCTGTAGTTATTGAATTTTCATCTCCAAATACGAATAAACCATTGCATTTAGGACATGTAAGAAATATCCTGCTCGGGAGTTCGGTTTCAAATATATTGAAAGCTAACGGTAAGAATGTTCAGAGAGTTAATCTGGTTAACGACAGAGGGATACATATTTGTAAATCTATGCTGGCTTGGGAAAAATGGGGTGATGAGATTACACCGGAGAAAGCAGGCAAAAAAGGTGATAAATTAGTTGGTGATTTTTATGTACTTTTCGATAAGAGGAATAAAGAAGCTGTTCAGGAGTTGATTGACAATGGAATGGAAAAAGACGAAGCTGAAAAAAAATCTCCTTTATTATTGGAAGCACAATCTATGTTAAAAAGATGGGAATCCAATGATGCTGGGATTCGACAGCTTTGGGAAACCATGAACCAATGGGTTTATAATGGATTTGATAAAACTTATGATCGTATGGGAATTGAGTTTGAAAAAACTTATTATGAATCTGATACTTATTTGTTGGGAAAAGCAATTGTTGAAGAAGGCTTGGAAAAAGGAATCCTGTTTAAAAAAGAAGATGGATCGGTGTGGGCTGATTTAACTGAAGAAGGCCTTGATGAGAAATTGTTGTTAAGAGCTGATGGTACCTCTGTTTATATGACTCAGGACTTAGGAACAGCCAAACTTCGTCAGGATGACTTCAATGCAGAAAAATTGGTATATGTAGTAGGAAATGAACAAAACTATCATTTTGATGTGCTGCAAAAGATCCTTAATAAACTGGGCTTTGATTGGTCTAATGCAATCTATCACCTATCCTATGGCATGGTTGAACTTCCTCATGGGAAAATGAAATCCAGAGAAGGAACCGTTGTTGATGCCGACGATCTGATGGAAAAAATGTTCCAGACAGCTAAAAAAATGACTACTGAACTTGGGAAAATTGAAGAATTCTCGAAAGAAGAAGCTGATCAGTTATTTGAAATGGTTGGTTTAGGTGCATTAAAATATTTTATTCTTAAAGTTGATCCTAAGAAAAATATGATGTTCAATCCTGAAGAATCTGTTGATTTTACAGGAAATACCGGACCGTTTATTCAGTATACTCATGCCCGTATTCAATCTCTTTTAAGAAAAGCACATGATAATGGCATTGATATTAATGGCACTACGGAAGAAATAGAGCTTCTTAAGAAAGAAAAAGAACTCTTAAAACTAATTGCTGAATATCCTGAAGTAATAAAACTGGCAGCTGAAAGCTACAGCCCTGCGCAAGTTGCAAATTATATCTATGATTTGGTAAAAGAGTATAATCAGTTCTATCAGGAGATTCCGGTTTTTAAAGAAAAAGATCAGCATAAAATATTGTTCAGATTGCAATTATCCCGTTTTTGCGGATACCTTATTAAGTCAGGTATGGGGCTTTTAGGAATTCAGGTTCCTGATCGTATGTAATCATCAATAAACAGTATACAATAATCAATAATTTGTTACTTTTGTAGCCCAAAATAAAACAGAAAAATAATGTTTGAAGGTTTATCGGATCGACTGGAGAGGTCGTTTAAAATTTTAAAAGGACAGGGCCATATTACTGAAATTAATGTGGCTGAAACGTTGAAGGATGTTCGTAAAGCATTACTGGATGCCGATGTAAGCTATAAAATTGCCAAAGAATTTACAGAACAGGTAAAACAAAAAGCTCTGGGACAAGGTGTTTTAACAGCTGTTTCACCCAGCCAGCTGATGGTAAAAATAGTTCATGACGAACTAGCGACCTTAATGGGAAGCGAAAAGGTTGATATCAATGAAAAAGGAAATCCGGCTATCATTTTAATTGCAGGTTTGCAAGGTTCCGGTAAAACTACTTTTTCTGCTAAACTTGCAAATTACCTGAAATCTAAAAAAGGAAAAAAACCTCTATTAATTGCAGGAGATGTCTATCGCCCTGCAGCGATTAACCAGTTACAGGTATTGGGTGAACAAATCGGTGTTGAGGTTTATACTGAAGAAGATAATAAAGACCCGGTAAAAATTGCTAAAAAAGGGGTTGCTTACGCAAAAGATAAAAATCATAACATTGTTATTGTCGATACTGCCGGTCGTTTGGCCATAGACGATGAGATGATGAATGAAATCTCGGCAATAAAGAAAACCGTTAATCCTCAGGAAACCTTGTTTGTTGTAGATTCTATGACTGGTCAGGATGCGGTAAATACAGCCAAGGCTTTTAATGACCGTCTGGATTATGAAGGAGTTGTCCTTACAAAGCTGGATGGTGATACCCGTGGTGGAGCAGCCTTAACAATTCGTTCGGTCGTTGATAAACCAATTAAATTTGTTGGTATCGGGGAAAAAATGGAAGCTATTGATGTATTCCATCCTGAGCGTATGGCTGATCGTATTTTGGGTATGGGCGATATCGTATCACTTGTAGAACGTGCACAGGAACAATACGATGAAGAAGAAGCTAAAAAGCTTCAAAAGAAGATCGCAAAAAACCAGTTTAATTTTAATGATTTCCTTTCTCAGATCAAACAGATCAAAAAAATGGGTAATGTGAAGGATTTAATGGGCATGATTCCTGGTATGGGTAAAGCTATGCGTAATATGGATGTTGATGATGATGCATTCAAAGGTATTGAAGCAATCATTTACTCCATGACTCCTGAAGAAAGAGAAAATCCCAAAATATTAAATGGAAGTCGCCGTAAACGTATTGCTAAAGGTAGTGGTACCGATATTCAGGAAGTGAATCGTTTAATTAAGCAATTTGGAGAAACCAGTAAAATGATGAAAATGATGACTTCCGGTGGTGGAAAGAATTTGATGAAGATGATGAAAGGTGCGGGAGGTAGAATGCCAGGGATGTAGTCTGAAGCTGCTTAATTAAAAAACTGAAAAATAAATTAACCACTTATACCATGAATCTAATAAACGGTAAACAAATAGCTGCAGAAATAAAAACAGAAATAGCAAAAGAAGTAGCAAAAATGATAGATGATGATGACAAAAACCCTCATTTGGCAGCTGTTTTGGTAGGAGATGATCCTGCAAGTCATACTTATGTGGCTGCAAAGGAAAAAGCTTGCCAAAATGTAGGAATGCTTTCTTCTGTTTATCGTTATCCGGCGGAAACTACTGAAAAGGAACTTTTGAATATCGTTCATTTCTTAAACAATGATCCCGAAATTGATGGTTTTATTGTTCAGCTTCCATTACCAAAGCATATTGATGAAAATAAAGTTATTGAAGCTATTGATCCGAAAAAAGATGTAGATGGCTTTCATCCTGTAAATGTTGGCAGAATGGTTATAAACCTTCCTGCTTATTTGCCTGCAACTCCTTTTGGAATTACCCAATTGATTCAAAGGTCAGGTATAGAAACGGAAGGAAAGAATGTAGTGGTTGTTGGACGCAGTAATATTGTCGGTACGCCTGTTAGTATATTGCTATCACGTAAAGCTAAATTTGGTAATGCAACTGTTACACTTTGCCATAGTAAAACAGAAAACTTAAAAGAAGTATGTGCTAATGCCGATATATTGATTGCAGCAATTGGTGTTCCTGAGTTTATCAAAGAAGATATGGTAAAAGATGGAGCTGTTGTTATTGATGTAGGTATGCACCGTATTAAATCCGATAAAACAAAATCAGGTTTTAAACTGATTGGAGATGTTGCATTTGAAGAAGTTTCCAAAAAATGTAGCCATATTACTCCGGTTCCTGGTGGTGTTGGGCCTATGACCATTGTAGCACTAATTAACAATACATTAAAAGCAGCCAAAAAAGAAGTTTACGGTTAGGCAAATCATTCCTGACCTGAATTTTAGAATGAGAAAAATCCGTTCGAATTATAATTTACTAATCCTCTTTCTGATTGTATCCATATTTGAATGTATGGCATGTAATAAGAAGAATGTATGCTCTCAAAATGAAGATCCTCAGGATACTTTCAAATCAGTTTTGCCTAAGCATGAATTTTTTTTGTCTAATGATTTAGATGAAACTTCAGGCCTTATTTTTTATAATGGATATTTGTTTTCCCATAATGACAGTAGAGGAAATGCAGCAATTTATCGATTCGATACCATCAATGGTGAAATAAATCAAACGATCACAATTACCAATGCTACAAACAATGATTGGGAAGCTCTGGCCATAGATGATAATTTTATCTATATAGGAGAGTTTGGAAATAATGGAGGAAATCGTAAAGATTTAAAAATCTATAAACTGGCTAAAGACCAGATACCTGAGAATGGAGATGTAAGTGTACAGGCCGATATCATAAATTTTAACTTTTCGGACCAATCAGATTTCTCAAATGCTTTTCGCGAAACTGATTTTGACTGTGAAGCATTTATCTCTAAAGGGGAGTATCTTTATCTTTTTTCAAAGAATTGGTCAACTCAAAAAACCAAAGTATATAAACTGTCTAAAGCAGCCGGGACACATGAAGCTCAAAAGATAGATGAATTTGATGTAGGTTGTATGATCACCGGTGCGGATATTTATGAAGATGGTAGTCTGGTTTTAATTGGCTATATTAAAGATGAATGGGTGCCTGTTTTTTGGTTATTTTATGACTATAGCGGAGAACGTTTTTTTAGTGGAAAGCATAAGAAATTATTAATGCCTGAAATAGTAAGTTCTCAAACCGAAGGTATTAGTTTTGTTAAAAAGAATAGGGTATTTATCAGCGGAGAGAAAACAAGAATCTCCAAACAAAGAGTATTCAGCTTGAATTTTGAAAAGCTGAAAGCAGATTAAATTGTATGAAATGTTAGATAAATTCAAAAATATATTACAAAAGGGGCGTAAGCTTCCGCTCATGGAAGAGTTTTATACTTTACAAGGCGAAGGAGCACATACCGGACAAGCAGCTTATTTTATCAGAATAGGAGGCTGTGATGTAGGTTGTTACTGGTGTGATTCAAAATTATCCTGGAATGCTAAGGACCATCCTCCGGTGGCTACCGATGAAATCGTTGAAAGAGCTGCTCAATATCCTGGAAAGGCGGTTGTAGTGACAGGAGGTGAACCTTCTTTATATCCATTGGATTATTTAACCGGAGAATTACATAAAAGAGGAATTCAAACCTTTGTAGAAACTTCAGGCGCACATCCTTTAAGTGGAAAGTGGGACTGGATTTGTTTAAGTCCGAAAAGACAATTTCCACCCCAGGAAGATGTGCTTAAAAGAGCGAATGAATTAAAAGTAATTATTCAGGATGAAGGGTATTTTGAATGGGCTGAAGATAATGCTAAACTGGTAAGTGACGATTGCCTGCTTTATTTACAACCCGAATGGAGTGTGAGCAATAAAATTATGCCTGTGATCGTTGAATATGCAATGAATAATCCAAAATGGAAGATCTCGTTGCAGAGCCATAAGTATATGAAAATTCCTTAAATTCGATTAATGCATCCCTTAATAAAACATATAAGAAACTTTTTAGCTTTTGTACTTGTTTTATTAATTATCATTCCTTCTTATACTCAACATAATTCCAAAGCCTTAAAATTTATAAATAAGGCCGAAGATGCTTTTGCTCATAAGGATTATAAAAAATCCGGAAGATTATGTAAAAAAGCAATAAATATTGATACAGGTTTTGTTAAAAGCTATGTGTTATTAGCCAGCATTTTTGAAAATCAGGATAAGCTTGAGGAAGCGTTGTTCTATTATAAAAAAGCTAGTAAATTTAATTCCGGAGAGTTTCCTGATCTAGCATATATAATTGCTGATTTATGCCTTAAATTAAGAAAGTATGATGAGGCTGTCCTATATGCTCAAAATTATATTGAAAGCAATGGAAAGAAGGTAGATGAAACGAATCGAATTATTGAGCTGGCAAAATTTAGAAAAAACGCTTATAAAAACCCCAAAGAGGTTTTATTGAAGAAAATCAAAAATTCTATACCTGATTCAGATGAATATGTGAATTCTATAAGCCTTGATGGTAAGGAGTTGTATTTTACGATCAAACGTATTGGCGATTCAACACAAACCGGTGATATTATTTATGAAGAAGATATTTATGCTTCTCAATTGCATGACGATTCTATTTGTTCTGTAAAAGAAATTACTTTACCGCTTAGTTTTAGTGGTCGGGTTGGTGCTGCTTCTGTTTCGGCAGATGGCAGGTATTTATTTTTTACAGTAGGCTATCATAAAAAGGGCTTAGGTAATTGTGACCTTTACTATAAAAAATTGAACAATGTTGATACAACAGTCTATAATTTAGGAACAACGATCAATACTAAAGATTGGGATGCACAAGCTTGTTTTTCGGCTGATGGTAAAACTTTGTTTTTTGCAAGTAAAAGAAAGGGTGGTTCAGGTGGTTCAGATATCTGGATCTCGGAATTAAATGAAAATGGATACTGGACGAAGCCTCAAAATCCCGGGAGTCATATTAATTCTAAAGGAGATGAAATGGCTCCATTTATACATCATGATACTAAAACGTTATACTTTTCATCTACCGGGCATATTGGAATGGGAGGATATGATTTGTTTGTATGTGAGTACTCAAATAAAACATGGAGTAAAGCAGAGAACCTAGGGTATCCTATAAATACAGAAAGGGATGAAATTAATATTGTAATAGCACCAAATGGGGAAGATGCCTATATATCAAAGAAGGATGAAGACTTTGATATTTATTATTTTAAATTGGATTCCGGATTGGCCCAAAAGGTAAACTTTATTACAGGAAAAGTAATAGATTCACATACAGGTAAAACTCTGCAAGCTAAAATAGAATTAACTGACTTAGCCTCGGAATCCCTATTTGCTAAAGCACAGTCATTTGAAAACGGAACATTTAAAATTGTTTTACCTCAAAATAATCATTTTGCTTTTCATGTTAGTAAAAAAGGATATTTATTTTATTCGAAATCTTATAATGAGTTTAATCATCGGGATACGTTATATATTGAATTGATTCCTTCTTTGCTAAATTCAAAGGTTCAGCTTAATAATGTCTTTTTTGATACTGATAAATATGAACTTAAACCGAAAAGTAAAACGGAACTTGATAAATTAGTGCAATTTCTTTTTGATAATCCACATCTGTCTATTGAGATCGGAGGACATACCGATGATGTAGGTGATAAGGAGTATAATCAAATCTTATCCGAAAAGAGAGCAAAAGCAGTATATGACTATTTGATTCAATATAATGTTAAGCCTCAACGTATTAATTATAAAGGTTATGGAGAGATCCTGCCTCTGAAACCTAATAATTCAAATGAGAACAGAAGTCAGAACCGTAGAACTGAATTTAGGATTGTTAAAATAGAAGTTGAATAGCTTTATTCATACCTTAGGGAATCTACCGGATTTGCTTTGGCTAATTTCAGGGCTTGGTATAAAATTGTTAAAATTGCTATAAATATTGCTAAAAAGAATGCAGCTACAAAAACAGTCCATCGATTCTCTACTTGAAATACAAAAGATTGCAACCATTTATCCATATATAAATATGCTGCAGGAATTCCTATTAATGCTGCGATCAGAATCAGCTTTAGGAAGTTTTTTGATAAGAGAAGTACCACATTATTGATATTGGCACCAAAAACTTTTCTGATCCCGATTTCTTTAGTTTTAAGTTTACTTTGAAATAAAGTAAGCCCATATAGGCCCATAGCAGCAATAATGATAGCCAGAATGGTAAAATTGATAAACATTTTTCCTGTACGGTATTCATTCATATATTCTTTTTCAATTTTATCCTGCATAAATGTATAGTTTAATTCCCAGTTCATATCCAGTTTTTTATTTAGTTTATCAAGTTGCATGATTACCTTTTGGATATTATTTGAACTGACTTTTATGCCTATACTTCCATAGTATTTTACTTCTTCCTGAAATCTCAACATAGCAGGAAATATACGTTCATGGAATGAATTCATATGGAAGTTTCTTACAACTCCAATAACTTTAAACTTTAAAGATTTATCTTCATTTGATGTGAAAGTTTGTCCAATTGGATTTTTCCAATTCATCTTCTTTACAAGGGTTTCATTTACGATTACATTGTTTCCTTCCAGTGAGTTTTTGCTGTCAAAATTTCTACCTTCTATAATATCAAAATTGAGAAGATTGATATAATTCTCATCTACATGGTAAGTAACTACAAGCTCATTTTCTTTTTTTTCTTCAAAATTGAAACGCTCCAGCATCAGGCCTCCAAAAGGAAATGAATTGGCTTTGGAACAATACTTTAATTCCGGGATTTTGTCAACCTCTGTTTTCAGGAAGGTTAAATTTTTGTTTATTGCTTTTCCTCTCTCAAACCTATCTTTATAAACTCCCCGGTTTTTTTGATTGAGCTCTATCATTATCAGATTTTCTTTATCAAAGCCTAAATCTGCTTCATTCGTATACCTGATTTGTTTTAGTATAATACCGGTACAACTTAAAAGAAAAATTGTGATAGCGAATTGAAGAATAACCAAAGCATTTCTGAAGAATGCATGCTTGCTGCCAAAGACAAACTTCCCTTTTAAGGCACTTACAGGTTGAAAAGAAGACAGATAAAATGCAGGATAAGACCCGGCAAGGATACCGCTTACTATTGCCAAACCAATAAATCCAAGGCTTAGCGGCCAGTTTTTTAAATAGTCAAAGCTTAAATTCTTTTCCATCAAATTATTGAATAGAGGAAGTAGAATTTCTGCTAATGTCAATGCAATGATTAATGAAATGAAGCTGATAAAGATAGACTCAAACAAAAGTTGATTTGTCAGTTGCCTTTTAAAAGCTCCCATTACTTTTCGGACGCCTATTTCTTTAAATCTTTTTAATGAGTTTGCAGTATTCAGGTTCATATAATTGATACAGGCAATCAGTAAAACAAATAAACCTATTACGCTGAAAAGGTAAATTCTGTCGAGCTTCCCTTTTTCATAAAATAAATAGATAGAAGTAAGTGGCATGAGAGAAATTTCCAGTTCGGCCCCCTCAGGTAATTTTTGATAAGTTCTAATGATCCTGGGGAACTCGGCTTCCAATTCCTCTGACTGGTACCCTTTTGCAAGTTTTACATAAGTAATTACGTCCTTCACATTTTGGTCTCCCCAATTGTTAATATTACCAGGTATATTAATATCATCCATACTGCTTAAGGAGCAAAGAATTTTAAATTGGAGATAGGAATTGGTAGGCAATTCTTGCAATACGGCTGTTACTTGATAAATATTACCATTGTTATCCTCAATTGTTTTTCCGATTGGGTTTTGACTTCCAAAGAGTTTTTGTGCCATGGTAGTTGTCAATACCATATCAAACGGATTTTTTAGGGCATTTTCTAAATCACCTGCTATGAGCTTATGATTGAACATCTTGAAGTAAGAAGCATCTGCAAATAGTATTTTTTCTTCAAATGTATTTTCTCCAATTAATAAATTGGTTCGCTGAAAATCATTGGAAATACGGGTTTGCTCCAAAACTTTTGGGAAGCTTTCTTTGAGAAAAGGACCCATAGGAGATTTAATACCCGGGCCCGACATTTGATATCCGCTAAACGACATTTTAGAATATAGCCTATAGATCTGATCGGCATCTTTATGATACTGGTCATAACTTAATTCGTGAGATACATATAGTGCTATCAAAGAAGTAATTGCTAAACCCATGGTGAGTCCGAGTATATTAATTAAAGAGAAGGTGAAATTCCGTTTTAAATTTCTTAAAGCGATTTTAAAATAGTTGCTGATCATACTTAATAATTTGCCAAGCCGATACTTGAAGTTAATAATTTATTGAATTTTATGAGCCAAGACCTGTGCCGTTTTTTAAAATAGCTGGTTTGGTGATTGTTAAAATATGTATGTGAAGAAAGATGGGTAAAGATTGCACAATGATTGTGTAATTTTTACCCACATTCCAAAAGGATTAATATATTTGTTATTGAATTGACCACAGTAAATTAAGATTTAGTCCATGCTTAAAGGAAAGCTTCTTATTATTGATGACAATCAAGAATTACTGATTGCATTAAAATTACTCCTGAACGAGTATTTTGATATTACTACTTTAAACAATCCTAATCTGATACATACTACAATTGAGCAGCAATCATTTCATGTCTTTATCCTGGATATGAATTTTATTGCTGGTCAAAATTCCGGAAACGAAGGTTTTTACTGGATGCAACAAATTTTTAATCAGGATGCAGATGCAGTGATTGTTTTGATTACTGCTTATGGGGATGTTCAACTATCAGTAAAAGCAATGAAAAAAGGTGCTACTGATTTTATTCAAAAACCCTGGGTGGACGAAAAACTGGTGGCTACTGTTTTAGCTGCTTATAAACTAAGCCAATCTAAGAGAGAAATTAAAAAATTAAAAGATAAACATCATCATATAACAACTTCTTCAAATTTAAACCCTTCATTATTTCTGGGAAAATCTCTTGAAATGAATAAGCTGTGGAAAACCATAGAAAAAGTAGCTGGAACAGATGTTAATATTTTACTCACTGGCGAGAATGGAACTGGTAAGGAGATTATTGCCAGGGAAATTCATCGGCTTTCAAAACGATCAAAAGAACTTTTTGTTAAAGTAGATCTATCATCCCTTAGTAATACTTTATTTGAAAGTGAGTTGTTTGGCTATCGTAAAGGAGCTTTTACAGATGCAAAAGAACACCGACCGGGACGTATTGAAATAGCTTCAGAAGGCAGCTTGTTTTTAGATGAGATTGGAAACATAAATTTAAATCAACAAAGTAAGCTATTATCCGTACTTCAGAATAGAGTAATTACCAGACTTGGCGACCATAAAGAGAGAAGGGTGGATATAAGATTGATTTCTGCAACAAATAAGCCTTTAAAACAAATGGTCAACGAAGGTTTATTCAGGGAAGATTTATTATACAGAATCAATACAATAGAATTAGAAGTACCTCCTTTAAGGAAAAGAACAGAGGATATCCCTTTATTGTTAAAACATTTTTTGCAAATCTATACTTTAAAATATAGCAAACAAGAACTTGAATGCACGAAAGCTCACATACAAAGCTTAACAGAATATGATTGGCCCGGAAATATCAGAGAATTCGAACATTTAGTTGAGAAGGCTGTAATTTTGGAGGATGCTAATGTGTTTTTTCTAAAGGAATCATTCAAATCTCAAACTGAAGATTTAAGCCGGGGGTCATTAAATCTTGAAGAAAATCAAAAGAGACTGATTTTAATGGCACTTGAAAAGGTTAGATGGAATTATTCATTAGCTGCAAAAGAATTGGGTGTTAGCCGTAAAACACTCTATAATAAACTTAAAAAATATGATCTTTAAACAACTTAGTTTACAAATAATCATCAGGGTTTTTCTTATTGGGATAACAAGTTTTTTGTTTAGTTGGGCTCTTCTTCAAGATCATCTGAGTATTGCAAAAATTTCAATCGGAATTTTATTTGTTTTGCAGATTTTTTTGTTGATAGAGTTTATTAAAAGGGCTAACCGCAGGTTTTATCGTTTTATGGAGCTTATCAAGAACCAGGGATTCATGGAGCGTTTTAAAGAAATAGAAGGTAATGACTCTAATAATCAACTTAATGCTATTTATAATGATATTATTCAATTAATTGCAGAGTCCAAATATGATAAGGAAGGTATTCGGGCATATTTTTTAGAAACATTGGAAATTATTGGGAGCTCGATCATTTCTATAAAAGAAAATGGGAAAGTTAATTTAATCAATAAAGCGGCGCGTCAATTATTAAGTATTGATTATCTGAATAGCATTGAGCAACTAGAAGAAAAGTATCCGGAATTTGTCAACAAGATAAAAGCTTTGGAAAACGGACAGCAGGTATTAATTAAACAGAAGGTTGGGAATGAGTTGTTAATGTTGAGTGTACATTGTAGTATATTTATTAATAAACAACAAATGTTTAGGGTATATTCATTTCAGGATATCACTATGGAGCTTGATCAGGAAGAACTGGATGCCTGGCAAAAGTTGATCAGTGTATTGAGGCATGAAATAATGAATTCGATCACTCCTATTAGTTCTTTAACCAATACAATTATTAAATTATTGTCGAAAAATAATGAGGGAGCTTCAAAAGAGATTATAACTACTGCTTTGGAAGGTTTAAATGCTATCGATAAGAGAAATCAGGGATTATTAAAGTTTGTTGAATCTTACCAGTACTTAACAAAATTGCCAAAGCCCGACTTTAAAAAACTAAGATTATTAGATCTACTTGATAATATAAAAATATTGTTTACTGAGCAATTCAGGGATCAACAAATTCTGTTTGACCGGAAGCTATCGGATGAAACACTTTCTATATATGGAGATGAACAACTTTTAAGTCAGGTGTTAATCAATCTGATAAAAAATTCAATAGAAGCCCTAAATAATACAACGGAGCCACGAATTACCATCAAAGCATATCTGAATAATGATAATAGCATTAGTATTGAAGTTAGTGATAATGGTAAAGGAATAGATGCATCAAATATTAACCATATATTTATACCATTTTATACAACAAAAGATATGGGGTCAGGTATTGGATTGAGTTTATGCCGGCTAATTATGCGAATGCATAAAGGAAGTATCAATGTAAGTTCAGTTCCGGATAAGAATACAAACTTTACTTTAAAATTTTAATTCCTTTAGGTTTTGTATTAATTATTAAATGCTTTGGCAAATTCCCTGATTTCATCCATTTTAAGCCTGGAAACAGTTTTTTTATGGCCGGTAAGCTTTTTAACGATGGCTCTTTCCAGGAAATTCATTTTATCAAACAAAAATTCACCTCCTAGAATTCCTTTTGCTACTGCAGAATCTGCCAGCATAGGGATAAATGCATTTTTAAATTGTTCATTGGCTTGTTCCCCTTCATACATACAACATAAATAGAGTCCTAGTTTTTTTGTATAAAGTAACTCTTTGTTACGATCCATGAAGCGTTGCATGTTTCGGGGAAACGATCCTTGCCAGCTTTATTCATATCTCAGCGCATCTACCGGATTACTTAATGCTACTTTAATGGTTTGGTAGCTAATAGCAGCCCACCCTATAACCAAAGTAATCAAGGTACCTGCCATATATACCTCTATTCCTATGCTTGTCCTGTGTGCAAATGAATTTAACCAGTAATCGATTCCAAAATATGCTAAAGGCCAGGCTATAATACTTGAAATTAATACAAGTTTTATTACTTCTGATGATAATAATCTTACGATGGTACCAACACTGGCTCCATGAACTTTTCTAATCCCGATTTCTTTTGTTTTAACAGCAGTTGTATAAGTGATTAAGCCGACCAGCCCTAAACTTGCAATTACAATGGCTAAAATTGAGAATATTGATAGTATATTTCCTGTCTTGGTTTCTGATTTATACAAATTATTGTAGTCTTCTTTGAAGAAGAAATAATTGAATGGCATATCATTGCTATAGGTATACCAGAGTTTTTCAATATAATCAACGGTCTCTTTTAAATTTCCCCCTTTAATTCTGACACAAAAATATCCTTCCCGATTTCCGGACATTACAGTAAATACAACCGGATCAACTTTTTTATGTAAACTTTCAAAATGAAAATCTTTAACGACACCGACGATAGGTAAACTGGTAAATGTATTATTGCCGGTCGGATAGGAGAGTTTTTTTGATAAGATATTATCATCAGTATAACCAAGCACCTTTACGGCTGCTTCATTTATAATTACAGCACTCGAATCTGTCCCAAACTTTCTATCAAATAATCTTCCAAGCTTAAGCTTGAAGCCCATAGTTTCAGGGTAATCCATACTAACTCTGTTTTGCCATAACAAATAAGTGTTTTTATTTGGGTCATCTTCTTTGAAGAAAGCAGTATTATTATAGCTTTTCTTTCCGGGGATTGCAATGGCATTTCCAACGGATTTTATATTTGACTTTTTTAATAATTCTGCTTTAAAAGAAGGTAACTGTGTACGTAAGGCATCTGACCGGCGAATAACCAACAGGTCTTCTTTATCAAAGCCCAGATCTTTATTTTGCATGAAACTTAGCTGCTTGTAAACAACCATGGTTCCAATAATAATAGATATGGAAATCAGGAATTGTGATACTACCAGTATGCTTCTGAACAATCCTGATTTTGCCCCTTTACTGGCGTTTCCTTTTAAAACAAATATTGGTTTGAAAGAAGCTAATACAAATGAAGGATAAATCCCTGCCAATGTTCCTACAACAATCATCAAAATCACTAATAGAGGGATTCCAATATAATTATTGAAGAGGGTATAGGCTAATTCTATTCCTAATAAATGATAGAAATTAGGTGTGAGTATGTTAACCAGAAATATTGCTACTAACATAGAAATAAAAGTAAGTAACAGTGATTCTCCTAAAAACTGGTTTATCAAACTGGTTTTTGATGCTCCGATTGTTTTTCTGATCCCTACTTCTTTAGATCTTGCTGAAGATTTTGCTGTTGCCAGGTTTACAAAATTTATAATGGCAATAAATAGTATCAGAATGGCTATAATACTGAAGATCCTTACATAGGCAATATTACCGTTAGGTCCAATTTCATATTGTAAACTTGAATATAAATGTATATCACCCAAAGCTTGCATATGGTAACCGAAAAAGTTTCCCATATTCTTAAAATCTTCTAAAGTGAAACCAAGTATTTGTTTGATCTGTGGGCCAACGTAGGTAGTTATTAAGGTTTGCATTTTTTTCTCAAATGCTTCCGGGTCCGTACCTTCCTTTAATCGAATATAAGTATAGAAATTATGGCTAACCCAGTTTTGTCGGCTTGCTGACCTCAGTGTGTTTATTGAAGCCATCATGTCAAAATGAATATGGGAATTTGCGGGAACATCCTCCATAATACCTGTTACTTTATAGAAAACCGTATCCCTTTCCACATTGATTAATTTCCCCATTGGATCTTCATCTCCAAAATATTTTCTTGCAAAAGATTCTGTCATTACAATGGAACGGGGATGAACCAAAGCTTTATCTTTGTCACCTTTTAGTAGTTTAAAACTGAATATGTCGAAGAAGGAGGAATCGGCAAATAATAAACCGTCCTCATTAAATATTTTTTCTTTATAGCGCATCTTCCATGCACCCGAACGATTTAACCTTACAACATTTTCTACTTCCGGGAAATCTTTTTTCAAAGCTGCTGCCATGGGAGCGGCTGTAATAGCCTGATCAAGCTCCTGGCCCGACATCTGTCCTTTTACTTTCAAACGGTATATTCTTTCATGATTGTCATGAAAGCGGTCAAAACTCAATTCGTGAATAACATATAAGGAAATAAAAATGAAACTTGTAAGCCCGATTGCCAAACCGATTACATTAATAAAAAAGTATCCTTTGTGTTTGTATAAATTGCGAAAGGCAGTTTTAAAATAGTTTTTCAGCATAATTCAATTCATATTTAATAATAATATGACGAAATGCCGCTTAGATAGTTACAAAAGATGTATAAAATTATAGATGATAGATTATGAATAATTTTGTATCTGAAATCATAAATAGTGAGAGAAAAATATTTGTCTTTCGCCGATATAGATTGACCAGATTAAAATTTTCAATCATTAGTGTCCGGCTAATTGTTTTATTCCTCTCTGTGCTTCGGAATGACAGGAGAATGTATTGAAAGAACTATAGAAAAAGCTTGTCCAAAAAGTCTTTGCGAATCTTAGCGCATAACCCCGCCTGCTGCGGGCAGGTTTGCGGTTCTTAGCGTAATAACTTAAGTGATTGTTACGCAGAGCTTCGCAAAGAAAAACGCAAACCTGCCCGCAGCAGGCGGGGCTACGCAGAGCGCAAAATAAAGTCTTTTCGTGATTCAGCAGCTTGTACTTCTCCATAGTTTAAAGCAGTACTTGTATCATAATATTAATCTTTTAATGAATTAATACCACAAACTCAGAATTGTCATACCAATTGTACATTATAAATTTAATCTGGTCAATGCTATTTAAGCATGGACAATTGTTAATATAATCAGGAGTTTAAAGGTATTGAAAAATAAAATTCCGAGCCTTTCCCTTCCGTACTCTTTACTTCAATTTTTCCACCATGTTTATGAATTAAATCTTTGCAAGCTGCAAGCCCGAAACCTGTTCCTTTTTCTCCCATAGTCCCCTTCATAACATTTTTTTCCCCGGCAGTCCATAAGTTATTTACCGTGCTTTGATCCATACCTATACCATTGTCTTTAACACTTATTTTTATGGCTTTTTCTGCTTTTTCTGCTTTAATAAATACAACCCCTTGCTCATTCGTAAACTTTATGGCATTTGAAATCAGATTTCTCAGTACTGTTTTTAATATATTTTTATCTGCATTTATAGATGTATTATTCGTACGAAATATCATATTAATTGATTTTCTTTCAGCAAATGGGCCTATTTCATCAGATAATTCATTAAATAGTAAATTTAATCCTATTGGTTCAATATTTAAACTGAGCTTATTCGCTTGGGATTTTGTCCACAACAGCAAATCTTCTAACAAATTATATGTTTGATAGCTCGTTTTATTAATAATTCTTACTTGTTCTTCAATTTCAGCAATTTCGAGTTCTTTAATACTTTCAAGTAAGAATTCAGACATACCTAAAATAGAATTAAACGGACTTTTCAGATCATGAGCTAAAATAGAAATGAACTGATCTTTATCACCAATAAGTTTTTCTAATTTCTGATTCGCTTCATTTAGCTTGTTAAGTGTTGCCTTCAGGTTGTTTTTTTCTTTTATAAGTTTTCGTTGAAGCTCCCCAATGGTTTTGTTTAGTTGCAGCATGCCTTCGTTTTGTTGTATTAAAAGCTGAGCATTAAAACCTCCTAATATAAGTAGCTCATTATTTTTTCTATAAATATCTACTAAAAGTGAAGTGTTTATAGCATTTTTGTCGCCTAATGTTAAAAAACCACTAAATACCGGTAATGGTTGATCTTTTGATTCTGATTCTAAAAGTTCTTCAAGGGATGGGTTGACAAAACGATCTTTAGGGTTATCTGTTAAAAGATCTTTTATCAAATCATTTGCATAGACTAATTCTTTATCTGAATTAAACAGAGCTAAACAAAACGATTTACTTTCAGTCATTGACAAAGTAAACTCCATACTCCATTCATTCAATATTTTGCCAATATCATTTTCAGTCATATCTTATTCCTGTAAGTTCGCATTATTTCCATTTGCTAGTTTTACAAAAACAGGAATGTTTATTTGCATCCATTCATAATAAGGCAATATCTCTTTTGCACTTTCTTTACTAAGTGTAGTATTAATTATAAATATCCATGCGTTTAATTGAGCACTCCAATAATTGGCTTTGAAACCATGTTTAATATAGGCATTAAATACCCATAATACTGTATTTACCAGTACTTCTGCATCATAAAATCTGAGAATTGAAGCAATAAACCTAACATGGTTTGCATGATTGTCTTTCATCATTTCAAAATTATTGTCTCCAATAAGAGATTTCAAATCTTTACGACCGGATATTTCTTCGTTGATCTTACCTATTAGTTCATCAGATTTTTCATAGTATTCATTGTATGCATTCTGACTTACCTGTTTTAATTTTAGAGCTGTTCTTAATAGAAATTCACTATCCATAGGGCTAAAATTGATTTATGTATTTGTCTACTTCTTGTGTATTGCTGAGATAAGCTATATTACTGTCTTCTGAAAATACTTCTAAACCACCATGCAAAAATGCTTGCCCTCCTATGATAATCGGAAGAGAT
The DNA here is from genome assembly GCA_028280405.1 of Bacteroidales bacterium. Classification (GTDB taxonomy): domain Bacteria; phylum Bacteroidota; class Bacteroidia; order Bacteroidales. The sequence goes on from JANQLW010000011.1 coordinate 18,291, forward strand.
TTATAATGTTCTCTAATTTCGTAAATCATAGAAATCAGTGATGGAAGGTTGAAATATAAACTAATAGATATAGCCAGTACATCTGGCTTAATTATACTAATAAAATCGATGATATCTTTGGTAGGCATATTTGCTCCCAGGAAATGAGTGTTCCATTTACGCATTTCAAAGATATCATTAACCATTTTTATCCCAATTTGGTGATATTCATTTTCTACACAACATGTTATAACCTTTTTATCAACGCTATTGTAAGAAGCAATCTTTTCATACAACTCATTGATAATCGATTCAACGATTGCAGAAGATAAGTGTTCTGTGGCTACACTGATTTTATTATGTTCCCATAATTCACCAATTCTATAAAGAGAGTTTCTGAAAATATCTTCATATAACATTTTTATTGAATTTCCTTGTTTCAGATAATCAAAAGCTATAGCTGAACAATTTTTATGGTTACCAATAAGAAGATTATCAAGAAATGATTTGTATGGGGGTAGCATAGAATAATCTTTCATAGCTTCAACTTTGGATAATAATCTAATTAATTATTATGTGAAGTTGTTTAAATATAAGAAAAATGTCTGATAATATCAAACCTAAGTATTTATTTTCTCAGTTTGGATGGTGCTATTAACTAGTGACAAGCCTTTCTAGGTTTTTGTAGCTTGTAATGATTATAAGGAAGAGGCAAAATAAATCCGGTAATCAGAGCAGGAATTAATGCCAGCCAGTATGAAATTATACTAAACGCAGCTTTACCAGTTTTACTTTATCTACACAGGATTGGCAATGTAAATTTGTTTTAAGAATGATATTTTTCACTGTTTAATGTTTTCTTCGAGTTTCTTAATTAATTTTTGTAAACTTTCTTTTAATTTCATCAAATCATCAAAGCTTTGCTTGTCATCTGTTAATAATTCTCCCAGCTTCACAGGAATTTCTTCAGCCTCAATTCTCAATTTAATTCCTTTGTCGGTAAGCCTGATTTTTACAACTCTCTCATCTTCTTTTGATCGGATCCTCTCAACGATCTGTTGTTTTTCCATCCGTTTTAAAAGTGGAGTGAGGGTATTGGTATTCAGGTGTAATTGTTTGGAAATTTCAGTAACTGTTAATTCCTCATGTTCCCATAATACCATAAGCACCAAATATTGTGGATAGGTGATCTTGAGTTTATCCAAAAATGGTTGATAAGCTCTGATCAATAATCTGGAGGCGGCATATAAAGGAAAACAAAGCTGATTATCGAGTTTTAGTTGTTCGTAGTCCATGATAAAGGTTTTTGTAAATATACTAATACACCATTCTAATCAAAAAAAACCGCGCAGCAATATTACTGCACGGTTTTGAAAAATAATTAAGTGTGAATTACTGATGTATATATAGTTTAAACTTAAATGATACAATAGGATGATATTCATTTGTCAGCTACGGAGAATTATAATAATTCAAGTGTTACTTCAATATTTCCTCTGGTTGCTAAGGAATAAGGACAAATTTGATGAGCTTTTTCCAATAGATCCTGTGCTACTTCTTTTTCAATCCCAGGCATTTCAACTTTTATGGTAACTTCCAACCCAAACCCGCCTTCGTCTGTTTGTCCGATCCCAACTACAGTAGTTACCTTAGAATTTTTTAATTTAATTTTATTTTGAAGCGCAACCAAGTTTAAGGCACCTCCAAAACAAGCAGAGTAACCTGCTGCAAATAATTGTTCCGGATTGGTGTATTCTCCACCTTTTCCACCTAATTCTTTTGGTAATCTAACTTCTAAATCTAAAATTCCGTCAGAAGATTTAACATTTCCTTCTCTTCCTGCATCTGCAGTTGCTGTTGCTTGATATAAAGTTTTCATGTTTTATATTTTTTTATTTATTAATTAATATCATTTGCGATAATATCGTGAGAGATGTAAATATATATAAAAAATAAATCGCTTATGAGATAAAATTGAAAAAAAATAAATATATTTTTAAGTAAAATGTTAAGAGGTTGTTTATGAGTTTGTAAGTGGGTAAAAACCTGACTTAAGTAAGTAGTTTTGGAAACCAGATTTCACGATTGTGTTGAGTGAAAATCACCTCGGCGAGCTCGGTGACCCCGGTCATCGAACGAAACGAAGTGAAGTCAAGATGTGTTTATTTTAGTTGACTGTATACTTCTAATGGCCGATCGGTGGCAAATATATCTATACCCAGTTTTCTCCATTCTTTGTAGAGATGGTCACCTTTAGCAGCTGCCTTTTTATCTAAGTTGCCCAGAGTACCTAAAATACACATAATGCCTTCGGCATGTAGTTTTTTATATAATATTGGAGGTGACAACTTTGTACCTGTAAATGCCATTACCTGATCGGATGGGATTCCAATTTCCTTAAATCGCTTGTATTCCTCTATATTTCTGATTGTAACTGAAAGGAATATTTCCTGATTTAGCTGATAAAGCTTTTTAGCATCTTCCAATGTATAGGTAATAAATACACATTGGTGCATGGCTTTTTGCTTTTCGATGAATTCTAATACTTGTTCCTTATCAACACTTCTTTTTATATCAATAGATAAATAAGCATTGGATTTTTTTGCCCATTTTAAAACATCCTTTAATCTTGGAATTCTGAAATTAGTTTTTGTTCCAAAATCATCTTGAAGATAAAGTTTCTCAAGTTCTTTAAAAGTATATTTATTGATATGATCAATTCCGGTCGTGGTTCTTTCCAACGTATTATCATGCATTAAAACCAAAATACCATCTTTCGATTGTGCAATATCAATTTCAAACAGTGCATTAGGAATTTTGCTTTTAATAAACTTCATGGTTTCCAGACAATTTTCAGGATAGCCTTTATATCCTTTTCCACCACGATGAGCACTGATGATAACTTCTTTATCAGGTGAGTAACTGAAGAAATCGATAAGAGGTTTTTGAGCTATTAACCTTGCCGGATGAGAAAACAGTAATAAAAAGGCCAGTAATATTGTAAGTCTTCTTTTATTCATCATGAGTTGTTAAAATAAGTTTGCAAGTTTAGCTTTTATCTCTTTGGCATCCGGATTAATATCAAATACCAAGCTTGGCTTCAGGTAATGAAGTTCATGTTCTGATTTGAATTTCTCTTCACCACCGCCTGTAATGTTCAGCATAATGCAGGCATCTTTTTTGAGCTTACCATCTTTAGCATCAGCAATTAGGGTTGCAGTTGCAATAGCAGCAGCAGGATGGATGTCATTTCCTTCCAGTTCCTTGAACAGTTTGGCGGCTGTTTTGGCTTCTTCATTGGAAGCCAACAAAACGTCACCACCTGCATCTTTCATGGCATCGTACAATCCTCCGATAATAGGGTAGGGAGGTTTGCGGTTTGAAAGTACTTTTGCATCAATTTGCTCTACCTCTTTACGGGCAATGTCATCGTCCAGTGGCAACAAAGCTCTTGAATCAGCTTTCCATGCATCATGAATTGGTGTGAAAGGTTTATTTTGGGATACCATTAATTTCATTTTATGATTTCCATAATTCCCATCTTCCAATAGACGCAAATTTGCTTCCCAGGCAGCAATTGCACCTGTGCCACTTCCCACTGCCTGATAGTAATAATCCGGTATTCTACCGATATGATGAGCTGCAGAAAGCACTGTTGTCCCCATGCCATCTCTTCTGGCAACATTTTTAGCTCCTCCTTCAGGAAAGAATTGTTCCATTTCACAGGCAATATTTGATAAATGAATCGCATCAAAATAATCTCCACCTGATTTTGCACAGATTAGCTTAACATTATTTTTAATGGGAGTATCAAACCATAATGCATCTAAATTATCTTCAGGTACACTTATTAAAAGAGGAATATTATTGTCTGAACAAACTTTTGCAAAAGCTCTGGCCGTATTTCCTGCAGAAGCAACAACTAAAACCCTGTTTTCTTTCAAATCCAGTCGCCCACAGACACTATATGCTTCAGTCTCCTTAAAGGAGCATGTCTTAAACTGAGCCCCTTTTTCAGGCCAGTATCCACTAAAGGTAATATACAGATTCGATAATCCTAATGCTTTTGCCAAACCTTCACTTTTATAGGTGACAGGAGCACAACTACCCTGTAAACTACGATGAACAGGCAACCAGTTTGCAAAACGATAAATCCCAAGATCTTTATCTAAAACCTTCAGATTTTTATGTTCATATATAGCTCTTATTAAACAAGGTGTATCACCGTTTGGAGAGTCCAGCATCCATCCTGTATCCTGAAATCTTTCTTTACTATACTGTGATTCTAAAACGTAAGTTGTAGCTTTTTCTAATGAAGGCATAATATGATTAATTTGTTGAGTGGCAAATTTAAGGAAAGGAATTGAAAAATGGGTTATGAATTATAAATTATAAATTGTGGTTGGTGCATAGGTTTTGAAATTCCTCTTCAGTAAATGGTTGAAGTCCTAATTTCCCATTCAATACTATTTCCGGATTCATATTTTGAATGCTATAATATTCTCCAAACTGAACTTTTAGAAGTTGAATCTGTTCTATTGAATGCAGGCTTTTTGTTACGGTAGTTCTAAATTCGTAATTGATCCCTGATTTTTTAATGATGGCAATGGATTTTATAATATTATAGAACAGATTTAGTGAGAGTTGGTTTCCGACTGTTTGTTTATATAATTTATAATCCAGCAAATGTTTTATATCCATAGCAATGAAATCCAAAAGATTTGTATTGATAAGTTGTTGAATCATTTTTGGGCTAGTACCGTTTGTATCCAGCTTTACCTTTAGGTCATGCGTTTTTATCGCTTTTATAAAATCAGGTAAATCATGATGTAATGTAGGTTCCCCGCCACTTATACACACAGCTTGTAATAAGTTGCTATTGCTTTCAATATAGTTCAGTATCTCTTCTTCAGGATAAAGTGTTCCATATTTATTCGGAAGAACCAGGTTTGGATTATGGCAATAAGCACACCGGAAATTACACCCCTGTGTAAAAATCACAGAGGTGATAAATCCCGGATAATCAATAAAACTATGCTTCTTAAAACCGGCTATCTTCATGACGATTAATCAGCAGTATACAATATGATCTTAGTTTCATTCTCAGAAGGAATAAACCACAAGCAGAAATCATAATTCCCGGGGCAAGCATACCCTTAATAATTTCAATGATTGTTTGACTCATGGTCTGAACCTTTAGGCTGTTATAATTAAATTTTCTTTTCTATTCCCTGCCGGATCCTGAATTTTTCTATCAAAATGCTTTCGGTCTTTGAATTCTGATTGCTTTCCGTTATTCCATTGATCAACGGGACGTAAGTATCCTACAATTCGAGTATAAACTTCACATTTACTGATTTTGCCAGTAGCTTTACATTTGGGACAATACTTATGTTCTCCATAAATATAGCCGTGTTCAGGACAAATACTGAAGCTAGGCGAAAGAGAAAAATAAGGTAGTTTAAAGTTGTTGCAAACCATTTTTGCAAAGGCCTTTACCGATTCTGCCGGTAATTTCTTTTCTCCGACAAAGGTATGAAATACGGTTCCTCCCGTATATTTTGCTTGTAAATTATCCTGTAGCCTTAGTGCTTCAAAAATGTCATCAGTATGGGAAACCGGTAACTGGCTGGAATTGGTATAATAAGGAGCTATTTTGTTTTTGCGGTATTCTTGTTCATTTGCTACGATGATATCCGGATAGCTTTGCTTGTCAATTTGAGCCAGACGGTATGTTGTCCCTTCGGCCGGAGTAGCTTCCAGGTTGTAGATGTGACCAGTTTCTTCCTGAAAATCCTGAAGCTTCGACCTCATAAACTCCATCACCTTTATGGCAGTTTTATTTCCTTCAGATGTTGTGATATCATAGCCATAAAAATTCAAAAGAAATTCATTCATTCCAACTAAACCAATGGTTGAAAAATGATTATCCCAGTATGCACCATTCTTTTTTCTTAAGTTTCTTAAATAAAATTTCGAATAAGGATATAATCCATTCTCTGTAAATTGTTCAATCACCTTTCGTTTTATTTCCAGACTGTCTTTCGCCAATATCATTAATTTTTCAATCCTCTGATAAAGCTCATTTTCAGATTTTGACTCATAAGCTATGCGTGGCATGTTCAAAGTAACAACGCCCACTGATCCGGTTAAAGGATTGGCTCCAAATAAGCCTCCTCCACGTGATTTCAACTGACTGGTATCTATACGTAATCGGCAGCACATGGAACGTATATCATCGGGTGACATGTCCGAGTTCACAAAATTTGAGAAATAAGGAATACCATATTTAGCAGTCATCTCCCAAATGGGTTGCCAGTATTTATTATCCCAATCGAATTCCTTAGTAATATTGTAAGTTGGAATTGGAAACGAGAAAATGCGGCCATTAGCATCACCTTCAGTCATCACTTCTGCAAAAGCTTTATTTAATAAATTCATTTCATGCTGATATTCGCTATAAGTTGTTTCTAAAATTTCTCCTCCAACAATGACATGGTTGTCCTTCATATTGTTTGGAACCACAAGGTCCATAGTAATATTTGTAAAAGGTGTCTGGAAACCAACCCTGGTTGGAATATTCATATTGAACATAAACTCCTGGAGTGCTTGCTTTAACTCTTTATAACTTAAGTTATCCTGTCTGATGAAAGGGGCTAGATAGGTATCGAAATTAGAGAACGCTTGTGCTCCGGCAGCTTCGCCCTGCATGGTATAAAAGAAATTTACTATTTGTCCGAGAAGCGTTCTGAAATGCTTGGCCGGCTTGCTTTCCACTTTTCCCGGAACTCCTTTAAACCCGGTCAATATTAACTCCTGAAGATCCCAGCCTACACAATAAACACTGATAAAGCCTAAATCATGTATATGTATTTTCCCTTGTTTATGAGCATTTCCAATTTCCTGATAATAGATGCGGTTCAGCCAATATTGCGAACTGATAATACTGGATATATGCTGATTCATCCCTTGTAAGGAATAGGTTGAATTTGCACTTTCTTTAATTCGCCAGTCATTATTATTGATATAATCGTCAACCAGGTCAATGTTTGAAAAAAGTTCTTTTACATTCCGAATACCTTCATGCTGTTTACGATAAATAATATAGGTTTTGGCGACTTCAAATTGTCTTTGATGAAACAATTCGTACTCAACCAAATCCTGAATTTCTTCCACATCAGGATTGTCAGAACTTAGTTTTTGTATTACATTATTAGTAATTGAATAAGCCAGATCACGATTGGGTTTTCCAATAGCACGTAAAGCTTTAAAAATGGCGAACGTAATTTTTTCTTCTTCAAACCGTACAATACGTCCATCTCTTTTTTTTACAGTTTTGATAGCTCCATTAATTTTCATTTTGAGAATTTTAAATTAAACAATCAATGGTAGCAATGGATAAAATACAAGAAAGGCAAAATTTCCTTCTTCGCTTTTACTCCCGAAAGCTACGAATATAGTTCAAAACTGATAGGTCTTCCGGCTTACCCGATTTTCAATTCCCTTCCCATCCCGATGACATCGGGACAGTGGTTTGCAGGTTGAAAACTTGAAATGACATATAGTCAAATCAGGATTACGGCTGCGGGGACAGCTACTGATTTAAACAGTATTCCCTTACATCAATTTTGTAATGTAAAATTATGGATATTATTCAGTGAAAAATATTATCGTTTGATTTGTTATTAAAAAGAAATTAACAAATAGAAAATCGGGGCGACGCCCCGCTGAATCCCTAGCTAATAATATGCTTGTAGAGTATTTGACTGCTAATGAATATTAAGAGTATACCAAACATTATCTGCAATGTTTTAGCAGGTAGTTTATGCGAAAGTTTTACGCCAATGGGAGCAAAGATAATGGTTGTGATGATGAGGAAAATGGCAACAGGCAAATAACAAAAACCTAAACTTTGTTCCGGCAAAGTTTCAATGCTCATCCCGGAAATGATATAAGATAGCATTCCGGTCATGGATATTGCCCAGGTTAAAGCTGCAGATGTCCCAATCGCTTTTTTTACTTCGGCTTTACAATAGAGCATAAAAGGTACATTTAAAATTCCTCCGCCTACGCCCAGCAGACTGGCAAATCCACCAATTAAGGACCCCATTCCGAATATACCCATAGCAGAAGGGAAGCTCCGGGATCCTTTGGGTTTATAACCCAATATTGTTTTTATGGATATCAGGTAAAGGAAAATAATAAAGATGATCATAAGAGTTTTGGTTGGGACAAATGTTGCGAGGCTAGCTCCAATTACTGAACCGATGATTGTACCGGGTGCCATTGGGTAAAATACTTCCCATAAGATGGCTTTTTTACGGTATTGACTAATAGAGGAAGCAGAGGTTGTAACGCTCATCACCATAAAGGAGGTTCCAATGGCAATATGCTGAATATAATCTCCTCCAAGTCCCTGTGAGTCCAAAACCCATAAGGCAACCGGAATAATGACAATCCCTCCGCCTACGCCAAAAAGCCCGGAGATAAGGCCTGAAAAGGCTCCGGCAAAAAGCAGCAGGGTGATGAGGTTGATGTCCATAGGACAAAGATAGGGGAAAATTGAATTTTTTCTCTAATCGGAATATTTCTTTGCTACTGGCATTAGTTGATTAAATTATAAAATAGTAATATCTAGTAATCTACAGACATCTTCATATTTCTTTTTCAAATTATCTCTTTTATTTTTATCAATTATTTTTTCAGTACTACTATACTTTACAATATTTTCTGCAATTCTAACTTTACTTGGATATTCATATTTTAAATTTTTACATATATCCTTAAAAAAACTAATACGATTGTTTTTTGGTATTTGGTCTATATTAATTTCTATTTTTCCATCATTTATTCTTTTTAACTCTCTATTTATAGATTTTAATAATATATTTGGATTAACATAATCTTCAAGAGTACATTCGTTATCAAGGGATACAATGTTGTTTTCTTCAATTCCATTTTTAATTAACCGTTTTTTTATATTTTCACCACCTTTATCTCCGTCAACAATGTATGAAACCATAGCTGCTTCTAATTTTAGGTCTTTTATTTTATTTTTTGGTATTTCTGCAATGCCTGGTGCTATTTGAAAATCAAGATTTTCCAAATTATATGCATCTCTGAAAAGTCTTGGTAATAAAATCGTTTCAGATGCACCTTCAGCTAAAAGAGCTTTTCTCGCTAATGTGAAAGAAATAATGTTTGCCCCCATTGCAAATAATATTGGAGAAAATCCTGCATCGTTTCTCCATATTGAATTTCGTATTTTGCTTTCCCCTGTATCAGCTTTTTTATCAAATATCTGCTCAATTACTCTAATTCCACTACCTAAGTCACTTGGCAGGCATCCAGCTGAATGTGTCGTGTAAATAATAGAATTAACATAATCCTGTTGCTCAAATTCCTTAATTAAATCAGCCTGTGCAGCATAATGTAAGTGAATTTCAGCTTCATCTATTAATAAAACAGGTAATTCATAGCTTTTAGTATTTAAAAAAGCTTTTAGTGCAATGTATTGCTTAAACCCATCACTACGATATTCTATTCCTATAAAAGCTTCATTTGGTAGCTTTATTTTAATTGATAAAGAATCCTTATCTAAAAGTAAACTAGGATAAACCCTAGATTGGCTCCATGTAGAATATTGTTTTTTTAAATTTTTGTTAGCAATTTCCTGAAGCCTTAATCTTTCATCATCATCATTTCTGTTTATTGCATTTAAAAATTCAGATACTTCAATTTTTGCAACAGTTAGTAAGTTTAAAAGGGCAGCTGTAGGATTTGCTAATTCATTTAGGGTGTATCTTCCTTTTAATATTCTATCATTGTTTTCAAATAATACAAATTTCGGCCTTTTTAATTGACAATATTCTAAGAATCTATCTAACGGGTGTTCTTTTTTTAAAATATTTGATAAACTTGAAATGTGTTCGATAATCTTATTTTTTTTAATTTTTATTGAATCATTTTCATATTTAAGCTTTTTTTCAAATAACAATAGAATCTTTTCTCCAATATCAAATACATTGTCTTCTTCTAACTGTTCTTTAAAAGATATTAGCAGATTTCTTAGGGTTTGAGAATAATCGAATTGAGAGTCTTCTTCATCAAGATAATAGTTCTTATCGAGGAACCGATTAAAGCTTTTCAATGTTTCAAACTCAGAGATTATTTTTAATAACTTGAACTTATCATTTAGATCTCTTTTAATACTACTACCTCCTCTAAAACCATCAATAATAGATCCATTCACTTTCTTTTGTAAATAGTAATATTGAGGTGCTCCTTCTCCGTAGAATTCTTTAATTTTACATTTATCTTGATCTTCAAGCATATACTCTACTTCTACAACTATATGTTCTGGTTTGTTATCTAATTTTAAACCTTTGGTTAATTGGAATAAATCATATGGTGTTTTGGTCTCGATTGAAAGAAGAGCTTCAAAGAAGGAACTTTTTCCAGCCTCATTCGCACCAACAAATGCTAATAGCTTTCTATCTAATAATACTGAAGCTTCATTGAATCTTTTGAAACCATTAATGTATACTTTATTTGGGATCATAATATCTAAATTTTAATATCTTCAAGTAAATACTAGTATTTACGAATATTCTCTTTCAAGACCATCCAGCAAGCAGCACTGGGGAGTAATAAAAAAATTTAACAAAAGGAAACTTTTGGAAAACTCATATGCAATTTAGTAAAAATTAGTTGATTAGTAACTTAGTTGATTTGAAAAATTGATAAGGTTTTACAAAGCTATTTCATAAAATACTATCTTTGCAAAACTAAAAATAGTTGATGTTTAAGATTAATTTGGATATTGTAAAGTAAATAACCACAGACCTTAGTCTGGGTTATCCCCTTTTATATACTGCGGCAAATTCTGTCGGAGTTATTTTCATTTATATTAAAAATATTTTGAGTCATTGTATTATGATATTCCTATACTTAATATTGTGGCTTTAACCATAAAAAATAATACCATGAATAATTTATCATTATATGGTTGGAACGAATTATTACTTGAACAAAAAAGAAATTCTATATATAAAGATTTCGTCCATGGACGAATTTCAATTACTCATAAAACTTGTTACGAGGTAATTTCAGAGATGGGTGACTATACTTGCGAACTTACCGGAAATATGATCTACGGAAGGGATAAAGTTGAATTTCCCTGTACCGGCGATTGGGTAATTTTTCAGCCGATAGATACCGATAAAGGAATTATCTATGATATTCTTCCCCGTCAGAAAACTCTTTATCGTTTAAAAAGTGGAAGAATCTCTGAAAAACAAGCGATTGCTTCGCATGTTGATAAAGGGTTTATTGTGCAAAGTCTGGATCAGAATTTCAATGTACGTAGGATTGAGCGCTTCATGATTCAGCTTGCAGATGAAAATATACAGCCTGTATTAGTATTTACAAAGTCAGATCTGGAGTTTAATAAAAATGATGTGGAGGAATCTTTGAATCATCTGGCCCACAAAATTCCAATTTTTTACACAAGCGTTCATTTTCCTGATACTATTGAAAAATTACGTGAATATATACTTATTGGTGAGACTGTTGTCTTTACCGGTTCTTCAGGTGTTGGGAAAAGTACGTTGATTAATAAGCTTTGTAAACAGGAAGTACTGTTAACCAATTCCATTAGTAGTGCTACAGGTAAAGGGAAACATACTACCACTCGAAGAGAAATGGTAATGATGGGAGAGAAGGGCATATTAATAGATACCCCGGGTATAAAAGTATTTGGAGTCACAAATGATGATGCCGATACATTGTCGAGACTTATGGATATAAATTCTTTTACAGAAAAATGTAGGTTCAAAGACTGTCAACACATGAATGAAGCCGGATGTGCTGTAATCAAAGCTGTTGAAGATGGAGAACTGGATAGAGGTGTTTATGAAAATTTTCTTAAGTTGCGAAAAGAAGCCTGGCATTATTCAACATCTGTTCACGAGAAAAGGAAAGTTGAAAAGTCATTTTCAAAAATGGTTAAGAATGTGAAAAAAAATCCATTTAAAAAGTTCTAATTATTTCATAAACTTAACCTGTCAGGTTATTTCGTGAATTTACGAATCAACCTGACAGCTTAAACTAAAAATTATGCTAATTCCAATACCTCTGCAATCTGTTCCTCAGTATAAAGTGTATCCATTTGCCATGTTTTTGCCATATTGTAAACATTATCAACAATAGCAGGAATTTCAGATTTAGGAATATTTGCTTCCTCCAGAGTAACAGGAGAACCGATTTCTTTAAACCAGGCTTCTAACTTATTTATTCCTTCTTCTGCTGTATTCAGCCCAAAGATTTCTTTTGCAAAACGTTCAAATTGTGCTAGGTTATTTTCTTTATACCATCTCATCCATGCAGGTAATACAATAGACAAGCCTGCTCCATGGGCTATATTATATAAAGCTGATAGTGCGTGTTCAATTAAATGGGTATCGTAAGAGTTCCCTTCTACTCCTGGCAATGTATTCCCATTTAATGCCATGGTAGAAGCCCAGGCGAACTCAGCTTTTGCATTATAATCATTCGGGTTTTCCATTAGTATCGTTGTAGTCCTCATTACTGTTTTCAAAATTGCTTCAATTAACATACAATTGTATAGAGGCAGGTATTTTGCTGTGAAATAAAGATCCAGACAATGGGCAAATATATCAACTGCCGAATAGGCCAAATAATCTTTACTAACTGTTGCCATCAATTCAGGATTCACTACAGATACCTTTGGATATAATTGTGGTGCCAATAAAACAAATTTTTCTTTGGTCTCATCATTCATTACTACACCACCCGGGTTCATTTCACTTCCGGTGGCTGCTAAAGTCATGACTGAAAAAACAGCCAATGCATCCTGTACTTGAGCCTTAAAAATGAAGAAATCCCAAACATCCCCATCGTATTTTGCGCCTGCTGCTATTGCTTTCACTGAATCCAGTACGGATCCGCCACCTACACCCAGCACGGCATCTACCTGTTCTTCTTTAGCAATTTTAATTCCTTCATATACTTTACTCAATAAAGGATTGCTTACGACTCCTCCTAATTCTACAAATTCAATATTATTTTCTTTTAAAGAGTTTGCAACTTTTTCAAAAAGCCCGTCTCTTTTAATTCTTTCGGATCCATATACCAGGAGTACTTTTTTATTTCTGTAATCTTTTATGTATTGCCCGATATTCTTTTCTTTTTCTCTTCCGAATTCTATTCTGGTTGGATTGTAAAATGTAAAATCTTTCATTGCTTTTATGTTTTTATGTTTTGATACAAAATTATATCTGTCTTAATCATTAAATGTATACGAATTACGGAAGGATGGATACATTTTACTGATTAAATATTGCAATCTGATAACATTTCTTCAACGGCTTCAATAAATTTTATTGTTTCTTTTTCTATGATAGATGTCAACTGTTTTAATTCATTAAAATCGGGAGTCGTTATTATTTTCATTTCAATAATTGAATCTTTTTATTTATACCACATAACCATACTTCAAAGCTCAATGATTCGTGTTTAAATACAACGGCAACTTAGTTTCTTATTTTTTAAGGATAGAGGTGTAAATGCAAAATAACTCATATCCATATAACCTGTATACAGACGGGAAGAAACAATATGGGCAGGATATGTTTTGGAGAAATAGTTTCTCAAATCCATTAAATATTGCATTAACTTGACGATATGCAAGCCGAATATCTCCTTTATTCAGTTGGTTTTGATATTCTTTAAGCAGATCGTTAAATGACTTCATTGTGTAATTTTATATTTATGAGAGTTTGATTTAAGCCTTAAGATTAAATAACCAATTATTGCCGATATGAATGATCCGATGAGAATACCAATCTTGGCAGAGTCAATATAGACGGGATTATTAGCATAAGCCAGGCTTGCTACAAATATTGCCATTGTAAATCCTATTCCTGCCAAAAATGCAACGCCAATAATTTGCCATTTGCCAATATCATGAGGTATCTCAATCAACTTTAGTTTCTTTGCAAGAAATACCATAAGAGGAATACCTGTACTATTTCCCACAACTAAACAGATTATAATATTTCTTACCAAAGGCATTTCCAATTGAATATCACTATCAATGACAACACCTGCATTTGCCAGGGCAAAAACAGGTATTATAAAATAAGCCACCCAGTCATGAAGCTTATGCTCCAAATGTTGTAAGGGGGATTGGTATTTATTGGTCCAGTCTTCCAGGTTATCGATCTGTTCGATTTGTTCCTTGCATAAGATAGGCTTTTCGGAAATTTTAGCCTTTTTGATGTTTTCCGTGATTTTTACCAGGTTGTCAATAAATGTAGGGGTGTCAATTCTTTGGTTGACAGGAACCGAAAAGGCAAGTAATATTCCCGCTATGGTTGGGTGAATACCTGATTTTAAAAATAATACCCAAATGATGAGGCCGATCAGAAGAGTGGCGTATTTTGAATAATAACCTTTATAGGATAGAAAATATAAAACAGCCAATAAGAGAATGCCGCTAAATAGCATTCCCAATTGTATATTGCCACTATAAAAGACGGCAATTACCAATACAGCCCCGATATCATCAACGATGGCAAAAGCCGTTAGAAATAATTTCAGGCTCATAGGTACCCTATTACCGAGTAATTTCAAAACAGCCAGAGAAAAGGCAATATCTGTAGCCATAGGGGTTCCCCAGCCTCTAAATGTATCCGGGTTCTGATTTAGTATCATAAAGAAAAGCACCGGAACCAGCATGCCTCCTAAAGCACCTGCTAATGGAAAACTTAGTTTTTTTACCGAACTCAATTCTCCGATCATAAATTCTCTTTTGATCTCTAAACCGATCAGGAAAAAGAAAACAGCCATTAATCCATCATTGATCCATAAGATTAAAGGCTTGCTTAATTCAAAGCCCTGAGAGGTAAAACCAATTTTGTATTGCCATAAGTACTGATAACTTTCCCCTAAGGGTGAATTTGCCCAAATCAGGGCTATAACTGTGGCGATCAATAAGAGTATACCACTAAAACTCTCTATCTGGACGAACTTCTGAAAAGGATTTAAAATACGCTTTTGAATCATGGGATTAATTGCTAATAATTTTGGTGCGTAAATATAGTAAATTAGTGAATTGGTATATTAGTAAAATCGTTGGACGTAAAAATATGATTTTCCCAATACACCAATATACTATGTATTTGTAATTCGTTAAGATTTTGTTTAATTTTTATTTAGAATGCTGAAGGATATAAAATGATCCAATATCTGATTTAAAATAATGTTTGTTTGCTCACAAAGTTCAATGTGCCTTAAAATGTCTTCTTCGGTTTGCACAAAATCGTCTGCTATAAGTTCATGCCGGCAATTTGTAATCATTTGTTTTAAGCTCTCCGGAGTGGATTCCAAGTGAAACTGCAATCCAATTACCCTGTCTTTATAAATGAATGCCTGATGTTTACAAACATCTGTCTGCATTAAGTGTATAGCTCCTTTGGGTAAATCAAAAGTATCTCCGTGCCAATGTAAAACTTCAAAAAGCTTTGGTAAATTGTCTGTTAGTGAAAGCTTGTTTTCTGTTAATGAAACAGGAAACCACCCGATTTCCTTTTTTGTATTCGGATAGACTTTTGCTCCCAATGCTTCAGCTATTAGTTGTGAACCAAGACAAATTCCTATAACAACCTTGTTTTTTTTAATGGCTGCTTTGATAAATTGTTTTTCGGCTTTGAGCCAACTATATTCGTCTTCTTGATATACTCCCATTGGCCCACCCATAATAATAAGCCAATCAAAATCCTCAATATTGGGTAATGTCCAGTTTTCATAAAATTTGGTTGAGGTCAGTATATAGTTTTTTGCTTTAGCCCAGTTTTCTATATAACCAAGCCCTTCAAAAGGGACATGTTGCAAATAATGTATACGTAAATCTCTCATCTATATTATATTTATATTGTTTGTCTTTATTTATCGGTTTTAGTTAGTTTTTCTTCAATTGAATGAATTTTGTTTAATAAGATTTCAATTTTATCCTCTGTTTCCTTGTTAGAGATTTTATTGGATTCTTTCTCATAATTATTAACAATTGCTCCAACTATAATATTAAGTAATAAAAATGCTGATAGCACCATCCAGGAGACGTGATATATATTTACGATCAGGTTGTTTTCATTATCCTTAAGTAAGTTGTACCTGAGGTCTGTCCAGTCCTCCCCGGTTGTTATCCGAAATAATGAAAAAAAAGCTTCTCCAATTGAACCATATGGATCTATAATCTCTTTACCCTGATTGATTACAAAAGTTTCTCCTTTAAATAGAATGACACCAATGATGGCATAGATATACATGAAGATGATTAAAAAAAATGTAGCTTGAAACAAAGACTTGATTGAACCTATTAACACTCTTGCCATTAACCCCATACTTGGAATTGCTTTAAAAATTCTGAATATTCTGAATACTCTTAATATTCTCAATGCACTTATTGCATTCGCATCAGTGAATATACTTTCAGGAATTAATGAAATAAGAACGATAATAATATCATACCAGTTCCAACCATTCTTCAAATATTCAGATAAGGAGTTTTTTCCAATCCAACGTAAAAATATTTCAATGATGAATATGATTAAGCAACATAATTGTATGTTCGAAATGATTTTATTACTGAAAGAAATTTCTACACCGATCAAAAGTGCATTTATGAAAATAATTGATGTAATAAAGTAATCGAAAATATTTGAATGAACTAAGGATTGAATTTTGGTTTTCATAGTTGATAATGAGTCTTGATTTTGTCGAACTTAGCTTTGTTTAAAATAAATCTTTTTTGAATGCCACTGATATAAAAAATTCCAAAACAAAAATAATAAACGATAGCAAACATTTTTATAAAAAGGAATAGTGAAAACAAGTACACCAATATACCGATACACTAACTTAAAAGTAAAATAATCAAAACAACTTAATTATAAATAAAAAGATGGCATTCTATCCATAAAAAAGAATGCCATCCCACTGCCTGTAGCTTGTAGCCTGTGGCAATTAACTCTTAATCCCAATCATTTGAGCTGGAAAGTCCCCATTTTCCTCCTCCGGTAAAAAACAATGCCAACGACCCGAGGAAATACAGGCCTATTAATTCAACACCCCAACCTCCATACTGATTGATGGTGAAAATTTCGCCTGCATGTGCAAGAAGCATGGCAAATAAGGCACCAAAAGCAAAAACCGCTGCTGCAAGCCTTGTTCTAAAACCAATAATGATAAGTATTGGGGCAACTATTTCTGTAATATAAACGCCATACTTCATAAAAGCAGGCAAGCCATTATTCGTTAATAATGTTTCAATAAAATCGAGTCCTTTGAGTTTTGCGATTCCATGCAGAAGCATTAGTAAACCTACTGCAATACGCAAGATGAATAATCCTAAATCTGTGTTCTTTTTCATATTAGATGTTTTGGTTTATAATGATAAGAAATAGAAAATTAAGAAATTAAAATTAGTTGGAGAAATGTAAAGATTGTTTTAACAGAAAATTAATAATTAAGGAACAGGAATAAATTAAAAGTTTGTTATGCTGAATTCCCGCCTGCGTCGGGCAGGTGTTTCAGAATCTAAGACGCTACTAAATTAGATGCAGAAACACCTGCCCGACGCAGGCGGGAGTTACCAATGACAGATTTATGCAATAGTCTTATTATTAGCGGATTGAATTTTGTATCCAGATGCGGTTTTTTAGAAAGAAGCTCTGTTTATGAAGCAAAGCCATATTGAAATAATATATTTTTCCCGTAGGGAACAAATATTAATAGAAAATATCCGTTATG
>JANQLW010000017.1 GCA_028280405.1 Bacteroidales bacterium
TAGGGCCCGCCTGCCGGACGGGCAGGAATAAATATTAATAGAAAATATGCGTTATGAAAAACACCATTCCCCGTCAGGGGATTAACGATGCCCCCTATATCCAATATCTGACATGCAGTTAATCCCCTGACGGGGAATAAGAGGCATATTTAGGAACCATTAGCTATTGAGATGAATCCCCTAAGGGGGAATTTGGGCGATTCATTAACATATTAGCAATAACATTTATGCTACCTTGCCCGTTTAGGAGATTTTCTGTCATTTTCTCATTATGCCTAATAAAATTAGGTGAACTCTCAGAATGACAAGAGGAACAAAAAAAACCTGTTAGTTACTTAACAGGGTTCTAATTCAATACAATGAGTATTTTAAATAAGTTTAAGCTCTTCTATTGCTGTTTTAATTTTCCGGAATGTTCTTTCTATATCGTTATCCAAGCCAACAGAGAAACGTACTAAGCCTTCAGACATTCCCATTTCTTTTTGTTTATCTTCGGGAACTTCTGAAGAAGTAGATTTTCCGGAATTACTGAATAGTGTTTTGAAATAACCTAAACTTACAGCCAGGTAACCAACACTATCTGCTTCCATTCTTTCCATCAAGGCAGCAGCTTTGTCGGCAGTTTTCATATCAATGGCAATCATTCCACCAAAGCCATAGTCGACATTCATCATTTTTTTCATCAATTCGTGGCCAGGATGATTTGACAATCCGGGGAATGAAACATCCAATCCTATTTCTGTAAATTTATTTGCAAGGTACATTGCATTATAGCTATGTTGTTTCATACGAATATGTAATGTATGCAAGTTTTTAAGTATAGAAGAAGAACGCAATGGATCCAAAGTTGCTCCCATTAACATACTTGTACCATCATTCACATCTATTAATGAATTGATGTATTCCTGAGAACCGCATATTGCACCGGCTACACAATCATTTTTACCATTGATAAATTTGGTCATAGAGTAAACAACAATATCAGCTCCCAGTTTCGCAGGGCTGAATATCATCGGAGTAAAGGTATTGTCAACCATTAACTTCGCCTCTTTTGCATGTGCAATCTCTGCCAAAGAAGGAATATCCGAAATCTGAAGCATCGGATTGGTCATCGTTTCAGTATATATCAATTTTGTATTTCCCTTAATAGCGGCTTTTACTTCTTCTAAGTTGGTAATATCAACGAAACTTACTTCAATATTAAATTTTGGAAGATAATTTAATAAGAAAGCATAAGTACCTCCGTAAGTAGTACGGCTAGAGATAATATGATCACCTGTATTTACCAACTGTAAAATAGCATTCGTAATCGCACCCATACCGGATGCTGTAACCCAACCTGCTTCAGTGCCTTCCATTGCAGCTAAAGCATCAGCAAGGTATTTATTACTTGGATTCCAGTGTCGCGAATAAAGGAAGCATCCTTCTGCTTCACCGTGGAAAGTATCAAGCATTGTTTTTGCCTGCATAAAGGTATAAGTAGCTGAATCAGTAATTGAAGGGTTAACACCTCCGAATTCACCAAATTGTTCTAGGTCCTGGATTTGACTTGCCGGATCGAATTTCATTTTATTACCTGTTTTTATGATTTATTATTTTCACACTCTGCTCATGCAAATATAATAATTTGAAAGCAATTTTCAAGATAATACTAAATATTTACAATCTTTTTTTGAAAAAAATCAAATATTCAAAAGCAATAATATACATTTTTATAAATTTCAAAACTACCTGAATGACTTTAGATTTAAAGATTACAGATCACAACTAGACTGCCGGACAATTCAAAATATCAAAACAAAAAAACCATGTTTTTATAAAATTTAGACTCAATATAATCATCATACATAAAAAAAAGAGGTTGTCCCAAATGCTATTTTAGCCATCATCCTGAACTTGTTTCAGGATCTAAATATCTTGATTACATGATTGATAAGATTCTGATCCCGATAGCTATCGGGACAGATGACATACTATTACACTTTTGGGACAACCTCTTCTATTTTCTTAAGGAAACAATCACAATAATACAGGCTCGTTGCCACATTATTCGGAAATAATTTGTACACCTATATTGCTTGTCTTTGTTTTTATAACCTGAATAAAGTTTGGATTTCCTGCAAAACCTTTTTCCATTATTGCGGCTATAAAGTCGATATTATCAGGGCTGCAAACTGCAACTACAGAGGAACCTCCACCACTTATCTGGCAACCAAAAGCACCTGCAGAGATCACATGGTTTTTTACTTCCGCATATTCAGGAATGGCAGCACCCCTAACCGGTTCTGCAATATGATCCACACTAAAGGCATCACCAAATTCTTCAATATCATGAGTATGTATAGCATGAATGATACGCGAACATCTGGCCATTTGTTCTTTTAGTTTTTCCTGGCCGATTTCATAAGTAATAAACCCTCTGGTAGTCCTCTGGCTTTTCTTCAAAATGGCTAATACAACCGGAAATTCAGGCATCTCAAGCTTTAGTACATCAATAGGCTTATAGTTTTTAACCAAAACAAATCCTCCTAATACAGAAGCAGCTACATTATCGGCATGAGGGGAACCTCCGGAAGCAACCTCCCCCATGCGTGCGATATCAATCATTTCATTGGGAGTAAGATGAAGATTAAGCATTTTATTCAAGCCATAAATTACGGCTGCCGCTGAAGCACCGGTAGTTCCTAATCCTGCTCCTGATGTCATTTGCTTATGGATCCGAATACTCATTCCCTGCTCCAGTCGTTTTCGTTTGATCAATTCGAGCACAGCAAGCCCGGCAACATTATCCTCAAGACTGGTAGGTATTGCTTGTGTATCATTTACAAATTCAATGTTTACTTCTTTAGTATCATTCAGGCTGATTTCAATTTCATCATAAGGATCAGCTAAGGCCATTGCAAATATATCATAACCAGGCCCGACATTGGCACTGGTAGCCGGTGAGCGTAAAACAATTCTCTTCATAATAAACTCTCTTAAATCAATGATAACAAACTTACAAAATCTTAACGGCAAAAATAATAATACCCTATTTTTTTATTAGATCTCTATGCTGAAATATGACACTTTGATATTCTGCACAATATTTTATACTCTTTTTAATATTCGACCATTTTTCCATATCACAAACCAAATCCTGCCTGCTTAATTTGGCAGGAGCAAACTTTCCGTTTTCTCTGTTCTGCACCTCGAGTAATTGATTAAAGCAAACCAGTCCCCTGGATAAAATAATCATTACGCGATTTAAAAACTTTGTGATTCTTTTAATTGGCAGATCCAAATGAAAAAAGGATTTAATCATATCATTTATTAATTCCACATAAAGATCATAAACAGGTATCAGGTCATTCGTTGTAGTCAACAATGTTTGATGCCCATTCTTTACATCTTTGTAAACATCAAAAATATCGTTAGTGAATTGAAGCAGGCTCCCCAACTTAAAATAGGCCTTTTCTTCACCCTTTTTAAACTCAGAGTCAAGTCCGGCACGATAAAAAACAATGGAATCCCCTCCTTTTCCTATGATTACATCTTTTAGTTCGTCATAGGAAGAATCCTTATTAATTTCCATAGTTTTGCCACTGCATTCCCATTTTACCACTTCATCGCCATGTTGATTAATTAATTCGGCATTAAGATTATTTAAGGAAAGAAATGTTTTATAAATGTATTTTGCAACTATAAATTCAGGCACATCGTATTCGGTTTTTTCTTCCTTAAAGGCTTTCATTACCTGATCTGCATTGATATTATATTCATCACCCAGGTCATCAAATGAAGGTGTAAAGATCATCAGCAAATTTCGCTTGTATTTCTCTGCTTTATTAATTCGCTTTTTCCTTAGTAGTACCATCCAATCAAAAAGAATATAAAGCATAATGGAATAATAATAGATCCTGTTTAATCTTTTTTCTGTTAAATCAATTTGAAGCTTTCTATATAACTTCTTAACATTTTTTTTAAAAAAGATCCAATGAACAGTGTGAAGCAAAACAAACTTCACACTTAAAAAAATAAATCTTCTAAAAACCAAATAATAGCTCATTAACCTATGTGATAAAATGAAATTCAGGAAATTAACACATTTTGGCATTCTCAAAAGTTTCAAATACCTTCTTTACTGTAAATATAGCTATTTAGGACATCCGATCAACCTCTTATTAAAAAAGAGGCCCGGGTTAACTGAGCCTCTTTTATATGAATCAAGCATTGAATACTATTATGAGAAAATATTCGTACTAACAACAGCACATATTTCTATGAATAGCTAAAATATCAGTTAGTATAGAAAAACCGGTTTCTTCTTTTCCTGCACCCGGGCCAATAATCGTAATATCTCCCAATAAATCGGTAGAAAATGTAAGCGCATTGGTTACACCATTAATTGAAGCCAAAGGATTATCCAAAGCAATTTTTTCGGGTGCAACTTTTCCAATTACCTTACCATTAACCCGTTCAACAGTTCCAATAAGTTTGTATCTTTTATTTTCGGCACTGGCTTCCAGAACATCTTCTAATGTAATTTCAGCTATCCCTTTACAATCAACATCATCTATTTTCATCCCTGCCCCCATTACAATATTTGCCAGAATTGTTACTTTGCCCCTGGCATCTATTCCATTTACATCACCACTGGGATCGGCTTCAGCATATCCAAGCTTTTGTGCAAGCTTTAACACTTCCTTATATCTTTTTCCTTTTTCCATTTCAGAAAGGATAAAGTTTGTGGTTCCATTTAAGATCCCTCTGATCTTAGTCACCTCACATCCGGCTAACGGTCCGCTCGCAAGATTTATAACAGGGGTACCAGCAACTACCGTACCTTCAATCATAAATTTCACGCCATGAGCATCGGCAAGTTTTTTTAATCCCGGGTAAAATAAAGCTGCCGGGCCTTTATTACTTGTGACTACATGTTTACCTGAACTTAATGCAGCTTTACAATGGTCGATAGCTGGCCCACCATCCTTCAGGTCAGTATAAGTTAACTCACATACCAAATCAGCATTACATTCTTTTATTAAAGTAATATTATCCCATTCAACTAAGTCTTCTGTAAATCTATTTCCCATACTTGCATCCATCATCATACGATCCATATTCAATCCGTTCGGGTTATATACATTTCCAAAAGATCGATCTGCGATCGCAACAATTTTATACGTGAAGCCATATTTCTCTTTGAAACGAACTTCCTTCTCCTTAAGAATTTCGTACAATCCTTTACCAACGGTACCAAATCCAACTAATGCAATTTTTGTTATCATAGATATTTACTTATAAAAAATCACAAAATTATTCAGCATGCTTTCAAAATTTTTAATTAATTAAGATTTTGCTAATAATTTTTATTATTTTTGAAAAATCATAAGTTATTTATATTATATTTGAAAAAATTATCAGCAAAAGTACAAAAATTATGGACACACACTTTCATCTTGACAGCTTGGATCAAAAAATTTTGAATATCCTAACAAAAAATGCAAGAATTCCTTATTTGGAAATTGCCAGAGACTGTAATGTATCGGGTGCTGCAATTCACCAGCGCATCCAAAGGCTTATCGATGCAAAAGTAGTTGACGGGTCTCAATTCATACTAAGTCCCAAAGGCTTAGGTTATAATACGTGTGCCTATATTGGCATTCAGGTTAACTTAACTTCAATCAGTACACATGAGGATGTTTTTTCAAAGATCATTAAGGTAAAAGAGATTGTGGAATGTCATCATATCACCGGTAAATATTCCCTGCTCATAAAAATATATGCCAGAGATAATGAGCATTTAAAACAATTGATTGTAGAAAAAATTCAATCTATTTTAGAAGTCACTTATACTGAAACGTTTTTATCACTGGAAGAAGGATTTTCGAGGCAGTTGCCTATTAATGCGATGAAGTAGGTTACAGGTTGCAGGTTGCAGGTTGCAAGTTACAGGTTAAGAAAAACATTTCAAAAAATAATAATCTATCTCCCCGTATTAAATATCATGAAAAGTTACAGGGATTTAGACATCTATAAAATTGCATTTGAATTAAGTATTAAAGTTCATCATTTAAGCTTGAAGCTGCCTAAATTTGAACTATACGAACAAGGCAGTCAGGTAAGAAGATCAAGCAAAAGCATAAAAGATAATACTTGCCTGCGGCAAGCAGGTTGTAGAAGGATTTGGCAGAAGAAGATATAAATCAGATTTTATTAAATTCTTAGTTTATTCTCATGCATCATGTGATGAATGCTTAAACCAGGTTGACACAATTTCAAAAATATATAAAGATTTAGCATGGTATGATCTGATCACTGAATATGAATCTCTTGGGAAACAAATAAACAAATTTATTCAGTACGTAGAAAATAATTGGAGACCTTATTAACAGTTACAAAACGAAAATATTTTATCGCTAACACCCGCAACTTGCAACCTGTAACCTGAAGTCATGGGATCGCTTCCCCTCCGGGGAAACGATCCCGGCAACCCGCAACCTATTAAAACACTTCCCTAATAATTTAAAATCATCAAAAATTTTCATACTATTTTTTACTACATTTGTAATTTATAATAAATCTAAAAAACAAAAAAATATATGAATTACGATATCATAGTAATTGGTAGTGGGCCAGGTGGTTATGTAGCTGCTATTCGGGCCGCCCAATTAGGGAAAAAAGTTGCAGTTGTTGAAAGAGCTGAGCTTGGTGGTATTTGCTTAAACTGGGGATGTATTCCTACAAAAGCTTTATTAAAAAGTGCTCAGGTATTTAATTACTTAAACCATGCAGCTGATTACGGAGTAAGCATAGAAGGTGAAGTAAAAGCCGATTTTGGAGCCATGGTAAAACGTAGCCGCGATGTTGCTGATGGCATGAGTAAAGGGATTCAGTTTTTATTTAAAAAGAATAAAATAGAAACCATCACAGGTTTTGGTAAATTAAAAGCTAATAAAACTGTTGAAGTTACAGATAGTAAAGGTAAGTCGACTGACTATACAGCTGACCATATTATTCTTGCAACAGGGGCTCGTTCAAGAGAACTTCCTAATTTAAAACAAGACGGGGAAAAAATTATTGGATATCGTGAAGCGATGGCTCTTGAGAAACAACCCGAATCAATGGTTGTTGTTGGATCAGGAGCTATTGGGTCTGAATTTGCATATTTTTATAATAGTATAGGCACTAAAGTTACTTTAGTAGAGTTTATGCCTGAAATTGTACCATTAGAAGACACGGAAGTTTCAAAAACTTTGGCTCGTTCCTTTAAAAAGGCTAAAATGAAAGTAATGACCGGTTCATCTGTTGAAAGTGTTGATACCAGTGGCGATTTATGTAAAGTCAGCATCAAGACTAAAAAAGGAGAAGAAATTATAGAAGCTGAAGTTGTATTATCTGCTGTAGGTATATCAACAAACCTCGAAGGTTTAGGATTGGAAGAAGTTGGTGTAGAAACTGAAAATGGAAAAGTGAAAGTAGACGAATATTACAAAACAAATGTAGATGGAGTTTATGCAATTGGAGATATCGTTTCCGGTCCTGCTTTAGCGCATGTTGCGTCTCATGAAGGAATTCTTTGTATTGAAAGTATAGCCGGTATGCATGTAGAAGCTCTCGATTATGGAAATATTCCGGCATGTACTTACACTGTACCTGAGGTAGCATCTGTTGGAATGACAGAACAACAAGCTAAAGATGCAGGTTATGATATTAAAGTTGGAAAATTCCCGTTTACTGCTTCCGGTAAAGCAAGCGCCGGTGGAAATAAGGATGGATTTGTAAAAGTAATTTTTGATGCTAAATACGGTGAATGGCTAGGTTGCCATATGATTGGTGATAATGTAACCGAAATGATTTCTGAGGCCGTTGTGGCCCGAAAACTTGAAACTACCGGAGAAGAGATCATCAAAGCTGTTCATCCGCACCCAACTATGAGTGAAGCTGTAATGGAAGCTGTTGCAGCTGCTTATAATGAAGTAATACATTTATAATATTGTTATAAAATAATTATAATCTCCTCTATTTTAGGGGAGATTATTTTTTATATTCACATCCTCATTCTATTGTATTGATTTTATGGAAATAATAAAAACGAAAATTCCCGGACTATTAATTATTAAACCTACCGTATTTGAAGATGAGAGAGGCTATTTCTTCGAATCCTATAATAATGAAAAATTTCAGGAAGCAGGTATTGATGTTCGTTTTTTACAGGATAATGAATCCAAATCACAAAAAGGGGTTCTAAGAGGTTTGCATTTCCAAAACCCACCACATGATCAGGGTAAATTAGTCAGAGTTATGCAAGGAGCTGTGGTGGATGTAGCTGTTGACATAAGAGCAGGTTCTCCTACTTACGGACAATGGGAATCTATAAAGTTAACCGGAGAGAACAAAATGATGTATTGGATTCCGCCTGGTATGGCCCATGGATTTGTCACATTGGAAGACAACACTATTTTCTTCTATAAATGTACCAATGTTTATAATAAAGAGTCTGAAGGAAGTATTCGATGGAATGACCCCGATCTAAACATAAAATGGGGTATTGAAAACCCGATTCTTTCAGAGAAAGATCAAATTACCCCTTTTTTTAAAGATTTTAAATCTAACTTCAAATTCTAATTACAATGAAAAAAGCAGCTTATTTATTTTCTATTCTTTTGCTGGCAGCCTGTTCAACTGTACCATTAACAGGCCGAAAGCAAGTAAAATTCATTAGTGATTCTGAATTGAATGCAATGGCATTCCAGCAATATGGAGAATTCTTAAAAACGAATCCTTTATCGAAAAACAAAAGAGACACCGAATTAGTAAAAAAAGTTGGAAACAAAATACAAATAGCTGTTGATGAATATTTAGCTTCAATAGGTAGGTCAGAGCTCACCAAAGGATTTGAATGGGAATTCAATTTAGTAGAAGATAAAAGTGTAAATGCATGGGCTATGCCTGGAGGTAAAGTCGTATTCTATTCCGGTATTTTACCGGTATGTAAAAATGAAGATGGCATTGCCGTAGTGATGGGCCATGAGATAGCTCATATTATTGCAGGGCATGGAAATGAACGTATGAGCCAGGGGTTAATTACAAATGTAGGCATTGCTGCACTTGGAGAAGCATTAAAGGAAAAACCTGAGGACACCAGAAATTTATTTTTAGCTGCTGTTGGTACCGGAGCAAACCTGGGATTCCTTCTTCCATATAGTAGAACCCATGAAAGAGAAGCTGACCGTATCGGCCTGATCATAATGACTATGGCCGGATATGATCCGCATGAGGCTCCTGTGTTTTGGGAACGAATGACTAAAATGAGTAAAGGAAAAGAACCACCTGAATTTTTATCGACCCATCCCAGTAGCAGTAGTCGTATTGCTGATTTAAAACTAGCTATACCGGAAGCTCTTAAGTACAAAAAATAATGATTGCATCATGCGCGACGAATTGAGGGATATGAATGCTGAAGAATTAAAATCAAATGAAGAATCTCATTTGGAGATTTTCGGTGCGCGTGTACATAATTTAAAGAATATTGATATTTCAATTCCCCGAAATGAACTTGTCGTTATTACCGGGTTAAGTGGAAGCGGAAAATCATCATTGGCTTTTGATACCATTTATGCTGAAGGCCAAAGAAGGTATATGGAAACCTTTTCGGCATATGCACGCCAGTTTTTAGGGAATCTGGAAAGGCCTGATGTAGATAAAATAACAGGCTTGAGCCCGGTTATTTCAATCGAGCAAAAAACCATCAATAGAAACCCCAGGTCAACGGTGGGAACCATCACTGAAATTTATGATTTTCTGAGGTTATTGTTTGCCAGAGTTGGAGAAGCCTATTCTTATAATACAAATGAAAAAATGATTCGCTATTCTGAGTCTCAGATTACAGAACTCATTTTAAATGATTACCAGGATAAAAGAATAAATATTTTAGCTCCGATAGTAAAAGGGCGAAAAGGACACTACAGGGATCTTTTTGAGCAAATCAGAAAACAGGGTTTTTTAAAAGCCAGAGTAGATGGTGAATTAAGGGAAATTTCATTTGGAATGCAATTGGATCGTTATAAAGTTCACGATATAGAAGTTGTAATAGACCGGATCAAAGTCAGGACAGATGATAAAAAAAGGATTGGACAATCTCTTCAAACAGCTTTAAAACAAGGTAAAGGAGTAATTATGATACTGGATGAAGATTCAAAAGAAGTTCGTCATTTCAGTAAAAACTTCATGTGCCCTACTACAGGAATTGCCTATGATGATCCTGAGCCAAATACGTTCTCATTCAATTCTCCCTATGGAGCTTGTCCCAACTGTAACGGATTAGGAACCATATCCGAAGTTGATATTGATAAAATTATTCCTGACAGGAATTTAAGTATAAAAAAAGGAGGCTTTGCTCCTATTGGAGATTATAAAAACAATTGGATTTTTAGCCAAATTGAGGCAATAGGCATCAAATTTAGGTTTGATTTAAACACTCCCATTTCAAAATTATCTGACGAAGCAATTAAAACTATTCTTTACGGGTCTAATGAAAGTTTTCAGGTTAAGAAAGAATATCTGGGCATCACCTCTACTTATACTTTAAATTTCGAAGGCATTATCAGCTTTATTACAAATCAGTATAATGAAACAACGGCTAATGGGATTAAAAGATGGGCCGGAAATTTTATGAATAGAGTTGAATGTCCTGAATGTAAAGGAAGCCGCTTAAAAAAGGAGTCTAATTATTTCAAAATAGGCGGTAAGAACATTGCGGAGCTGGCAAATCTTGACATCATTCAACTTGATGATTGGTTCAAATCCATAGAAAAAAAATTATCTGAGAATCAGGCTAAGATCGCACATGAAATTATAAGAGAGATCAGAACCCGGATTCGGTTTCTTTTAGATGTAGGCATTGATTATCTAACCTTGAACCGTAGTTCAAAAAGTTTATCAGGTGGTGAAGCACAGCGAATTCGATTGGCAACACAAATCGGATCACAATTAGTTGGTGTATTGTATATTTTGGATGAACCCAGTATTGGGTTACATCAAAGAGATAATATAAGATTGATAAAGGCTTTACAGGAGCTGAGAGATGTCGGCAATTCGGTGGTGGTCGTAGAACATGACAAGGAAACTATTTTGGCTGCAGATCATGTAATCGATATAGGCCCGGGTGCCGGGCGTCATGGAGGGAAAATAGTAGCTCAGGGAAAACCATCTGTAATGCGTGATTGCCATACCCTAACCTGTGATTATATCAGTGGAAAGAAAGAAATCAGCATTCCCGCATCAAGAAGAAAAGGAAATGGGAAAACCATAGTCCTTAAAGGAGCAAACGGGAATAACCTCAAGAATGTTCACCTGAAACTTCCGCTTGCTAAACTTGTCTGTGTAACAGGTGTTTCAGGTAGCGGAAAATCCACACTAATTAATGAAACCCTCTACCCCATTCTTAGTCAGCATTTTTACAAATCAGTTAAAAAGCCTTTGAAATATAAATCCATTGATGGCTTGGATAATATTGATAAAGTCATTGAAATTGATCAATCTCCAATCGGAAGAACTCCCAGGTCAAATCCGGCTACTTATACAAAAGTTTTTGATGAAATACGGAAACTATTTGTTCAATTACCTGAATCAAAAATCAGAGGATACAAACCGGGCCGTTTCTCCTTTAATGTAAAAGGAGGCAGATGCGAAACCTGCAAAGGAGCCGGCGTAAAGATTATTGAAATGAATTTTTTGCCTGATGTTCAGGTTCATTGTGACGATTGCAATGGAAACAGATATAACAGGGAAACATTGGAAGTCAGATACAAAGGCAAATCAATTAATGATGTTTTAAATTTGAGCATTAATCAGGCCGTTGAAATATTTGAAAATATACCTTCCATCATTCAAAAAATAAAAACTTTAAAAGAAGTTGGTTTAGGATATATCACTTTGGGGCAACAGTCAACAACCCTTTCCGGTGGAGAAGCACAGCGAGTTAAGCTGGCCGCTGAGCTGTCAAAGAGAGACACGGGCAAAACCCTCTATATTTTAGATGAACCAACAACAGGGCTTCATTTTGAAGATGTTAAAGTTTTATTGGATGTACTTAACAAACTGGTGGACAGAGGTAATACTGTTTTGATCATTGAACATAATATGGAAGTTATTAAAGTTGCCGACCATATAATAGATCTCGGACCAGAAGGTGGATCTAGGGGTGGTAAGATTTTAGCTGTTGGAACACCTGAAGAAGTTGTGAAGATAGATGGAAGTTTAACAGGTAAATTTCTTAACTTGGAACTTAAATCATAAAAGGAACCGCACAACTGCATAACTGTATAACTGCACAACAAAAAATATTGAATGAATAAAAAAGAAGAAGATAAAATAAGAAAAGCCTTAAAAGGAAAAAGTTGGAATGAAATAAAGACTTATGACTCCTGGCAGATATTCAAAATTATGTCTGAATTTGTAGAAGGCTTTGAAAAGCTGGCTCGTATTGGCCCTTGTGTATCTATATTCGGCTCTGCAAGAACGAAGCCTGAACATCCGTTTTATAAAGTAGCTGAAGAAACTGCTTATCTATTAACAAAAAAAGGATTTGGAGTAATTACAGGAGGAGGCCCCGGAATTATGGAAGCTGCAAATAAAGGAGCCCATTTTTCAGGAGGCAAATCCGTAGGATTAAACATTAATCTTCCATTTGAACAGCATGCAAATGTTTTTATTGACCCTGATAAACTGATTGATTTTGACTTTTTCTTTGTACGTAAAGTTATTTTCATGAAATATTCACAAGGATATATCGTATTACCCGGAGGCTATGGCACACTGGATGAATTATTTGAAGCCATAACATTAATTCAGACTCAAAAATTAGTTCACTTTCCTATCGTTTTGGTTTGTAAAGAATACTGGAATGGCTTAGTAGACTGGATCAGGGAAAAGCTTCTTAAGGAAAAAAATATCAGTGAAGAAGATATGGACATCATTACAGTAGTTGACTCTGCGGAAGAAGCTGTGACAGTGATTGACCAGTTCTATTCTAAGTATTCATTAAAGCCAAACTTCTAATCCATATGAATATTAAATTACCGATTACCATATTACCTATTGAAGAAGACGGCTTTCATATCATCACAAAAGTCAAGATAAACGAGAAAGAGGCCAATTTACTCATTGACACAGGAGCTTCGCGCACGGTTTTTGATGAGCATTTAATCAATGAATTTATTACCGAAGAAACCGATTTTGAAGAAAACGAAAAGCTGTCAACAGGATTGGGTACAAATAGCATGAAAAGCCAGGTAATAAAGATTAATTCACTTAAACTGGGTGATTACGAATTAAATAATTACCAGGCCGTAGTATTGGATTTAAAACATGTTAATGAGTCTTATAAGGCATTAAACTTACCAATAGTCCATGGAGTTTTTGGTGGAGATTTACTAAAAAAATATAAAGCGGTAATCGATTATAAGAGAAAGGTGCTAAGAATGTATAAATAATCTGTGATAAAAGACATAAATTACAATATAACTTATATTTATAAACTTTTACTAAACTTCTGAAAAAGTTACTCATGGCAAAAATTTTAATTATAGATGATGAAAAAGCTATCCGTAATACTTTACGTGATATTTTTGAAGTAGAAAAATATGATGTTGATGATGCTGAAGACGGCATTGTTGGTTTGGAAATGATTGAAAAAAATGAGTACGATGTTATACTTTGTGATATTAAAATGCCCAAAATGGATGGGATTGAAATTTTGGAAAAGGCATTACAGATTACAGACACTCCTATCATCATGATTTCAGGACACGGAACGATTGATACTGCTGTTGACTCTATAAAGAAAGGTGCCTACGATTATATTTCAAAGCCACCGGATTTAAACCGTTTGTTGGTTACAATTCGCAATGCTATGGATAAGTCACAATTAATTACTGAAACAAAAGTATTGCGAAAACAAATAGATAAAAAATGGGAAATGATAGGTGAATCAGAGGCGATGCTTCAGATTCAAGACATGATTGAAAAAGTAGCTCCTACCACTGCCAGGGTTTTGATTACGGGAGAAAATGGAACAGGAAAAGAATTAGTGGCCAGGGCCATTCATGAAAACAGCAATCGTGTAAAATCACCATTTATTGAAGTAAATTGTGCCGCCATCCCTTCGGAGCTTATAGAAAGTCAGTTATTTGGGCATGAGAAAGGTAGTTTTACATCTGCCATAAAAATGCGTAAAGGAGATTTTGAGCAAGCTCATGGAGGAACCTTATTCCTTGATGAAATTGGAGATATGAGTTTGTCGGCACAGGCTAAGGTGCTCAGAGCTTTGCAAGAGAATAAGATCACACGTGTAGGAGGAGAAAAGGAAATAGCTGTGGATGTACGAATTATTGCTGCTACCAATAAAGATTTACAAAAAGAAATTCAGGAAGGCAGATTCCGTGAAGATCTATACCATCGCTTAAGTGTGATCTTAATTCATGTTCCTCCGTTGAGAGAAAGAAAAGAGGATATCCGCTTATTAGCAGAACATTTTATCCAGGAGTCAGCAGAAAGTCAAGGCATTGCTCCATTAATCATTGAAGAAAGTGCCATCACAGAATTGCAACATATAAAATGGACGGGAAACATTCGTGAATTACGCAATGTAATGGAACGCCTGGTAATATTGTGCGATAAAAAAATAACAGGAGAAAATGTAAAGATGTTTGCATTACCATTAAATAAATAGAGTTTCTAAATTATCATATTCATAATACTAAATTTTGGATTCAGAATTCTGAATACTTAACTTGACATCATTTTACTCTTCATCTAAATTTATAAGTAGATTAGCTGCAATCGCTATTTTTTGTTTACTTTTGCAGCTGATTTTTGGGTGGAGTGATTCAGACCGTTCTTTTTATATTTATTTCACTCTGTCCAAAATCTATTTTATTATAGTAAATTTGTAAAAACAGAAAAACTCATCTCGACTTCACTGCGTTACGCTCGATGATCGGGTCACCGAGCTTGCCGAGGTGTTTTTCATTCATATAAGGGGCTGACCGGTTTTGACAGCAAGGTGGATGGATATGTAAGCATACCGAGCATTGCGAATACGCTCGTTAATCCTATTCACACAATTTTAATTGGCGAAAATAAATACGCTCTTGCAGCTTAATCGAAGTATAGTAGATTAGCTTTATCCCGACCCGAGGGGTCGGGACAAGACGTTCTGCAGGTGGATCCGCCCGATTCCGGCCTGAGTTCAGAGCGCTCGTAAATATCGGGATAGTTTTGCAAGTGCCTTGATTGTAAAATGAAGCTTAAAGGATAAGGTATAATTGGGGTGCTGTTTTCCGGATTATATTCGAAAACCAATAATCAGCTAAGTATGTAGAAAACTTATTTGTTCCTTGTTTGGACGAGGGTTCGACTCCCTCCAGCTCCACAAGAGACCATTTTTAAGTGGAGCTATAGAAACTCAGACCCGCCTCAATAAGCCTCAGTAACTGTGAGAAATATTCTATATAAGAATAGTTCTAAAGGGTTAATTTATGTCCTTGACAATACGAAACCCGTAGTTGAGGTACGTATACGATTTTTTGGATTTGTTCAGGTAACGTGTAAAACCGTCGGGTTTGCTTGAGTAGCGGTAAGAAACCTTACAACTGGTTGTATTGCCTTTCCACGAGCCGCCGCGTAAGACACGAAAAGTGCCGGAAGACGGGCCCTGCGGATTATTTTGCATGCCGCTACTGTAAAAAGTATCGCTAAACCAATCGTAACACCATTCCCAAACATTGCCGCTCATATCATAAATACCGAGTTCGTTGGGCTGTTTTTGCCCCACGGGGTGGGTTTTATGCCCTGAATTATCAGAATACCAAGCAACATCATCAATAGTATTGCTGCCGGAATAGGTCGTTGAAACTTCCGAAACCCCGCCACGGGCAGCATATTCCCATTCAGCTTCGGTGGGCAAACGGTAATTATTATTTGTTTTTTGACTTAACCATTTGCAATATGCCATAGCATCGTTCCAACTCACATGAATGACCGGATGTGTATAATTTTTAAGCCAAACCCCATGTATATCATATTGCCAAAAAACACCATCTACTATAGTCCATTGCCACTTATTATCCGGATTCTTATTTGTCCAGCAATAAACCTTACCTTGTTTTTCTGCATCGGTAGTATAAGCTGTTTCATCAATAAATTGCTTAAATTGGGCTGCCGTTATTTCATATTTACCAATATAAAAATCATTGAGATGAACCGTGTGTATCGGTTTTTCATAATCCCAGCCACTATCACTGCCCATTTGAAAAGTGCCACCCTTAACAAATACCATTTCAATATGGATATTTTTAACCTCCTGGCTTTGAGCAAGAGAGGTAATTAAAATAAAAAATGTAATGAGTATACTTTTATTAATCATTTTATTATTTTTTAAGGTTAATAAATTTACTCTCAAAAAATCCAATATTCTCACTTCTTCAATCTCACCAACATCAGTACAGGGTTATCCTTTTCATCTAAGGAATTTGCTAGCTTTATTAATGTTTTTTTCTTTTCAGGGTATTTGGGTTTAGCATTCTTGAATTCTTTACCATTTACATAATCTATAAAATCACAAGCATTTATTTGCTTTATTAAATACTCTCGGCCATTCATATTAAAAATTGAAATTGGGTTAGGTAAAAAAGGGACTCCACCATCAATATCATTTATCAAGCCTCTTTTATAAGACTCTTCTCTATTGACAGGTGAATATATAATTGTATTAATAAATGTATGCTCAATTTTATCGTAAATACAAAATTGTGTATTTCCATTTCGTCTATATAATAAATATAAATTGTTATTATTTTCAAAAATACCTTGTAAAAGAAGATGCTTAGTCTTTCCAAAAAACACATCCATATCAGAGGTTACTTCAGGAGTAATTCTATATTTATCTTTTTTAAATAAATACCTTGCTCTGTAATCTTTATTATTCAACTCGAAAACTGTATCATTAAAATGGTTCCAATAATGAATTTTATCATTATACAGATATGAAAAATTACCAAAACCACCTCTCATTATGTTTTTTGTTGCTGTTCGTTTTATAGAATTTGATTTTTTAAACAAAATATTTCCTAAAGTATCAAACAAAAACCAATTATAAGGTTGATAGTTCATAGAGAAGGACAATCCCTTAATTCCAATTAATTTATTGTTTAAATAATATAACCTATGAGAATTAAACTCCGTATCAATACTAAACTCTCTAATTAAACTACCTTTATAATTAAAAATTAAAATCTTCCTTAAATCGTTAACATACAGTCTATGATTGTCTTTATCCAGAGTAATTTTGTTTCCATGTGTATATTCACCCGGGCCTCTTCCCCTTCTACCAATCTGTCTTAAATATTTTCCTTCCTTATTAAAAACGAGTACACCTTTGGGAGAAGTTGATAGAAAAAATAAACTATCATCAAATTGAACTGACATATAATGTCTAAACAAGACTTTAGAATCCAGAGGAATATACTCAACATCATCTGCAATATAAGATAATGAAAAAGCCTTATTAACAAAATATTCAGGAGTGATTACAGGGATATCTAACTTAGTAGTTTTTTTTGTATCACAACTTTGCAATAAGAGAATTAGCATTAAGGCAATCAAAGAAATTAGACGGTTCATAAGAGTATAACAAAATTTAACTTTTAAAATATTATAACAATGTGCCTTGAGATAGGTATAATCATTCCTGGTTAAATTCAAAGTTTAGAGCAGTAAATATTCAAATTGATAAAAAATTATAATCTATAATTACTATAAAGAATGAGGAAATAAACAGTTATTCTATTCATATCCTACAACTTAAACACATAATTTATTAGAATGGGTGAAAGAATGTAGAATTTTTTATATAAATAACTCGCTTTTCTATTTCAACTTTTAATTGAAAGTTTTATATATAATTTCACAGATATGCTCTACAAAAAATTCGATATTTTTCCTCTTAATAACATATCTTAAATGACAGTTGATCCCATAATTTCTATCGCCATATTTGTTATTTCTTCAATTTGGCTATAATCACTATTGGATTGTCTGAATCTTTTATATTCCTTAAATGACTTAGTTTTTCAGGTAAAGAGTCTTGGCCTTCTCACCACTCTAAAAACTCATAAGGTTCAATATAAACAACCAGCTCATTATCGTAAATATTGGCATTTTGAAACTTGAACGGCAATATTATATTATTAAATAATATTTCAGTAATAGGCCCTTTTAAGATTTCTGTTTTCTTACTTATTTTATTATAATAGCCCCAGTATTGATTTTTTTGATAATATATTTCAAAAAATAAAAACCTATCTGACTCACATAATTTATAAATGTATATATATTTTTCCATGAGATATTTGGGTTCTCCCATGTCATTAAATTCTACTTTAAAGAGTTGGTCAGCTTTAGAATAAGGAGGACAATACTTTCCTGTCTTAAATACACTTCTGGGGGTTAAGCTATTCATCGTAACATGAAAAACAGGTAAACATATCCATAAACTCAAAAATATTAGATAACAATTCTTCTCCCAACATGTCGGGAGCTAAGGAAAATCTTCATACTTACCGACCTTACCAATCAAGAGCCCCTCCCTTCACAAGGGAGGAGTTTGGGGTGGGTATAAAACAATGTGTTGCCCCTTTGCAACTCTCCCACTTTTTCATATATTTACACACTAACTTAGTATAACTTTTTATTTTTACTCCCCTATATGAAATCAAAACTTATATTTTATGTAAATTCTTATTATTAATATTAATTGTGTATCAAGCTAAAAAACTAAATTTGTAATATGCCTGAAATAATTAACCAAAACCCTGAACAGTTTGCAAGAGATAAGATCGACAAAATGTTGATTGAGGCAGGGTGGTTAGTTCAGTCTAAATCCAGAATAAATTTAGCAGCTAATATTGGTGTTGTTATCCGAGAATATCAAACCGATGTAGGTCCGGCAGATTATGTATTATTTGTAGAACATAAACCTGTTGGAGTTATTGAAGCCAAAAGAGAAAATGAAGGGCACCGTTTAACAATAGCTGAAGATCAATCTTCTGATTACGCAAAAGCTAAGCTTAAATACTTGAATAATGACCCTCTTCCTTTCGTTTATGAAAGTACAGGTACTATTACCAGATTCACAGATTATAGAGACCCAAAACCACGTGGAAGAAATATTTTTAGTTTTCATAAACCTGAAACACTTGCCAACTATTTAAAAAAAGAAAGCTTAAGGAAAAGGTTGTTAGGCTTACCTGTTTTAGATTTGAAAGGACTAAGGCCGGCTCAAATAAAAGCCATTCAAAACCTGGAGCATTCTTTCAAGAAGAACAGGCCCAAAGCTTTGATTCAAATGGCGACCGGAGCTGGTAAAACCTTCACGGCATCAACTTTTGTTTATAGACTTCTAAAATTTGCCAATGCTAAACGTATATTATTTTTAGTAGATACCCGAAACCTGGGAGAACAAGCCGAGCAAGAGTTTATGAAATATCAGCCACAAGATGATAATCGCAAATTCACAGAGCTTTACAATGTACAAAGGTTAAATTCAAACTATATTGCCTCGGATAGCCAGATATGTATTTCCACCATCCAACGACTATATTCGATTTTGAAAGGAGAAGAATTGGAGGAAAGTGCAGAAGAATCAAATCCGAATGAGTCAACCTGGATGCAGGAACAAATAAAGAACAATACTCCTGTTCCTGTTGCTTACAACAAAGAAGTACCCATCGAAGAATTTGACTTTATAATCATTGATGAATGTCATCGGTCAATTTATAACCTTTGGAAACAAGTCCTGGATTATTTTGATTCCTTTTTAATCGGTTTAACTGCAACCCCCGATAAACGAACCTTTGGTTTTTTTAACGAGAATGTAGTGAGTGAATACACCTACGAAGAGTCTCTGGCTGACGGAGTAAATGTTCCTTATGATGTTTATATAATAGATACAGAGATATCGAGAAATGGGGCTGTCATTGAAGCAGGGTGGTTTGTCGACCGAAGAGACAAACTGACTCGCCAAAAACGTTGGCAACAGGAAGATGAAGAAACCGTATACCAAAGAAATGACTTGGATAAAAAAGTAGTTAATCCAAGCCAGATAAGAAATATTATTCGGGAATTTAAAGCCGCATTGAAAAGAGACATATATCCGAATCGTTTTGATAAGGACGGGGAATATGAAGTTCCCAAAACCCTCATCTTTGCAAAAACCGACAGTCACGCCGATGATATTATAAAAATTGTCAGAGAAGAATTTGATGAAGGAAATGATTTTTGCAAAAAGGTTACCTATAGGATTGATGAAGACCCCAAATCATTAATTAACCGTTTCAGGAATTCTTATTATCCGCGGATTGCTGTTACTGTTGATATGATTGCAACCGGCACAGATGTAAAGCCCCTGGAAGTTTTGCTCTTTATGCGGGATGTTAGAAGCATCAAT
This sequence comes from Bacteroidales bacterium, assembly GCA_028280405.1. Lineage (GTDB taxonomy): Bacteria > Bacteroidota > Bacteroidia > Bacteroidales. Next base: position 20,492 of record JANQLW010000017.1, read on the forward strand.
TATTTTGAACAAATGAAAGGACGTGGAACCCGGACCCTGAACAATAACGATTTGCAATTAGTATCCCGGACCGCTTACTCTAAAACCCATTTTGTAATTGTAGATGCAGTAGGAGCTACAAAATCCAAAAAAACAGATAGCCGCCCCTTAGAACGCAAACGCTCTGTACCAATGAAAGACCTCCTGGGTGCTGTGACTATGGGTGTTGCAGATGAAGATTTATTCCTTTCGTTGGCAAACAGATTAATCCGGCTTGAAAAACAAATGACCGAAAAAGAGTCTGATGATCTTTTACAATTCTCCGGAGGCAAAAACCTGAAACAAATCACCAAAGAGTTATTGGATGCTTTCGATCCGGATTCGATATATAATAAATCAGAAGAGCTTAGAAAAAAGGAAGAATTCCCGAGCTTTGAATCAGCCAGTGAAAAAGCAAAAGAAGAATTGGCTAAAAAGGCAAGTGCTACTTTTAATGGAGCATTGAACAATTATATTGAAAATGTAAGACGCGAACACGATCAAATCATAGACTCCATAAACATTGATACGGTTACAAAATCTGAATGGGACAGCAGTTCAATTGATAAAGCCAAACTAATTATTAAAGATTTTTCAGATTATCTTGAAGCGAATAAAAACGAAATCGAAGCATTGAGCATATTTTATAACCAACCCTATAATCGAAGAGAGATTACGTATCAGATGATTAAAGAGGTATTGGAAAAACTAAAACGCGACAAACCTGTTTTAGCCCCTGATTACGTTTGGGAAGCTTATAAAACACTGGATCATGTAAAAAGTGATAAACCCAAAAGCGAATTAACAGCTTTGGTTTCATTGATCCGGAATTTATGCGGCATAGACAAAGCATTAACGCCTTACGATAAAAAAATAGATGAGAACTTTAAACGCTGGATCTTCAAACAAAATGCCGGACAACATAACCGTTTTACCGAAGAACAGATGAACTGGTTACGAATGATGAAAGAACATATTGTAAGCAGTTTCCATATCGAAATAGAAAATTTGGACTTCACTCCCTTTGATGCAAAAGGCGGCAGAGGAAAGATGTGGCAACTCTTTGGTGATGAAATGCAAGACATCATTAATGAACTAAACAAAGAACTGGTAGCATGACCGAAGCTGAATTACAGCATATCATTGAGCAAGGTGAAGGCTACCATATTGAGTTTAAACGTAGCCTAAACAATGATTTCAAAAAAGAAATTGTTGCTTTTGCCAACGCTTCCGGAGGAAAAGTGTTTTTAGGTGTAAATGATGACGGCAGCATTCGGGGAATACAAATCAACAATCAAGTGCTATCAAACATTCAAAGCCATGCCAACGATTGTGACCCTTCAATTGTTATAAACACTGAACAAGTCGGAGGTAATGTTATTGTTGTGGATGTTCAGGAAGGAGCAAACAAACCTTATCGATGTACAAATGGATTTTATCTGAGAGTTGGCCCGAATGCTCAAAAAATGTCAACCGATGATATTATTGCATTTATTGAAAACGAAGGCAGGGTTCGCTTTGATGAACAAATAAGACAAGATATTCCCTTTAACAACCTTTTTTCTGAAGAAAAATGGGAACAATTCAAAGGTTTGGCAGGTATTAGCTCAACTCAGGATGCTTCGTTCATATTGAAAAGTTTGGGCGTAATTAAAACAATCAATGCGGTTGATTACTTTACCAATGCCGGTATATTGTTTTTTACTGAAGATCAAAATACGCTGATTCCACAGGGCAGAGTTAGTTGTGTGGCATTTAAAGGAGACACCAGGGCTGACATATTAGATCGCAAAGAATTTAATGATGATATTGTATCCAATATTAATTTTGCCATTCAGTTTATAGCCAGACATATTAATGTTTCTGCTGAAATTGAAGGGGTTCAGCGAACCGATATTTGGGAAATCCCTGAGGTAGCATTACGAGAAGCCATTGTAAATGCAGTAATGCATAGAGACTACTTAGAGAGAGGAGCCAATGTTAGTATTGAAGTATATCCTGATAAAATAATTATAAGCAATCCCGGTGGACTTCCTAAAGGTTTAAGTACTAAAGACTTTGGAAGACGTAGTTTAAGACGTAACTCAAATATTGCAGATCTTTTATTGCGTATAAATTATATAGAACGACTAGGTACAGGTATTGACAGAATTAAGAAAGCACTTAGTGAAGTTTCATTACCTGATGCTGACTATCAATTTAATGATTTTTTTACGATTACGTTTAGTAGAATAAAAGGTGGTCAGAAAGGTGGTCAGAAAGGTGGTCAGAAAGGTGGTCAGAAAGGTGGTCAGAAACGAACAAGCAAACAAGAAGAAGTATTGAATCTAATTATAGAAAAGAATCATATCACAAGAGAAGAGTTAGCTAAGGAGCTTAATATCAACACATCAGCCATACAAAAGCATATAGAAGCTCTTAAAAAAGATAGAGCAATAGAACGCAAAGGAGGAACTAAGGGAGGTTATTGGAAAGTAAAAGATAATAATAGTGGTCAGAAAGGTGGTCAGAAGCTAACTGCAAAACAAGAAGATATATTGGGTTTGATTAAAGAAAATAACAGTATTACCCGAGAAGAACTGGCACAATCCATTGGAATAAATACTTCTGCAGTTCAAAAACATATTGAGAAATTAAAAGAAAAAGGCTTTATTGAACGTATTGGTGGTGATAAAGGTGGGTATTGGGAAATACTAAAAACAAATATTGATTAAGTTATGAATAATAACAATTTCTGGAAGATTATAATAATTGGTTTAGTAATAGGTGGATTCATATGGGCTATGGATGAACGAACTAAAAGAAAAGTCATTGAAGAAAAGCTAAAAAATAAAGAAAAAGACTACTTAAGATTACTTTCGGAATATTTTAATTCAAAAAACGATATTCCAACAGAAATCAAAGACCAACTAATTAATCTCAGGAAAGAATATATTGGACTAGATGAAATGGTAGCCAATAAACTCAGAGTAGTTATTGAATTAATAGATGAAGGTAAAGAAAAAATAGCGATTGAGAAATTAGCGACCATTATTGAGAATCTCTTAAAAGATAAATACATTGAAGAAGGTTTGGCAAAAGACAAAAATACCTGCCCTGGTTTATACACTTTATTAAAAAAGGCAAAAGAACTTAAATGGATAAAAAACATTCATTTCAATTTTTCTTTATTCCTTAAAGAACAAAGGAACGAGGAAGTACATGAATTAATTGACTCGCATAATGAGAATGAAAAATATATTGCTTTCTTTACAGGAATTGAGATCATTTATAAGCTCAAAGGTATTAAACGTATCTAAATATATAACAGATAATGAAAGAAGATTGGGCTCAAGCAAAAGTTGATGAATTAATTTCACCAGAAGGTATTTTTTGTGATGGGGATTGGGTAGAAAGTAAAGATCAAGATCCTGAAGGGGATGTGAGACTTATTCAGTTAGCAGATATTGGAGATGGTGTATTTAGAAATAAATCAAAACGTTTTCTTACACCTGAAAAGGCTAAAGAATTAAACTGTACATTTATCAATAAGGGAGATATAATACTTGCTCGTATGCCTGAACCATTGGGGCGTGCTACTTTATTTCCCTTAGAAGGAAATGATAAATATGTTACAGTAGTTGATGTTGCCATTATTAGGACAAATACTAAACTTGTTAATAAGAGATACTTACTTCATAATATAAACAGTCCATTAATCAGAAAGGCGATTGAATCTTTGCAAAGTGGAACTACTAGAAAGCGTATTTCAAGAAAAAATTTGTCCAAAATAAATTTCCCTATTGCCCCCCTCCCCGAACAACGCTCCATCGTTGCTAAAATTGAAGAATTATTTAGCGAGTTGGACAATGGCATTGCCAATCTTAAAAAAGCACAGGAACAATTAAAGATATATCGGCAGGCCGTGCTTAAAAAAGCGTTTGAAAGTGATTATTCAACTGTTAAAATGTTTGAGATATCTGATGTAAGAACTGGTTCAACACCCAAAAGAGGGAACTCTAATTATTGGAAAAATGGTTCAATCCCTTGGGTGACAAGCAGTGCTTTAAATAATCTTTTTGTAAATAAAGCAAATGAATTAATCACTCATGTTGCTTTAAAAGAAACAAATTGTAAAATTATTCCGAAAGGTTCTTTATTAGTAGCAATGTATGGTGAAGGAAAAACAAGAGGTAAGTGTTCTGAATTGAATATTGATGCAGCTACCAATCAAGCAATTGCAACTATAACAATGTTTGAAAAACATCAATCCTCTAAAAAATTTATAAAATGGTTTTTTATAAAAAATTATGAAGAAATAAGGTTGTTGTCAAGTGGAGGAGTTCAGCCAAACCTCAACTTATCTATAATTAAAAATACAGTTGTTCCCTTCCCTTCTCCCCAAAAACAACACCAAATCGTTCAGGAAATCGAAAGCCGTTTATCGGTTTGTGATAAGTTGGAAGAAAGCATCAAAGAAAACTTACTAAAAGCAGAAGCCCTGCGTCAAAGCATACTCAAAAAAGCGTTTGCAGGTCGCTTATTGAGCAAAGCCGAAATAGCGGCCTGCAAAAAAGAAAAAGATTGGGAGTCGGCGGAGAAATTATTGGCTCGCATTAAGCACAAGCAAAATAAAAAATAAGCTAAACGCAAAGAAAACAACAGATGAACTTAGCTGAAAAAATAATATCATTCAATACATCCTTAAAATTCACAGGCAAACTACCTGAAAACATTAGGATTATGAATCCTTTTCTTGAGAACCCCAATGCATTGGAAGTATCATCTAATTTTTATCGAAAATTTTATAACGACAATAATGCCCGTACTTTAATATTGGGTATAAACCCCGGCAGACTGGGCGCAGGTGTAACCGGAATACCATTTACCGATACCAAAAGACTGATAGAGATTTGCAAACTAAAGCTGCCGAATGTATCTACCCATGAGCCATCCTCGGTATTTGTTTATGAAGTTATTGAAGCCTATGGCGGAGTCACCTCGTTTTATAATAATTTTTATATAAACTCTGTTTGTCCTTTAGGTTTTGTAATTGAGAATAAAAATGGGAGTAGAAAAAATTACAATTATTACGACAGCAAAGACTTACAAAACAAAATGAAACCGTTTATCATAGAAACGATACAAAAACAAATTTCATTTGGGATAAAAACAGAGGTTTGCTTCTGTTTAGGGTCCGGTAAAAATTACAAATTTCTGAATGAACTTAATAAAGAAATGGGATTCTTTGAAAAAATAGTTCCTTTGGACCATCCCAGGTATGTGATGCAGTATAAGGCCAAACACAAAGAAGAATACCTTGATAAATTTTTAAAAGCGTTAAAGAAAAATCGACAAGAAAATAAAAATAAATGACAGAATCAGCAATTATATCAAAAGTTTGGAACTTTGCTCATGTATTACGGGACGATGGAGTAAGTTATGGCGACTATTTGGAGCAAATTACTTATTTGCTTTTTCTAAAGATGGCCCATGAATTCAGCAAACCACCACATAATAGGGAAATAAACATCCCGGCTGAATACAATTGGGAAAGTTTAGCTCATAAAAAAGGGGCTGAACTGGAATCGCATTACAATACACTATTAAGAGAACTGGGGAAGCAAAACGGTACGCTCGGACAAATATTTACCAAAGCCCAGAATAAAATACAGGACCCATCCAAATTACTCAAGGTCATCGATATGATTGATAAGGAAAAGTGGACCATCATGGGTACGGATATAAAAGGGAAAATTTATGAAGGCCTTTTGGAAAAAAATGCAGAAGATACCAAAAGCGGTGCCGGACAATATTTTACGCCCCGTTCGCTTATTAAAGTAATGGTAGAATGTATACAACCCAAGCCGTTGAGGACTATTTGTGACCCTGCATGCGGAACCGGAGGTTTCTTTTTAGCAGCCTACGACCACATTGCAAAAAACAATCTGAACCAAGAAGAAAAGGTGTTCTTAAAAGAAAAAACATTTTTCGGAAATGAGATTGTAGCCAACACCCGCCGCATGTGTTTAATGAATATGTTTTTGCATAATATTGGCGAAATTGATAGCGAGAATTTTATTTCCTCGGCGGATGCGCTTATATCTGATGAAGGAGAACGCTATGACTATGTGTTGGCAAATCCACCGTTTGGCAAAAAATCAAGTATGACCATCACCAATGAGGAAGGTGAACAGGTAAAACAGGATTTGAGTTACAATCGTCAGGACTTTTGGGCAACAACATCAAATAAACAATTAAACTTTTTACAACATATTAAAACATTGCTCAAAATAAATGGGGAGGCTGCTGTAGTTATGCCCGATAATGTTTTATTTGAAGGCGGAGCGGGTGAAACCGTTCGCAAAGAGCTATTAAAAACGGCCGATTTACATACTATCCTCAGGCTTCCAACAGGTATTTTTTATGCCCATGGGGTAAAAGCAAATGTGTTATTCTTTGATAATAAACCGGCCTCTAAAAATCCGTGGACAAAAGAAGTTTGGGTATATGATTATCGTACCAACATTCATCACACCTTAAAGAAAAACCCAATGAAGATGAATGATTTGAAAGATTTTATCAAATGTTATAAAACTTCAAATCGTAATAAAAGAAAAGAAACCTATTCTGAGAAGGATCCTGAAGGACGCTGGCGTAGATTTTCTTATGAAGAAATCATAGCACGCGATAAAACAAACCTGGATATCTTTTGGCTTAAAGATAAAAGTTTGGCAGATTTAGACAATCTCCCTGAACCAGATATTTTAGCAAGCGAAATTATTGAGAATATTGAAGCTGGTTTAGAGAGTTTTAAAACTATTAAGGAATCATTGAATGGGAATAATAAATAATTTTTGAAATGCATATCTTTAAATCACACACTTAAATTATAATTTTTAAATGTAAGACAATTCCCTCTTTTGGGTATTAATAATAAATGGACAACAAAAAAACAATTGAACAATATAACAATTGAACAATCGAATCACTATCTTTGAATCACAAACAAAAAACAAAACATATGAAAACTTGTCCGCCTTGGGCGGAAACAACAAAAAACTAAAGACATATAAAATATAGCGTTAGCTAATAATCTTGCCAGAGAAAACCGCCAAAATTAAAACACTTACAAGATTTAAGCAAGCGCTCACGTTATGCGTGGGCTCTTTTATTTGTAAGTGTTGGTGCTTTGGCGGTACCTCTCTGGCAGATAAGCTGAGTTCCACGCTTTTTCATTTTTCAACTTCGCTCATAAAATTATAGGCAACTCCGGTTGCTGAGCCTGTCGAAGCACTCCCCAAAATAAACTGGAACATAGCTAGTAAAAATTTGCTCCCAATTAATCATTGCAAACTAAAAACAAACAGCTATGCAAAAACCAAACACCGGTCAAACGACCACAAAGGCTCCCCAAGCCTTTATTGGCAAAACAATACTTCTAATTGATACGAACGAAAAAAAACACTTAATTGGCATGAATATTTAGTAAAACCATAAATTTAAAGAGAATGGCTGAGCTTATCGAAGCCCACACACCTTTTGCACTTAAATTCATCATATAATATACTGGCAGAGTAAGTTATATAATAAACTATTGTTGAGAACTAATTAATAAAAATAGGTAACTTTTTGTAGTATTTCAGTATAAATATTAAAAGGGTAATCTTTAAACAATTATCTTTAAAACTAAGCGTTCTATTTTTGCTTTTTGCTTTAATAGGAAAATGATGTGATCAAAATTATGAAGAATCTGTAGTCATTACTATCCAAATATGAAAATGACTTAAAATGTTATAATAAAGGTTCAATAAAATATACGAGAAGGCAATTTTTTATAACTTCCTGAATACATTAAAGCAATACTGTTTCGTTACATAAAAATATTATAAAAAAGGACAGGAAGTCTATTGTATTTGCACAAAATCACCTCCTGCCCAACTCACTCCCTAAAAAGAAAGGAGATGAATCGGTAAAGATAATCATTTAATCCTGTTCGGGCTACCACCCCATATATGAAATTGGGGATTAAACAATTAATTTTTCACTAATTAATTAAAAATTAATATCATGAAAAAATTAAATAAAATAAAATTAAATCAACTCAATAAAGACGAGTTAGAAAAAAGACAAATGAATTCTATTTATGGTGGCTGCAGTTCTCACTGTGGATGTGGATGTGCTGCCGGGTCTGGAACATATGATAATGGCAATGCTAATTATGCAGGGGGGCTCCATACTCCTCCGTTTCCAGACGGTTGTGTTATTTGCTCTGGTAGAGATATGTATTGGTATGCTGCTGATTAATATATAGAATTCATTAATGGAGGTGACTTTAAGTCACTTCCATTAAATTTATAAATATTTAAATCTTTTTTTATGAAAATTACAAGAGTTATATTTTTTACAACTTCCCTTTTTATATTTAGCAATTGTACACATAAAGGAGAAAGTAGTTTACCTGAAAATGAGAACAATATAGATATTCCTCCCAGAAAAATTGAAGTACCTGTTTTCTCCCAGGTAGAAAAGATTGAGAATTCATTAGATTTTTTTGCACAAGACATAAAAGTCGTAAAACTAGAAACTAATAAAAACTGTTATTTGACTGATAATATTAGAAATATTGCTATCTCAGATAGGTATATTTTTATAGCAGAATTTAAATATATATATCAATTTGACATTCATGGTAATTTCATACGTAAGATAGGTAATAATGGGAATGGACCTGGAGAATTTGTTCAGGTAAATGATATGCAAATAGATTGGTCGAAAAAGATAATTAATATTTTTCCAGGAATGACTAAAGGCAAAATAATAAAATATGATTTTAATGGAAATTACCTTGGAGATATCTTATTTGACAGTGAAGATTTTATAGGATTTGATATTTTAGAAGACAGCTATATCTTTCATCCTTTTAGCATAAATAGGTTTAGACCAGATTGTAGTTTATTATTTCGAATTGACAGTATCGGCATAAAGACAAAAGTAAAGAGTAGTATCTATCCTTTTAATAATAAGGGGTTACAAAGGGGAATGCGACTTGGAGATACTCGTAATTGGTCTTGGTGGCATAATAAACAATTATACCTAGTAGAAGAAGGAAATGATACTATTTATGAAATATCAAAAGATTCTGTTTTATATAGAGGGATATTATCTGGGAAAAATAAATTATCACTACAAAAACTCTACTCCAAGGAAGATTTAACCAATAGCGATTATATAATGCTGTCAAATAAAGCATTTGGACCTATAAATAGTTGTATATACGAATCTAATAGATACTTAATATTAAGGTGTAAAAAGGGTGATACAAGATACCTGGCAATATATGATAAAATTGAAGGTCAGATGTATAGAACCAATTATAAATACACAAAAAATGATTTGGTAAATTCAGACGCATTTTTTGATGATATCCTATCAGGGCTGGCTATCTCTCCCCAAAAACAGATTTCAAAAGGACGATTTATCACAATCATTTTTCCACTTGAACTACTTGAAAAACGGAAAGATATTGAAAATTTTTATTTACAAAACCCAAATCCAAGATCAAAAAAACTATTACATATTTGTGACCAGATAAGTAATGATGATAATCCGGTGATGTTTATTGTAAGTTTAAAATAGTAAAGACTATGAAAAAACAATAACTAATTAAGTCATAAAAAGTAAGAAAGAAAATTATGCTACCTAAATTAATTATTAACCCCAAAATAGACACTAATCTGATTAAAAAAACTTTTATAAATCTTAGGCAGATTGTTTTTGAAGTTACAGATTCATGCAATCTTAAATGCAAATATTGTGGGTATGGAGAGTATTACGGACATCATGACGATCGATTAAATCAATCTCTTTCATCTAAGAAAGCTATACAATTACTGGACTATATTAAAAAATTTTGGCAATCTAATTTGGGCAATTCTTATAATCAATATGTTTATATTAGTTTTTATGGAGGAGAGCCTCTAATTAATATGAATTTTATATATAATGTTGTAAGTTACATTGAGAACTTAGAAGTAGATAGTAGAGAATTTCGTTTTTCATTGACTACGAATGGGATATTACTTGATAAGCATATAGGCTATTTGGTTAAGAAAAATTTCGATTTGCTCATAAGTTTGGATGGTGATAAAAACCACAATAGCTACCGAGTCAATTTTGCAGGAGAGAACTCATTCAAAAATGTGTATCAAAATATTCAAATGATAAGGCAAAATTACCCGGAGTTTTATAGATCAAACGTTAGTATTAATTCTGTTATACATAACCGAAATAGCTATGAAGAAATTTATAATTATATCAAAAAAAAATTGGGGAAAATTCCACGAATTGCAGAATTAAACACTACTGGAATTAAAGAGGATAAAAAGGAAGAATTTTTGAATACTTATAGAAATAAAGAGCAAAGTCTAAATCAATCAGTAAGCTATGAGGAAATAGTTGAAGACATGTTTTATGATGCTCCAAAAACGAATGATCTTGGAATATACCTTCATCAGTATAGCGGGAATGTTTTTAAAACATACAATGATCTGATTTTTGATACATCAAAACAAATATTATTACCAACCGGGACGTGTTTCCCCTTTAGTAAAAAATTATTCGTTACTGTAAATGGCAAAATCCTACCTTGTGAACGTATTGGTCATCAATATACTTTAGGACATGTAACTGATGATAGAGTTATTATAGATTTTGAGAATATATCGAAAAAATATGAGTATTGGTTAAGCAAGTTTGTAAAACAATGTACACAATGCTTTAATAGAAAAGCTTGCACTCAATGCATGTTCAATATAGATGAACTGGATGAAAAGCCAATTTGCAAAGGCTTTATGAATAAAGAACTTTTTAAAAAATATGTAAATGCCCAAATGAGTTATTTAAGTGAAAATCCTCACTTATATAAAAAAATAATGAAAGAAGTTTTAATCCGTTAGATTAGATTGACAATCAAAATAATTATGAAAAAAAAATACTTAATCCTTTCACCAGAAACTTTTTTATGGTGCAAAAAAGAAAAAGGGTTGTTATACAATTCAAAAAACGGAAAAGGTTTCTCTTTTACTAATTGCAATGATATTAAAAAAATAACAAAAAAACTAAATAAGATAGATAATCTTTATAGCATTGAAATAAAAGAAACAGAATTAAGTAAGCCCATAATCGATTTTATTAATATTATTCATTCGATAGAGGCAGGAAAATTAATAACACATACAGATGCACAATTAAAACCGATCACATTGCCACCATTACTTAACTTGCAGTCAGACATAGGGCGTATCAAGAAAGAATCGTCTATAATGATCGGAGAACAAATAATGGACTATCTTCATGAGCTTACTATTCAAATTTGTACTTTCGAAAATCCAACCTCAAAATTAATTAACTTAAATAGCTCTTTAATTAATTCTTTTCTAAGATCTGTGTCATTTAGTTATTTGTCACATATCCATATTATTGGTGATCATGTTTCTAACTACCCAGATCTAAAATTTCTAGTGGAAATATTAGAAAAAATGTATTTGATTAAAAGTTTCTATTTTAATATAAATCATGTAAAACTAGATGATAAACTTTTAGAAGTATTCACAAAAGATAAGTTCCAACTAGTAATTGAGTTGTCTGATTACATGGATATAAAGAGTATTAATCATGTTCTTAAAATATTAAATAATGGGGTAAAAGATGTGTTATGGGTTTTTAAGGTACAAGATGAAATAGATTACAAAGCATCAGAATCAATTATAAAAAAGCATAGTTTACAAAACCTCGAAATAAAACCCGTATATAATGGAAGAAATTTAAAATTTTTTACAGACAATATTTTTCTAACTGAAGATGACCTTAGAAGCCTCGGATTGAATAAACGAGAAGTGTTCGCTCATCAGATTCTAAATACAAATGATTTTGGCAAATTAACAATAAATGCTGATGGTAGGGTATTTGCAAATGCCCACTTTGAACCATTAGGTACAATAGAGGATGATATCCGCACCCTAATTAATAAAGAATTAACTGAGGGAAAATCCTGGTTACGTATTCGAGATATGAAACCTTGTTGTAATTGTGTGTATCAATGGTTGTGCCCATCACCCTGTAATTATGAACTGGCAATAGGTAAGCCGAATTTATGTCACATAGAACTATAAAACATTACTAATAAAAAATATCAATCGAAAAACGTATGCTTAGATTTCCTCACTATAAGCAACTTGACTCAATGGATTGCGGTCCAACCTGTTTAAGGATGATTTCAAAGTTTTATGGTAAAAATTATAGCTTACATTACTTAAGGAACAAATCTTTTATTACCCGTGAAGGAATTTCTTTTTTAGGAATTAGTGAAGCTGCTGAAAATATTGGGATGCGAACCAAAAGTTATCGGTTAAGCTGGGAAGAATTGCGTGATGAAGTACCATTACCATGTATAGTACATTGGAACCAAAGACATTTTGTAGTTGTTTATAAAATTCGAAAGAAAAAGGATGATTCTAAAAGTTTAGTCTATGTTTCTGACCCTGCAGTAGGGCTTCTTGTATATACTAAAGGGGAATTTTTAAATTGTTGGATCAGTACTAAAAATGATGGAGAAAAAGAAGGAGCAGCCTTATTACTAGAAACCACTCCTGACTTCTATAAACAAGAAGATGAAGAAAAAGGAAAACTTAAATTTGCATATTTACTAGGATATCTTCGTCCATACAGAAAGTATATCATTCAACTTGGATTTGGAACTTTGACAGGAAGTATCATCAGTATGATATTTCCGTTTTTAACACAATCAGTGGTTGATTATGGAATTAGTAATAGTGATATTGCTTTTGTTATTATGGTTCTTATAGCCCAAATGGTTTTAACATTTGGGCAAACTGCCAATGGATTGATAAGAAGTTGGATCACGCTTCATGTTACCACCCGTATAGGAATTTCTCTTATTACAGATTTTTTGATAAAACTAATGAAGCTTCCCATTGCTTTCTTCGATATTAAAATGATTGGAGATGTAATGCAGCGAATTCAAGATCATAGCCGAATTCAATCCTTCTTAACCCAATCATTAATAGATATTGTTTATGCTGTAATTACTTTGGCTATTTACACCTTTGTGATGGCTACTTATCATATCGGAATTCTTGGAATATTTATTCTAGGAAGTGCGCTCTATGTTGGTTGGGTTATGATTTTTCTGAAAAAAAGGAGAGAAATTGATACTAAGCGATTCCAACACTCATCTGCAAATAGTAATAGTATTGTTCAATTGGTCGAAGGCATGCAGGAAATTAAATTGAATGCCTGTGAGAAGCAAAAAAGATGGGAATGGGAAAGTATTCAGGCTCGCTTATACAGAGTTGGAATTAAAGGATTAACTTTAAATCAGAATCAACAATTGGGAGCAACTTTCATAAACCAAATAAAGGATTTATTTATTTCGTTTCTCTCTGCAAAGGCTGTCATCGAAGGAGATATGACTTTAGGCATGATGATGGCAGTTCAATTCATTATTGGGCAATTAAATGCTCCTATTCAGCAATTTATCAGCTTTACTCAACAAGCTCAGGATGCAAAAATAAGCTTGGAACGATTGGGTGAAATTCATGATCGGGAAGATGAAGAAAAACCTGAAGATGGGAAAATACAGGAAATTCCTGCAAATGTTGATTTAGAGTTGAGCAATGTAATGTTTCAGTATGAAGGACCACATTCTAAAAAAGTATTAAAGGATATAAATCTCATAATCCCTGCTAATAAAATCACTGCTATTGTGGGTACCAGTGGAAGCGGTAAAACTACATTGATAAAACTTTTGTTAGGGTTCTATGACCCAATTAAGGGGAAAATTAATCTTGGAAAGACAATTCTAAAGAAATATAGCGAATCAAGTTGGAGAAAAAAATGTGGAGTGGTAATGCAGGAAGGCTATATTTTCTCGGATACGATTGCCAATAATATTGGTGTTATGGATGAAGTTCCAAATACTGACAAAATCGATAAAGCAGTGAATATAGCAAATATTAGAGATTTTATAGACTCTCTTCCATTGCGATATAATACAAAGATTGGTAGTCAAGGGCATAATTTAAGTACAGGACAAAAGCAACGTATTCTTATATCAAGAGCAGTTTATAAAAACCCGGATTATATCTTTTTCGATGAAGCTACGAATGCATTGGATGTAAAAAATGAAACAGTCATTATGGACAATTTGGATCGATTTTTTAAGGGACGTACCGTAGTGGTAGTTGCTCATCGTTTAAGTACTGTGAAAAAAGCAGATCAAATTGTGGTATTGGAAAAAGGAGAAATTGTAGAAAGAGGAACACATCAGAAATTAGTAGAGGCAAAAGGTACCTATTTTAATTTAGTTAGGGATCAATTAGAATTAGGTATTTAAAGGATGATATTATGGAATTAAAAAACCGTAGAATAGAATTGCACAATGAAGAAGTAAGGGAGATTATGAAAAAAATTCCCGGCAGATTAATACATTGGGGGTTAGCTATAATTTTCCTGATTTTTCTATCTATTATTATTGGGAGTTACTTCTTTACTTTCAAAGAGAAAGTAATAGCTCCATTAGTTATCACTACATTAAATCCTCCTGCTGCGATTATAAGTAAAGCATCGGGTCGTATTGAGAAATGGTTTGTAAAAGATGGGGAAATTGTAAAAACTGGAGGTCAAATCGCCTATATACATAACTCAGGCGATCTATCAGACATTAATAAATTAAATCTTCAACTATTAGCTATTAGTGAGTTGAATTTCTCAGAAGTGATTGACAAAACTTTTTTGGAGGAAAATTTAAAATTGGGAGACTTACAGAAAGGTTACAATCAGTTTTTTAGAAGCTGGATGGATTATAAGGACTATCTCCATCATCAATTCTTAAAGAAAAGAATAGAATTGTTAGCAAAACAAATTGAAAAACAGCAACAACATTTTCAACTTTCAATACAACAGCAACATCTAATGGAAAAAGAGCTTGAAATTTACAAGCAGGAATTGAAAAAACAGAAAGGTGTATGGAAAAAAGGTGGTTTGTCAGTATCCAAATTAGAAGAATCAAAAGTCAGAATTATTCAATCAGAGCGTGCCCTCTTAAGTTTCCAGGCCTCCATCAAATCAACGGAAATAAATTTGGTTAATCAAAAAAAGGCTATGCTTGATCTGAAAGAACAGAATAGAAAAAATATTGTACAGTATGAGAATAAGATTATTGACAATATTAAATCTTTAAAAGTTCAAATTAATAAATGGGAAAATACTTATATGTTAAAAAGTCCGATTGAAGGAAAAATTTCACTAACAAGATACTGGAGTAAAAACCAGAGTATAGTCCAAGGAGATCGACTTGCTACTGTTATTCCGGAGAAGAAATCTGAAATAATATGTAGAGCGGTATTAGGATATGATGGAATTAGTAAAGTTGAAATGGGTCAGGAAGTACTTATAAAATTAGCAGGATATTCTGCCATGGAATATGGCATGTTGAAAGGAAAGGTTCGTAGCATTTCGAAAGTACCCGAAAAAGAAGGCTATTATATTGAGATTAGGTTGGATAGAGGAATGATCTCTAGTTCCCAGAAAAAGTTGAAAATGGTGCAAGATTTGACTGGTACTGCTGAAATAATTACCAATGAAATGCGAATGATTTATCGATTTATAAATCCATTGAAAATGATATTTGGAGAAAATTAAATATTAATCTTAAGATAAAAGGCAGAAAACCAAAATAACTTTTATGCACATTGCTTCTTCTATTAGTTTTAAATTAAGATAAGTAATAGTTACAGCAGTTGTACTACCTTCGTTCTATTTTAGTAGGCTTTGCTTATCAAAATTAATAGTTATTTAAGATCTCCCCTATCAAGAAAAAATTACAGGATAAATAAAATCAGTAGTATCTTGTTAGGCTAAGGCTCCAGGTGTCTGTTGCACAACTAAAACAGCCACCTCTGCCTCAGTCAAACATATCTAAACAGGGTCTGCCTGAAAATAAACTAACAATAATACAGTAAAAACATCATTTCTTTCAAAAAATACCTCCACATATTTATGTTTATGTATTGAACAGTATTTTATCTTACATCAGCTTTATTACATATTTTTGTGTTAATTGCACTATCTTTGTTTCATTTTACTGTATTAATTACCCTATCTTTATTACATATATTAATTATATTTGCATATTCTCTTTAAAAATCAACTACAATGAATATACAACGTGACGCATATCAGAAACTTTTGGAATGGAAAGGAAGAGTAAATAGAAAACCTTTAATATTGAGAGGAGCAAGGCAAGTTGGGAAAACTACTTTAATCAGACAATTTGCTAAAGAATTTGGCAATTATATTGAGCTTAACCTAGAACGGGAAATCGATAGCAATCTGTTTAAAGCAGATGATGTAAATAAAGTATTAAATGCAGCTTATTTACTAAAAGGAATTGCCCCAAATAATAAGCCTACTTTGCTATTTTTGGATGAAATTCAGGAATCGCCCAAAGCTATTCAGTTATTGCGTTATTTTTATGAAGAAAAACCTGATCTTTATGTAATCGCAGCCGGTTCCTTATTGGAATTTACATTAAATAAAGTCTCTAGCTTCCCTGTGGGCAGGGTTGAGTATCTCTATTTACACCCATTAAGTTTTGAAGAGTATTTGGGGGCTATCAAACAAACTGAAGCAATTAAGGCAAGCCATAATATCCCAATACCTGATTATGCCCACAGTGTGTTGTTAAATCAATTTCATGAATATGCAATTGTTGGAGGGATGCCGGAAGTGGTCAATCGGTATATTAAAGATAAAAACCTTGCTGTATTAGCGAATATCTATAATGCTTTATGGCAATCATATAAGGATGATGTGGAGAAATATGCTAAAAATGATACTGAAAAGAAAGTAATGAGACATATCATTTCATCTGCTCCAAACAATATCGATCGAATTAAATTTGAAGGCTTTGGCAATTCAAATTATCGTTCGCGTGAAGTTGGCGAAGCACTAAGAGCATTAAGTTTAGCAAAAATTATCCAACTTATTTATCCTACAACGAGTTTGAATCCCCCCTTAGAGCCCAATTTAAGAAAGAGCCCCAGGTTACAGTTTTTAGATACGGGCATGCTTAATAATATACTTTTATTGCAGGGAGATATGATAGGTGTTAACGATTTGAATGACTTTTACAGGGGCAAAATTATACATCATCTGGTGTGCCAGGAATTAATTTCAACTTATAACAATCAAACCTATTTACCGCATTTTTGGGTTCGTGAAAAAAAGGACACCAGCTCCGAAGTTGACCTGATTTACCAACATGGAAAATACCTGATTCCAGTAGAAGTTAAATCGGGTAAACAGGGAAGACTCCGATCTTTGCATCAATTCATTGAAAATACCAATCATCCTTATGCCATTCGCTTATATGCAGGTGAGTTTAGCGTTGAAAAACACAAAACACCAACAGGAAAAGCGTATTTGCTAATGAATATGCCATATTTCTTAGGGGCAAAAATCCCAGAGTATGCCGAATACTTAATAAAAAATTACCCAAAGCTACATTAACATAACAATCTCTTATAAAACTCCGCCCTTGTCACGCATAAACTTTAACACTAACAACAAGGGCTACCCCCGTTAGGCTGAGGCTCTGCCTCAGTCAAACATATCTGAACAGGCTCTGCCTGAAAATAAACTAACAACAATACAGTAAAAACATCAATTAAAAAGCTATTCAATACTTCCAACCAACTCAACACCAACCTCAAAATAATGTTCAATCTTTCCCTTATTCTCAATTAGGCCTCTATTGTTTAAAATATTAGGTACATTACAAAAAGCATCCATAATCTTATCATTTCTTACATCTTTAATTGCAGTAGCATAATAGAGTAGTGGTATTCTCTCTCCAATTTTTACACTTGGACCAATATTACTATTAAAACCTGCCAACTTCCAGCTATACTTAAGATCTTTTCTATTAACTCTTAACTTTTTATACAAACCAAGCTCTCCTATTCTAAACTGTAATAACTCAATGCTATCATTTTTAGAGTAGCTATATATTCTTAAAGTAAACTTATTAGAATCCAGCTTTGTAAAAATCAAATTATAATACCCCTTTGGAGCCCTTTCCTTATTCTCTAAGATATGATCAAATTCATTTAGCAGTTGCTCATTTAAATACTCGTGAACATAAACATTCACATATGGCTCATCATCAGATTAAAACTCAAACTTATGATAATTAAAGCCCATCATATCCATAAAAGTGTAAATATCCACATCATCCTTTTCAGGAATAAAAACAATCTTATTCCCTTGGGAAAATCCTTTTAAGCACAATACTAAAAAAACAAGTCCTAAATAATACTTTTTCATTTTTATAAGAATAAGCTTAATAAATGTCGAGGCTAAAAACATCATTCTTTTCAAAAACCTGATAACAAATTAAAACGTGAATAGGAATACTAGTTAAAATAGAAAATATGCTTTCCTAGGAAGTAAAAACGAAAACATATTAAAGCAAAACTAAGTAATATCAAATATAATAAAACTTAACTTATTAATCTAGTCTATATTACGATGAGTCTCATATCCTAGTCAAATTTTCATTGTTACGTAAAATTATACAAAGAGTCACTCTACTCCAGCCCTTCTGTTATTTATTTAAGTCAATTTACCTGGTATTGACGGGATTTTTGTTTGGTTAACCCACGTATAGCCTATTGTGCTAAGCCACCCTACTAATTTATCAGTAACAGACAAGTATTATTTATAAATTAATCATAAAATTACAGGAAATTTCATACTTTTGCTTAGTATATTAAAGTTTACTCCCCGAACATTAATATGTTAAGTGTTAAAATAATTTAAATTATTTTAACAACAATTCTATACTTATATACAGTATTTAGAAATATGTATTAATAATATTAGTTTTTAATTATTATCATTTTTTAGCTATCATCTAAACATTTCAACTTATGTTTTAAATCTAAAATGGAAGATAATTACTTTTTAATAGAAACCGAGTGTAAAATTCAGAAAATATATTTATCTGAAATTTTATATATTTCAATTGATAGTGGTATAACTTATTTCCAACTATTAAATATACAAGTAGGCTGTAACAAATCTTTAAAAGAGTTAAGTGAATGTCTTCCAGATTATTTTGTAAGAATTAATCGATTTTGTACAATTAATATATTCACAGTCATTGAATTTATAAAAAAAGACCGAATTCTAATATTATCAAATAAAGAAAGATTAATTGTCTCATACAGAAATGTCAAAAATGTAATAAATATTTTAAGAATACATTCAATTAACGTTTATTCATAATTTTTGTACAGTTAATAACTTTTTCATCGCAATAAGTTACACATTCTAACAATAATAAAAACTGCAGTAACCAGGAATTTAATTTTGTAATAATTTAATTCATTGTTATTAACAAAAATTTATTACTATGAAAAACAACAAATTAAAATTAAAGTTTGAAAAAGAAACTATTGCAAACCTAAACATGAAAAATACCAAAGGCGGTACAATTCCCACTGCGACATTAACTGTAGATATAGTTACATGGACTACAGATATTACTGGAGATATTGATATCCCTACAATTGGACATGATGATGGTCCATGGTGTTTTAGTGCTGAAGCTGGATGGTGTAGAGGAGTTTAGAGCACAGATTTAGTCACAATTTTAATATACTTATGTAGTGACTCTTACTGCATAAGTATATTGCATATATAAATACATTATGAAATTATATAAAGTAGGAATAATATTTTCAATCTTCATATTAGTGTTTTCCTGTTCTGGAAATCCTATTAATCTAAAAAGGATAAACCCAGATTTAGATAAATTATTTATTGTCAATAAGTACAATTACACGCCGAATTTTAAAAGCTTTAATAAAAAGGGTCGTATTTATTACTATATTAAAATTTGGGGCTTTTTAAAGTATCATTCATCTAACAATGATAACACAGATTGGCAAGAAATATTTGAAAACGATATTATTTTACTTGATAATCTTAATAAAAAAGAATTTAATAATAGTTTAAAAAAAATACTATCACTAAACACGCTACAAAGTAAAAAGAGTATTAAAAATAAAGTTTCAGATTATGCATTAATTGATAATAGTTGGTTTAGTGACACTCTATACTTTGAACAAGAAGTAATTAACAAATTACATTATTTATTTGATAATTATGAAATTAGTAAGAATCCAAATATTAAAAATTTGTTTTCAGGAAATTTAAGAATTAAAAAAATTAATGACAATGTAATTGCATTTCCATCATTAGATAAAAGGCTTTTAAGTCTTGCTTATTATTGGAATATAATTAACTATTTTTATGTTTATAAGAACTATATGGACGATAAGTGGGATGATGTTCTGATTAACATTATTCCTGATTTTATCTCAAGTAAAAATAAGATAGATTATTATAAGTCTATTAAAAAACTAACAAGTCACTTAAATGACTGTCATTCTATTGTTAGATCAAATGAATTGGACAGCATTGTATTTGGTTTTAATGTACCTAACTTTAGAGTAAAAAAAATAAATAACACATTTATTGTTAAAAAAATTAGAGTTTCAGATACTATTAAAAGTGAAATTCAAATAGGAGACGAAATACTTTCAATTAATGGTGTAGAAATAGAAAAAAGATACAATAATCTTAAATTATACTTTAAAGGTGCGAATTTACCCTCAGAGCAAAGAATAATAACTCCTTACATTTTTGCAACAAATTCAAAATTCATGACCTTAATAATAAGAAGAGAGGGTGAAAGAAAACAAATTAAAATTAAGCTAAGGAATTATAAGTATTATGTAAACAAGGAATTAGAATTAATCAATTCATTAAAAAATAAGTTTGTAGCGAAAAAAATTAATGACAATACGTATTATGTAAACTTAGAACATATTTCTGAATTAAACTTTAATGAGAACTTTGAAAAATTACGAGATATAAAAAATATTATATTAGATTTAAGATGCTATCCTAGCCAGAAAACCGTTTATAAAATAACAGATTTCATTTTACCAAAAAGCACGGAATTTTTTACATCAACATATTCTGATGTAAAACATCCTGGGATGCTAAAAATTAACCAAGGATATAAATTAGGTAAGGATTCTAGTAATTCATATAGGGGAAATGTTTATGTATTAGTTAATGAAAACACTCAGAGTATGGCAGAATTTCTAGTTATGGCATTACAAACATCTCCTAAAGTTAAAATTATTGGGAGTCAAACTGCCGGTTCAAATGGTAATGTTGCTAGAATATATTTTCCAGGGAAAATAATTTCTTTCTTTTCTGGTATTGGTATTTATTACCCAGATTTTACACCAACTCAAAGGATCGGCATTAGAATTAATTATAATGTAAATCAAACAATTAACGGAATAAAAAATAAAAAAGATGAAATACTGAATTTTGCAATAAAACTTATTACTGATGGAGGAGAATAAAATATTTCATAAAAATATCCTGTTAAAGAATAAAGAAAGGTAATGTCATACGACTTGACAGTAAAATAAATTAAGTTTTTCTTGACTTCAATGTTTTTAATCGTTATTTTTGTATTAGTTAATGACAGTTAAAAATATTAGCCATGAATATAATTCAAATTTACAAAAGATTTCCAACACAGCAAAGCTGTATAGATCACTTAGAAAGAGTTAGATGGGATAATACACCCACTTGTCCTTATTGTAAGTCCACAAGACAAACTCCGAGAAAAAACACTAATCGTTATCATTGTAATAGTTGTAATACATCTTACAGTGTAATGGTTGGGACTATATTTCATAATACCAAGTTGGACTTTCAAAAATGGTTTTTGGCTATTACACTTGTTTTAAATGCTAAAAAGGGTTTAAGTGCAAGACAATTAGGCCGGGATATAGAGGTAACAAAAGACACAGCTTGGTATATGTTAATGAGGTTACGTAAAGCTATGGTTGAATATGGTGAATTATTGCAGGGCATTGTAGAAGCTGATGAAACTTATATTGGAGGAAAAAATAAGAATAGACATAAACACAAAAAAACTAAGGGTGGTCAAGGCAGAAATACTAAAGACAAAGACGCTGTATTTGGATTAGTAGAAAGGGGTGGTAAAGTAATGGCTCAAAAAGTAAACAAAGTTGATGGAAGAACTCTAAAAACTATCATTAACAGAAATGTAGAAGAAGGAGCAACTGTTTCAACTGATGAATGGAGGTCTTATAATGGATTAGACGGTAAATTTGAACACTTAATTGTTAAACATGGAGCCGGAATATATGTTGACGGATTAGCACACACTAACACAATGGAAGGTTTTTGGAGTTTATTAAAACGTGGTGTTATCGGTCAATTTCACAATGTAAGTTCTAAATATCTAAACAAATACATTAATGAATTCTGCTACAGATATAACAATAGGAATAACAATCAAATTTTTGAATTAACTTTACAAAAAGCATTAAATATTTAAAGGACCTAACAAATCTAATTGTTTGTTTTTAACATGTTATAAATCAATAATTTGTATTTTGGAGCGTTTTTTTTAAAAAATACAAATATCTATATATCAATAATTTAAACTTGGACCCATTATGGAAAAAAAATTAACTTCTACACCATTTATTGGTGAAGTAACTATTGGAGATAAAAATATTCCTTGTGCCGTATTATACCCAGAGAGTGAAGAACCAATCCGTGTTTTTATTCAAAGAGAAATTGTTGGATTATTGACTGGTAATAAAAAAGGCGGTCTTCAAAGGTATCTTAATCCTAAAAATTTGCAACCATATATACCAGATAAATTTAAAGATGGTATTAATGAATCTGTTATTAAGTTTGAACTAAATGGCAGGGTTGCTCATGGGTTTATAGGTGATGATTTAATTGATTTGTGTAAAATGTATTACTATGCAAGAAAACACGATGATATTCTACCATCTCAAGAACATTTAGCTGATGTTGCAGAGATAATAATATTTGCTTTTGCTAAAACAGGAGTTAATAGTATTATTGATGAGGCAACCGGATTTCAGGATATACGAGTAAAAGACGCTTTAAACACTATACTCAACAAGTTTTTGTTGGATGAAGTAAAGAGGTATAAAGTAACTTATCCTTTAGAATTATATAAACAATGGTTTAGGCTTAATAATTGGGAGTGGAGAGCTGAAAACGTACAAAAGAGACCCGGCGTTATTGGTAAATGGACAAATAAATATATCTATTCAAGATTAGCTCCAGGTCTTTTGAAAGAATTAGAAAGAAAGAATCCCAAAAATGAAAAAGGATATAGAGAACATAAGCATTTTCAATTTTTGACTGATGATATTGGAGAACCTAAGTTAAGAGAGTTTTTTGGTGGACTAATAGCACTTGCAAAAGCTACAACAAATTGGAGAAAATATATAGAAATGGTTAATAGAGTATATCCTGAATATGGAGAAACAATGTTTTTGAATTTAGATTTTGAAGAAGAATAATAAAGTTGTATCATTGCATCTGAAAGATATAATAAAATAGCGTTACTGTATTCTTGATGTGAAAATCGGCAATTTTCAATCAGTACACAGAATAGAAGTGATGCTCACGCCTAGCGTGGGCTACTTTTTTATGTACAAGGTATGCCGATACCACAAGTTAGAAAAAGTATTTCCCCACGCTATTTTTTTTGTTAATGCTCTGAGGGGAAAGGGAGCATAATACAAAAACTATGAAAAGATTCATCTATTTACTTGTTCTATTATTAGTTATTTCTTGTAGTAAGAAAGAATTGAATATTAACAATAATTATCTTGAATATAATAATGTCAGATATAGCCTATCATATGGAGCAATAACTTATAACATCCATACTTCTCAGCATTTTTCAGATACTACTTTTGGCATTTCTCTGTTCTCTGTGAAAATAGAAACCAAAAAGGTTGGAGATGAAATTATTATACTAAATGGAGATGAGGTAAGAGGGTGTCAGGGTATTACAGTTGATATTGATTTTAAAGCACCATTGAAAGAGAAAACTTATCATATCCTTCCTAATCATGGAGAAGTTATAAAAGATTTTGACCCTGAATCAGATATATCAGGAGACCAAATAAAGTATGGTTTATTGTCTGTAAAAAAAGACGGAGATATTTATGAACTCTCATGGGAAGGATTTACTCAAAAAGAATTTGAGTATACTGTATATTATAAAGGCAGATTGGATGAGTTTTGGCATACAATTTATTATTAATACATATTATATAATTGTGTAAACTAATATATAGTCGCCTGAAATAAATCTAATCGCAGGCCTGGGGATTAAAAACATAACAATAGAATACATACCAAGAAAAGCATCTATTGACCTGGAGCCTAAAAAATGGTTTAAGAAAGCATTAATAAGGCTTATTTATTTTGATTTAGATAGGAAAAGTTCAGAATTTAAAAAAGTAAAAGATTATTAGTCGCTGTCAACTGATATGACATTACCTAAAGAAATTATCGACTACCTAAAAAAATTCAATCAAAATGACAATTCCATTTATGGTTTCTTTGGAGGCAACTTGGCATTAATTAATTATGGTGTAAATAATAATAATGAAATTTTATTGAAAATTGGATTGAAGAGGATTAAAGAATCTATTAGTAGTTTGAGTATAGCAAGAAACAAACACCAATCATATTCCAATGGATTTATATCAAGCGGTATTATTGCGGACTATCTAGTTAGAAAAGATTTAATCGATACTGATAATGATTTTTTTAACTTAATTGATAAAATTGCTTTCACATATGGACAGAATTATCTTAAAGCAAAAAATTTTGACTTTATTTCTGGGTCGACTGGAATAGGTTTCTATTTTGAAAAAAGAATTAAAGAGAATAAGCTTGCAACTCTTTTTATAGAAAACTGGATTTCAGATGTTAACAAAAATGTAAAAAATGATAATATTTCAATATATGACATTTACTTAAGTAAAAAGGAATCTAAAATAATTAATTGTGGATTAGCTCATGGATTACCAGCAATATTAAAACTTTCTATAAAGCTATTATATCATTTACCTAATGATGAGCGATTAAAAAACATTATAGATTCCATAGTTAAGTTTTTGCTTTCTATTAAATGTAATTCTAATTCATTGTATTATTTCCCACATACTATTAATCCTGAACATATTAATACTAAAGCTGACTTATTTAGCAGACTAGCATGGTGCTATGGAGATTTAAGTTTATGTTATATTCTTCTACAAACAGCAAAAGTTATAGATGATGACTATTTATATAAATATTCAATCGAAATTATAAAAAAGATTACATCTCGTAGAACTCAAAATGAAACAGGAATTGTTGATGCAGGCCTATGCCATGGTTCTTCTGGGGTTGCTCATATTTTTAATCGAATCCACAAACTAACTGGAATCACATTGCTAAAAGAATCTGTGGAGTTTTGGTTAAAAAAAACACTAGAATTTTCAGTCAATGGTCAGGGTACTGTAGGTTATAGAATTCCTAATATTTCAAATAAAAAGCATGAAATAGGATTGTTAAATGGTATAGCTGGTATAAGTTTATGCTTACAAACTTATTTATATTCAAATTTTGATTGGGATTTTAGTTTAATATTAGATTAGATTTTTATATGACAATTTACAAACCATTTAAAAACTATGTTCTACGAACTCCGGTATATAAGTTTGACAAAAATGAAATTTGGAACTATAATTTAATTGATTTTTTTAACGATAAATACTTTCTAAAGGCTATTCAAATAGCATCTCCATCATTATATAATGAGTTGCTAAAATGGCATAGATATGGTCTAAAAAGTGAAAAAAAAGAAAATCATTTACATAATTCACTCTTAAAATATTATGCTCGGTCATCAACACGATGTACTCCATTTGGGCTGTTTGCTAGTTTGTGCTTAGGTACTATAACTGACAAAACTAAAATTGTATTAAATAATAAGGAAAAATACAAATCAAATTCTCGTATTGACATGTATTTTTTAGGTTCTTTTATTCAATCAATAGAGAAACTACCTGAGTTAAGAAACCAACTTAAATATTTTCCTAATAATAGTATTTATTATGTAAAAAATAAAATTAGATACATTGAGAGTTATTATATAAATAACAATCTTCAATATCAGATTTCTGGAGCCATAAATGATAAATATCTCAATAATGTTCTTTTAAATACAATAAAAGGAGCAACTATTTCTGAATTATCTGCTAAACTAATTGATAAGGAAATAAGTATTGAAGATAGCAATGATTATATTAATCAATTAATTGATAATCAAGTATTAGTTTCAGAGATTGCCCCATCAGTAACAGGTCCATATTTAAGTAATTTTCTGATCAAAAAACTTATAGAATTAGATTTGTCTAGTAATATTATTCTAAAAAACCTAAAAGAAGTTCATTCAGAATTAAATCAATTTGATAATATTGAAGATAACAGGGATGAAAACAAATACTTCCTCATCTCAAATTTATTAAAGAAAATACATCCTACTTATACTAAAGAATATCTGATTCAAACTGATTTAGTTACATCAACAACAAATAATGAAATTAATTCCGAAATCGTAAAGGACTTATACGATGGCTTAAAAGTAATGAATAAACTTTCTATCCCATTTAATTATAACAATTTATCTAAATTTAAGGAAGAATTTTACAAAAGATATGAAAATAAGAAATACCTCTAGTGTTAGCATTAGATCCTGAATTAGGAATTAGATACTATCAAAATGAAATAAGTGTAGGAAATGACAATTCACCATTAGTTGATGATCTAATTATTCCTAAAGCTGTAAATCTTTCAAACAATTTTCATGTGAAATGGAATCACACAAATAGTCTATTATTGAAAAAATACATAGAGTTTAAAAATAATCATTCCAAAATAATTACACTCACTAATGAAGATGTTAAATCTTTTACTGAAAATTGAGACGATTTACCACCTACTCTTTCTATTATGACAGAAATTATGAAACATTCTAGTGGTCATAAAATAATAATAAAAAGTGCTGGAGGATCTAGCTCTGTAAATCTAATTGGTCGGTTCGCACACATTGATAAAAATATCCATACCTATATTAAGTCTATGACAAAAAAAGAAGACGAATTAAATCCGGATATAATATTAGCTGAAATTGCACATCTTCCGGAAAATCGTATTGGCAACATATTATCTAGACCAACTTTAAGAAAATACGAAATCCCCTACCTATCAAAATCTTCAGTATCTGAAGAGTATAAAATTGCGATCAATGATCTAGTGATTTCTATTAAAAACAATAAAATAGTTTTAAGATCTAAAAAATTAAATAAAGAGGTAAAACCATGTTTAAGTAATGCACATAACTACTCAAAAGGCTCTTTACCAATATATCATTTTTTAGCTGATATGCAAACCCAAAATTTAAGAAGAAGTTTACATTTTGACTGGGGAATTCTAGGAAATGAATTAGAGTATTTTCCCAGAGTAGAATACAAAAACATTATACTTTCTGTTGCTACTTGGAAGATTAAAACTAAAGAAATTAACGATATTATTAATAATAAAAAAGAAAATAAATTTATTGAGTTACTAACAAATTTTAGGAAGAAAAAATTTATTCCTCAAGACGTTGTTTTATCTGATGCAGATAATCAATTATATATAAATATGATCAATATTAATAGTGTTAAAACATTGCTTTCCTTAGTAAAGAAAAGAGAAACTTTTATATTAAAAGAATTTCTATTTAAAGATAATAATTCTATAGTAAATAATAGTGAGGGTAATACTTATACAAATGAAGTGATTTTCTCATTTTACAAATCCACCAATTAAACATGAAAAGATCTTTTATAGTCGGCGATGAGTGGTTATACTTTAAATTATACTGTGGTCCAGCAACATCTGATGAAATATTAACTAAAATTGTCAATCCTTTAGTCAATTATTTAATTACGAAAAAACAAATAAAAAAATGGTTTTTTATTAGGTATTCAGACCCTGACAATCATTTAAGATTGAGATTCCAAATTTCGAAGGATGGGAACTTTGCTAATATTATATCATCTTTAAATGATGCTTTGAAAAGCTATATTGAATCTGGTCAGATATGGAAGGTAGTAGTTGATACATATAATAGAGAAGTTGAACGATATGGTACAAGAACAATAAAATATGCTGAGGAATTATTTTTTTATGATAGTTCACTTACATTAAATTTTATATCAAAATTGAATAATTTTAATAATGAAAGACTTTATTGGGGATTTGGATTACTTTCTATTGACAGACTTTTAAATGACTTCAGTTTTTCATTGAAAGATAAGTTTGAATTATTAATAATAATGAAAGAGAACTATGCATCAGAATTTAACATGAATAAAAATTTAAAAATGCAATTAAATAAAAAGTACAAGCTCTATTCAGATTTTATACTTCAAATATTAAACACTCAACATATAACTAATTCTGAGTTCATCTTTATTAATCATTTAATTAACGAAAGGTCTATCCAAAATCAACCAACTATAAAAAAAATTCAATCACTTAAAAAAAATGGGGGACTAGAAAAATCATTAAATGAATATTTGTACAGTTACATTCATATGATAAATAATCGCTTGTTTAGATCTAATCAGAGGTTACATGAATTAGTGTTATATTCATTCTTGTATTTATACTATAGATCTATGTTGGCACAGAATGGCTATAAAGTTAATGAAATGGAGGATAGTATAATTACTAAATCAAAATAGATAAATGAATAAATTCCCATACTATAAACAAATTGATCATATGGATTGCGGAGTAGCATGTCTTCGCATGATTACAAAATATTACGGTCGTAATTATAACCCCAAGACACTTCGGAAATTAACATCCATAACTCGAGAAGGTGTCTCCCTATTAGGAATAAGTAATGCAGCAGAAAATATCGGGATGCACACAGTCGGTGTTAATATATCATTGGAGAAACTTACCATAGAAAAAGTTACACCATTTATTGCTCATTGGAAACAAAATCATTTTATAGTTGTTTACAAGATATCAAAAAAAAAAGTTTATGTAGCTGACCCACAGAAGGGAAAACAAATTTACAGTAAAGAATATTTTTTAGAAAATTGGTCAAAAAATATTAATAATAAAGAAAATAAAGGTTTAGCACTTCTACTTGAACCAACACCTGAATTTTATCATAAAATTGATGATAAGCCAAACAGAATGAAATTTTCTTTCCTTTTTAAATATCTAAAGCCTCACAGAAAATTAGTAATTCAGCTAATACTTGGTCTACTTACTGGGAGTTTATTACAATTAATATTCCCATTTCTAACTCAAAGTGTAGTAGATTTTGGGATATCCAATAACAATATAAACTTTATATACTTAGTGCTTATTGCTCAGATGGCATTGTTTATTGGTCGGGTAACAGTTGATTTTATTAGATCGTGGATAATGTTACATATTAGTACTAGAATTAATATCTCTCTTATATCAGACTTTTTAATAAAGCTCATGAAATTACCTATCAGTTTTTTTGATACTAAAATGACTGGAGATATAATACAACGCATTAGTGATCATAAAAGGATTGAACAATTCCTTACAGGTCAAACAATTAATACTATGTTTTCATTTTTCACACTTTTCATCTTTGGTGTAGTATTAGCGTATTATTCAATAAAAATATTTTTTGTATTTCTTATCGGATCAACTTTATATATTCTATGGGTTTTATTATTCATGAAACGTAGGAGAGAACTAGATTTCAAACGTTTTTATGAATCATCGCTTGAACAAAGTAATATTATTCAACTCATACAGGGTATGCAAGAAATCAAATTACAAAATGCTGAAATACAAAAGCGGTGGAATTGGGAACATATTCAGGCTCGTCTATTTAAAATTAATATTAAAGTTTTAACATTAAGTCAATATCAACAAGCAGGGACAGTTTTTATAAATGAATCGAAAAATATCTTAATTTCATTTCTTGCTGCATATTCAGTGATTAAAGGTGATATAACTCTTGGAATGATGCTTTCTATCCAATATATTATAGGCCAATTAAACTCTCCTATAGCCCAATTTATCGGACTTATACACTCATTACAGGATGCAAAAATTAGTATGGAACGATTAGGCGAGATTCATAATGTAGAAAACGAAGAAAATATTGGAATAAATAAAATATCAGAATTACCCCAAAATAAAAGTATTGAGGTAAAGAACTTAAATTTCCAATATGAAGAACCCCATGGTGAATTTGTTTTAAAAAATGTAAATTTGAGTATCCCTCAAAATAAAGTAACTGCTATTGTTGGAACTAGTGGTAGTGGAAAAACAACTCTGATTAAATTATTACTTGGCTTTTATGAGATTAAAAAAGGTGAAATAGTAATTGGTGATAATCTCTTAAAATATTATTCACAAAGATGGTGGCATACACAAATAGGAGCCGTTATGCAAGATGGTTTTATTTTTAATGAAAGTATAGCAAAAAATATTGCTGTTGGTAAAGAAACAATTAATAGAAAACTGTTAATGGAGGCTGTAAAAGTAGCAAATATTAAAGATTTTATTGAAACCCTTCCTTTAGGTTATAATACAATCATAGGTAATGAAGGACATGGGTTAAGTCAGGGGCAAAAACAAAGAATACTTATTGCCCGAGCTGTTTACAAAAATCCTAATTATCTTTTTTTTGATGAAGCTACTAATGCACTTGATGCAAATAACGAAAAAATAATAATGACAAATCTCAACAATTTCTTCAAAGGGAGAACAGTTATTATTGTTGCTCATAGATTAAGTACAGTTAAAAATGCAGATAGAATTATTGTAATCTCTCAAGGAAAGATTGTTGAGCAAGGTAGTCACAATGAATTAGCAAAGTTAAAGGGAGAATACTATAATTTAGTTAAAAATCAATTAGAATTAGGAAGTTAAGAATGTCAGATAAAGAAAACATAGATAATATAGAAATTCGAAGTAATGAAGTGACAGAAATACTTGGAGCTACACCATCACGAGTATTGCGTATGGGTATTTCTTCTGTACTTGGAGTTGTTTTAGTAATTTTTATTGGTAGTTGGTTTTTTAAATACCCCAATATTATAAATTCAAAAATAACATTAACAACACAAAATCCCCCAGCTTTTTTACTTGCTAAATCAAATGGGAAAATAACTCATCTATTTGTAGAAAACAACCAAATAGTTGAAGAAAATGAGATAATTGCTATTATTGAAAACCCAACAAATTATAATGACTTGCTTTATTTAGATAGCATAATTGACACACTTGTGTCTTTTAGATCGTTTAATGATGATGTAAATTTAATGCTTGGCGAATTACAACCATATTTTTCGTTGTTCTTAAAAAATATTAAAGATTATAAGCACTCTATTAAGCTTAATTACTACTTTAAAAAAATTGAGGCTGTTAAAGAACGTAAAAAAGATTACCAAGATTATTACAACTGTCTTCTTGAACAAAAAAAAATAAAGAATAAAGAACTAAGTATTTCCAAATCACAGTTTGAAAGAGATTTAGAGTTATATAAAGACAGTATCTATTCCAAAGCAGAGTTTGAAAAGTCAGAAAAATTATTCTTAAAGGAAAAACTTTCACTTAAAAATGCTATTACAAATTTAGTTAATACACAAATTACCATTAATGAATTAAATCAACAGATTATAGAGCTAAACTCGCAAAAAACCAAAGAATTTCAAGAAAAAAAAATTGCTATTGAGGAAACACTCGACAACTTAAAAGGTCAAATAAACAAATGGAAACAGTCCTATTTAATACTTTCACCAATAAAAGGTAAGGTTACATTTACAAATATATGGAGTAAGCATCAAAATATAAAAATTAATGATATTGTAGCCACAGTTATTCCCATAAATAAAACTAATATAATTGGTAAGATTGAAATCCCAGTTAATGGCGTAGGAAAAGTAAAGCTAGGCCAAAAAGTAAATATAAAATTAAGTAATTTCCCATATATGGAGTTTGGCTTACTAAAAGGGTATATCAAATCTATTTCATTAGTACCATTTACAAATCAAAATCAATTATTTTATACAGCCGATGTAGATATTGATGATAACTTAATTTCAAATTATGGTAAACATTTAAAATTCACACACAAAATGACGGGTACTGCAGAAATCTTTACAGATGATATAAGATTAATAGAAAGATTCTTCAATCCACTAAAAGCTTTATGGAAAAACAACCAAACCAATTAATCTAATGCTCTAACTTCAGTCTAGGCACTATCCACAATTTTATGTAAATGAAATAACCCGGGGTCAACTCTTTTAGAGTTTTACCCTTTCTTCAAATATAATAATAAATTGATTCAGGATTCTGCCCCAATTTTGTATAGGTTGTGTCCATTTTTTAGTAATCTGGCTTAATGCTAAATAGGTTGATTTTACTAGAGCCTGGTCATTAGGGAATGAAAGTTTGTTTTTAGTATATTTTCTAATCTTTCCATTTAAATTTTCAATTAAGTTAGTGGTATAAATTATCTTTCTAATTTCTACGGGAAACTCAAAGAATACAGTAAGTTGCTCCCAGTTGTTTTTCCAGCTCTTGATGGCATAAGGATATTTCTGTGCCCACCTTTTCTCAAATTGTCTTAATTCATTTTCAGCAACTTGTTTTGTAGGTGCATTATAAATGTTTTTCATATCTGAGGCAAAAGCTTTTTTGTCTTTCCAAACCACATACTTTGCAGAGTTTCTAATTTGATGTACAACGCAAATTTGGGTACTTGACAAAGGGAAAACATTCTTTATCGTATCGGTAAACCCATTTAGATTATCCGTTACAGTACCAATATGTCTTCTACTCCACGGGCCTTTAAATCTGTTAAAACACCCATCCAAAATGAAGCACTTTCATTCTTTCCAAGCCAGATACCCAAGAGTTCTTTATACCCCTCTTTGTTCAATCCTACAGCAAGATAAACCGTCTTATTGATCACCTTACCCTGATCCCTTACCTTAAAGACAATGCCATCCATCCAAACAATGAAGTATAAATTATCTAATGGTCGGTTTTGCCAATCTAACATATCCTGATTTACTTTTTCTGTAATGTTTGATATAGCAGATCTAGATAGTTTAAAACCGTAAATGTTATGAAGTTCATCTTCAATATCTGATAAACTCATCCCTTTGGCATAAAGCGATATAACAAGGTTCTGAACCGATAAAGACTTATTACTGTTCTTTGGTACTATAACTGGAGAAAAGCTACTATCTCGATCCCTGGGTACATTAATCTCTGCCTCCCCATATTCAGTCTTTAGGCTTTTTTTACTAAGACCATTTCGTGAGTTACCACTATTGTTCCCTTTAGGATCATTCTTGTCATAGCATAGATGAACATCCATCTCGGCTTCCAATATCTTTTCTAGTCCGCGTGTGTGAAGTTCCTTTAAAAAACTTGATAGTTCTTCTTCATTTTTAAACTTCTTCAGAAAGTCGCTGTTTAATAAATCGTCTTTTTCCATAATTATAAACTGTGTTTAAAGTTAATAAATCAAAAAAATCCCGGAGTTCATGAAACCCGGAATTTTTTCCATTTACACAGTTTTATGGATACTGCCTCAGTCCTAACTTAATAATTTTAGCATTAGCCCAAAAGCTGAGACCTATCCCACTCCACCACTTCTATTATTTATTTAAGTCACACTTTTTGTTTTCCTCCCACGTATAGCCTATTACTAATTAGCCCATTTTTTATCAAAAATGATCTTTAATTAGTAATAAGCTATGCCAACACACTAAACAAAAAGACACCGCCCCTGGCGGCTATGCGCCTTAAATAAATAACCCAAAGCTACATTAACATAACAATCTCTTATAAAACAGCCCCACAGGCCTCCCCACTGTCATTCTTAGCTGGTCAAAAATCCCACATGCAACCCCTCATTCAAAATTTTTAGTAATTGCCTTTATCGTTTAATAATCATAAGGGTATGTCTTGCAAAAGCTACAACCATTCATAAAGCCTTCACTCTGCTAAAAGCTCCAAACTGCAGCTAATCTGGAATACTGTATTACTTCTTGTAAACTTATCAAAGGATTTTAGCTTCATATAATTAACAATCTCATAGTTTCTATAACTAAACTTTTCATATTCTGACAAAACACGATCAGTTCTTAAAAGTTAAGATTTATATATACCTATTTAATAAAATTATAATATCTAATTGTGTATTAATTGCGAATCTAAGAGCTTACAGTTATTTAAATCTAATTAACTCAAAACAAAACCATTAAGTAAAATCACGTATTTAATTTTTATGTATTCTTCCTATTTATATGTTAGTTACATATATAGTAATATTGAATTTAACCTTAAATGTAATATTATGGATGTAGATTTTCATTATTATGGAACAGGAACAGCTGCAAAGGCAGCGGGTTTTAGCCTTGAAGATTCTGCTCTTTTGGCAAATGTTGCCCAATATGTTGATTGGTTCAACAGCGATTTCTGGAGTTGGTGGTATCTTGTGAATCATAGAGGAAAACCCATAAAAGATAGTCATAACGATCAATATCGGTACAATTTTCCACAGCTAACCTCCCAATTAATAAATTGGGAAATGGTTTTTGATTACGATCATAATATTTGGTGTGCTTTCCACTTTCCTCCTGGAAATCTTCCATACATCGTCGATGGGAACAATTGGGAGAAAACCTTCTGCGATAATCATGTGGTTAGAAATACAAAGTTGGGTAAAAATTATGCGAATAAGCTTTGTCGTCCATATAGTAAATTCATTTTAGATATGACAAAGGATACATTAAAGAAATTTAATGATCTATCCAATGCTTCAGGCGATGACCTGAAACTCCTTGTAGCAAGTTATGTGTTTCCAAGAAAGCGCTGTCCTGTTGAAGAAGGGCGTAAGATAGCAATGTTTTTACTAGGAGTACGCTTACACATATTTGCAGACTCTTGGGCACATCAGGATTTTACAGGGGAAGCGAATAAAGCTATCAATTCTGTAGGAACTTTAAACAATGTATATGCTAAGGATAAAAGAGGAAATTATAAACTATGTAAATGGACGGGGACACTTTGGGCATTACATAATGATACTGATTGCGCAGCAGCTCCACTTCCGGTTACAGATAAGACTTCTGCAGGACATGGACAATTAGGTCATCACCCCGATTATTCCTGGGATCAAATCAAATATCCTGCCGCATGGCTTCCAAATGATAAGCCTTATCATGAAAGAAATAACCCTTTGGAATATGACCAAGCTTGGATGTGGATGCGTTTCTTCCTAGAATTATGCAATCAATCAAAAAGTACATCGGATCATCCAGATCCTACACCGGATGAAATCAATCAAGTGATCAGTACATGGCATGAACTCAGTTCAACGAAACTCAAAGCAGTTGAAGAAAGTGAGAATCTTTGGAAAAAAACAACCCTGGCTAAAGGAATACCAACCAGGTGGAACATAAAAGACCTAAAAAGTCTAGGCGTATATGACGGGTTACCCTTAACCCGATATGGGCATGTAAACATAGTTCAAAACAGTATTCTTCATTATATGGAAACTGCTGCCGCTATCCATTATCAGTTTTGTGTAGAATGGCTCAAAGCTAATACTGAATATACTTGGAAATACTGGACACCTGTAACCTAATAACTTAATATAAATCATTATGAAAACAATTAACATTTTTGCCTCTGTCGATGTAAAAGGAATATTGGATAGATATTTGTCTGATATGATCAGCTTTTATGGCTTTGATCCAACAGGAGACTTATCAGATTCTCAACTCCAAAGATTTCAAAATCTAAACCTTAATAGCTATTCAAAAAGTGACCCTCATAGTATTTGTCGTTTGGGATATCTTGATTATGCCGTGGCAGAACATACACGTTTGACATCAAGCAAAGATTCAACCATTGGCTGGAAACTGGATAACAAATATATTAAAGATGGTTACTTAACCACTGCCTATCAATTAGCTATTGCTGCAAAAAATAACGATCGGATCAGATGGTGGGGACACACTATCAGTCCTGGTAGTGAAACACAAGTTATCCTTTCCAATGTAGATAAACCAGGCTCGAGTACTCAACAGCCACAAGAATTTACTCACTACAAACGAACGGATGTTTCCTTTCTGAATCCGGGACAACCAGTTGACCCAACGGGGCAAGATTTAGCAAAGGGTGTTGAAATAAATACACGAAATACATTTTGCGTGGAATGTACATTGAATAGTACTCCAAAAACAATATCATATGATGTAGAACTGTTACTTTTGAGTAAAGCTTTTATGAACAGGCAATCGGTTAAGTATATGTCGTACCCTATAGCTAAAATAGTCGTTGATCCAACTATTGTTGTTAAAGCATAAGATCACAATAACTTTTAGCAATTTTAATTCATTAATTCCATATACGAATTTATATAATCGATATACCTCAAGGGTTAAACAAATTAGAGTTTAACTCTTTTTTAATATAAAAATAAAATAAGTAAAATATTATTTTAGTAATAATTTTATATAGTTATTCAGAGGCCTACAAATTTAATATGTGGTACGTTTATATCTTAAAATGTAATTCAAAATGTCCAGATTCTAATTTTGACAGACCAATAAGATTCTCAAGCATGCCAGCTAATTTCAGGGAAAGACACCAATCACAAATCTGCTATCGACAATTATTAATCATTTTTAATCTGCTTAATCAAATAATTCCGGTAAACCATATCCGCATCTAACTCATGTTCAGCAAGCCATTTTTTCAAAAACTGATATACTTCCTCAACATCAGGCACTGAAAAACGATTATACATAAGGTTATAATTAGATATTGTATAAATAAAATGCCTGTGATCGGCAATGTGCTCATTCAAATAAGGATAGTCAATTTTCCTCAAATAGCTTTCTTCGGTTTCAAAATGTTCGATCAGATAATCAGTAAGTATTGACAAAAGCCGGGCATACTCCTTAGAGGTCATTCCTTCTTTATTATTATCTAAATTTCTTACGAGCTTAAAGAACTTTTGATGTTGTTCATCAACTTTACGGATGAAAACGGTCATTTCTTTGGTACAATTTTTTTTCTTTTTTGTCATGCCTTTTTAAATAAAATGGAGTGAACTAAATGCTGCTTTTATACCATTTTATAGACTGATTTACTCATAATATTTCGCGGCATAATGCCGGCCTGCCTTGCTGCAGGAAGTCCATATTACCACAAGCTGTTAATAGGTGATGCATTTCCAATAATCATTATTTTTTTCATGTTCCTGTAATTTTATGTTTTATTTGTCGGAGGAATGCAGGGCATGGATATCCTTGCAGACATCGTTTGCCTGTATAAGATTGGCTGAGGCAAAGGGTGGCTGTTGCACAATCAAAGCTTCTGCCAATGGAATTTCCCAAAATTTCAAATCACATATCGAATATCTTATACTTACTACCCTCTGGCGACATACCATGAATAATTAATGTTAAAACCTGTTTCGGTCGGCTGTCCAACACCCATTCCTATGGTATGGACTTTGTTCAGCCATGTATATTTTTCATGACTCGTTTCAAAGCGGGGAGCAACAAAAATACGGAGGCCTTTAGGTATATTTCCAGCCATGAATTGTTCTACCTGGTCTTTGTTCATATCAATAATACCACTATAACTAACATGGATCACCGCCCCATCATTGGTGTCAATAATCAGGCGTACATCGAGTTCAAAGCCATAGTCGGGTTTGATGCGTGCCCAGTCTCCGCCAATACCACGGAATGTACCGTTCAAAAGCGGCCCTTTTAATGTACCGCCTTCAGCCGTCGGAAATATTAAGCGGGTACCTTGGCCGGCCGGGCCAATATAAACAGGTTTGTGTGCATATGCATCTACTTCACAAAGATGTTCTAATTGAATAGGATACTTTTCCATTTTTAAATTAATGTTACATTCTTTACTTATTTTGCTCCAGCGCCGTTAATCTTGCATTGATCTGCTCAAGCATGCTGCGAAGCCCGGCATTTTCGGCCTCCAGTGTTTCCACCTTATTGTTCAGTTCTTTGATAGCCTCAACATACACCCCGTTAAGCTGCCACCATTCAACGGCTTTGAATCCCTTTTCATTGGTATGAACCACCTCGGGTATGATCTCTTCAACTTCCTGGGCGATCAGGCCGTACTTGGTATCTTTATCATCGCCTTCGTTCCATTTAAAGGTGACACCACGCATTTGCAATACTTTATCAAGGCCTCCACTAATATCTGTAATGCTGTTTTTCAGCCGCCTGTCCGAAGCCGTATGGTAGCTGCCATGCGTGCCGGAGACATCCCCGTTTTTCAGAACTGTAAAAGCATTGGCTGGAGAGGCAAGGCTTGCACCGTTACCGATAACAAACACAGGCTCGGTATCGACCCAACTGTCTGTGGTTCCACTGATAACATTATTCCGACCAAGAACCAGCGAGCCATATGCCATGGCGGTTGTACCCTCGCCAAACGTTGTCGATCTTTGGGCATGGGCTTTTGTGTTCGAGTTGAACGCAGCTGCATAATCAGCAGTAGCGAATACCCAGCCGCCCATCGCGACAGAATAACTTCCGCTAGCGGTTGCATTCTGGCCCATCGCAACAGAATTAGTCCCACTAGCGGTTGCCTGCCGGCCCATCGCAACAGAATAAGTTTCGCTGGCGGTTATGCCATAGCCCATTGCAACAGAATAATTTCCGCTGGCGGTTATGCTATAGCCCATTGCAACAGAATAATTTCCACTGGCGGTTGCACTCTGGCCCATCGCGAAAGAATAATTTCCACTGGCTAAGCCCTGGCCCATCGCGACAGAAGCAGTCCCGCTGGCGGTTGAACTATTGCCTGATGCAAAAGACTGGTTGCCAACATTGGCAGCATCCCACTGGGTACCGCTCACATAGCCTGCCCGAAATGCCCCCTTACTCTTATCAAAGAACATACGATAATCATCAGTAGTACCGGTCTTATTATCCAACTGATCGGAGCCGAAGATAAAGTCGGCACTTTCTGTTGTCAGGCCATCATAAAAATAAACCTTATCCGGCGTAGTGCTTGTTTCATGTGTAAATGTGCCTCCACCGCCAGCGAGCAGATCGACTGTTGTTAAGCCATCCTTACGGAAGTTAAGATTAGTACCGTTAAACCACAGGTCACCTATATTTGGTGTTGTGGGGTCGGCAGCCGTATTGTCAAGGCGGATCTGGGCTGCCGCAGTTGTTGTAGGGCCAACATGCAAGAATGCTGTTGGCGTATCTTCGATAATACCAACCTGGCCGTTTTTTAGAACTGTAAACGCATTGGAGCGAGCTGAAGAACCTGTCCCATTTCCAATAACAAAAAGTGGATCAGTATCTACCCATGTATTCGCATTACCTGAAATCGTATTGAACCGGCCCATTGCAATTTGATTATGTGCCTGTGCTGTGGTATTGTTCCCCATAGCAGTTGCGAAAATTCCTGAGGCAACTGCAGAAGTTCCGATTGCAATAGTGTTATTTTCAGATGCAACTGTAGCTGCACCAATGGCAATTGAAGCACTACCTGAAGCTTTTGCAGCATAACCCAAAGCAAGAGAATAATCACCAACATTTGCGTCATCCCATTGAGTAGCATCTGCAGTTCCTGCCCTGAAAGCTCCCTTGCTTTTATCAAAAAACATGCGAGCATCGTCTGCAGTACCGGTCTTGTCATCCAGTTGGTCGGAGCCAAAAACAAAGTCGTCTGTGGCCAGTGTACCGGAAGCATTGCTGGTAACATTGGATGTTGTGCTAAACGCTCCACCACCCCCTGCAAGCAAATCAACGGTTGTGCTGCCATCCTTACGGAAGTTAAGATTAGTACCATTAAACCACAGGTCACCTATATTTGGTGTTGTGGGGTCGGCAGCCGTATTGTCAAGGCGGATCTGGGCAGCTGCAGTTGTTGTAGGGCCAATATGCAAGAATGCTGTTGGAGCATCTTCGATAATACCAACCTGGCCGTTTTTTAGAACCGTAAACGCATTGGCACGGGCAGATATACCTGTCCCGTTACCGATGACAAACAAAGGATCGGTAGTGACCCAACTACCTGTGGTTCCGCTGATGACATTATATCCACCAAGAACAGTCGAAGCATAAGCCTGGGCAGTTGTGTTAAAGCCCATTGCGGTTGAATTATCTCCGCTGGCAGTTGCTCTATAGCCCATTGCAGTTGAATTATCTCCGCTGGCGTCTGTATCAAAACCCATTGCGGTTGAAGTATTTCCATTAGCAGTTGTCCTACTCCCTATTGCAGTTGAATAAACTCCGCTGGCGGTTGTTTCATAACCCATTGCAGTTGAATAGTTGCTGCTGGCAGTTGTGTTAAAGCCCATTGCGATTGAATATTCACCGCTGGCGGTTGTATTAGAGCCTGATGCGAAAGATTGAAGACCAATATTGGTCGAATTCCAATGGGTTCCGGTAACATAGCCTGCCCGGAATGCTCCATTACTCTTATCAAAAAACATACGGGAGTTATCCTCCAGACCTGTCTTGTCATCCAGTTGGTCGGAGCCAAAGACAAAGTCGTCTGTAGCCGGTGTACCGGAAGCATTGCTGGTAACATTGGATGTGGTAGTAAACGCCATATCTGTCCAGCTTAAAGCGCCGCTTCCATCAGTCTTTAAAACCTGATCGGCCGTGCCTGTTGTGGCCGGAAGGGTGAGGGTAAAGTTCGCATTTACATCCGCATTAGAGGCAATAGTCGTGGTAAATGAATCTCCTGCCTGGTTGTCGTGCAGGATGATCTTACCAGGTGCTGCTGTGGTGCCGGTACCAAGTGTCAGATCGGCACCGCTAACGGTAGCATCTCCTGTTACGGCCAGGTCGTTGCCAAGTGTGGTCGTACCCGTACCCGCACCGATAGCTGTAGCGGTAGAAGCACCTGCAATATTAACAGCCGTTGCTGTAGTGTTCACAATATTGGCTGTAGTCGCAGTGGTTGTTAGGTCACCACTGTTGATCGCTAGGTCACCGCTTATAGTAATATCCGTATTATCATTTATAAGAGCCGTCGATTCTACCCAGGCTGTACCATTCCATCTTAAAGTATTATTGGCTACCGTACCATCGGCGATTATTCCGCTAATCGTTGTCCAGCTTAAAGCGCCACTTCCATTGGTCTTTAAGACCTGGTCAGCGGTTCCTGCCGTAGCCGGGAGGGTAAGGGTAAAGTTCGCATTTACATCCGCATTAGAGGCAATGGTGGTGGTAAATGAATCCCCTGCCTGATTATCGTGCAGGATGATCTTACCAGGTGCTGCTGTGGTGCCGGTACCAAGTGTCAGATCGGCACCGCTAACGGTAGCGTCCCCTGTTATGGCCAGATCATTGCCAAGTGTGGTCGTACCCGTAGCCGCACCGATAGCTGTAGTGGTAGAGGCTCCCGCTATGTTTACAGTAGTTGCCGTTGTGTTTACAATATTGGCTGTTGTTGCCGTTGTTGTGATGTCACCACCATTCACAGCCAAATCACCTGATGCTGTTAGATTTGTTCCGTCATTGGTTAATGCTGTACTTTCTACCCATGCGGTACCGCTCCAGTGGAGCGTATTATTAGCTGCTGTACCGTCAGCGATACTCCCTGCAAGCAAATCAACGGTCGTGCTGCCATCCTTACGGAAGTTAAGGTTGGTACCGTTAAACCACAAGTCGCCTATATTTGGTATTGTGGGGTTAGCGGCGGTATTATCAAGGCGGATCTGGGCAGCCGCAGTTGTTGTAGGACCGATATGCAAGAATGCCGTTGGCGAATTTTCTATAATACCAACCTGGCCATTTTTTAGAACTGTAAAGGCATTGGCACGGGTAGATGAACCTGTCCCGTTACCGATGACAAACAAAGGATCTGTATTGACCCAACCGTTTGTGGTTCCGCTGATGACATTATACCGCCCAAGAACAGTCGAAGCATAAGCTTGGGCGTTTGTGTGAAAGCCCATCGCAACCGAATGAGATCCGCTGGCGGTTGTGTTAGATCCAAGTGAGGTGGAACTAACTCCACTAGCGGTTGTGTAATCTCCCATAGCGGTTGATATCGATCCGCTGGCTGTTGTATTGCTACCCATCGCAGTTGCTTGAGCTTGGCTGGCAGTTGTAAGATAGCCCATTGCAGTTGATCTCCATCCACTGGCAATTGTACCCAAGCCTGATGCAAATGAAGCATCGCCGACATTGGCTTCATCCCATTTATTGCCAAAAGAATAACCCGCCCGAAAAGCGCCTTTACTCTTATCAAAAAACATACGGTGGTCATCCTCTGTACTTGCCTTGTCATCCAGTTGGTCGGAGCCAAAAACAAAGTCGTCTGTGGCCAGTGTACCGGAAGCATTGCTGGTAACATTGGATGTGGTAGTAAATGCTCCACCACCTGCATCTGTCCAGCTTAAAGTCCCGCTTCCATCGGTCCTTAACACCTGGTCAGCGGTTCCTGCCGTAGCCGGAAGGGTAAGGGTAAAGTTCGCATTTACATCTGCATTGGAAGCTATGGTAGTGGTAAATGAATCTCCTGCCTGGTTGTCGTGCAGGATGATCTTACCTGGTGCTGCTGTAGTGCCGCTACCAAGTGTCAGGTCGGCACCATTCACGGCTAAATCGCCTGATGCTGTTATATTTGTTCCGTCATTCGTTAATGCTGTACTTTGTACCCATGCCGAACCGTCCCAGCGAAGGGTGTTGTTGGCTGCAGTACCATCGGCAATCGTACGGCTGATCGTTGCCCATTCAGGTGCTGTTGCCCCGGTATTGACCATTAAGGCCTGTCCGGCCGTACCAACCCCAAGGTGTACCCAGTTCGTTCCATTGAAATAAAGGGTGCTACCGGCGGCTTCACCGCTTATGGTAAGATCGCTTACGGTAGCGGCTCCTGTATTGAGTATACTTACATCCCCGCTCATGGCCACACCGGTAGCCAGATTCGAAGCATCCCCTACAAAAATATTGGCATTGTTCAATGTGTTTGCAAGCTTACTTTCGTTCAGCACTTTTCCCTGATTTGCACTTAGTGCATTGGTTACAGAGGTCGAGGTCAAAACATCTTCTACTGTCGTAGTACTCTCGTCCGCTGCTTCCCATGTGGTGGTCGTGCCATTGTATTTCAATACCTGGCCATTAGTGGCACCCATTGCATTCAGATCGGCTGCCGTGATGGTACCGTCCAGTATCTTAGCTGTGGTAACCGCATCAGTGCCCAGTTCGTTAGAGGTCACTGCACCGGTAGCCAGTTTTGCTTTAGTTATATTCGAATCTAAAATCTTGGCCGTAGTTACAGCATCCGCACTTATAACCAGTGCCCCGGTATTGTCAAGCGTAGCATCGCCCGACATACTAACAGCAGTCGCTTTTCCGGTGGCTCCACCAACCATGATCTTACCATTGGCCAGGCTAATATTACCGGGATCTGTTGCCAGCCCGGAAGTAATATCATTCCATGCAAAACCTCCGTTATAGTCCGACATTAAAATATAAGTTCCTGTATTGGTTCCACTACTAGGATCTGCATTGAGTGTTCCCGATAATTTTGCAGTATTAATGGCTCCGTTTGCTACATCTGTTGTAGTAATTGTGCCATCTGCAATCTTATTACTGGTTACTGCATCGGTAGCAAGCTTGTTTGAAGTAACTGCCCCAGTGGCAAGCTTAGCTGTGGTTATATTTGCATCCAGGATTTTGGCCGTAGTTACCGCATTATTTGCAATGACGGTCGCATCATAAGTGCCGCTTACATCCCCTGCTAATAAAGTGGTTTTAGCTAATTTTTCATTATCCAGTTCTTCAATAGCAGACTGTACATTTGTTGAAGCAATCGTACCACTTGCAAGAAAGCTGACCTCTGATGCAAGCTGGTCATCGGTATTGGTATAAATAACCTTATCTTCCCATACCACGGCACCTGTTCCATTGGTTGTTAAAATCTTATTATTTAATGCTGAAGGTTTACCAATCTTACTATTTAGATTGTCCTGTAGATTGGCTATATCAGCAATATTAATGGTAACATTTCCTGTTTTGCCATTCACACTGCTTACATCATTTGTAAACAATAATTCAGACCAATCACTTATGGTTCCGGAAGTTCCACCATTAAATACATAATTTTTCGATATATCAGTTCTGATAGCTACGTCACCTGTTACAGGTGCAGGCAGGGCAAGTTGTTCGGTTTCACTATTTACAGTACTTACCTTGTTAAGTGTAACCCCAGGTAAATAATTCGTTGAGATCTTACCATCCGCTCCTAATCCAACATAACCATTGGCCTGGTTTTTTTCAAGCAGAAACTGTACATTATCCGTAATGTATTTTTTAGTGACTGCATCCTGATTATTCACAGGATCCCCTAAATTTTGAATCACCATTCCATTGGCATCTGTCCCGTTGGACAATACCTGGGCCAGGTTTTGCTTATTTAATGATTCCAGGTTTACCGAAGCAGGAGTCCCTCCTTCAATATTAATTTGTAAAGTTGTTCCGGTTAATGTGGCCCCGGTCAGGTCCTGATTATCCGTAAATAAATTTTTCAACTCCCATTGCGGGTTTCCGGATGCATCCGTTGTTAATACTTTATTAGCATCTGTACTTCCGGTAGTACCAATTTTACTTGCTGTAACTGCATCATCAGCCAGTTTGGCTGTTGTCACAGCATTTGTTGCTATCCGGGGAGCATCTGCAGTGCCGCTTAAATCACCGGCCAGTTTTATAACACCTTTTGTGCTGGCATCGGC
Source organism: Bacteroidales bacterium (assembly GCA_028280405.1). Taxonomy (GTDB): domain Bacteria; phylum Bacteroidota; class Bacteroidia; order Bacteroidales. The sequence goes on from JANQLW010000017.1 coordinate 65,355, forward strand.
ATCAGAGGTTGATGGTAAATTGGTCAGGCGACTACCGTCAACAGGGGGTAATTTCGATGTGGCATCCAACTGCACCAAGTTATTGGCAGCAGTTCCTGCATCCAATGCAGCAGCAGTGCCCAGATCCAGGGTAACCACACCGGTCAGACCATTGACACTGGTAACCTGCCCCGTAGGGGTTTGTAGTTCAACTAAATTAGTACCATTATAAATATAGGTTTTGGACTGGTCGGTGCGTATGACTACATCTCCGCTAACAAGGGAACCCAGTAAGGCGGCCTCAGCTGCGGCATCCGCTGCCGTATACACCGAACCCAGGTTTACACCCGAAGGTAAATAGTTAGGATCAATCTTGCCATCCGTTTTTAAACCCACATAACCACCGGCAATGTTTTTATTTGCCAGGCTCTCTTTCAGATCAAGAGCTGCCTGGGTTGCTGTAGATACGGGTTTGTTGGCGTCCGAAGTATTATCTACATTCGCTAAACCAACATTGGTTTTATCCAGGCTAACCACACCGGTTTTACCGGCTACGCTTGTTACAGGCGCAATAGGTAAATTAGTCAAACGGCTACCGTCAACGGGAGGTAATTTCGATGTGGCATCCAACTGCACCACGTTATTGGCAGCAGTTCCTGCATCCAATGCAGCAGAAGTGCCCAGATCGGCACTGTTTGCTTTAGAATTCAGGGCTGCCTGAGTAGCGATAGATATTGGTTTATTAGCATCGGCAGTATTATCCACATTGGCCAGGCCAACATTGCTTTTGGTTAAAGTAACTACACCGGTCAAACCATTCACACTGGTGACCTGTCCGGTAGGAGTTTTTAATTCAACTAAATTAGTACCATTGTAAATATAAGTCCTGGATTGGTCGGTGCGAACCACTACATCCCCGCTCACGAGAGAGCCCAGCAAGGCTGTCTCTTCCGTAGCATTCGCAGCCGTGTACACCGAACCCAGGTTTATACCCGAAGGTAAATAGTTCTGGTCAATCTTGCCGTCCGTTTTTAAACCAACATAACCGCCAGCTGTATTTTTATTTGCCAGGCTCTCTTTCAGATCAAGGGCTGCCTGAGTTGCTGTAGATACGGGTTTATTGGGATCCGAAGTATTATCTACATTCGCTAAACCAACATTGGTTTTATCCAGGGTAACCACACCGGTTTTACCAGCTACGCTTGTTACCAGGGCAATGGGTAAATTGGTCAAGCGGCTACCGTCAACAGGAGGTAATTTCGATGTGGCATCCAACTGCACCACATTATTGGCAGCTGTGCCTGCATCCAGAGCTGCGGCTGTGCCCAGATCGGCACTGTTTGCTTTCGCATTCAGGGCTGCCTGGGTAGCGGTAGATATGGGCTTATCGGCATCAGCAGTATTGTCCACATTGGCCAGGCCAACATTGCTTTTCGTTAAAGTAACCACACCGGTCAAACCATTCACACTGGTCACTTCGCCCGTGGGCGTTTGTAATTCAACCAAATTACTACCATTATAAATATAGGTCTTCGACTGGTCAGTTCGAACCACGACATCACCGCTCACTAAAGAACCCAGCAAGGCAGTTTCCGCCGCAGCATCCGCTGCCGTATAAACCTTACCCAGCTTAAGGCTTGAGGGTAAATAATTAGGATTAATCTTACCGTCCGTCTGCAAACCGACATATCCGCCGGCTATGTTTTTGTTGGAAAGGCTTTCCTTTAGATCAAGTGCTGACCGGGTTGCTGTGGATACGGGTTTATCGGCATCCGAAGTATTGTCTACATTGGAGAGGCCAACATTATTTTTATTTAAAATAACTACACCGGTCAAACCATTTACACTGGTAACCTGCCCGGTAGGGCTTTGTAGTTCAACTAAATTAGTACCATTATAAATATAGGTTTTGGACTGGTCGGTTCGAACCACGACATCGCCGCTCACTAAAGAGCCCAGCAAGGCAGTCTCCGCCGCAGCATCCGCTGCCGTATAAACCGAGCCCAAGCTCACACCTGAAGGCAAGTAGTTCGGATTGATCTTGCCGTCAGCCTGCAAACCGACATATCCGCCGGCTACGTTTTTGTTGGACAAGCGTTCTGCTTCAGACAGGCCGGTATTGATTTCGCCTTGCAATTCTTCCAATGCAGATTGAACATTCGTCGAAGTGAGCTTGCCATTTGCCGTAACAGCTACTTCAGATGCTGTTTGGTCATCGGTGCCCACTTCTCCCTGTTTACTTAATGCAACCCAGTCCGTACCATTAAATACATAAAGGACCTGGTCGCTTGTATTAAAAAAGAGTTTCCCAACAGAACTGTCATCAGGGAGCTTATCCCCGCTTGAAGTACCTCCACCTTGTACATTATCCATGGAAACCTTTACTGAATTCCCATCGCTATCTGTCAACATTAAAACATTATCATTGATGTTCATTTCAACATTGGTCGTATTTGTAAGAGGTTTCCATTTACTTCCATCCCAAACAAATAAGGATGATAACGTTGCATCATATACAAATAAACCATTTGCAGTCAGGTCAGTACTACTAAAGATACTTTCCCTTTCTGCGGTAGTCATTCTCGGAATCAAGACTCCTTTGCTTTTTGAAACAATCTCTAAAACAGCTTTATTATGAGCCGGTTCATTACCTTTGCCAATACTTACTCCTTTTTCTGTTTGAGCGTATAAGCCTGTAGTCAGGAAAATTGAAAGTACCCATAGAAGGATATAGTTCTTTTTCATAGTGCTATAATTTTAAGATTTAGATTATTATTCGATAAAATGTTTGTTTTATTTTTGGAGTTATTGCTGTTTAGTTAAGTATTTCGAATGAAAAGCAGTTGTTGATGATATTGCTTCATAAGGGTTAACTTCCAGGTTCCTCTTTGCTTTCTTTTTATTAATGAAGGTCCAGCTTAACCTGAAGCCCTGGGAATCCTGTTTATTGATTCCCCTTCCAATACCTAGTTCATAGGTATATCCAATTTTGAGTTTTTGGTGGATCACCAGGTCAAATGAAAATGATTGGGCATAATTGAAACGGTGCGCTGTTCCAATTCCGATACGGTCATTAAAAAGAAAGTTCAATGAAACATCAACAGAGGATGCTGATCCTGATACAAATTCAGCCGTTGTAGATGAGATCTTTTCCCTGAGTTTATAATATTTAATGGTTAAATCAGGGTTCATCCTTATTTTTTTACGGATAAAATAATAGCCCCCCATTGAAAAATCAAAGCCGGGAAGAAGCTTCCGGCCATTTTTGATCGTTGAAACCAGGGTGTTCATGCTCAGCCCAACATACATATGGGGTGAACTTAAAAAAGTACCCAGGGATAAACTGGGTATGGTTTCATTCAGGTAAAGGGTATTTAAGTTTATATCAGGAGAAGGGTTTATTACTTTATCCAGATTGTAGGTTTCTTTTACAATACCAAGCCCATAGCCTAAAGCAAGATAAGTTTTTTCCGAAATCCTGACACGGTGCGATAAAAGGCCACTTACCATCAGATTTTCACGTAAGCCAATCGTTTCGGACATTACATTGAACGTAAAATTCAATCCCGCTTTTACCAAAGGTGAATTAATATTGACAGCAAGGAATCTTGGAGCTCCATCAACACCGTTTTTCCATTGTTCATGTCTGACCATATTTATGCTGGGATAATCTTTAAATGAACCATAGGCAGGGTTAAAAAATTCTTTGCCCACAAGCATTTGTGAATAAAGGATCTCATTTTGGGAGTAACAAACACTGTTTGTCAGGATACTTAACAAGAGAAGTACCTTAAAGCTAAAAGCAGATTTATTTTTCATGTTTTATCTCAATAAAATTATAAATGGTTCTTGTTGAATTATTCTCTTCCAGGATCAGCTCATAGAAGTATGTGCCACTAGGATAGTCTTTTGTATCAAAGCCTTCAGCGTAGTTATTATTACTATAGATCACATTTCCATTACGGTTAAATACAATCAATTTGACATTGGAGTAGTCATTCCTGTTGGGAATTTTAAAGCGTGTATTTCCATTACTTCCTCCAGGAATGAAGAAATTTGGTAATTTTATATCCGGCTGCAGAGCAATTGCAAAAAGGCCGGCAGTCGTTTTACCTCCCCCTGTCATGTATAAACCATTATTTTTAAATGGTCCCCAATCTATCCTGAGCGTAGCAAGGTTTTGTGCAGATGCATGTAGTACACCGGGGATTCCTTCCTGGCTATTGGTATTAAATGACAAGCCTATATTAAAGTGGTTATCATTTTGCCCTGCAGAACGAACAATCCAGCCCAGGTCTTGCATGATTTGAATCGACTTATTCTTTACAAAGGGAGTCAATTCATAAGGAACAACAGGATCAAATGCTGCTGTAAGTACATCCTTATTTTCAATATCCGAAAGGAATAAAGGGTGAAATGTATTCACATCCCCTATTGGGAAATAATAGCTATCACCATTATTTACATGCAGGCTTAATTCTCCTACAACATAACTTTCACAATTTTCCGTATTGTCAAACCGGATAGCATCTGGTGATGAGTTTTCAATGACCAGTTCCGAACCATCTTCAACAAATAGCAATCCTGAATTGAGCATCAGTTCATTCTCCACATTCAGTTTACCGGATAAGTAAACATCCCCGGATGTTTCCAGGATCAAAGAGCCAAAAAAAGTTTCTCCCGGCCCGGTATTGATAGCATGGTCTCCATTACCATAAAATGCAAACAGCCCATCGCCCATATTGCCATCAGGAAATATAGACTCCATACTATTATCAGTAAGAAAATTAAGGTTTCCCTTATTTGTAAACTGATCATTATTAATAACAGATATGCCACCGCTTATGCAGATACCGATGTCTTTCCCAATGTAAAATGAATCTTCTATTCTTACATGAATGCTTCCTTCATCATCTATTAAATTACCTGCATAAGTATAGATCGACAAAAGTATTAGATGCAAAAAGATAATTGATCTTAAGAATGTTTTTCTCATGGTAGTTTTGAATAATTAATTAATAGTGTTTTTATTCTTTATTAAGATTCCTGTAGATTAATTAATCAAGAATAGGATCCTTAGTTATTCTTTAATAATCCTAAATATTTTTGCAAATATTTTTACATTCTTATTATAAATTTAGAGTGGGTTCCTCACCTGAAGTGTTAGCGTTGGTTAACAAATTAGAGTATAGGCTTAATTGTTAACCAACGCTAACACCTGATGATCTGTTATTTAAGAATCCAAAAGGGCTACAGACTGGGCTACAACAGTAACAGGTTGTTTTTTTACTTATCAGGTTTAGCTAATTTTATACCCGGGGCAGACATTCCTAACATAAAGGATCATGAGTATTTTCTTTTACCTAGAAGTATACCCATCTAGTAGTAAAAAAACAGTTATAAGTTTCTACAAAATACGGATTAGAGTTTTCATTATTAACCTGCGGGTCTGAAATGAGCTCCATATGAAATCGGAAGAGTTTTATACTTATATAATCAAAAATAAACCAAACCTATATAGAAAAATGACACATTCATCAGAACACCAAAAATGCCAGTACACTTTTCCGGACAAAATTTTTAAAGGACATGACCTCTTAAATAATTCAAGAGTATTTCAATTTTTAAAATCGAATTATCTACCTGCCCCTGTCATCAATTTTCATAGTTTCTCTTTGATAAAAAAAGGAGTAATTGTTCTTTTTTGGGTAAATCAGAATGGTTCTAAAACAATCATCGACTTTAAAAAACCAGGTGAAGTTTTGCGCCCTGCTATCGGAATTTGTACTAAAAAGACCGGAGAAATAAAGGCAAAGACCCTGCTTGATACCGAGATCATCTCAATAGACAGAGATTACCTTTGTGCATGTATTTTTAAAGAAGATAAAATATATGATTTTTATCACCAATTACTTTCCGATGACATCAGCTCAACTTACAGACAACTTAAGTTGCTAAAAGAAGTTGATATTGAGAAACGTTATGAAATTTTCCTGGAAGAATACAAAGATATTTATAATGAGGTCTCAGACAGGATGATCGCAAATTTTTTGGGTGTCCACTATGTAACACTTTCACGTATGAAATCAAGATTATTGTCAAGAGCTAAAATCTAATGGCCCGGGAACGCATCCCATATCTTGCAAGTCATGTCAATTTTGAAAAATAATAAACTACCCCACTGCAAGCAGACGGGGATCAAGCTAAGGAATTATTCATATTATCGTCCCAAGGGACAGGAAATATAACCTAAAGATCCCGATCCGCAACGTGATCGGGATCAGTGAGACTTAAAATCCGGTTCCGGTTTTGTTTTGTCGAAATAAAATTCTTTGTTTTTATTATAGTTTTTAATCTCATTTTTTATTATATTTAAATTCTTTCTTCATATATAAAAGCTATTTTAAACTACTCATACACTCCCCATCTAAGATGATTACAGTCTTTTTAACTTACTTATCCATATAATAATCATATCCATTAAAAAAACAAATTACATACAATCAGTTACTTGTAGGTTTGTAAAACAAAAAAACGATAATAAATATGAAAATGAAAGTTTGGACTAATGATTTATCGATTGGCAATGCCCAAATTGACCGTGAGCATATGAGATTGATTGAAATCTACAATGAGTTAGTTGAAATTATTAAATTTAAAAAAGAACGTAAAGATTTTTCTAATATTCTTTCAAAAATGACAGAATATGCTTTGATTCATTTCAAAGGAGAAGAAAAATATATGAAAGAACTATCTTATCCCAAATTTGCTGAACATAAAAATCATCACAAAGACTATATTTTAAAAGTTTCAAAGTATAATATGGAAATATCCGGAGCTAATCCTCCGGTCCCGGAAGACATCATTAAATTTTTGGATAAATGGTGGATAAATCATATATTGATTATTGATAGAGATTATGAAAACTATAAAAAAAGTATAAAATCCAATTTAATCTATAGAAGTTTTGATATTTTTAGGAGCTTATAAATGCACTTAATTTTGACAACTAATATTAGCCATCTTCTAATCAGGAAAAACATTGGCTCTATCAGAATGAAATTTTAGTTTTCAATTGCTGAATTGAATAATATTTAATGCGGAATTATGGAAAGAACAAGTAATTGGAGAGCTTGGTTATTGCTAACAGCAGGTTTATTTGCAACAATGATCGTAGCATTTTTTGTTAAGTTAGAAATTGACAAAACAGATGAGGTTGAATTTAGGTTTGAATGCAAAAAAATTTCCAATAAAATAAATGTTCGGCTTCATGCCCATGCACAACTACTTCGAAGTAGTGCAGCTTTTTTTAGTGTCTCAGACACTGTAAGGCGTAAACAATGGCATGATTTTATTGAACAGTCTCAAATTGATGAGAATTTACCGGGGATTCTGGCTACCGGTTTTTCATTGATAATACCCAAAGAAGATTTGAACCGGCATTGTGAATTCATTAGAAATGAAGGTTTCCCTGACTATAAAGTATGGCCCGAATATGAAAGGGATACATCTACCTCTATTGTCCTGATTGAACCGTTTTCAGGGCGAAACCTGCATGCTTTTGGTTATGATATGATGACTGAGCCCATACGTAGGAAAGCAATGGAACGTGCACGAGACATGAATACAGCTACTCTTTCAGGTAAAATATTACTGGTTCAGGAAACCGAAACAGATGTACAAGCAGGAAATTTGATGTTCGTTCCAATTTACCGGAAAGGAGGAGTAATCGAAACAATTGAACAACGCCGTAATGCAATTATTGGCTGGGTTCATATTGCCTACCGGATGAATGATCTTATTTCAGGTATTCTAAAAGGGTGGGAATCATTGGAAATTTTCCAAAAATTATATTTGCACATTTATGATGGTCCAAAATTATCCCCACAATCACTATTGTTTGAATCTTATTCAAAAGAGAAACAAAAAGCATCAAGAAATATACGATTCTCTTTAGAAGTACCCATTGACTTTAATGGGCATCAATGGACTCTTGTGTTTGATCAAAAAAAAGGAAATATTTTTGTCGATTATAGAAATTCATGGATTGTGTTTCTGGTAGGAATAATTATAAGTATTTTAATTTTATTACTTACCAAATCACTGATAGGCACAAAATACAAGACTCAAAAAATTGCTGAAACATTAACAATTGAACTAAAAGAAAGCGAAAGGCGGCTCAAGGAATCACAAAGAATTGCAAATTTAGGCAGTTATTCTTTGGATATTGCTACAGGAATCTGGGAGAGTTCAGAAATACTCGATGCCATTTTAGGAATTGATGAGGATTATATTCATTCTATTGAAGGATGGAACCTACTTGTCCATCCTGATTATAAAGAAGAATTGACAAATTACTTAACCAATATAATAAAAGAAAAAAAGTTTTTCGATAAGAAATATAAAATAATAAGGCATAATGACAAGGAGGAACGATGGGTACATAACCTTGGGAAATTGGAATTTGATAACAATAATAACCCAATTAGATTAATAGGGACAGTAAGCGATATTACGGAACGAAAACACGCTGAAGAACGATTGGCTTTAAGCCGCAGACGTTACCAAAGTTTATTTAAAAATTCTCCGCTTGGTATTTACCAGACAACTCCGGACGGAAAAATAGTGAATGCAAATCCGGCATTGCTCAAAATGCTTGAATTTGATTCGCTGAGAGAACTTCAGAAAAGAGATCTAAAGCAGGAAGGATATAGTGAAGAATCTTCTATTTCACGTAAAAAATTTCTTGAAATCATTAAAAAAGATGGTTATGTAAAAGGGTTGGAAGAAAGTTGGACAACACGTAGTGGGAAAACCATTTCTATCCGGGAAAATGCCAGGGTCATTAAGGGAAAAGATGGTAAGATATTATTTTTTGAAGGAACCGTTGAGGATATTACAGAACGGAAAAAAATTGATTTGGAAATTCAAAATGTTACCAACCGTCTACAACTTGCCACCAGTACTGCCAATATAGGAATATGGGATTTTGATGTGGTCAATAATAAGCTTATCTGGGACGATGTAATGCATAGCCTTTACGGTGTTTCACCAGATGCGTTTACAGGTACTTACGAAGCATGGGAAGCGAGTCTTCATCCTGATGACTTATCCAGAGTACTTGAAGAAATGCAGAAGGCTTTAAGAGGAGAAAAAATGTTTGATACGGAATTTCGTATACTCTGGCCTGACAAATCAGTTCACTATTTAAAAGGCATCGGAATTGTTAGTCGCAATGAATCAGGCAATCCTATACGCATATTGGGTATAAATATGGATATTACCGAGCGTAAAAAAGCAGAGGCATTGCTAAAAGAAAGTGAAAATCGGCTTCGTACAATCATTGAAGCATCTCCAATCCCTCTTTTTATAACGAAAGTAAATAGCGGAGAAGTTGTTATGGCTAATGATAGTCTTGGTAAACTTTTTAAGGTTCCTGTGACTGAAGCCATCGGAAAAAGATCACCTGATTTTTATCATAATATAGAGGACAGGAATATTCTATTGCAAACTGTTAAGAAGAATGGCTATGTTGATAATTATGAAATATTAGTAAAAAAATCAGATGGTGAATTGTTCTGGGGTTCAGTATCGCTCAAATTAATGACCCTTGATAATGAACAGATGTTAATTGCAGGCTTCCATGATATTACCGATCGGAAAAAAGCTGAAGAAGAGATCATTAAACATCGTGAACATTTGGAAGAAATGGTTTCTGAAAGAACAAAAGAATTAACAATCTCGGAGCAAAAGTTAAAACAAAGCGTTAAAGATATTAAAGATTATAAATTGGCTCTTGACGAATCGAGCATCATATCAATTACCGACAGTAAAGGAGTGATTAGTTATGTCAATAATAATTTCTGTAAAATATCTAAATACGATCGGGATGAATTAATTGGAAAAACTCATCAGATTATTAATTCGGCTTATCACCCTAAAGAATTTTTTGCCGATTTGTGGAATACAATTACAAAAGGTAAAGTATGGAGAGGAGAAATTAAAAATAAGGCCAAGGACGAAAGTTTTTATTGGGTAGATTCTACGATTGTTCCTTTTCTTGATGAAAATGGCAAACCTTACCAATATGTTGCTGTTAGATTTGACATCACCATTAAAAAATCAGTGGAAGAAGATCTTATAAAAGCGAAAGAAGAAGCAGATTCAGCAAATCGGGCCAAAAGTGAATTTCTTGCAAATATGAGCCATGAAATTCGCACTCCAATGAATGCCGTTATTGGATTTTCTGAATTATTAGCTAAATCAGTAACTGAAAAAAAACAACGTTCACAGGTAGAATCGATCCGAAGCAGTGGGAAGAACTTATTGAAGATCATCAATGATATTCTTGATCTTTCAAAAATAGAAGCGGGGAAAATAAAAATAGAATCAATGCCTGTTAACCTTACCCGTTTGTTAAACGAAGTTGAAAATATATTTACCCAAAAAGTAAAGGAAAAAAGAATTCATTTTGCTATCGAGTACGAAAGTATGATTCCCAAGATGCTTTTACTTGATGAAGTTCGTTTACGACAGATTTTATTTAATCTTATTGGAAATGCACTTAAGTTTACGGATAAAGGACATGTCATTTTAAGTGTTGAAGCAAGAAAAAATAGTGAAACTAAAGAAAATTTTGATATCACATTTCGGATTGAAGATACAGGTATAGGTATTCCTGCCGACCAACAGCAAGAAATTTTCCAGCCTTTCAGTCAACAGTCAGGACAAAGTTTAAGATATGGAGGTACCGGTTTGGGATTGCCAATTACTAAAAAACTGATTGAAAAAATGGGAGGTACCATCAGCCTTGAAAGTGAAATACGTAAAGGAAGTAATTTTACGGTTATTATTCCTAACATCCCTGTTTCTGATATTGAAATTGAAATCACCGAAAAAACATTTGACCCTTCGACAACTCAATTTGAAGAAGCAAAAATCCTGCTCGTTGATGATAATGAAGAAAACAGGAAACTGATTATCGATATGCTGGAATATTCACAATTGACTATTTTTGAAGCTACCAATGGCGATGAAGCTGTCGAGATTGCCATGGAATATCTTCCAGATTTAATATTAATGGATTTACGTATGCCCATAATGGATGGTTATGAAGCCACCAAAATATTAAAGAAAACCAAAAGTACCAAATCCATTCCAATCATAGCAATTTCAGCTTCCACACGGAAGGTGATGCATGGAAATAGGTCAAAAAAGATCTTCAATGAATACCTTATGAAACCATTGGATGCATCCGACCTGTTTGTTAAAATGAAAAAATATCTTAAATACAAAACTGAAGAAAAAGCAGCAGTTGAAAATACTGAAGTAATAAATATAGCATTAACGAAAGAACAACTTAAAACCCTTCCTAAACTTATAGCAATACTTGAAAACAAATTTATCCCTGTTTACAACAATGTTAAAAAGTCTCAAATGATTGATGAAATTGAACAATTCGGAAAAGATTTATTGGCTGTTGCAGAAGAAAGCAACATTGAATTTCTTCTTCAATATACTATTGAGATTTGCAATTTTACTGATAATTTTGAGATCGATAAATTATTAGATACATTAGATAAGTTTCCAAAAATCATTGAAGAATTAAAACTCAACATTCATAATAAATAACCGTTTGGAAGGTATAAAATGCAAGGAAGTGCTATGGTTAAACTCTTATTAAAAAGGAATTTCAAGTTGTATAGTTTTATCTTATTCAAAACACTTTTGCTTTTACATCAACCTCATTTTTAAATAATTCTGGCTTTATCTTGCCTTCAATATTTGTAATTTCATACTAAAATATGTAAATTGTATTTTAATATGAAAGGCTTTAACGATAATATTATGTTTTTTCAATTACAATTATAAATCTCAAGTTAAATTTTTTATGATACCCAATCAATTATTGAAAAGGGAAAACCTGTTTTTCTTTCTGAAATCATCAATACTCTCAATAACGGGGATTATAATTATAGCTGCAATTACCTTCTATCTGGAGAAAAATTCTCAAATCAATCTATTAAAGGATAAGGAAATCGACAAATTGACACTACAGGCCAATGAGATTATTTTTGACTTTACTTTTGTGGAAAGAGATGTCCTTTTACTACGCGACCTTGTTTCTATAACTGGTAAATATATTACTGATGAAAAAAGAACATTAAGTATCTTGAAGAATGAGTTTTTCAAGTACATGAAGCAAAAAAGGCTTTACGATCAGATACGGCTCATTGATAATAATGGGATGGAATTAATACGTATTAATTATAATTCAGGGAACCCGGTTATTCTTGATGAGCAATATTTACAGGACAAATCAAACCGTTACTATGTTAAGCAAATAAAAAAATTAGCGAAAAATGATATTTATTTTTCAAAATTTGACTTAAATGTAGAAGCTGGTTCTGTAGAAATACCATATAAGCCAATTATCAGGGTAGGTACAAAAGTCACAGATTGTAACGATAGGTTTTATGGAATGGTCTTGATTAACTATATGGGAGCTGAACTGATTAATAGAGTAAATTCTCTAAATACAAATAACCTTAGCAATGTCCATATCATTGACCCCAAAGGTTATTTTCTAATTTCTCACGATACAGAATTGAACTGGGGTTTTATGTTTGATGATGGAAAAGAAAAAAAATATAAATCTGTTTTCCCTGAAGCCTGGCAAAAAATACGATCTCAAAATAGCGGGCAGTTATTGACAAAAAAAGGTTTATTTACATTTAAAACACTTTCTTTTAGACAATTAGAGCATTCTGAAGGGAGTTTTTCCTTCAGCTATTATGCAACAGATGATTATTGGAAAATAATATCACATATCCCTTCTAATGAGCTAAATTCAATAAATAACCATATCTTGGCACGTTTCTATCTCCCCGTTGGAATAATCATTTTTTTGTCTTTGGTACTCATATCCATTCTAATAAATCTACGAATAAAAAACAGGTTGGCACAGCATAAAACAAGAGAAAACAATAGGTTCCTTACCAGTGTAATCAATTCTATTTCTGATCCATTGTATGTAATTTGCCCTGAGAGGCACATCATTCATTTAGCAAATAAAGAAGCAAATAAAATCTCGATAAATATAGACGAGCCATTTAGTAAGAATACTCTTTTCAATTCTAAAAAACATAATTCCGAACTGAACAATTTTAGAAAAGAAATTCTTAAAACGAAAACATTTGAACAAATTGAGATTAATTTGGAGCGGGATGGAAGTTATGCTGATTATTTTGAATTAAGCGGGTATCCTATACTTGATGATAAAAATGATGTAATCCAAATTATTGAGGTAATAAAAAATGTTACAGACAGTAAATTTTCTGAACGAAAGTTCAAAGATTTATTAGCATCAGCCCCTGACGGTATGATTATTACCAATAATAATGGAGAAATTGAAATGGTGAACAATCAGGCAGAAAAAATGTTTGGCTACGATTCCAGAGAACTCATAGGAGAAAAAATTGAAATATTAATCCCTAAACGATTTACCAAAAATATTACATACGGAAATTCTGATACAAAAAACCCGAATACCTGGGCAATGATTAAAGAAAGAGAATTAATTGGGTTGAAAAAAAGTGGGAAAGAATTTCCGGTTGAGATCAGTTTAAGCCCCATACAAACTAACGAAGGATTACTAATTTCTTGTGCAATAAGAGATATTACCGATCGAAAGAAAGTAGAAAGTCAAATCCGGAAACTCAATGAAAACCTGGAGCAAAAAGTACAGGATCGTACAGCTAAACTTGAAGATGCAAATAGAAAAATTGCAGAAGATAAAGAAAGGACCCAATTACTTAAAGATATTATTTTCTCAACCAATTTAGTCAATTCTGAAGATCTCGCTTTTAATTTATCCGTCAAAAAAATATCAAAACACTTGGATTGGCCTATGGCTACCGTCTATAAAGTGGAAGAAGAAGAAAACATGCTTGTTGCTACGAATATATGGTATTATTCGGATTATAAAAAAGTCAGACATTTTATTGAAAAAATAGAAGAAATTGAATTCAAACCAGGCATTGGATTACCCGGAAGGGTTCTAAAAAGTATGAAGCCCGAATTCATTGTAAATGTAAAAAAAGATCAGAACTCTTTAGAAACAAGATTTGAAAATGATATTGTTAGTAGCGCTTTTGCATTTCCTATTATCCTAGGGGACAAAGTAACTGCAGTACTGGAATTTTTTAATTTGGAAGAAATAAAAGAGTATCACCCGATTATAGAATTAGCAGAACAAGTTGGGGTTGAATTGGGTTATGTTATTGCCAGAAAGAGAAGCGAACAGGCACTTCAGGAAAGTGAAGAAAAGTTCAGGCAGCTTGCCGAAAATATAGAACAAGTACTTTGGCTTAGAACCAATGATGAAATGCTCTATATAAGTCCTGCTTATGAAAAAATTTTTGGAAGGAAGGTAAACGAAATTTATAATGATCCCGATTCATTTTTAGAATCTATTCATCCTGATGATATAGAAAGAATTAAAAAAAGCTTTGTTAAAATTTATCAAAATAATACAAATTTCGATGAAGAGTACAGGATTATATTACCTGATAAAAGAATCCGTTGGATACATGCCAGAATTTTTTCTTTTACCCTGGAATCTATCGATGAAAGAAGATTTGTAGGAATTGCCGAAGATATTACTAAGTTAAAAAAATTAAATAACGAAATTGTAAAAGCAAAGGAAGCGGCAGAGTATGCAAATAAGGCTAAAAGTGAATTCCTGGCTAATATGAGTCATGAGATTAGAACTCCAATGAATTCTATTATTGGGTTTACCGAACTTTTGAGTAAGTTAATTTCAGGGAATAAGCCAATGGCTTATTTAAATTCTATCAAAGTAAGCACAAGAAGCTTACTTACACTAATCAATGATATCCTTGACCTTTCAAAAGTTGAATCCGGGAAATTAGAATTACAACCCGAACCTACACGTTTAAAGCAACTGATTAAAGAAGTTGAACAATTATTTGCAATTAAAGCTGAAAGTAAAGGAATTGATATACATATTACGATTCAGAAAGGTTTTCCACAATATATTGAAATTGATGAAACCAGAGTAAGACAAATATTATTTAACTTGGTTGGTAATGCGATTAAGTTTACAGAATCTGGAGAGATTGAAGTTATATTACAGCGAATTACACCTTGCAAAACCGACAAAACAATTGATCTGGAATTAATTGTAAAAGATACAGGGATTGGAATACCTGTAGACCAACATGAAATGATATTTGATTCATTCAAGCAACAAGAAGGTCAAAGTACTAAAAAGTTTGGAGGTACAGGGCTGGGCCTTGCTATCACCAAACGCTTGGTTGAAGCTATGGAAGGAAAAATCAAATTGTTAAGTGAACCCGGGAAAGGGAGTTCATTCATTGTAACACTTATAAACGTACCGGTTTTAAGAAAAAGAGAAATAAATGAAAATGCAGATTTCAATATTAATAACTATGTATTTGAATCAGCAAAAATATTGCTTGTAGATGATAATGATCTAAATCGAAATCTTATTACGGAAACCTTTGAATCTACGAAGATAGATATATTTGAAGCCATAAATGGCAAACAGGCCATTGATATGCTCCCTGAAATTAACCCGGACCTTATTTTAATGGATATTCGCATGCCGGTTATGAATGGAATTGAAGCAAGTCAGATAATACGTAAAATGAAAAGGTTTGAGAAAATCCCGATTATTGCACTTACTGCTTCAGGAATGCGTGAAGACATTAAAGACATCAAAAGGAAGCTGTTTAATAATTTATTATTAAAACCGATAGACTTTGAGGAGCTTTTCAATATACTGGCAAAGTATATTCATATTCAAAAAAGAAAGGATCTTGTAAAAAAAGAAAAAGATACCCCAAAGAACCTGGATTATATTATTCCAAATCCAGAGTCCAGGGATAAAATCATTACTGAAGTCAACAATAAATTCATTCCTTTTTGGAAAAAAGTAAATCAAAGCTTAATTATTCATGATATTGAGTCTTTTGCCAATCAATTAAAAGAATTTTCAGACAAACATCAATTATTGTTTTTAAGTTCTTACACGAATAGATTATTAATAAGTATTGATGATTTTGATGTAGAGAATTTATCTGTTCAGCTACATAACTTTCCCAGGATGATTCAAAAATTTATTAAATTAAATACGCGTTAATAATGAAAAAAATTGATAATCAAAATTTCAGTATTCTTATTGTAGATGATATTTCTAAAAATATTCAGGTTTTAGGGAATATGCTAAGAAATGAATCTTACAAAACAGGTTTTGCAACCAGTGGCAAGCAGGCATTAAAAAGCCTGAAGGAAAATGAATTTGATTTAATATTATTGGATATCATGATGCCTGAAATGGATGGATATGAAGTTTGCAGGCGTATACGCAAGCATAAAAAAACAAAAAATATTCCCATCATCTTTCTTACCGCTAAAGTAGAAAAAGACAGTATTGTTAAAGGATTTGAGGTGGGGGCACAGGATTACCTCACCAAACCTTTTAATGCAGAGGAATTATTTGCAAGGGTCAGTACACATCTGGAACTTCATGATAAAAGAAAGCAACTTGCAGAGATGAATCAATCTCTTGAAAAAAAGGTATCGGAGCGGACGAAACAATTGCAGAAAGCTTTTAATGATTTGGAAGAAGCAAATAATAAGCTTGGTTTACTCGAAAAAGCGAAAAGTGATTTTTTAGGTATTGTAAGCCATGAATTACGCACACCTTTAAATGGGATCATGGGATTTGCAGATGTATTGAAACATTCAATAGATGATAAGGAACAATTGGAATATTTAGATTATATGCTTGAATCGGCAAATCGACTTTTACGTTTCTCAAACATCGCATTAATCATAGCTCAACTTTCTATTGATCGTTATAAATTAACTTTTGAGGACAGGAATCTAAAAGATATAATTGAAACATCTACAAAAAAACTGGAGAAGAAGCTCAAA
Source organism: Bacteroidales bacterium (assembly GCA_028280405.1). Lineage (GTDB taxonomy): Bacteria > Bacteroidota > Bacteroidia > Bacteroidales. The sequence goes on from JANQLW010000017.1 coordinate 82,317, forward strand.
GAAAAAAATTTAACAATCACATTTGATTGTTCTAATGAAAATATTTTGTATCACTGTGATGTAGAATTAATTGCAATTGCATTCAGTAATATTCTTGAAAACGCAATCCAGCACTCTCCTCAAAATGAAAAAATCAGTATTGATGTAAGTAGTATGAACGGAAAAATCTATTTAACAATTACTGACAATGGAAAAGGATTCTCTGATGAAGCAATGGAGAGTGTTTTCCAATTATTTTCAGTAGGCGAGATAATGCACCATAAAGAAGGTTTTGGCCTTGGCTTGTCTGCCACAAAATTAATTCTTGAAACCCATGGAGGGGAAGTTAAGGCTGAAAATTTAAAAGAAGGTGGAGCAAAAGTTACCCTGATAATGAATGACAAGCAGGATAAAGTATAAAAACCAACAAACCCACTTCAAACATAATAGTTAGATAACTTCATATACAAATTGTAGATAAATTTCATACTATATCTATTATGAAACATTATAACAATGGAAGATATAATAAATACGTCAAGATCATTAGTTGAATTCCCTGAGTATATTTCTGATCTTGATTATCCTTTTACTTTTGTTATACCTTCTTATTGATAAATCAGTAAAAGGACGGATATTGGGTTTTCTTGGCATCATTATAAGTGCAGGAATCGTTTTAGAAATAACAGCTTAATTTGATTAAGATCTATTTCAAAATCATATAATTCAAAGAAATCACAGCATATCCGTTTTCATCTGCCGCATCTTTTGCATCCTGGAATGAAACAGTTATAGGGGTAATAGTATTATTATCCTGGCCAGGATAATAAGCAATAAACCTGGCAATTTTACCGGCATTCAACTGACAATCATAAACCGGAGGATAAGCAGCTCCATCAATATCAGTGGTTACCTTACCGGTTCTCTGGTCACTATCGGTATTATTAGAACCATTGTATAAGTGAAAACTATATGAAACTTCCTGGTAGGTTACAGGGGTATTTCCTGATTTACTTTTAACAGAAACTAATACTCTGATATCAGTCCTGATAATTTCCGGCTCAACTTTACCATCCCAACTATAACAAGAACACAAGGAAAATACCAGAATAATAATGAAATTTATAAATTTGACTGAATACCGGTTCCTACACATATAAGTATTAAATTTTCCCAAAAACAAAGTTAACATATAATTTTTAATAAAAATTATAACTTAATGTGCATACCACATTAATGATACCCACCATGCATGAGCAGATAAAAAAGCTAAAGCCGTAGCTGTTAAAATAAACTCCTTATTCATGGCGTCTATTTTATTTGGAAACCTCCATTTTTTGAAGGATGTAATAACCCGATTTAAATTGTTTAGGATTTTGACGGAATTCTCTAATGTTTTCAAATTCTGATTCAAACTCCTTCAGTAGATCCGTATCCCTTATTTCGTTTATCTTTTCTTCCAAGCATTGGTAATAAGCCCGCCACCATGCATTTTCATCCAATTCAAACGATCGAATTAACTTACAGTTTATCTTCCGGAAATAGCTTGATTTCATCTTAAAAGCCTTGAGATTATCGTGAATGATCATAAAGCCATTCGGCCGTAACAGGCTAAGCAGCTTATGCATTCCTTTTTCAAAGCCAACTTCATTCAAAAAACCTTCGGCTACAATCAGATCGAACATACCTTCAGGAGTTTCCCAATCAAAAAATGAAGCATAAATGGGGGTTATTTTTCCTGTGAGATTCAAGGATTCAATTTTTGCATCCAAATGCTTGATGGCATTCAAATCCTTGTCAACAGCCGTAATCATCCCATCCAGTTTTTCTGCTAAGGCCAAAGTAATCACTCCGCTTCCACAACCCGCATCCAGTACTAATGGTTTGTAAAGGGGGGGAAGCATGGAAAGGGCTTGAAAAAAATAATCCAGCAATCCCTCTCGACATTTGTCTTTTATTTCCCAATAATTTTTCATTTATTTTAAGTTGTTATTTGATTAATCAATTTTTCATTTCCCAGACAACAACCATATCCCATCTGGAGTGTAATATGGTTGATGTTAAATTCCTGGCGCTGATACCCAAAGGTACGGTATTTGTCAGGTTTTTTACGGCTGCATTTTCCGGCAAGAAAAGCAATAAAAATTGCTGATGAATCGGCCAGGTTGTGTAAAGTATCCGACAATGTCATGCTTATTGTTATGATGTGTATGCCTATAATTAGCTTCCATACTATGAACTCTCTTTTTTGTGTTTTTGTCTTTCCACCATTTTAGCAAACACACCGTTTTGTTTTTTCAATACTTCAGGATTTCCTGACTCTACGACCTTGCCATTTTCCAATACAACTATTTTATCCACATTAGCAACCGTGCGCATACGGTGTGCTATGATCAATACTGTTTTATCACGGATCAGTTCTGAAATGCCGGCTTGTATTTTGGTTTCATTCTCCACATCAAGCGAGGCCGTAGCTTCGTCTAACAGTACAATTGGTGCATCTTTGAGCAAGGCACGGGCAATGGAAATACGTTGACGCTCACCTCCTGATAACGTTTCGCCGTTTTCACCTATAATCGTTTGATAACCGTCGGGCATTTGGCTGACAAACTCATCACATTGTGCCAGTTTTGCCACACGCATCACTTCTTCATCCGTCGCATTGCGTTTGCCTATACGGATATTTTCCATTATCGAGGTATTGAATAGCACGACATCCTGAAAAACAACAGCATAGTTTTTAAGCAAGGCTTCCGGGTCTATTTTGCTAATGTCCTGCTTACCCAGGCGTATTGTACCGGAATTAACATCCCAAAAGCGGGCCGCCAGTTTTGCAGAGGTGCTTTTCCCTCCTCCCGAGGGGCTTATCAAAGCAGTTATTTCGCCTTGTTTGGCAGTAAATGACACCTCTTGTAAAACCTGTTTACCTTCCTCGTAAGAGAAGTCAACATTATCAAACACGATATCATAATTCTCCGGTTTAAATTCGGTTTTCCCCTGCTGGATTGGCAAAGCTTGCATTTCATTCATCCGTTTGATGCGAATATCAAGATAAAACAGGGCTGCCAGATTGTTAAAAACTTCGTTTACAGGTTCATAAATCCGTGATGCTACCATTAAAAAGATAAGGTAGATAAACAAATCGATACTGCCGGCCGAAAGCAGCCGTGCACCTATAATGATCACACTGGCTATACCCAGTTTCAACAAACTTTGCGAACTGTTTACAAGTGTTCCTGCCAATAGCTCACCACGTGTCAGTTGTTTTTCGTAGATGTTGAGTTTTTTATTTAATTCACTCAAATAGCTATTTTCCTGATTGTATGATTTTATCTCTTGAATGGTATCCAAGCCTTCCTGGATGTGCTCGGTGACATCCCTTTTTTTATGGTAATGGATTTGGTTTGCTTTATGAAGCATTTTTTTGGATAACAGGATCACAGCGGCAGCAAAAGGTACCACCCAAAACAGGGCCAGCGATAATTGCCAATTGTAAAAGAACAGCCCAGTGGCAATTAAAACCAGGCTGATAATGGATGCAAAAAGCTGGGGCACGGCGTGAGAAAAAGTGTGCTCCAATTCGGTGCTGTCCTCCATAATAGTTGATGTCAGGTCGGATAAATTTTTCTCGCCAAAAAAGGCCAATGGAAGTATACGGAGTTTTTCTGCCAGGGAAATCCGCCGGTTGGCACTTTCGTCATATATTTTGGTGTAATTGCTTTTATACTGAAACAGAGCAATGACCCACATTATTAGCATAAATACAATGCCAAGGATAATATAATACCACAAGCCATTGGCTATGGTTTCCGAAGGATTGAGTATCGGGCGAAGATAGTCTTCGAGAAATAGAAAAATGAAGACTGCCGGAAGCATTAATGCAATATCAAGAAGTGTGGTAAAAAACACACCTTTGACGAAATCTTTTGCCCCTTTAGCCGATAAGGCTAAACGTTTTTCTAATATTTTATACATATTGAGCCTCCTTTCCTATGGTCCATTGTACGGATTTCTGGTATTCATTCCACATGTTAGCGTACATTCCTTGCTTTTTTAATAATTCTTTATGTGTTCCTTGTTCTGTGATTTTGCCTTTATCAATGACCAGTATCGAATCGACATTTTGCACACTGCTAAGACGGTGGGCGATCATCAGTACAGTTTTACCTTCGGTGAGTTTGCCTAGCGCCTGTTGTATCAGGTGTTCATTTTCGGGATCGGTAAAAGCTGTGGCTTCATCCAGTACCACGATAGGGGCATCTTTCAAGATCGCTCTTGCCAATGCAATACGTTGCTGTTCTCCCCCGGAAAGATAAGTTCCTTCTGTTCCTATTTTGGTGTTCAATCCATCAGGAAGTTTATTGATAATTTCTCGGCACTGAGCCAAATCAACGACCCTTTCTATAGCTTCGATTGTTGCACTTGGATTTCCATACCGAATATTTTCTAATAAACTTGTTTTAAATAGCTTTGTATTTTGAAACACAAAAGAAACATGCTGCATCAGTTCTTTGGGGGCAATCTCTTTTACGTCGGTTTCGCCAATGCACACCTGTCCATTTCCGGCATCCCAAAAACGGGGTACAAGCCTTGCTATGGTTGTTTTTCCACTGCCCGATGCACCCACTAAAGCCACAGTCTTTCCTGCAGGGATATTGAAACTTAGGTTGTCAACTGCTTTTTGTACAGATCCGGGATAACTAAACGATACTTCTTTAAAACAAATATCATATCTACTAATGTTTTTAGGATTTTCTGCCAAAGGAAGCGCTTCTACATCCGTTAATTCTTCCATTCTGTTTACAGCCTCTTTTGCTTGCCCCAAAGCCTGGTTCAGATACATGCTCCTCATGATGCTTTGCCCGAATACCGGAGTTATAAGAATATAAAAAAACAGGTTAAGCAATACATTGGCATAATTACCGGAATATCCAATCAATAAAATAGCAATAGGTACCAAAAAAAATACAAAACCATGGATAACCACCGTATACGTGGACATTGGCTTTTCCCATAACCTGGTATATTTAATCACCATATTTCTGTATTTCATAATACTATTGTGGAAGTTTTTAAATGAAAAAACCGTTTGCTGAAATACTTTTACCACTGGAATACCCCGGACATATTCAACAGCTTCGGTATTCATTTCTTCCAGTGAGTTCATGTAGCTTTTCATAAATTTTTGTCCTGTACCACCCATCATAAGGCTCATAAGGATCATAGCGATAATTATAGGTACGAGGCAAGCCAGTCCCAACCGCCAGTCAAATGCGAAAATGAGCACCAGCGTGGCTAAAGGCATCAGGATTGTGCCTGCGAGATCAGGCAGTTGATGTGCCAGGAACATGTGGGTAATGCTGGCATTGTCGTCGATAATCTTACGGATACGCCCACTGGTATTCTTATCAAAGAAACCAAGCGGCATACGCACTATTTTTTGCATGGCCTGCCGCCGCATATTGGTTTCTACCCTGAAAGCCGCCAAGTGTGAAAGTGTCAGGGCTAAAAAATACAAGGCAACACCGCCTATTGCCGTTCCCATAGCCCACCAGGCGTAAGTATTGATACGAAGCTGAGCGTAGCCTGTATCAATCGTAAATAGTTCTCTGACTATAAGCCAGATAAAAATAAAGGGCAGCATCCCCGTAAGGGTACTGATTGCCGATAGTACCAATGCCCCGGGCAACAATGCTTTCCTGCCGGTCATATAGGCTTGTAGTTTTGAAAGTATACGCATATTTATTTGTTTTTTTATCAATTTAAAAAAGAACAGTGTTCATAATTGTTCAAAAAATTATACATTCATTAGCTTTTTCCAGCCGGCTGTACCAAAAGTGATATAATCCGATAAAAATTGCTCTATTTCACTGCGACTTAGTTCATGTGAAACAACTTCGCCAATAATACTCCACCACCACGAACTCATGGTATGGATAAAAAAGCCGGATATATTAACGTTGATCCGGGGATATTTCTCCTTCATTTTCCGCATATATTCCAACCCAACTGCGGTATGCTTGTCTGTATATTCATCCCTGAAATTTTCAAACGACGATCCATGTGCGTGAAAGAGTAGAAGTTTAAGTTCTTCCCTGAATTCCATAATCAGCTTAACATACATCTGAGTATGGGTAAATTGATAATCTTCAGAAGTAAAAATATCTGTATTAATATACTTTGGGGAATTATGATCTTCTGTAATTTTATCCAATGCTTGCAAAAGCGGGCTGAGCACTTCCTTCATTATTTCATCTTTGTTTTTGAAATAATTATAAATATTACTTAAACTAACTCCCGATTTCCTGGCAATGATTCTCATCGAAGCATTTTTAAAACCATGTTCAAAAAATTCATTTCGTGAAATCCTGATGATCTCAAGCTTTATATTTTCTTTTTGCGTTTGCATACATGAACATTGTTCGCTTTTGCAAAGGAACAAACAATATTTCATATTATTATCATTATTTCTTATGAAATAAAAAATGGATATTGATGACTCTTCTAATATATTTTTGCTCCGCTTAATAAGAATCAAAGGCTTCCATCGGAAGTCAATGTAAATTTTTAAGATTTGATTTAAGTTTATACTAAAAAATATGCCTTAGCCTGATTTTTAATTAACTTTATGAATAAAAACGACTATTAATATTCAATTTCATAACGTTTTCCGTCAAGGTAATAAATTGAATAATAATTTTTTTCATGTTTCTTCATCCAATTTCTCATCTGTTCAATATTTTCCATTTCAGCGGAACAATGCTTCCCCCCCCTCTTCAATATCTTTATATTTCTCTTTAACTTTCTTTTCCCAATTAGTAAAGAATTCCTCATTCAGCCTTTTTTCCTTTACAATCCCCAACACTTTTATATTCATTCCTTCCAATTCTTTATTAAAAGCTGTTATTTCTCCATTAGCTTCTATGCGAATCGTTTTTTTTCCGGTTGTATCCATAATAAAGCACCTCTTCCCCGAATGGTTACATACATGTTTTACAATCCCTCTGACCAAAATTTCCTTATTAAGGCTATCAGATGCAATTTTTAAAAAGTCTCTAACTTCAATTGCCAGTTTTTCGTTCTCATTTACCAGAGTCTTTTCTTCGCTGTTCTTTTCTTGCCCCATGCATGCAACCAAAAACAATAAAACAGGAATGAATAATTTTAGTTTTTTCATATTTTTTATGTTTGAGTAATTATATATAATGATTTATTTCTCGAAATTGATTAGTAAAGCTGATAAAAAACCATAGATTCCGGTTAAAAAGATACCTATAAGTACCGGTAGTTTAAAAGCTTGTTTTCTCCATTTCAGTAAAATGTTATACAATACTAATAAGAAGATGTTTAACCATATAAAATGAAATCCTTCAAATCGAAGTTTTGATTCCAGATATTTACTTTTATGAGAATTGAAACTCAAGGCTCCCGGAAAAATGTATTTTGAGAATGCTTTCAATTGGTTCTTCTCAGGCAGATAATGAATAGAATCGACAACATTTAAATGTTTTGCATCCACAGCATAAATTGTCTTTCCTTTTTGAGTTGTACTAGCCACGTTCCAATAAAACATATTTGCCATAATCAATAGATTATAATTCAAATATGAAAACTCAGGAAGCGGTATTTTTACCAGTTTGTAGTTATCTGTGGAAATGTAATAGATATTATTCCTTTCATCAAAAACAAAACCATAGAAACGCTTATCAGGATATTCTGTATTAGCAATATGTACTGGTTCAAAATCTTCAGACAGTTTTTTCTTTTTCACAAAAGGTTTTCCATTTACCATTTTCATGTGAAAAAACTGATTTTTTTGATCAACAATGAAACAACCTTCTTCATATGCTTTACGTGCTGAAGGATTGCATCCCACAACCTTGGGAGGTCCCTCATACCCAAGTTTCATTAATATTTTTGAATATTGTTTACTTTTTCCAGCAATTACTTCATTGTTTTCCGGATTAATAAATTCTACACCTTCAATTGTCATTCTGAATACATCACCCGGCATTTCCAGATCCACTTTCCCTGACTTGGATTCAAAAAGCCTGTATAACTTAATTCCCGGACGGGAAATATTCGCAGGCCTGTATCTAAAAAAGAAATTATTCATTCTAATCTTTTTAACGGATAAATCCAAACCATTCAGAGAATCCGGAAGATTGCCATCTATAGCAAGCTGCCGGTAGTAAAACATAGGTAAAATGCTGTCAAACTGTTTGTCTGTATAAGTATTCCCTAAATTATCTTTTCTTTTGATTTCTTTATCGCTATAATCTATATAGCAGAAAGATTTGTTTACAGAGCTGTAATAGGTAAAAGGATAACTTACCGTATCATCTGTAATAATTTTCCATAATAATGGCAATACGAAGGAAAACATCACGATTAAAAGTACAAACACAAGGTATTTTATTTTTTCTGTCTTTTTCATCTCTTTTCAATTTATTACGATGTTAACGGTAACTTGCCTGTACCCCAATTTTAAACCTGTAGATAGAATAATACACCATGGTTATTCCTATAAGCGGAATTATGCAGAGAATAATAATTGAGCTAAGCTTTTCATAGGCAGCAGGGAAATCAGTAATAAAAAAGAAATACAATAAGAATGCTGACAAACAAATATTCACCAGTTTTCTTTTCCAAACTGGTTCGAAGGCACAAAATGCGAATAAGAAATATCCACACAATCCTGAAAAAAACCAGGGTAATGTAGTTAACAAATAATTACTTACAATTTCTTTTGCAAAGAAATGAGATGCTCCTAAAAACAATATTCCAGACAATAAAACAAACAATATAACCAAGCTAATTACCCCATAGCTTAGCATATAGAATATTATTCTCGTTTCTTTCAATGGTAAGTGCAAACTCAATTTAATTCTAAAATTTGAAATTTCAGGAAGAAATTGCAGGATTCCAAGGATTAATCCAGCCCAGAACGGATAATATTTCAAATACGAAAAAAGAAACTGGTTCTTATTAATTACTACATCCCATAAATGCTCATATCCAGCAAAACGAAAGCTTCTGCCCAGTTTTAAAAACATATAGGCTTCCAGTATTAATCCTATGATAACCACTAAAGCAAAGTACTTTCGTGTTTTAATCCATTCTTTATAAAAAAAAGCTTTTATCATTTTAGTATTTTCCTGTTAAACCAATAAATATATCTTCAAGCGAAAGCGATTCATTAATAATTTCGTAATTAACCGGGAGTTTTTCCCTGATTTGTATGATGGCTTCTTTTTCCGGTAAAAAGCTATAGGTTTCAGTTTTCCCCATAATGGTTTCGGTATTATAAAAATCAGTGCCAGACTTAAAAGCCCCTTTATCTTCAAAGCGGTATCGTTTAAAACGGCTCATCAATTCTTTAGTCGGCTTATGCAGCAATACTTTTCCATAATCAAGTATCAGGCAATCGTCGATCAACAATTCCATATCCTGAATGATATGTGAAGTAATAAATACCGATTTATTTTCGGCCTTTACAAATTCTTTTAAATAATCAATAAACAATCTGCGGTAACCCGGATCCAGCCCCATACTAAAATCATCAAGTATTAAAAGTTCCGGATCCTGGGCTAGGAGCAATCCAAGGGCTACCTGTGATCGCTGGCCGCATGACATTTTAGAAATTTTTTGTTTTTCAGAAACGTTGAGTTTCTTCATTAACTCGAAATAATATTCCTTCTTCCATCCCGGATGGAACGAGGCATAAAACTTTTCAATCTGAACAATATCAAAAAACGGATATTGAATATGTCCTTCCAGCAACAAGCCAATTCTTTCTTTTGTTTTCGGAGATAGAGAGTATGAAGGTTCTCCAAAAATATAGCAATCTCCGGAGTAAGGTTTTAGAAATCCATTCAATATATTAATGGTGGTTGTTTTTCCGGTACCGTTTTTACCCAATAATCCGGTTATTTTTCCCTTTGGAAGAGAAAAATTTAAATTTTCATATATACACCTTTTCCCATAATAATGAGTAAGGTTTTTGCATTCAATGATTGCTTGCATGCTTTTTTAAATATATGTAACGATTTTAAAGTTGAAAAACTGCCTGCTACCTGTATTTAAGCTATTATGCGTTTCTCTGTCGTATGAAAATTGAAATTTATAATTTCTCTCTTTAATTGTACTTAAAACACTAAAACCAAGGCCATATAACAATCTATTATTCTTATAATAATTATATCTTTCATTAACAAATACAGAACTTAAGTAATTAGTTTTCATTGTTAATTCCGAATTAATCGGGGAATAATAATTTGTCTTTACATTTAATGAAACAGACGTTCTTTTTTTCTGGAAAATCGACTTTTCAATAAACAATTTTGCAGTTAATCCGGAAATGATAAAAGCATTATTTATACCACCTCCATAATTTATTTCCATATTAGAAAAATCAATATTCGTTTTTACTAGATAATTAATCCTGTTATTAGTAAGCTTTGTGAAAGAATATATTAAATTAACATCAATGGAAGAATCAAAATGGTAAGGTAATAAAGTTTGATTTTCATACAATATTCCAGAATATTCATTGGTTCCCGTAGAAATAATGGATTTACCGTCAGCAAAACTATAACTAGAATTGACCTTTATAAAATGGAGTGAGTTATACTTTTTCATATTCATAATAAAACTAGCCCCTAACCTATTAAGCAAATATTGATTAATAGTTGTTTCTGCTTTTGGCCTGTTATTCCATTTTATTCTTGTTTTTATATCTTGCTTCTCGAAGTATAAGAGCACCATATATTTATGATTCCTGTTATTTCTAGAGTATAATAATTCTGGCCTGAAGCTGCTTTTAGTAAAATGTCTTTTTTTAAACCCACTTACGGTAAGGCTTCCTAAACCCGTAAAAGCAAATACTCTTTCTGAAGAATTCTGTTCAAAGAAATTTTGGTCTGCAGTTTCCAAACCTTTACCAATTTTCAGGTCAAAACCTATATATGATTTTTTATTGATATGATAAATGATTGAAGGAGAAATAAAGATTTCGTTATTTCGAGTTAGAGGACGCGGATCTTTTTGTTTTGCGCCAGTACTTAGTAAGTAGGTAATTTTAAGTCCCAACGAAATTCTTTTAAATGCGATAGGTTTTGTCACCCCAGCAGATAATAGCAAATCGTTCTTATTCCAATCCCCGGCAACAGTATCAAAAGGGCTATAAGGAAACCGACTGTTATATTCATAAATACTACACCATTTTCTTTTGGTTTCATTAAATCTGGAATATTGAATTTTACCGGAAAAAATCAACTTCCCTTCCTTTTTGATCCCTTCGGTATAAATATTATATCTATTGTAATCTTCAGGTTCAATACTATTATTCAAATTACCTCTCTTAAAGGTTGGACTTATCTCGAAACTAAAGAATTTGTTTAGAGAATCACCAATTATCACAGCCGTATTATTGGCATGCCTACTTAACATTTGATTTCTTATTATATCAATATCCAATGATTGCCCGTAAACTGAATTTAGCAATCCCCATATAAAAAAGAGTAATATTAAATGTTCTTTTCTTTGCTCAATCATAAGATTAATAATATTATATCAATAATTTGCAACATATAACTACCTATGTACATATTTAATGTCAAAATATGTTACCCATATAATAATAGATTGAGATATTTCTTAATTAGATATCCCTCAATCTATTAAACAAGAACTAAAAATCGTTTGAAATTTTCTTTAACATTTTCAGTTCTTCAGGATGTAAAGATTTTTTTAGTTTTAAATAATCAATACTTTTCGCAGAACTACTACCTGTATAAATTTCAAAGGTTTCGAAGTCTTCATTATTATTACGGGTATTTTGGAGTTCATCCCTTCCATCAACAGCTTTCAAAACTTTTCTTTTACAGACCAAACCTTTCCATCCCCTTTGAATACCGCCAAATACTGATGTTGTAACATAGTTTGGAAGATGTTTTACGGTATTATCTCCATCTTCTTCTCCTTCAAAACCATCAATTACAGTAGTTACAGGAACTTTTACCACTTTATATCTTGCACCAGGATACTCATCAATTTTCTCATAAGAATCAAAATCATCTGTACGGAATAAAACGACAATAGGATGAGAATTATGTGGCATCCAATCCCATGATTTATTATAAAAATATACCAATTCGAGATTAGGAACATTTGCAAAATCAATATCTTCTTTAAAAGCACCATTACCATGAGTAAAAAACTCAAAATCAGCTCCGGAAAGATCAACACTTCTTCCAGGATTTCCATTTTGATCTCCATTATGATCCATACCATCATTCGCAAGCACTATAAACTCTCCTGGCTGAATCGGATGTTCATTACCATTACCAGGAATTTTAAAGGCTTTTATTATATATACAAAGTTTTCATCAGTAAAAATATCTGGATTTTTGGATGTTACAGAACAGCTTCCAATATAAAGCCCATCTGCATATATAACTTCATCAGAATTATTATAAATATGAATGTACTGATCTTCCATATATGCTTTTCCGGCTTCAGTTCTTGTAAGGTTATAATAGAATTCACTGATCACTAAACCTCCGGCATCACTAACAACCAAGTTAAGCTTGGATTCTTTCACATCTTCTCCCAGAATTATAATATTATTTTCAGCACCTAAAAGTTTAAAATTGCCCGACTTTGCCACTGAAAAATCAGAATATTTACCGGTAGCTTTCGCGGAAACTTTATAAGTTCCGGGAATCACATTATTAAATATAACTTTGCCCTCAACATCTGTCTTCAGGGAGGAAATAGTATCTTTTGATATAACGCTCATCAGATAAACATCAATTTTAGTTTTATCATAAGAACTAAAATCTGCAGGCAATACTATACTAACATTCAAGGTACCTGGACCTATCTCTTTATTTTTGTTACAAGCCATAAATCCAAGGCTCATAGCAATTAATAAAATAAATACACGTTTCATTTTTAATCTATTTTTTTAAATTTTGAACAATAATTTAAATCCATAATAAACACCTGGATTTCTGGTGTAATAGTAGTTTTCATATCTTTTTGATTTATATATCGGGTTGCTAAAGAATAAGTTATTAATGCTAACCATCACTTTACATTTATCACCGATCTCTTTTGTCAGTCGAAGGTTAAATAAGAATAAAGGAGGCTTTGATTCCTTAATCATCCCTGTATTGATATCCCGTCTATAATCTTCTCTTTCCTTTTCGCTCAATTCATAGTCCTTTTTACCATTTTTGATAAGATATACGGGATATTCTGAATCAGGGGCATAATAAGAATAATTCTTTTCATTCCATATGGTTTGCATACTTAAACTAACCACATATCGTAATTCCGGAATATGGTGAATTGCGGTTAAATTGGTAGAAAACATTTCAGTATGATAACCGTCACCTGCTTTAAAAACGGGAAATACTTTGGAGTTCCAACTGGAACTATGAATATGAGGTACGATATATTCATTTTTTGTTTGAACATATGATCCATTTAAAACAAAAGAAGTTTTAATAGCTTTTATTTCCGGAATATCAACCTGAAATTCCACTCCCTTGTTTTCAACTTTCTTATCATTCGAAGGGTAGGTATAACTATTTAATAAAGTATCTGTTTTGATGTACCTGTATTTCGAATGATACGCATCAACATATTCGGTAAGTTCATAATTATCCCGTGATAAAAGCACTGGTTCTCTTGTTAAGGTATAAGCATTGTTAACTTTTTCATCAAAGAAAGTGATGTCAAAACTAAACTTACTATTTCTATAATTCAGACCTATCTCTTTCTTGTTGGCAGTAGCAACTTTCAAATCCGGATTCTCAGTTTCAAAAACACGTGTTGTATTTAAAAAGAAATATTCTTTTTGGCCATTACCCAAACTATTATAATAATTCAGGTTTAAAAAGTCGAAGTAAGCTTTTTCGGGATATAAATAAAGCATAGGAATCGATTTTGCGGTTTTACCCCAACCTGCTTTTAATCTAAGTTTATTCACTACTTCATATGAAATGTTCATCCTTGGAGAAAAAAACTCGTGTTTCTTTAAAGAGGAATTATTTACAGGATCATAATTATCATATCTTAAACCTATATTCCCATTAAAACTTCTACCAAATAGCTCAAATTTAAAATCATTCTCAATATATAAACTGAATGTGTTCAGGGATGGAATATCTTTATAAGGCCTTGGTCTAAGAGAATTATAGGAACTAAATCCTGGAGGATTATTTATATCAAATACCTTCCCTTTTCCATCATTTTTTTCAGTCGTCCACTCACTACCTATCAAAATATGATTTTCACATTTGAGAAAATTCACTAAAAACTCAGCATTTAGCTTTGCATAGTAACGGGTTGGAATTCCTTCTATTTCCAAATCATACAAGTAAGTATAAGGTACGATATTAACAGGCATTATAGTATCTGTATATGCAGTAGGTATTGCCTGCATTGGCTCTGAGCGATAACGTGTCATTTCACTGTTCTGCCATTTTCTATTATAACCTAATTGATATTCTATTTTTTTCAGCCATTTTTTATTAACATAACATTTCCCGCGGGTAGTTAGTATCAGATACCTTTCCGAGGATCTGATTTTTTCTTCCTCTTTCATATTAATCACACCGGTATTAAAGTCATCAAATGTAGAACCGTAAGAAAAGTTTGATTTCGTAACAAGTTGATTTTTCTTGAAAAAAGTTTTTGAATATATCAGGTTGGTATTAATTTTTTTATAGGCAAAATCTTCTTCATTTTCGGCTTTTAAAGATTTAGTATAATCAATATGCATATTTATAGAACTACCATCTTTTTTTATTTTAAAGCCTTTATCAATACCAGCCTGTATTAAGCGTGGATCTGATTTAATTTGAAGCTCCAAGGGACTTTTCCCGGATTTTGTTTCTACAATTACAACCCCTGTAGTCAGGTCTCCATATTTTGCAGATGGGATTCCGGGAATAACAGTAATAGATTCTATATTATCCACTGAGAACTGACGCATATCCAATCCCCTTCCAGCAACCGTACTAAAAATATTACTCGCATTCAGCGTATATGTATCAGCAATATTATATAATTGGAGATTTGCATTATTAGACTGGGGCATTCCATCAATGATTGTTTTCAAACCCAGAGAATTCATTGCCTCTTTCTCTCCATAATTAATTTTACTATTACTATGTAATTTTACAGCCTGGCGTAATATAATTTGTGAAGGATTATTGAATGATGGATTTTGTAATAGCTGGCCAGGTAAAAGCTGCATTACATTTTCAAGGTTTGTTGCCTGCAAATGGCCAATTGCCTGACTGTTGATTTCATATTCAGAACCGATACTTTTCTTTTTAGTTGCAGTAATATTAACTTCTGGTAACCAAAGATTATCTTCTTTTAATTTAACTGTTATATTCTCTTTACTGTTTTTAAAAATTTTCTGTAATTCCTGATATCCAAGTATTCTGAAATGAACAACTATTGAATCCTGTTTTACTGTATTCATGCTTAAAACAAATCTTCCATCTTTATTGGAAGTAGTGCTATACAATTGATTTGAAGAGTAAACCAAAACACCTGCCAAGGGAGTATTTGTTCGTTCACAAATTACAATTCCCTGAATACTCAATCCCTCCGTATTATTCTGAGCTGATAAACTAATCGAGAATAACATAATCAGAAGAAGCGGAAGCGTAAAATATTTTATCAATATCCCTGCTAAAACATTAAAGTATTTACTTTTCATATTTGTTCAAAATTTGACACATTCATGTACAACAAATATTGTTGTCATATCAATACATTCTAGGAAATTCAATAAACGGTATTATAAAAGTTGTTCTCAGTCCAGCTTTATAGTCTTTAGATATATTTTGTAAGTCGAATTTCTCTATTCCTATCCTGTCAAAAGATATTTTAACCAGTTTGATCAGATACCTAAAAAGAATAGGAAGTACAAATTTAGATTGAAGAAACAGTTCCGGCAATCATCAGAAATAATGATTTTTATGAAGGAATATTTGAACTAATTGTAAGTTTCAATCTAATTGGCAAAAATTTTGACTGTTCAGTTAGTAAAAAAGGTTAAAACCGTAGCCTTAACCTTTTCAAACCATATTTATTTAAGATAACTGATAATCATATTAATACAAAAGTTTAATTTATGATAATTTTCTTAACATATTTTTTCCCATTTTCTTTAAGCACAATATGATATAAACCTTTATTAAATCTACCCAAGTTAACCTCATAAGTTCCGGTATCCTCAATTGGTTTATTATATACTAATTGCCCCTGTTCATTAAAAATTTCCAGACTAAATATATTCTTAATAGGGATATCAACTTTAAATTTGCCTGTTGACGGATTTGGATAAACCTTAATTTCCAAATCATCATTTTCATTATCTAATAGATTGTTATCATTAATTTTTTCAGATATTCCCATTGATTTGGAAGAACCGCCTCCATAAATATAAATTTTTGCCGTTTTATGATTGTTATCCGAATCTAATTCTGTGGTATTATTATATCGGTTAATCTTTGAATGAATATAATAATATCCACTTGAAATATTATTATTGAAAGAGAACTCATTCGGGATTAGAACACTAAAAGATGCTGTCAATTCACTTCCCGGGCTTATACTGCTGGTTCCTACCGGCCCACCTAACTGAACCCAATTATAAGCTTCATATTCCTGGCTATCTGAAAGAAAGAAATAGATTTCATTAGGCTGTGCTGAAACATTGCCGATATTCTTATAATAAATAGTACCACTGGCATACTCATTCGTTCTATACGATGGGCTGTTATTTACTAAACTATAGTTTGAAGTAAGTTCTATTTTAGTTATTGCCAGATCAGGCAATGCTGCTTTTATAGAAATAGCGGTAGATTTCAGGTTATTATTTTCATTGCTCTCATCAATACTCGTATTCCCATCTGCCTCAAAAACGAGATAATAATTTCCTGCACTTGTATTCCCAGGAATACTTATGCTTTTTGAATATGTTCCAATGGCATTTGCTGCCAATCCGGATACAGTAAAGTCCGTAATTTTATTTTCTTTGGCATTTGAAGTACTGCTTAAATAAACATAAACTTTTGATGCTGCTGCACTGAAATTCCCAATATTTTTAATTTGGCAACTTAATTGGACATTCTCACCAGCTACAACTGAACTTTTATTTGCATTTGCTGAGACAATGGTTAAATCTGGTGCAACTCTTGCAAATGTTACACTTCCAACCGGGCATAGATCAGCATATTCTGACCAAAAATCAAAAAATTTCTGAAACGAGGATAAATTAATCCCCTCAAAATCTCCACTATTGGAAAATCTTAAGATTTCATCATAATATGGACAATCATAGTAAACCTCAGAAGATAAACTCATTGGAAAAATATCCTCATATATATTTAAATAATACAATAGATTATTACTAGTTTTCTTAATAGTTAAACGATTATTCTGAAATGAATACTGACAATCAGAAAATTGATAAGGAGCTTGTTGTATTTGACTCGTAACATCAATTCCATTTGCAAAATATTTTACAGAAATATTTGCCTGAGCTTTAAATGCTGACAAAGAAAGAATGGAAAAAACAAAAATAATTAATAGTTTTTTTTTCATAATTTAAATATTTAAGATTATTACATTTCAATAAAAAAACATCAATAAGCTTAAGATCATAATATTACAGATTCATATATCTACTAAATCATTTAAAGAAAAAAGTCATAAACTGACATTGAAACTTTTCTTCGGTTTTAATATTAATAATAGTGGGGAGTTTTAATAAAGCCTGGAAGTTTCATTTATGCTAAGTTAAATTAAGAAATTTATACTATCAATACTAAGAAATTAGGATATTTGACATATCATGTTTGGTATAAGTCAAAAATTAAATTATTTTGATTTTTATCAATATTTAGGATTAAAAATAGTACAGACAAAATTACTACTACCGCCTCACATCATCCGGGCTAATAAAATTATTCATCATAGCGTATACGGTAAGGCCAGCAATGGTTTTTATTTCCAATTTTTCAGTAATATTCTTCCTATGGGTAATAACGGTATTTATACTGATAAAAAGTTTATTGGCAATTTCTTTATTTGAATAACCAAGTGCAACAACTTTAAGAACTTCTATTTCCCTGTCACTCAACAAACTCATTCCGGGATCATTCTCATTGTTTTCGGTTTCAGGTTCAAATAAAAAAGCCTGAAACTTTTCCAAAACACTTTTCTGGTTATCCATGTTAAATATGGCATTCTTATATTGGCACTCTCCAGTAGCATTTGATCTTAAAATCATTATTTTATTCTTTGGACAATATTTCTCAAAATAATCCATACAACAAGATTGAGAATCTGGGAAAATATCTTCAGTAACAATTATAAAATCACATTTGATTCGTTTCACAACAGATTTAAGTTCATCAAGATTAGTCACCTCAAATGATTCCGGCTCTACACCAATAACACTTAAAAATGTTTTTATCCCGAGCCTGTATAAAAACTGCCTGGCAGCAATAACGACCTGTATTTTCTTAATTTCTTCCACTTGCTTCCAAAACTTTTTGTTCTAAGAGTTTTACTTTAGGAACAAGAACTTTTTCCTCTATACGAGTGTGGTTTTCTAAATCAGATTCCAATCTGAACAATTCCGCAAGTAGTTGTTGGCAAGTTTCATTACTGAATTCAGGAGGAAGAAATTTTATCAGCAAATTTTTTAGATCGCCTAGTTTAATTTCCAGGCTATCGTGATTGATCTCATATTTCTCAATTGACTCATTCACAATCTGATCATACAATATATCACTGCAATATTTTGTTGCAAATGCTTCCTCAAGAGATATGATATAAGGGAATACTTCGTCTTCTTCATTATCGAGATGTTTCTTCAGCTCCAATCTGTATTCTTTGAAAAAGTTATTGATCAATTGAATATTTCTCAAGTTATTTTCGGAAGTAAGCTTACTTATCTTATCAATATAATCCTGAATTTCCGGAACTTTCACTTCACAATAATAGGAATGGGCATTTCTTAAATACTGAATAATCAGGTATGAAGTATAATTCTGCAATTCTTCTTTAGGGAAATAATTCGGATTATGATACGAATTTATAATTTCCAGGAAAAACGAAACGTTTAGATTATACTCATCACATACTTCAATGACTGTTTTGTTTCCAAAGCCAAATTTGATCCCAAAACGGTTTATAACTGGTATTAGTATGTAGTTGCGATGGATTACATCCGCCATTTTTGTATTTGCAGTAAAAGGTAAATTCTTATTCATTGTATATATCTTCATCATATAAATATATCCTGCTTAATTCTACTATTTAGCCCAAAAATATTTCTACATAAAATTACTAGATAAAGATTTAATTAAAGGCTATTCTATTCGAAAAATTAGCATATACTTATGTATAATCCATGCTTTTTGATATTTAATTTACCAAATTAAGTAAAACGTAAACATGAAAAAATCATAAGATCTTATGATTTATGGAAATCTTATGGTAGTAATACTAAAATAATTATAAATGTAATTGGTTCACTCTCCTTAAAAAGGAATCGTTGATTTACATATTTGAATCTAAATTAAAAAAACTTAGTAGACTTCTAATTTTATGACACTTACACATATAAACCACCATGCAATTTGATGATTATTTAGAATAACTCTTTACAAATACTTTTTTTTATAATATATTTACTCTA
The DNA here is from genome assembly GCA_028280405.1 of Bacteroidales bacterium. GTDB lineage: Bacteria > Bacteroidota > Bacteroidia > Bacteroidales. Next base: position 102,037 of record JANQLW010000017.1, read on the forward strand.
CCTAGAAAACAATCAATAGCATCATGGACGTAGTTAAAAAAAAGGATTTAGATTTAAAGATCGACTTTCACACCTACACCAAGTCGGAAATAAAAGGGCTGGGAATGCAGCCTATTAATAATCACAAAATGAATTATTCTGTTTATGAAAAAGATGATAAAGTTTTCTTTTTCGAGGAATTAAGCATGGATAATTACAGATTATATTGCGTTACTAGCAGAAAGTCATTTTACCTTTCTTAACTGGAATTAATAATTTTTAACAGAGGGTCGTTTAAAACGGCCCTTTTTTTATTTTCTCAATTTACTACCACATAGCATAAATCACCGCAAGCATTTCCTATATTTGCAAAATAATCTAATTGACAATGAAACGCTTCCATTTTAAACTCAGTGTAAAACTAAAGCTTCATCTTTACATTATCATAGGAATCATTGTCACGATTTCTGTAATTACCATTTTCTCAATTCAAAAATCGCGTAAAGAAATTGATTTATCCATAGAGAAAAGCTTAATTCAGGAAATTCACGCCATCCATAAAATGTTTGAGCGAGAACATGCCTTAAAGCTTGAAAAAGTAAAAACCGATTTACGAATTGTTCATGAATTGTTTTACAAGCAAAACTTTGAAATTTCAAATAAGAAGTATGTTATTGAAGTGGAAAATCAGAATAATTCTGTCAAACATAAAACCAGCTTAAACGAATGGTTTCTCAACGGGAAAAAAGTTCATGAAGATTTCAGCTTTGTGGATAAAACCTATAGGCTTTTTGGAGGCACCACTACAATTTTCCAAAAAAGTGATAGTGGTTATGTAAGGATTTCTACAACTGTTCCCAAATTAGACGGAAGCCGTGCATTGAACACTTTCATTCCTTTTGATTCTCCCGTAGTTCAAACCACAGAAAAGGGAAATATTTTTTACGGTAGGGCTTATGTAGTTAACGACTGGTATATCACTGCCTATGAACCAATAAAAAAAGGTAATGATATTGTTGGGATGCTTTATGTAGGTGACAAGGAAAAAGATCTGGATGTATTACAAAAAATTCTATCGAGTATTAAACTTGGTAAGAGCGGGTATATTTTTGCTTTTGACAAAAAGCATAATATGATCATGCATCCAAACATGATGCAAGCAGAAACAGAATTACCGGATTTATTAGAATCTATACATACTAGAAAAAAAGGCATTTTAAGATATTTTCATCCTGACAGAAAAGAAAATACTCTTGTGGCATTCGATTATTTTCCGGAATTTGAATTGTATATTGCAGCTTCCATTAATGAGAAAGATGAAACCAACACATTAGTAAAAGGAATTATTTATAATTCCTTATTACTTGCCCTGATAATGATCATCATTTTTTCAGTATTTACCTATTATGTAACTACAGATAATATTCATAGTTTTTTGGAACAGCTTGAACAATCTAATTTAAAACTTGCTTCGGCCCAAAAAGAAATTAGATCAACCGAACAAAAATTCAGGGCTTTATTCAATAATAGCAGTGATGAAATATTTGTGAGTGACCTTTATGGAAATATCTTATTGGTAAATGATTTAATATGCAAAACTTTAGGATATACCAAAGAAGAGTTAACAGGTATGCATTTCCGTGATTTAAAAACGGAACAATATTATGGAAGTGTTGACAAAAACCTGGATACCATAAGAAAACTAGGAAAACTCCGGCATGAATCCGAACATGTTACCAAGTCGGGAAAAGTTATTCCGGTAGAAATGAAAAGTAAAATAATTGATTTTGATAATCAAAGAGCAATATTGACAATATCAAGGGATATTACGGAACGCAAGGAAATTGAAGATAAAATTCTAAGAACGATTATTTCTACCGAAGAAAAAGAAAGAAAAAGATTTGCAGCAGACTTACATGACGATCTGGCCCCTATTTTATCAACAATAAAATTATATTCCGATCTTCTAAAAAAAGATGATTTAAAAAATCTAAACAAAGCTGATGCCATTAATAATATTGATGAATTAGTTGAAATGGCCTTACGTACAACCAAGGAAATCTCAAATAATATCAGGCCTAATATACTTCAGGACTTTGGATTAGCTGCAGCTGTGAATGAGTTCTGTAACTTTCTTAAACAAACTAAATCCATCAACATTTCCTTAAGTACAGAAAATTATAAGATCGAAAAACGGGGAATTGAAGAATCGATATTGTATCAGGCGGTTAAGGAGCTTATCAATAATACCCTCAAACATGCCAAAGCTGAAAAAATTAAGATTGATCTAAAAAGTTTTGGTGATCAAGTAATACTGTATTATCGAGATGATGGTATTGGTTTTGATATTAAAGAGGCAACTTCTTCAAAATCAGGATTAGGAATTTATAATATACTTAATAAGATTAAAACAATAAATGGCAGCTGTGATATGCATAGTGAAAAAGGAAAGGGAATGTTTATTATCATTTCCATTAAATTAAAAATGAATAATTAATTTTATAATCTGTAAGTTATCTTACATATTTACTTTTATACTTCTATACAACTAGGCTCTTTACCAACAATTTAACAGTAAAAATGATAAATTATTAATAATTGGAAAGACACCTCTAGACTCTTTTGCTTTTCTAAATTAGGCAATATCGTACCGAATTTGTCGAACCAAAGCTAACTTTATGTAATATTGCAAGCTAAGCACTAAAAGTAGACGAAAAGATGGCGAAGAATTTATATTCTATTATTACAGGTAGCGGTAGTTTTATTCCTGAGAAGGTAATTAAAAATAGAGATTTCCTTAAACATAGTTTTTTTGATTCTTTAGGAGAGAAGTTAAAAAAGGCAAATGAGGTGATCATAAGTAAATTTCAGGAGATCACCGATATTAAAGAACGAAGGTATATTGATGATAATATGGTAACTTCTGATCTTGGTTATCATGCTGCTATTGATGCATTAGAATCATCTAAAACAGATAGAGAAACTCTTGATTATATTATTGTTGCTCATAACTTTGGGGATGTTAAGCACAAAACGACTAAAGTTGATATTGTTCCGAGTTTAGCGGCACGGGTAAAAGCAAAGCTGGGTATTAAAAACCCGTTTACTGTGGCATATGATCTTCCATTTGGCTGTCCTGGCTGGTTACAGGCAGTGATTCAAGCCGATTATTATTTGAAATCAGGAGATGCTAAAAAAGTAATGGTTATTGGAGCTGAAACCTTATCTCGTATTTCTGATCCACATGATGTAGACTCAATGATCTATTCAGATGGAGCCGGAGCTGTAATTATGGAAGCTAAAGAAAGTGAAGAACCTGTTGGAGTTTTAGGCCATAAAACTCGTTCGGATGCAATTGAAGGCGCCCGTTTATTAAAAATGGGAGATTCGTATAATGCGGAAAATGGAACTGCTGACCAGTTATTCCTGAAAATGAATGGACGTAAACTATATGAATATGCCTTAAGCACTGTGCCTGATTTAGTAAAAGAATGCATTGATAAAGTAGGTGTTGGAATTGAAAATATCAAAAAAGTATTAATTCATCAGGCCAATGCGAAAATGGATGATGCTATTTTATTTCGATTATTTAACCTTTTCAATGTAAAACGTATAGATATTCCTAAGAATATTATGCCCATGACTATTTCTGAATTGGGAAATAATTCTGTAGCAACAGTACCTATCCTTTTTGATTTAATTGTGAAAGGAAAAATGGAAGGCCATTCACTTAAGCCAGGTGACAATTTCGTATTTGCATCTGTAGGTGCAGGGATGAATGTGAATGCAGTGGTTTATAAAATGCATTAAAGCGGAATCTAAAAACATATTATCCGCAATTTTGCTAATGCAATGGCGGATTTGTATATTTCTATCTAAAATTTCATTACAAATATAGTGTGAGCATCATCAGGAGTATAATGAATACTACCATTATGAAGATACATCAAATGTTTAGCCAGGCTTAAACCAATTCCTGAACCATTTTCTTTGGTTGAATAAAAAGGAGCAAAAATTTTATCAACTTCACTTTCAGGGATTCCTTTACCATTATCTTTTATTTTCAGGCCTATCTTTCCATTTTCAAATTCCCATGCAGTAATTGAAATTTTTCCATCAGTTGAATTTTCTATTGCTTCAACAGAGTTTTTAATAAGATTTATAATCATTTGTTCAACTAAAGATTCGTCTGCATTCAATATAAGATCTTCAGAAATTTTGATCTTAAAGCGTATTTGTTTAATCTCAAATACCGGCATAAAAAATTTCTCAACACGCTTTACTAATGCTTGTAAGTTAAAATCCGACATTTTTAATTCTACCGGATTATTGATGCTTTGGTAAACCTCAATAAAATTGATTAAGCTTTTGGCTCTATCTTCAATGACTTCAGAATTTAAAGAAATATCACTGATAACTTCATGAGTTAATTCCGAACCCGATTTCAATTCTTTACCATCCCTACTTATTGATTTTTTGATTGTTCTTGACAAACTTGTAATTGGTGTCATAGAATTCATGATTTCATGATTCAGAATTTTTATCAGTTTACGCCATGATTCAAATTCATGATGATCCAGTTCATCATAAATATTTAAAAATGATATGATATTGATTCTCTTTGAACCAATACTAATAGCTTTCTTTTTTATTGATAACTTCAGGATAGTATCAGACAATCTAATCGTAACTAGAGTTATATCATCATTGGAATGAATTACTTTTTTATAAAAATCCGGACACTCTTCTCTAAATGTATCCATTAAATGACATTTGGAACACTGTAGTATTTTAGCCGCTTCAGGATTAAACAATTCGAATCTCCCGTCATCATCATAAGCAATAATTCCAATCTTAGTATGATTTACGATTGAATGCAGATAGTGGCTTTTCTGCTCTGATTCGATTTTAGCATTCTGAATTTCTTTAATAATAAAATCAAATGAAAAACTTAGATCACCATAATTTTTAACATTACCGCTTTTATAATTGACCCCGGTATCTTTCTCTTGCACCCTCAAGAAAAACAGCGCAATATCCCGATTAACTTTGTTAATATATTTTATCAGTAAATATGTTTGTAACATTAATAGTGCTGAAAGAATAATTCTGGCCATAATTTTATCTTCAACATTTATTAAAAAGGCAAATGCAGAAGCAGATATTACAATAAGCAGTATTTGCAGAACAATATTTTTATTGAATTTACTAAAGCCCATATTTGTCAATTTTTAAATATAAAGTAGTTCGGGAAATATCTAGTTCTCTGGCTGCATTAGTTATATTGAAGTTGTGTTTGTCAAGTACTTTTTGAATCGTTTTTTTTTCCACATCAGTCAAACGATTAGATTGCAGGAAACCATCTTGGTTTAATACAAATTGCTTTAGGTTTAAATCTTCTGGTTGAATCATATTTCCTTCTGAAAGAATAACTACTTTTTCTATAGTATGTTTTAGCTCTCTAACGTTTCCCGGCCACTCATATTCCTTAAGTAAATTAATGGAATCTCTGCTGAATTGAAGATTTTCTTTTCTATACTTCTTACTATACTTTTTTAAGAAAAATTCTGAAATCAGGAGAATATCTTCATCACGTTCTCTTAAGGGCGGAACATCAATCTTAATCGTATTTATTCTATAAAATAAATCTTCACGGAATTCATTTTTATTAATTAACTGTTCAATATTTTTATTCGTGGCACAGATTAATCTGAAATTTACCTTTTTACTTTTATTCATTCCCAGTGGAATAACCTCGCAGTTTTGAATTACATGAAGAATTTTAGCCTGTAACTCAATTGGCAAATTTCCTATTTCATCTAAAAACAAGGTGCCTTCATTAGCAGCTTCAATACGTCCCATGCGATTTTCATATGCACCTGTAAAAGCACCTTTTTGATATCCAAACATCTCACTCTCAAACAAACTACTGGAAACAGAACCCAAATCAACACTAATAAAAACCTCATTTTTTCTCTTGGACTGATTATGAATTTCCCTTGCAATTAATTCCTTTCCTGTTCCATTCTCTCCCAGAATAAGAACGTTTGCATCTGTTGTAGCTATTTTTTTAATGGTCTTAAAAACATCCTTCATTTTCTTACTCGAGCCAATAATCTCATCAAAATGAGAAATTATGTTTTTCTGCAAAGAAAACTGCTTACCTTTAAGTTCCTGTACTTTCAATTTTGACTTTCTAAACTTCAACGCGGAATGGAGTGTGGCAATTAGTTTATCAATATCCCAGGGTTTTGTAATGAAATCATGTGCACCTTTTTTTATTCCTTTAACTGCTAGCTCAATATTTGCATAAGCAGTCATTAAAATAATAATCACATTCGAATCAATTTCTTTAATCTTGTTAAGCCAGTATAAACCTTCATTTCCAGAATTAATTCCTGCAGCAAAATTCATGTCAAGCAGGACAATATCCCAACTTTCTGATTCTATATGTGAAATCAGGTTTACCGGACTTTTTAAAATTTCAATTTCTTCAAATTCATATTTAAGTGATTGCTTTAGTGCTAATAATATAGATTCATTATCATCTACAACCAAAATTTTTCCTGTTTTAGATATCATCATTTAAAATTATGATTACAATATAATAAAATTGTAAAGCACCCGGACAGCATTTGTTCAGTTTCTGAACAAGCATACATCTAAAGTAATTCAAAAAAAATATCAAAAAACATTCAATCAGCCACTTATATATACTGGCATTTCATTTGGATTTAGCATAGTAATTATTTTAAATTTATACTTATGATCCGATCTTACATTATTATTGCACTCCGGTCTTTTAAAAAAAACGTTGGAACCTCTTTAATAAACTTATTTGGACTAAGCATAGCATTTGCATTGTTTATTCTCCTCTTTTTATATATAAATAGTGAGCTCTCAACAGATAAACATATAGATAATATTGACAACATTTATTCCTTGCACGATAAAAACAACCACTCCATATTTACAAATGCTATGTTTGCCAAATTCATGTATGGGCGCTACCCTGAAATAAAAAGAACTTGTACCTCTTTTGTTTGGGATGCACCCTTTTATCGAAAAGATGGCCATTCAGTTCATTTTGATCATTATGGAGCAGTAGATTCAACTTATTTTAGGATGTTTAAAAACAAGGCTATTCTTGGAAGTTTGGAAAATGCATTAGATGAAGCTAATGGTCTGGTACTTACAGAAAGTGCAGCAAAAGCTCTATTTAATGATCAAAATCCAATAGGTAAAGTTGTTATGATGCATAATAAATATAATTTTATTGTCAATGCTGTTATTCCAGATATACCAGAAAATTCGTTTTACCAAGCAGATTGCTTTCTCGCTCTAAAGAGTTTTTTAACAATATCCAAGGGATTAGTAACCAATCCTGGAAATTGGTCTTTAACAACTTTTGTAGAGCTTGAAGAAAACTCCGATATAAAATCATTAGAAGAAAAAATAAGTAAAGACTTATTAAAAGAATTTGGGCGGGAAACAAATTTTGGACTCATTCCATATGCTGACCTCTATTTCAGTGATGTGCATATTCCTGAAGAATTCGAACATGGAAACAAGCAGTTTGTTTTTTTATTTATAGGAATTGCGTTGTTTATCATTATTATTGCTTGTATCAACTATATTAATTTAACAACTGCTAAAGCCGCAAGCAGAGCTCGTGAAGTTGGAATTCGCAAAGTCGTCGGAGCCCATAAACGAAAACTTATTTTTCAATTTTTAACCGAATCAATAATTTTAATATATATATCATTAATTATTGGATTCTTATTAGCTGAATTATTTATAGGTGAATTCAATGCCCTTGCAGAAACCAATTTTAGAGTAAAACTATTTTATACATTTCCTTATAATATTTATTTTTTATCAGCTGCACTTGGTTTAGGACTAATTTCAGGTTTATACCCGGCATTTGCTCTAACATCATTCAAAACAATAGAAGTTATTAAAGGTAAAATTTCAAAGAGTCGTAAAGGTTTAGTAACACGAAAAGTTTTAATGATATTCCAGTTTGTGATTTCTATGGTAATGATAGCAGGATCTATTGTAGTTTTTCTCCAGATTGATTATGTCAAACATACAAATATTGGTTTTAATAAAGAGAATGTTATTCGCTTAAAAACAAATGAAGAAAGGGCTTTTGAAAATGCCCAATCCTTTAAATCAGACCTACTGGCAATTCCCGGTGTAGAAAAGGTATCGTTTTGTTATGCTGTGCCAGGGGAAGTTGGGCATGGTATGGCTGGTGAAGTTAATGGAGAAAAAATTAAAATGAGATGCTTAGAAATTGATCCTGACTTTGCTGATGTTATGGAACTTGAATTTGTTAGTGGAAGAAATTTCTCAAAAGAAGATAAAAGTGATTATCAGAGATCTTATTTATTAAATGAAGCTGCGATTAAAAAATATGGATGGGAAGATCCATATAGTATTAAATTTTGGGGAGGATTCAGGTTAGTTGGTATTGTTAAAGATTTCAACTTTGAAAGCTTACATTTACCAATCAAGCCGTTATATATGCCCTTTTGGGGGGATTTAGATAATATTGCAATCAGAATTAATCCGATAAATCAAAAAGCAATTATAGAACAGATCGAAAATGTATGGGAAAATCGATATCCTGAAATTCCCTTCTCTTATAACTTTTTAAATGAGATCATAGATCAACAATACAAAGATGAGGAACAACTCTCTAAAGTAATTACTTATTTCTCAATCTTTGCCCTGATTATTGCCTGCATGGGATTATTAGGATTAACATCCTATATGATACAACAACGTTATCTGGAAATAGGGATTCGAAGAATTCATGGAGGAGATGTATCTTCTATTGTAAAAATGCTCACATTTCAATTTATAAAATGGGTAATATTGGCATTTATCATCTCTGTTCCACTTTCATATTATGCTCTGGAAACATGGTTACAAAATAACTTTATTTCACATGTGGAACTGAAATGGTGGATATTTGTAATAAGTGGATTATTTGTGATTATAATTTCCTTATTAACAGTAATCGTACAATCTATTCGTGCAGCAACTATAAACCCGATCGAAGCCTTACGTTATGAATAATAAATAATATCTAGATAAATCTAGATTTGACTTTTTAAGCTCTCTATTAAACCGTCAACACTATCTTCTAAAATATCGAGCACAGTTTCAAAGCCTTGTGCTCCTCCATAATATGGATCAGGAACATCTCCGGTGTATAGAGAGCTAAAGTCGGTCATTAAAGAAATTTTGTCCTGATATTCTTTAACAGAAGTAAGATTATACAGATTTCTGTAATTATTCTGATCCATTGCAATAATGTAGTCGAACTTATCAAAATCACTCATACTTACCTGACGTGATATACTGGTTAAATTAAATCCACGTTTGATAGCATGTGTTTGCATTCTTCCGTCAGCCGGTTCTCCTTCATGATATCCTGATGTTCCGGCACTATCTACAAAGACATCCTTGTCCAACCCATATTCTTTTAATTTCGCATTCAGAACAGCCTCCCCGGAAGGCGAACGGCAAATGTTGCCAAGACAAACAAATAATATATTATACTTCATATCATATCTTTTATGCGAAAATAAAAAAATTCCAATTGAAAAAGATTTAACTTAGTAACATTAATCAACTTCCAATGTCTTTACATATATGAACAAAAAAATATTAATTGGAAGCCATTTTTTTACAAAGCCCGATTTGAAGGCATATTAGCCGATGAAGCAGGAATTACATTACGTTATACATTCTAATTAAAACACTATGAAAACAAAATTATTATTGAGCGTATTTATCATTATACTTTCAATTACAAGTGTAAGTGCTCAGGAATATAAATCATCATTGGGTATGCGAGTTGGTTTGCTCAATGGAATTACATTCAAACAGTTTGTTGGGGAAAAACTCGCTTTCGAGGCATTGGTATCATACAGATACAGTGCTTTAAACCTTTCAGCATTGCTGGAATATCATATACCTGTTAAAGAAGAAAATTTCAACATGATAATGGGCTTAGGTGGTCGTGTCGGCTATATGGGTATTATTGATGACGATCAGGAAAGTGCCTTTAATGGAGGTATAGAAGCCATGCTTGGATTTGAGTACAAATTTCCAAAATCACCTTTTACTATAGGTATAGATTGGAAACCTATACTGTACATAGGTGAATTAACAGGGTTTAATGCTGATGAAGTTGGATTATCGATACGGTATACGTTTTAGGGGTGAGTTTGGAAGTACGGAGATGTGTAAAAGCGTGTATAGGTGAATACGTGTATTAGTATATTGGTATAATACACCAAATCTACTTCTTCTGATAATAACTAAAACTCTGAAACATCTCGGGGCATTTCAAAATTTCAACAGCCTTTTTAAATTCACGATCTATAATTCATAATTATACAGAACTTCTTTTAAAAAAGAACAGGTATTCTTACCTTTGTAGCTTCTTAAGTAGCAAATAATTCTATGAATATATATAAACTTGTAATCGTTGACGATCATGTTATTTTCCGTAAAGGACTTCATACTATTTTAAATGAAATCGGAATCATTAAAGTAGTAGCTGAAGCCTCCAATGCTTCAGAATTATTTGATATATTGAAAAAACAGGAAATAGATATTATACTTATGGATATCAATATGCCTGGGATGGATGGAATTGAAGCTACAAAGAAAGTGGTTGATAAATATCCTGAAACTAAAGTTGTAGCACTTACAATGCATGAAGAAATTGGTTATTTCAATAAAATGATGGATGCCGGAGCTGAAGGATTTCTATTAAAGAAAACCAATAAAGATGAATTGGAAAAAGCCATCCAAATGGTTATGAATGGAGAGCACTATTTTTCAGCAGAATTCATTAATACCGCGCAATTATATCAAAAGACGAAAGTTACTACTGATGTAAAGCTCAGCGAACGTGAAATTGAAATTCTGGAACTTATTTGTAAAGGGTATTCGAACCCGGAAATTGCAAAAATGCTAGGGATTAGTCAGCGTACCATTGATGGGCACAGAGCACGCTTATTTGAAAAGACCGGAGCCAAAAATGCTCCTAACCTGGTTATGTTTGCCATAAAACATGGAATCGTTCAGGCTTAATTTGTAACCTTATTTATTAGATAATTAACAAGCTTCTATTTCCTCCTTAAAAGCCAGATACTTTTTCACAATTAAATTATAGAGATCGTAAATGGAAGTCTCTAAGATAAACTTATCTGTAAAGGCACAATAATTCATAAACCTATCGATAAGTTTTTCATCCTTTAATCCGGTGAGTCTTTTAACAACATCAGGATTAAATATCTTTTCAACCTTCTTTCTCTTATTATCTTTCTTTTTTAATAAACTAACCAGCCCTCTACTTTTTCCTTTCTTACCTAGCCCAAATGAAAATAACGAAATATAAGGCCCAGGCATACCAGTTATACTCGGCATTCCTATTTCAACCGGGTCATATATTTTAAGTTTCTCTAAATTTTCCTGAAAAATGATATGCTGTTTTTCTTCATAACTAGGCTCAGCATTTACGATTAATAACTTTAGCTGCTGATAAGTGGGTAAAGCACGAACAACAACCTCAGAGAGCGTATGAACGGAAGGCTCCATATAAATAATGCTATTGTTCATTTTCAGAAATTCAGCAACAGTCATTTCCAGTTTCTTGTAACCGACAGATGAAATACGCACAGTATCGGTTTTAACTACCCTTACTTCAAAATACCCTGAATCATTAGAAATCGTTCCTTTTTTAGTATTCTTTAAGTAAACGGTAGCATAAGGAATTACTTCCTGCGTTTTGCTATCTTTTAATTTCCCGCTAATTAGAACATAAAGAGTATCTGTCTGAGCATATAACCCAGACAGACACCACAAAAACAAATTTACTAATAACCAATTTTTCACTATACAGAAACTGTTAAGGAAGAAGCTAAATTATAGAAGCTATTTTGAAAAGATTGATTTTTTTAAACCTTCTTAAGATTCATTTAAGAATTTTAACATTTAGGAGAAAATTCCATAGCCGTCATTTAAGCTGTTATATCATTGTTTTTTATTGTTCTACAGAAATAAAAGCCCCGTTGGGCTGAGGCTCTGCCTCAGTCCTTTTATTATTAAAGGCTCAGCCTTTATTGATATTCACGACTGAGGCAGAGCCTCAGCCGAACCGGGAATAGCTGTACCTATTAGCTGTAGAAATAACATCAAGGAGATCCTGAAACAAGTTGCCAATGACAGATTTATGCAATAAGCTTATTATTAATGGATTGTATTTTGTATCCAGATGCGGTTTTTTAGAAAGAAGC
>JANQLW010000049.1 GCA_028280405.1 Bacteroidales bacterium
TACTTCTCTCAGAGAATTTCCGCTAAGGTTTTATTACTTTTTTGAAACGCTCTAAACTATTATGGGGAAAGTCTTTGGGGGATAAAATATGTTTGTATAATCTCTTAACTTGACGGCTATGGGAAGCAATCCTTATAGCTTGAAACTATACCCCAAAATTAAAGTTCTGGGTGATAATATTTATAATAGGATTGCTTCCCTATTTTATAAACTCCTCTAAATTACACTGTTATTTTAATAACAAACAGAGATTATTATATTTGTTAACACAATTTATTTCTTCAGAAAATTACAATCAATATTAACACTAATAAATAATACATTATGAATAAAGTAACCGTTGTCGGCGCCGGAAATGTCGGTGCAACCTGTGCTAATGTTATCGCACATAAAGATTTAGCCAGAGAAGTTGTTTTGGTTGATATAAAAGAGGGTGTTGCAGAAGGGAAAGCTCTGGATATCTGGCAAACTTCGTCTATCAACAATTTCAACACTCGGGTAACCGGAGTCACCAATGATTACCTAAAAACCAAAGGTTCCGGTATAGTTGTGATAACTTCAGGTCTTCCACGTAAACCGGGAATGTCGCGCGACGACCTGATCAAAACCAATGCAGGCATTGTAAAAGACGTCACTGAAAAAGTAATTAAATATTCTCCGGATGCCATCATCATCATTGTATCAAATCCGCTTGACGTTATGACTTATGCAGCATATAAAGCAGCCAATAAACACTCAAGCAAGGTATTTGGTATGGCAGGGATTTTAGATACAGGCAGGTATCGTGCTTTTATTGCAGAAGCTTTAGGAGTTTCACCCAAGGATATTCTTTCGCTTTCATTAGGAGGACATGGTGATACTATGGTACCTCTCCCAAGATATACTTCCGTAAATGGGATTCCGATTAATGAATTATTAGGCCAGGATGAAATTGATAAAATTGTAGAACGTACCCGTTTTGGAGGAGGTGAACTCGTGAACCTTATGGGGACATCAGCATGGTATGCTCCGGGTGCCGCTGCTGCTCAAATGGTAGAGGCTATTGTTGACGATCAACAACGTATCTTCCCTTGTTGTGCCTGGTTACAGGGGGAATACGGCTTAAAAGATATTTATATGGGAGTACCTGTAAAATTAGGGAAAAATGGAATCGAAGGAATTTTTGAGCTCCAGTTAAATAAAGAAGAAAAGAAGTCACTTGATGAATCTGCAAAAGCAGTAAAAGGAGTTATGAAGGTTTTAGACGATATGAAACTTTTTTAATGCTGCTTACTAACCAAGCCAAGTATTTTTCTAATCCATCCCGGGTCTTTACTTCTTAAGATCCGGGATCTTTTTTCTAGGACTTCTAATCCTTGCCTCTTCCGACTATTTTACATACATTTACATAAGCTTAACACATCTTTTTCAATGAAAAAAATTATTATTCTTTCGGGTGCCGGCATGAGTGCTGAAAGCGGAGTTAAAACATTTCGCGATAGTGATGGTCTATGGAACAATTATCGTTTTGAGGAAGTGGCAAGTCCGATAGCATGGGAAAGAGATCCTGACTTAGTGTTGGAATTCTATAATCAGCGAAGAAAACAATTATTTGAAGTAGAACCAAATGATGCCCATAAAGCATTGGTAAGATTGGAATCAAAATATGATGTACAAATAATAACACAAAACGTTGATGATTTGCACGAAAGAGCCGGGTCAAAAAATGTACTTCATTTGCATGGAGAATTAAAAAAAGCCAGAAGTACTGCTGATGAGTCTCTAGTTTACACATTAGATCATTGGGAACTAAAAAGAGGTGACCTCTGTGAAAAAGGGTCTCAGTTACGACCACATATAGTTTGGTTCGGAGAAAGCGTTCCCAATATTTCTTTAGCAGCCTCTATTGCTTCAGAAGCCGATATTTTTATCGTTATTGGGACTTCTTTATTTGTTTATCCGGCAGCCAGTCTGGTACACTATGTAAGTGAAGATGTTCCAAAATACCTGGTTGATCCGAAAGCAGATTTAAACAATGTCAGAAACTTGACAACAATAAAGAAAAAAGCAGGGGAAGCAATCCCCGAACTTGTAGAAGAATTATTAAACCAAAGCTAATATCCCCAATATTATATCATGACTGAACGACATCAATATTTATTAACCAAGGCCCAACAGTATTGCAGCTATCAGGAAAGGAGCCTTTTTGAAGTAAAAACAAAATTAGCCGAATGGCTGGCTCAGGAAAAAGTTGCAGAAGAGATTATCAATCATTTAATTCATAATGATTATTTGAATGAAGAACGATTTGTGAAAAACTTTGCAATAAGTAAATTCAGGCAAAAGAAATGGGGTAAGAATAAAATTATTTATGAACTAAAGAAAAAGAAGGTTCCTGACCTGATCATTCAAATAGGGCTTCAGGAAATTGATGAAAAGGAGTATGAAGAATGTTTAAAAGATCTTCTTCAGAAAAAAGCCAAAGAAATAAAAGAAGACAATCCTCAAAAGAAAAAAACCAAACTGGCAAACTATGCAACCAATAAAGGGTATAGAACAGGTTTAGTATGGGATGTCATCAATAAATATCTATAAGACAAAATTTTTAAGATATATAATTTTCTGTAAATTTGCAGCCCAAACGAAATCGAATGATTAGCACCGAAACGATTAAAGCAATACAGAAAAGGCATACAGCCTTGAGGAGGTATCTTTGACATTGATAAGAAACTTCAAAAAATAGCTGAGGAAGAAGAAAAAACTCAGGCATCCGGATTTTGGGACCAGCCTAAAGAAGCTGAAATACTCCTGAAAAAAATCAAAGAAATAAAAATGTGGACCGATGCTTATGATGAGTTAACCCAAAGCATTGATGACCTGAATGTACTTTTAGATTTCTTCAGTGAAGGAGAAGCCTCTGAGGAAGATTTGAATCAACAACACAGCCTTACCCTGGAACTTCTGGAGGATCTGGAATTTAAGAATATGCTTTCGGGTGAGGAAGATAAACTAGGGGCAATTCTAAATATTAATCCGGGAGCAGGTGGTGTGGAAAGCCAGGACTGGGCCCAGATGCTCATGCGCATGTATATCAAATGGGGGGAAAGTAATGGATTCAAAGTAAAGCAACTTGATTTACATGAAGGAGATGTTGCCGGAATAAAATCAGTATCCTTAGAATTTATTGGTGATTTTGCTTTTGGATATCTGAAAGGAGAAAATGGAGTACATCGCTTAGTCAGAATTTCACCTTTTGATGCAGGAAGTCGAAGACATACTTCTTTTGCATCAGTTTATGCCTATCCGGTTGTAGATGATGACATTACTATTGAAATAAATCCTGCAGATATTAGCTGGGATACATTCCGTTCCAGTGGCCCGGGTGGACAAGGCGTAAATAAAATTGAATCTGCCGTAAGGCTTCATCACGAACCAACAGGAATTGTAATTGAATGCCAGGAAACCAGATCTCAAATAATGAACAGGGATAAAGCCGTTAAAATGCTTAGATCTCAATTATATGAAATTGAGCTTCGTAAAAAAAGAGAAGCCCAATCTGAAATTGAAGGAAACAAAAAGAAAATTGAATGGGGTTCGCAGATCCGTTCCTATGTAATGCATCCATATAAAATGGTAAAAGATAACCGTACTTCATTTGAAACATCAAATGTTCAGGCAGTAATGGATGGAGAATTACATGGTTTTATCAAAGCATACTTAATGGAATTCGGGAGTAATTCAGAATAAGGTTTTAGCGTTTTGCGGACTTCTTCCATAATACCTTATTTTTTGTCTAAAATTCATTTTGTTAACTTTGTACCCGGGTTTAAGCTCTTATTATAAATCACAAATCCTTGGAACAAGAAAAAACATACAATGAGGTTCATGTATTAAAGTCATTGGCAAATGGGGATTCGTTCGCCTTTACAAAAGTGATGGACCGGCATCAGGACAAGGTATACAGTCTCGCTTTAAAAATTTTGAAATCGACAGCATTAGCTGAAGAAATTGTTCAGGAAGTTTTTTTAAAGATTTGGTTGAACCGTGAAAATATGGCCGCTATAAATAATCTTGGAGGTTATTTGCATATCCTTACCCGCAACCTTGTACTGAATCAATTGAACAAAATTGCATACGAACGTAAAGTCATGCAGGAACTAAGCTTCAAAAGCCCTGATAACACAGCTGAAGAGAATGAAAACATGTACAGTAAAATATTAGCAGATGCGATCAATCAATTGCCTCCAAAACAACAGAAGGTATTCCGTATGGCCAAGCTGGAAGGAATGAGCCAAAAAGAAATTGCAGAAAATATGGGTATCTCTCTCCAAACAGTAAAAAGCCATATGGCCAAAGCCCTTAAAACAGTGCGTAATGAAATTTTGGTTTCCAAACGTGCCGGCATGCTACTTCCAATATTATTAAACGTTATTTCGGAAGTATAAAGGTTGTCTAAAAAGCCCCTATTACTTTCATATGTAAGTAAAGGAAGCCGGGGGGAGCTATTCATTTGGAAAAGGAAGCCTGTAAAAGTAGCGCGTCTCGACCTCGCTCAACGCAGCATCAAAAAGGGTCCCTGAGCCTGTCGAAGGGCATTTCGACTTCGCTACGCTTCGCTCAATGATCGGGTCCCTAAGCCTGCCAAAGTGCGTTACGCTCAATGACCCGGGTTGCTAACGGAATACTCTTACAGGTGTCATGTATTATCCATATAAACTAGCTGCATTTGTGCTATCCATGTTCCATCACAGCACTTTTAATAATTGAAAAATCAATTTTTTTCACCCGACTAGTCCTTTTTGCCCCTTCTTTTTGTCATTAAAGAAACACACATAAACATTGATCATGGATCATTTTACAAAATTATTTAACCAATACCTCAACAATCAGGCTACCCGAAAAGAAGAAGACGAACTGTGGAATATGATTGCCACAGGTAAATATAATGAACAAATTAAACATCTTATAGATCAGGTAAAGCCTGAAATCGTTAAACTTGACAGGAATAAGTCCAACGAAATTCAAAAATACATTTTAGCACAACAACCCGAATCCAAAGTAATTTTTATAAATAGTACAATACGAAAACGGAAAGCAATAAAATGGTTGGGAGTTGCTGCAGCTATTGCCTTACTGATTGTATCCTTTTTCTGGCTTTACAATCCCCCAACGCAAGACCATATACAAAAACAACAGGCTAAACTTATACCTGGAGATTTCTATGGACGTCAATACATTGACCTACCCGACGGAAGTACTGTCATCTTAAATGACAGCAGTCGGCTTACTTACAAAGCTTCTTTTGGAGAAGGCTCCCGGGAGGTATTTCTTACAGGCGAGGGCTATTTTGATATAAAACATGACACTGCCAATCCTTTTATCGTACATACAGGCAAATTAAAAACTACAGTACTGGGGACTGCATTTAATGTTAAAGCCTATGACAACCAGGAACAAGTGATCGTAACAGTAACTCGCGGAAAGGTAGCGGTTGGTGACAACGAAAAAGTATATGATTATATATTACCCGATGAACAACTGGCCGTGAATACACAAACTTACGATTTTAAGAAAACAACAAATACCGACAGCGAACAGGTACTTACATGGAAAAGCGAATTCCTGATCTTCGATGAAATAACAATGGAGGAAGTCGCACAGATCATTAGTAAACGTTTCGATAAGGAGGTAAGAATTGAACATGAAGAATTGAAGAAATGCCTGATCAAAGCGACCTTCCTTGATGGGGAAAGCCTTGAACACATTATTGCATCTATCTGCCGTGTAACGAAAGCAACATATAAAACGGAAAATGAAATAATCATTATTGAAAAAAGTCAGGAGGATAGCGAATAAACGAATTTATCCCTACGACATCGAAATAATTAAAAACTAAAAAATGAACAAAATGAATATCCGATGCCATCGTGCCAGGAACGAAAGCGTTTTCTGACATTACCCATAACAAAAAAACCACCCGGATTGCGGCCGGATGGTTTTTCCCAATAATCCCGATAGCTATCGGGCCGGGATGCTTTTAATAAAAATGAATCCTTACTAAAAACATATAACAAATGTACAAAATTTTTACACGAAAAATCAGCCTGCCCGGCTGTTTCAACAAGGGAAAGGACCGGGCTAAAACCAATTTAAAGAGGTTTGCAATGCGAATAAGCATTTTATACATCATAATATTAACCGGCAGCATGCAATTAATGGCTACCCATACCAAAAGCCAGAGTCTGGGAAACATTAACGTAATGGTAGAAATGAATGGCGAACATCTTAAAAGCCTGTTTAACAAAATTGAAAAACAGACCAGCCTGAAATTTGTATTTGTGGTATCAGAAGTTGAGTCCTATGACAAAATCTATTTAGACAGTGATGAACGCAGCGTAGAAGAAACATTAAACCTGGCACTCAGGCAAACCGGCTTAGGTTATGAGCAATCCAAAGACAATATACTTATTTACCAGCTCGAAAAAGAAAATAACATTCCTGAACGGATTGAACAACGAAAGGCCATGATTCCGGTAATCATCAAAGGTAAAGTCACCGACTCGGACGGCAAACCCCTGCCCAATGCCACGATAATGATTAAAGGCACCCTTAAAGGCATCACCACTGATTTGGGAGGCAACTATACCATTACTGTACCTAATTCCGAAACGGTTCTGATCTTTTCTTATGTAGGTTTTGCAAAAAAGGAAATTAAGGTAGGTGGGCAAAGTACCATTAATGTTGTGTTGGAACAGTCTGCGATGGAATTAGAGGCAGTAACCATTAATGCAGGATATTATACAGTAACGGAAAGAGAAAAAACGGGCAGTATTTCCAGAGTAGCTGCCAAAGAGATTGAAAATCAACCTGTGAATGATCCTCTGAAAGCATTGCAAGGTAGAATGCCAGGAGTATTTATTACGGAGTCTACCGGTGTACCCGGAAGTTCTGGAAAAATTCAGATACGTGGACAAAATAGTCTTCGGACTGGTTTTTATGATAATGGAAACTTGCCTTTATATATTATAAACGGTGTTCCAGCTGCCGGTTTTACACCAGGTATAATAGGTGGATCTATTATAGGAAATCCTCAAAATCCTCTGAACATGATCAACCCCAAGGACATTGAAAGTATAGAAATCCTTAAAGATGCCGATGCCACGGCGATTTATGGCTCCCGTGGGGCCAATGGGGTCATTCTTATCACAACGAAACAGGGCAAAGCAGGGAAAACCGCTATAGATATTGATATGCAAACAGGTTGGGGAGTCGTTGCCAATAGGTACGATGTACTTAATAGGGAACAATACCTGGAAATGCGAAATGAAGCTTTTGCCAATGATAATGCTACACCGGGAATTACGGATTACGATCTGAACGGAGATTGGGACAATACCCGTGAAACCGATTGGCAGGACGTGTTTTTCGGTGGAACAGCCAAAATTACAAATGTGAATGCATCTGTCAGTTGGGGCAATGAAAAAACCCGTTTTTTATTGGGTAGCGGTTATTATCGTGAAACAACAGTTTTCCCGGGTGATTTCTTCCAACAAAAATATTCAGCCAATTTTAGTTTAAACCATCGTTCTGCAGATGGAAAACTAAAGATCGATTTTTCGGCAAATTATTTAGACAGACATAATAAACTGTTCCCGAATGAACCTACGCTCACTGCGATTACCCTTGCCCCTGTTGCTCCTAAACTGTTCCATGAAGACGGTACGCTAAACTGGCAGGAAGGAACTTGGCACAATCCATATGCCTTATTAACAAATGATTATTTTGAAAAGTCCTCTAATTTGGTATCTAATGCCCTGATAAGTTATAAGATCATAGATCAGCTTACGTTTAAAACAAGTTTGGGATATACCAAAGCCAGAACTGATCAAACAAGGCTTGGCTACAGTACTTCCATAAATCCTTTTAGATCGACCCCTCCCACAGGCAGTTCTGCTTTTTCAAACTGGTCATCTGCTTCCTGGATCGTGGAACCTCAAATTGAATATAAGCAGGCCATTGGCAAAGGAGTATTGAGTGCGATTGTTGGAGTAACTCTTCAGCAAAATACATCAGATTTCCTTAATTTAAATGCCTGGGGGTTTACCAGCGATGCTTTGTTAAATAATCCTCAGGCTGCTCAAAGCCTGGATGCAAATGTAAAAAACACGGAATACCGCTACAATGCTCTTTTCGGACGGATAAACTACAATCTGAAAGATAAGTATATCATCAACGTGACGGGTAGAAGAGATGGTTCCAGCCGTTTTGGCCCCGGAAGACAATTTGCTAATTTCGCAGCCGTGGGTGCAGCCTGGATCTTTTCCGAAGAGGAATTCATAAAGAAACAATTTACATTTCTCAGTTTTGGTAAATTAAGGGCAAGCTATGGCTCAACAGGTAGTGACCAGATCGGCGATTATCAATTCTTTGATCTTTATGACGCAACCCGGTTTCCCTATAGCGGAAGTACAGCCACTGCCCCAACAAGCTTGTTTAATCCGGATTATGGCTGGGAAATCAACAAAAAATTTGAAGTAAATCTGGACCTCGGATTTGTTGATGACCGTATCCTTTTATCGATGGCTTATTTTAGAAATACGTCATCCAATCAGCTTATTGGAAGGCCTTTGCCCTCGATTACCGGTTTTAATGTAATTACTTCTAATTTCCCGGCAAAAGTTTTAAACAGGGGTTTGGAAATCAGCCTGAATACCGTAATCATAAATAAAAAGGATTTTCAATGGACAAGCGATTTTAACATTTCATTTCCTTACAATGAACTACTTGAATTTCCGAACATAGAAAATACATCCTATAGATATTGGTATGTAGTCGGAGAACCTTTAAGCGTGGTAAATGCCTATCATTATACAGGTGTTGATCCCGAAACGGGACTACATACCTTCGAAGATGTCAATGGGGATGGGATCTTATCCCCTACGGATGATTACCAGGCTTTAACCAATACCCAGCCTAAATTCTATGGAGGGTTTGCAAATAAATTCACTTATAAAGGCTTTGAGTTGGATGTGTTTTTTCAGTTTGTGAAACAAAACGGGGGTATTTACTTATATGATGCACCCGGAAAATTTGTGAACCAATCTGTTGAGGTACTCGATCGCTGGCAAAATCCCGGGGATAAGACCAATACCCAAAAATTTACCCAGGGATTTGGGGATGCCTTTTTAGCCTTTTATTATTTACAAGGTTCTGATGCGAGAGTCATTGATGCTTCTTATATACGTTTAAAAAATGTTTCAATTTCTTATTTGTTTCCTAAAGATTTTGTAAAAAAATTAGGTATCCAAAAGCTAAAATTGTATTTACAGGGGCAGAACTTACTAACGATTACCAATTATGACGGACTGGATCCGGAAACCGGTTTCTCGCTTCCTCCATTGAGAGTTATTACGGCAGGACTTCAAGTAACATTATAAAATTTACGATCATGACAACACATAAGATACAATTTATAAAAACATCTATTGGCAGGCTTCTTTTCAAGATTAATACTGCAAAGATTTTACTGAAAAATAATACTAAAGCCATAGCTATATCTTTTGGCCTTATCATCTTGCTTGGTATGACTTCCTGTGAAGATTTTGTACAGGTTGACCCACCGAAAACTTCTTTGTCAGCAAATGCTGTTTTCGAAAATGATAAGGATGCCTTAAGCGTTGTAGCTGGAGTGTATAGCAGAATGTATCAGGGCAGTAATCTTATAACTAGCAGTATAACGACCTTAACAGGGATGTATTCGGATGAACTAATAAATCATTATAATCAAACACATTATATGGAGATTTTTCAGAACCAAATAACTGCTTCTAATTCTAATATTAGTAGTATGTGGGCTGAATTTTATCGATACATCTACACGGCCAATGCAATACTGGAAGGCATTGAAGGCTCGGATAAACTTTCCGAAGCAGTTAAAAAGGTATTGGAAGGGGAAGCGCGCTTTATCCGCGCGTTTTGTTATTTCTACCTGGTCAATCTCTTCGGAGATGTACCTATTGTTACAGCTACTGATTATAATGAAAATTCGGTGCTGTCAAGAAATACGGTTACAGAAGTATACGATCTGATCATCAATGATTTATTGATAGCAGAAGACATATTGGATAAAGATTATCAATCTTCTCAAAGGATCAGGCCCAATGCTTTCACGGTATCCGCTTTATTGGCCCGGGCTTATCTCTATACCGAAGACTGGGCCAATGCCGAACTTATGGCCGGTAAAATTATTGACGAAGTTGGTTTATATAACTTAGATGCTGATTTAAACAATGTTTTCCTGATTGCAAGTACGGAAACCATTTGGCAAGTCGAAGCTGTGTTTTCACCATTTAATACCTTTGATGGCATAAACTATATATTGACGCGAAAACCAACTTATGGAGTTTCAATGACTCCTGAGCTTGCCAATGCCTTTGATCCGGATGATAACAGAAGTACCCATTGGGTCGGTTTCATTTCACCGGGAGGGGAAGATTATTATTTTGCGTACAAATACAAAGTTCGGTATTCTTACGACTCCCCAACCGAGTATCTTAAGGTATTCCGTTTGGCGGAGCAATATTTGATCAGGGCCGAGGCCAGAGCGCAGCAGGGTGATATTACAGGTGCACAGGCGGATATCAATGCGATCAGGAACCGGGCAGGTTTAACGGATACACCGGCAAATGATGTGAATAGCTTATTGCTGGCCATTGAACAGGAAAAAAGATTTGAACTCTTTGTAGAATGGGGACATCGCTGGTTTGACCTGAAAAGGACCAACAGGGCAGAAGCTGTTTTAACAGGAAAACCAAACCTGGACGCTAATGATTTATTATTTCCCATCCCATTGCAGGAAATATTGAATAATCCGAATATGACCCAAAACCCAGGGTATTAGTATTCAAATTGGAGCCTATCGGAAAGTCATAGACCGGCTTTCCGATGAGTTCTATTCACAACATTTTAGTTTACATCATATTATAATAAAATAAATCATGAAGATGAATAAGATACAAGCCATGTTCATTATAGTGCTGGTAGGCCTTATCGTTCAAGCAGCTACGGCACAAAAGGAATACCCTTTATTTACGGAAGAAGAAACAAAAGGAGGAAGTGTGTTTACCGGACAAATACAGAATTTTTCAAAAGAAGAATTTTCAGATGAAGATTATGTGTATGTTATCTATAAAGGCGATGTTAAAACGGTATACACAACGTATGGACAAAGTACTGAAATGCGCACGATACACGTGCCTATCGCTGCAAATGGAGAATTTCAGTTCCGTCTTCCTCCGGTCAACAAAATAGGGGCTTTTTATATCTATTTGAGAAAAGGATCATATAAAATGAAAGATTCTTTACTAGAAACTTCCAATTTAATGAAATTGAGTAAAGCAGTGCAAGTGCCCTACTATTATGAAAACAATGACAGTATCCATATAAACATTAAAGTATATAGCCCTGAGTTTCTTCAATCCCGCTTCACAGGAGAGGGCGCTGCAAAATACCGCTTGTTGAACGATGCCGCCCTTTTGTTTTCTCTCCGTATCGGTGGTGACTTTTTTCAAGAAGTTTATACGGATGAAGAAAACCTGGAAACGCATTTAAATCATTTGAATGTAGTAAGAAAAACGCGGGAAGAGCTATTAGCCGTATTGTTTAAAAACTATGAAAACAAAGTCAGCCCGGATGTTTTGGAATTAATGAAAATCACTATGCAGGCAAAAATTGCAAACGAATTACTGTATAGGTACCAAAACCTATATTCCCAAAACCAGTTTAAAGAAGTGATAAAAAGATCCTATGAAGCTCATTTTCCGCCTGTTACGGAATCTTCGTTTAATACAATGGCACTATCCAAAGATGCCCTTAATTACCTGACCCAACGAACCAAATTTGAGTATAGGATAACGAATAACAATGATGAATTCACCACGCCGGATATTTATTATGCATTAAAAAGATACTATTCGAATTTGTTAGGTGAGAAATTACAGGCTGCTTACCTTTTAAGTGCCGGAAACCGTTTTAGTGAAAACAATACTTCCCCCTCACAATATGATGATTGTTTAAAAGATGCCTACAAAAGCATTCAAACTCCCTTTCTGAAAAACTTGATTGGCTATCGTTTACATGGCTATACCAAAGGTTCGCAGGCGGTTCCGTTTGCCTTACCTGATACAGCCGGGAAAATTCATAAGCTGGAAGACTTCAGGGGAAAAATCGTTTTCTTGGATATTTACGGAACAATTTGTACGGGTTGCCGGATAATTGCTAAAACCCTAAAAAGCGGGGTGTTTCAGGAATTTGAAGATAATGAGGATGTTGTGTTTATAGCAATTTCTACCGAAAAAGATAAAGACAGATGGTTGTTGGATCTGGAAGAAGGGAATAATGCCTGCAAAGAACATGAGGTTAACTTATATTCGGATGGTATGGGTATGGAACACCCTTATTTTAAACGTCTGAACATACTAGCTGTACCTACCTTATTCTTGATTGATCGGGAAGGGAAAGTTATTAATTCCTCTGCACATACATTGAATTCAGGAGTTAAAAAAGAAGCATTGATCAACATGATATATGAGGCCTTGGATGCAGGCAAAGAACAAAAATAATAGATATGTAGAAAAGTTTGAGCCACCGTTCGGCTGAGGCTCTGCCTCAGTCGTTCCTATCTTTACAGGCTAAGCCTGGTCAATGGGATTCATTAAATGTAAGCAAACACAATTAAATCAAATGGAATTTTTTAGGCAAACTTCTTACATATCTTTTATTTGTTTTTCGGATAATTTCATTCTTGGACCAATCTTCCCTATCATTTATTTCCTGAAGCTGAGAAATCAAATTTTCTGAGAATATAGAAATCACTTCCCTTTTTCCTTACTTATCATTCTGAATTCTGTGAAGAATTAATTAACTTTACAGGACACATATCTATCTTATAAACAAATGATCAAAATTTATCATAATCCTCGCTGAAGAAAGTCCAGGGAAGGTCTTTCTCATTTGCAAACGAAGAATGTTGAATTTGAAACAGTGGATTATTTAAAGAACCCATTAACAGAATTGGAATTAGCCGATTTGTTAATGAAATTGAATAAGAATCCGCAAGACATTATAAGAACAAAGGAATCTTTATACAAATCAGAT
The DNA here is from genome assembly GCA_028280405.1 of Bacteroidales bacterium. Lineage (GTDB taxonomy): Bacteria > Bacteroidota > Bacteroidia > Bacteroidales. Next base: position 13,135 of record JANQLW010000049.1, read on the forward strand.
TTTAAAGGAAAAAAATTCACGAATGAAGAATGGATTAAGATTCTGGTTGATAATCCTAAATTAATAGAACGTCCAATCATTGTGAAAAATTATAAGGCAGTGATTGGACGGCCGGTTGATGAAATTGACCGCTTATTTTAGAAATTTAAACCCTGCTTTATGAAACACAAGCTTGCTTACAAAAACCTCACGGTATGGGATGAAAGCCTTGAACTTGTTAAGTACACCTATATTTTAACAAGTGTATTCCCGGAAGACGAAAAAGAAGGCCTTGTAAAAACGATTAAAGAACAGGCAATTAAAATACCAGGTGGTATTGCAAAAGCAATGCAAACTGAAAAAAACAGTGAGCGAAACCAACATCTTCATCAGTCTCTGGATGCAATTCTGGAAGTTGAAACTTTATTCACTTTGGCCAATAAACTGGATTTTATGAGCGAAAGTGATGTGAAAAAATATACTGAAAAAAGCCAGAAAGTTAGTATGCAACTGAATGGGCTTATGCAAAAATTGGGAAAATAGACTAACCTAAATTAAATATAACCTAATGAATACAAGAATAGAAAAAGACACCATGGGGAATGTTAAGGTCCCTGCAGATAAATATTGGGGTGCTCAAACACAGCGGTCGAAAAATAATTTCAAGATAGGCGGGCAAAAAATGCCGGCTGAAATTGTAGAAGCTTTCGGATATTTAAAGAAAGCAGCAGCATTAACTAATGCTGAACTGGGTGTATTGTCTGAAGAAAAAGCAGGGCTTATTTCGCAAGTTTGTGATGAGATCATTGAAGGAAAACTAAATGAACATTTTCCGCTGGTAGTATGGCAAACCGGATCGGGAACTCAATCAAATATGAATGTAAATGAAGTGGTTTCCAATCGTGCACATGTATTGAGCGGAGGAAAACTTGGAGAAGGAGAAAAACTCATTCATCCAAATGATGATGTAAACAAATCGCAATCTTCTAATGATACATTCCCTACAGCTATGCACATTGCTGCTTATAAAATGATTGTAGAAACTACTATTCCGGGAGTTGAAGTTCTAAAAAATACTTTAAATGAAAAAGCCAAAGCTTTTGATCAAATCGTTAAAATTGGGCGAACCCATTTAATGGATGCGACTCCTCTAACTGTCGGACAAGAGTTTTCAGGATATGTTTCTCAATTGGATCATGGACTAAAGGCTCTGAAAAATACTTTAACCCATTTACAGGAACTAGCTCTAGGGGGCACTGCCGTTGGAACCGGAATCAATACTCCTGATGGATATGCAAAACTTGTAGCGAATAAAATAGCTGAACTAACCGGATACCCATTCATCACTGCTGAAAATAAATTTGAATCGCTTTCAGCTCATGATGCCATTGTTGAATGTTCAGGAGCTTTAAAACAGTTAGCTGTAAGCTTAATGCATATCGGCCATAATTTAAGAATGCTGGCCTCCGGTCCGCGTTGTGGAATCGGAGAAATTATTTTCCCGGCAAACGAACCCGGTTCCTCTATTATGCCGGGAAAAGTGAATCCAACACAAGCTGAAGCTTTAACAATGGTTTGTGCCCAGGTAATTGGGAATGATGCCGCCATTACTACCGGTGGAATGAATGGACATTTTCAGCTAAACGTTTTTAAGCCGGTAATGATATTTAATCTTTTGATGTCTGCACGCTTAATTGGGGATGCTTGTGTATCATTCAATACAAATTGTGCTGTTGGCATTGAACCCAATAGTGCTTTTATAGAAGAAAACCTGGAAAATTCACTGATGCTTGTTACAGCTCTTAATACTCATATCGGTTATGAAAAAGCTGCTGAAATTGCAAAGAAGGCCCATAAAGAAGGAACAACCTTAAGAGAAGCAGCCATAGCATTAAACTATCTGACCGATGAACAGTTCACCGAATGGGTGGACCCTACCAAGATGATTGGAAGATAGATTTTGATCAAAGAATTTAAAAGAGGCTTCCAAAAAGTATGAACATCCGTCATCCTGAGAGTTCACCTAATTTTATTAGGCATAATGAGAAAATGACAGAAAATCTCCTAAACGGGCAAGGTAGCATAAATGTTATTGCTAATATGTTAATG
>JANQLW010000058.1 GCA_028280405.1 Bacteroidales bacterium
ATCAATTTGTTCTATATTTTTTTTACAGGCTTATCAACCCTAATATCTTAATAACTATTGTCATGGAAGCTTAAATTGACGGCTATGGGATGGCTTCCCCCTGGTGTTAAATATTTTCTTTTTTTTCATCATTTGAAGGAAATAAAATCATTGAGAGATGACATCCCTATTGATCCTCTTTTTCATTATCTTTATAAAAAAATCCACTACATAAATAATGGATCAAGAAGGAATAAAAATAGTTTATACCGGAAGTTGTGTACATGCCAATTTCATCAAAAGCATTTTAACAGATAATGGTATCAATTGTATGGTGCAAGACACATTGAACGAAAGTATCAGATCGGGTTTTGCATCCGGTTCACCTGACAATGCTTGTAGAGTTTTTGTGGATAAAGAAATGTTTGAATTGGCAGATAAACTTTATCAAAGAATACCTCACTCATAATTTATAATTAAATACATGCGCCTCGCTAATCACCAATTCTTTTTCCTTAATGATAATATAAAAAAAAGCAAAGAATACGATTACTCAATTTTATATAAAGGAACTTCAATTTATGAGGTCATACGAATTATTGATGGTAAAACTGTTTTCTTTGAAGAACATTACACAAGATTGATTAATTCAGCTAATTCACTCAATATTGAAATCTGGCTAACAAAAAAAGAAATTCTTCATCACATGAAAGAATTAGCCGGAATTAACAATGTTTCAAATGGTAATATTGAACTAATCTTTCATCTGGAAGACAAAAATCGAACTTTTCTTTGCTTATTTATTGAAAACAAATATCCAAATCCGGAAGAATATGAAAACGGAGTTCCAACAGATTTATATTTTGCTGAAAGGAATAATCCAACAATAAAAAGTATAAATCTTGAACTAAGAAAACAAACTATAAATGAAATTCAAATTAAAGATCTATTTGAATTATTACTTGTAAATAAGGACGGCTACATTACAGAAGGGAGCCGATCCAATATTTTTCTCATAAAAGATGATATAGTATGGACCACCCCTGTTGAGGATGTCCTTCCAGGTATTACCAGAGAAAAAGTAATACTTATATGTAAAGGGCTTAATTGCCAGTTTATTGAAAAACCAATACACGTTTATGATTTAACTGAATTTGATGCGGCGTTTTATACAGGAACTTCTCCTAAAGTAATCCCCATTTCGAATATTGGGAAATTACAATTAAACCCAACTCATCCTATCCTCAAGAATATTATAAAAGCTTATGATGAAATGATCTATGAACATCTTTTATAACAAATAAAAACTAATAATAAAATAAAAGCCATCGTCTAAACTAAGACCAATGGCTTTTAAAACTATATGTTCTTAATAATTATTTCTTTTTCTGAAGCAATTTAGTAGCATCTAATGCAAACATTCCCCTACCATGAGTTGCAACTACTATTACATTATGCTTAGAATGATAAATCAAGTCATGTACATAACATGAAGGCAGGTCTCCAAGCACTTCCCAGTTTTTGCCATCATCTTCAGAAACATAAACACCTGTATCTGTTCCTACAAATAAAACTCCTTTACGGAACGGATGTTCACGAATTACATTTACCGGCCCGAATGGGATATTCCCGGAAATATCTTTCCATGTAGTTCCATAATCTTCAGATTTCCATACATAAGCCGTGAAATCATCATCACGCTTTCCATTTTGGGTTGCATATACAGAACTCATATCGTATTTAGAAGCAATTACTCTGGAAATCCATCTGCCATTTTCCAAGCCATTCGTAATGAGTTTCCAGTTTTTACCACCATCTTTGCTTACATGAAGTTGTCCATCATCCGTACCTGCATATAAAATACCATACATTAATGAAGATTCAGAAATTGCCGTAAGTGTTTGGAATGGGATATCTCCCATTTTGGTTTTATCATTTAAGCTTAAATCCGGGCTGATTTTCTCCCAGGTATCACCTTTATCTTTAGAGCGGAACAAATACTGCATTCCATGATAAACGATATCAGGATTATGAGGAGATAACATAAATGGGGCCATCCATTGCCCTCTTAGCTTTGGTTCATCATCAAAAATTTTCGGCATGATACTTTCAGTATCACCCCAGCTATATTTTTTACCGGGCTTATAATAAGTACGATTGATAGCACCATAAAAAGAAGCTGCATAAACCAGGTTTTCATCTTCCGGGCTGATCACATGATGACTATCTTCCCATCCGGGAGCTCTTTCAAACTCAACAGCTCTGAATCTATTTCCCATCTTCATTACAGTTCCTCTATAACTACCATGATCCTGAACTGAACCATAAACTTTAAATGGATCAGCCATATCAAATCCTACATTATAGAATTGAATAATTGGTAAGTTATCTGTAAATGATTTCCAGTTTTTACCTCCATCATAAGATACGGAAACACCACCATCATTTGCATTTACCAGATAATCAGAATTATCAGGATCTATCCATAAACCATGATGATCAGCATGCATCCCATTTAACTGACGGAATGTTTTACCCGCATCATTAGATACATTCAGGCGTAAACCCATAGTATAAATCGTATTTTCATCATTCGGATCCACACGCATTTGTCCGAAAACCCAACCATACGTAGCTGAATGACGTTCCATATAAGTTTTCATTTTATCGGTCTGTCCGCTCATTAAGGTCCAGTTTGCTCCTTTATCATCTGAACGATAAACCTGAGCTCCTTTGATATAGCCTTTTTTCTTACGGCCATAAGAATCAATTTCGCCCTCTTTAGCTTTTACAAGTTCATAACAGTCTACAAAAGCATAGATAACATTTGGATTGGATCTGGCTATATCAATTCCAATACGTCCTCTGTGTTTTCCTTCCGGTAATCCTTTATTAATTTTTTTCCAGTTCTTACCACCATTGGTCGTTTTATAGATACCGCTTTTAGAGTAGTTTTTCAAAGTACGGGGGTCATTCCATTTTTTACGGATACGTTGCCATGTTGCAGCATATACAGTTTCCGGATCTGATGGATCCATTACTAAATCAATAGCACCTGTCAAGTCATCAACATACAATATTTTTTTCCAGCTTTTCCCTCCATCGGTAGTTTTGTATACACCACGTTCCTTATTTTTAGTCCACTCATGCCCGGAAGCAGCAACATAAACAATATTTGAATTTTCAGGATGAATAAGAATACGAGCTATGGTATTTGTATTATGTAAGCCCATATGCTTCCAGGTCTTGCCGCCATCTGCTGTTTTAAAAATACCACATCCTGCCATAGAACTTCTGAAAATATTGGCTTCACCGGTTCCGACCCATAATACTTCAGAATTCTGAGGATCCAGAGCAATATCTCCTATTGAAGAAGTAGCCTGATTTTCAAAGATCGGATACCAGCTTACTCCTTCATTATCGGTACGCCAAACGCCTCCCGATGCTGCAGCCGCATATATTGTATAATTTTTACCCTTAGGAGCTACCACTTCCACATCAGTAACACGTCCGCTAATATTTGTTGGCCCGATAAAACTCCATTTAAAATCTTTGAATGAAGATTTTTCTTTCATTTCCTTATGCAAATCATAAGCTTTCAAGCGGTCTTCACCTTTAGTCACTTTTTCTTTCTGAGCATAAGTAAATGTAGCTGAGCTGACAAATAGCATCATCAGCAGAGCTATTAAACTAAATTTCATTTTGTTTCTCATAATATTTGAATGGTTCATATGTAAATAAAATAGTTTACAGCTAAATAATTCCTGTTCCAAAAATGAGGGAGAATACCATGATCAGGATCCCAACACTAAGTTGCACAATCCTCATAGTAACTTTTTTCAATAATTGCCTTCCGATAAGAGATCCCATAAAAGCAGACAAGATAGCAACTAAAACAAATAAATAATATTTAGAATCGCCGATACTATTTATTTTATCGACAAAAAAGGAAGTGCCATAAACTGTTAATCTGGACAAGTCTATAAGAATAGCCGCTGCAATCCCCGTTGCAATAAAAGCTTCTTTTTCCAAACCTGCTCTTAATAGAAACATAGACCTTAAAGCTCCCTGATGCCCTGATAAACCTCCAAAGAATCCGGATAATAAACCTCCAAGAGGCAAAAGGTTCCTGCTAAATTGCAATTTTTTCAAACGTTTATTAATCTCTACGACTGCAAAAATGAATAGAAGAATAGCTATAATAATTCTAATTAAAGAAGTTTGTAAACTTTGTCCAAACAATTTATATTCAATGATTGATTCTGTAGAACTCAATATATTCAAGGTATAAGCTCCTAAAAAAGCAGCTATGGCAGCGGGTACTCCAAACCGAATAACAACCGAATAATTTACCATTTTCGATAACAATCCGAATTTAAAAAGATTATTGGCCAAATGTACGATAGCAGTTAATGCAATAGCAATTTCTACAGGGAAGAAAACAGTAAATACAGGTAAAAGAATGGTACCTAAGCCAAAACCCGAAAAAAAAGTGAGCATGGCAGCACCAAAAGCAACAATGATTATTAGTAAATAATCCATTGAAATTATCTCTAAAGGGTTAGAATGTAACTACATTTTCCTTTTTAATGAAATCAGTTAAATCTTTTCCGGCATATTTTACCCTTGCTCCTATTTCTGCAAGTTTATCAGAAACTTTATACATATCTGCACAAGCTTTACAAGCCATAATATCTACACCTACTTTTTTCATTTTCTTTACATATGCCTGCAAATCCTTATCTTCAGATAAAAGTTTTGAAGAAGGCCCCCAAATCAACAGGGTTATTTCTTTCCACCAACCATATTTCTTGGCATTGTATACATACATAAATACCATTTTTTCTGCAACATCTTTATCGCCACTGGTCCAAACAACAACAAGTTTTTCACTTGGTTTAAACATATTTTGACCTGATTTTAAAGAAATTGTTTTAGAAACAGGAGCTGCCTGATTACTTTGTGCCTGAGCATTGATACAAAATGCAAAAGATAAAATAGTAATTAATAGTACATTTAGTTTTATTGTTTTCATAATATTAGTTTATTTAATTTTTATTTATAATGCGTAAATGATTAAACCTGCCTGCGGCAGGCAGGTGAATGAATGCTTAAATAAAATAACTCACAACTTATAATTTTATTCTATTTCTTTCGCTTTATGTGCATTCACAAATAAGGTATCACCAATGTTATCGTAGCCTTTAAACAAATCCAAACCATAAAGTTCCAAATGCTCAGGCCGGAAGCCAATAATAGTTAAACCGGCATTTTTTGATCGCTCATTAATGATATGTTTGGAACTTTCCTCCTCATTTCTCTTACTAATAATTTCAATATTATTGGGACTTACAGGAATTCTGCCTTTCTGAACCAATTCAACTAAATTCTTTCGGGTCAAATGCTCCTCATTCTTTTTACAGATTTCAAATATGGTAATATTCGAATTTTTCCAATCCGGATGGCCAAGAAAGATATAACTCAATAATATCATCAGATTTGAATTCTCATGATCAAAACTTCTGATCCAAACATGTATTGAACTTCCCTCTTTAACTTCTTTACTGGAACTGCCCAAAATACAAACATCCAGGTTAGCTGCCAGAATCAAATTGAAATTATCAATAAATTCTTTAAGCTCTCCCTTTTGATTTTTATCGTACTCAAATACAACCATATTATTTTCCATTCCTGAAATACCGGGTAATTGAATGGATTGTGCCAATGCGGAAGTATAAGAAGGAGAAATGACAGTATCAATATAAACACTGTCCCGGCCTTTGCCTGCAGCTTTCAATATGAGTTTCTTTTCCGTGCTCAATGCTTCTCTGTTTTTCTCCTTTGTAAAAAATCCTTCAACCAAATGAATGTAAGTAGCAAAACCATATTTATAAGATAACCAATTTAAAAATCTGAAAGCTTTCGGATGATCAAATGAGTTTCTGGAAACACAAATAGCAGAAGGCCTCCAGCTTTCTGTCCTTTTTAAGCCTTTCTTTTTCTGCAGGTATATCTTTATTTTTCTGTTTAATTGAAATATTGCCCCGCTAAATATTGATTCAAGGCCTTTTCTGTTTTTATGATATCTTGATATTGCTAAATAAATTAATATCATTATTAAAATGGAAACATAAGCATAAAAGGTATTGATTTTAAACATCAACCAGAAACTCAACAAGAATCCAATTAATGAGAAATACCAGTTAGAACGAAAAGTAGGACGATATGAAGGGTCAGAACCAAAATGATTTAGAAAAGAGATCAAACAGATTGCTCCGTAAGTTACCATAAAAAACATAGAAATAATTTCAGCAACTGAGTCCACATCACCTAATGCTACAAATATAAAGGCTATAATTATAGTTATAACTGCTGAATTAATAGGTTCATTATCCTTTTCACGCCCTTTTGCAGTATATCTGTTAAACATAGGAAAAGGGAATGATTCATCCACACCTAAAGCTTGTAGTGTTCTGGGAGCAACTAATATGGAACCAATAGCGGAAGACATAGTACTTGCAGCTAAACCAACAGGAATCACGATCCAGCCCCATAATGTAACATCAGCCATTACCAGCTGGTTATTTGCAAGATTATCAGCAGTTGCTGAAGCACTCAACTTCCAAACAATTGCTAAATAAACCAGCATTCCGATGAAGGTTGCCAGTATGGTACCCAGAGGAATTGATTTTCCGGGGTTTTTCAAATCTCCCGACAATCCTATACCAGCAGCCATCCCTGTAAAAGCAGGAAATATAATTGCAAATACAAGGAAGAAATTATCCATATTTTTAAAGCTGGAGGAAAATCCCTGTGGACTTTCTCCGGGCTTGAACTCAGGAGTTCCAATAAAAAATAATACGATAGCAACAAATAATATGGCTACAACTACATAAAGGGCCTTCATTCCCATACCTGCCCCTTTAGTAAGCATTAATATACCTAGTATTGCCATAACCGGCAAACTTATAGCTTGTCGGGGTAAAGCCAAATTATACTCAGATAATAACCAGTTAAATACAGGTTCAAAAGCCTCCGTAAAAGCAATAACATAAAAAGCCACACTAATTGCCTGGGAAAGATAAAGTGCAATTCCAATTGTAGCTCCGATATTCAATCCAAAAGAACGGGAAACAATATAATAGGCTCCTCCTCCTTCTACTTTTTTATTGGTTGCAATTTCTGAAATAGCAAAAGCCGTAGGAACAGTTACCAAATGTCCCAAAGCTACAATCAGCAACGCGCCTCCAAATCCTAAAGTACCAACTGCAAAACCAAATCTTAAAAATAAAATGGCTCCTAAAATAGTTGATATAGCTGTAAAAAAAACGGGAGCGGTACCAAAACCAAGCTTATTACCTGCTTTTACTGAATCCATAAAATAAATATTCTTTACTCAAATGTAAGCAAAATCATTTAGTTTTATTCCTTTGTAGTAATTTCTTTTTATTTTTGAAATATGTTCCGGATCAAGGTATATTTACTTCTAATTTCAGGCATTATTTTTATCAATGCTCATTTGTTTGCAATTAAGCCATTACCCAAAAGTGGTGTTTATATTAGCAAAGATGAACTCAGGTTGATTGAATTAATTAATGCCTACCGGTTTGCCAATGATATACCTGAAATCTCATTATCAGTATGTATGACCCATGTTGCTCATACCCATATTCAGGACTTATATCAAAACCGTCCGGATACAAGTATTTGTAATTTACATTCCTGGTCCGACAAAGGAGACTGGAGCCCCGGATGTTATCAGAATTATGCACCTGATCAAAATGTAATGTGGGATAAACCCAAAGAGTTGACTCCATACAGATACAGAGGATATGAATTAGCTTACTGGGAACAGGATGTTATTAGCCCGGATACTATTTTTGAAAGATTAATAGAAATTCCTCAGGCAAGAGATATGCTTTTGAACAAAGGCAATTTCAAAAAGAAAAAATGGCTGGCTATAGGAGCCGGAATTCAACATGGATATGCTGTAGTATGGTTTGGACAAGTAAAAGATAAACTCAAGCCACCAAAAGAACCTAAAGGGAAAAAAGAAAAAGTTGAACTTCCCAAACCTACAAAACAAAAAACACTTACCGTCAGAAAAAAAACAGGAAGATACTATTTGATATTCGGAAGTTTTAAAACAGAAAAAGAAGCAGCCCGTAAATTAAAAAAATACATCAGTGAAGGATTCAGGGATGCTAAAATTGTAATTAGTAAAAATAAAATCAGAATATCTCTATCCGATCATCAAAACCTAAACAAAGCTAAAAAGGCTAAAGCCAAATTCTCAGAAAAATATCAGGAAGCCTGGATCATGAAATATTGATCAATGATTGAATGATTAAATGCGTAAACCTGCCTGCGGCAACTACCGTCTACCCATATCTTTTCTGAGAAAAATCACTCTCTGATTCCTAATAATTCCTGTTTGTCTAGTTGTTTTAATATTCAATAATATCGTCCCCCTGCCTGCGGCAGGCAGGTGATTAAATACTCAATTAGTTAATTTACTTCTTTTAATTGTAACTTTTTTATGAATTCTGTTGTCTGATAATAGTTACAAGAGAATATGAAAAATATTTTTCAATATTCATTTTTCATTATATTTGAGAGTACTATCTATTTATGAGAAATAATTTCATCGTTACCCGCAAGTTTTTAAAAATAGAATTGTCAAAACAACACTACTGCTATCATTATTTAATTGTAAGATGTTGGTTCTTTAAAAGAATTGAAAAATTGTTATCTGAAAAGTAAGGGTATCTGTAATATTTACCGTCAGATTCTTATAGTAAGATTAACCCGGTTAAATCGGGCGTTTATCGAAAATAAGATCGTTCATTCAGAGAATAATTTACTTTTGTTTTCCATAAAAGGCTAATTATAGATTGTAAGGAATTATTTACAGATACATTAAATTAATGAGAATCTCAATTAAAGATCTGAACAAGATCTATGCAAACGACAAAAAAGCTCTTGACTCTGTTAATCTTGAGATTAATAATGGGATGTTCGGGCTATTAGGGCCGAATGGAGCCGGGAAATCTACTTTAATGAGAATACTGACCACTTTAATGAAACCTACCAGTGGTTCTGTTAAAGTAAATGATTTTGACCTCGATAAACACCGAGAAGAGATAAGGTCTATTTTAGGTTATCTCCCTCAGGATTTCCGTTTTTTCTCCAAATTAAAAACCTGGGAATTTCTTGACTATGCAGGCGGACTGGCAAAAATTAAAGGAAAAAGAAAACGCAGGCAATTGGTAGACGAATGGCTTGAAAAAGTCGGCCTCTATGAAGTTAGAGACCGTCAGGCCAATAAATTGTCGGGAGGAATGAAAAGAAGGCTTGGGATTGCTCAGGCACTTATCGGTGATCCGAAGATTATCGTAGTGGATGAACCTACTACCGGTTTGGATCCCGAAGAAAGAATCCGCTTCAGAAATATTCTTTCTGAGATTTCTCAGAAAGATGTAATCATCATACTTTCAACACATATTGTAGGAGATATTTCCAGTGTATGCCAGGATTTAGCACTACTAAATAATGGCCGCATGGAGTTTCAAGGATCTCCTGAAGCCCTAATCAATAAAGCCCGTGGTCATGTTTACCAGATTAACACCTCCGGAACCGAATACGATATGATTAAGGAAAAATATGCTGTTATATCTACAATTCCTACAAATACAGGATGGGAAGTTCAGGTTGTAGGTGATAAAATTGAAGCAAAAAATGCTGTTGAAATAGCCCCAAACCTAGAACATGCTTACGTTTATTTCATGGAATATTACTTAAACAACAAAAACTAAAATTATGGCTTCGATACATACTTTCAGAACAATTGCCAGGTTTGAAATGAAGACTTTATTAAGGTCCTGGTTTTTCAGGATATTTGCAGGATTCAGTATTTTGGCCTTATTTGGATTTAACTTTTCAGTCTTTTTCGATTTAGGAGATTCAAAATATTTATTTAAAGCACTCCCTTCAGTAATTCCTTACGTAAATCTGCTTATTATCAATCTGGGTCAGGCAATCGTTGCTATTTTTCTGGCATCAGAATTTTTAAAACAAGATAAAAAAAATGACACGGTAGAAGTCATTTATGCCCGTTCGATGTCAAATACCATTTACATACTTGGCAAAACAACAGGTATTTTATTTGTGTTCTTAATTTTAAATTTATTAATCCTTGCGCTGGGTTCCGTATTTGTATATCTAAATAATCCTTCGGCACTTTCTGTTTGGGATCTTTTATTATACCCTTTATTGATTAGCTTCCCTACCTTGATTTTTGTACTGGGATTATCATTCTTTTTAATGATACTATTTAAAAACCAGGCAATAACATTTATTGTATTACTTGGATATGTTGCAGTAACATTATTCTTTTTAAATGAAAAACTCTACCATCTTTTTGATTATATCGCTTATAACGTACCCATGGTGAACTCCACCATTTCAGGATTTGGAGATATTAATCAAGTTATACTTCACAGAGGGGTTTATTTGTTATTTGGTATAGGTTTTATTTTCTTTACTATTTTCCGGTTAGACCGATTGCCACAAGCAAAAATGTTCAGAACACTTCCTATTTATATTGCAATAATATGTATGGTAATAGCCGTATTTATGGCTAAAACATTTGTAGATGTGAAGTCCGAGGAAATTTCAATAAAAAAACAGATGATTGCTCTAAACGATAAATATTACGATAAAGCTACAGTATCTGTTTTAAAAAGCAATTTGGATTTAACACATCAGGAAGAAAGCATTAAAGTTATTGCAGACTTAGAAATTCAGAATAATGAGAATGACGGCCTAAAAGAGTTTATTTTTTCCTTAAATCCGGAATTAAAAGTAATTGATGTAAAAACCGGAAATACTTCTTTAAAATTTACACAAGAACTTCAGATCCTTAAGATTGAATACCCTCAAAATTTAAAATTTAAAGAAAAGTGCAATCTTCAAATTACCTATGAAGGTGGAATTTCAGAATTAACACATGCACTTGATCAGGATCTGAATAAATACTCTGATAACTTTAATCTCGAAATAATCCGTATTAAGAAAAGATATGCTTTCTTGAATGATAATTACGTATGTTTAACCAGGGAAAGCTTATGGTATCCAATCTCAGGCGTGGGCTATTCAAAAAAGAATCCTGCCTACCAAAGGACTGAATTTACCGAATATAGCTTAAAAGTTAAAACACAAGCGAACTTAACTGTTGTTTCACAGGGTGCAAAAACAAAAACTTCAGAAGGGGAATATACTTTTAAACCGGAATTTGCATTGCCGCAATTAAGTTTGTTGATCGGTAATTATATAGAAGCCACTGTAAGAGTAGATTCCATTGATTATACTGTTTATACGATAGAAGGAAACGATGAGTTTAAGAGTCATTTTACGAACCTGAATGATACATTGCCAAGCTTAATCAGATCGCATAAAGATGAACTCGAAACCAAATTAGAATTAGAATACCCTTTCAAACGATTGATTTTTGCGGAAGTTCCAATTCATTATAATTTAACCACTCACACCTGGAATATTGCCAGCGATGCCATTCAACCGGAAATAGTATTATATCCGGAAAAAGGAGTATTATACTTTGATGCGGATTTTACGGTGAAGAAAAAACTTCTTGACGAAGGTGGTGGTGGCCGAAGAGGAAGGTGGGCACGTATGCGAATGGGTGCAGGAAATGAAGAATATACTGAAGAGCAGAAGGAAGCCATGATGCTCTCAGGTTTTATTAAAGCAAATTTTTATGCAACTGCCAGCCAGTCTTACGATTACAATACGGTAATTAATTATAATTCATTCTCACTCTTCCCTAACTATTATTCTTTCAGAACAAACTTAAGTTCAAAAGACTGGCCCATGTTAAACATGTCCATAGCATCTTATTTAAAAAATAAAAATGAAAGTAATACTGTTTGGCGATGGAATCGGTGGAGAGGAATTTCTTTCTTACAAAAAGAAGATCGAATTAACCTGACGCTGAAAAAATTCAGTTTAAAACAGATTCTGGATGTAGGAATAAGTGAGCCTGAAATCCCAAATGATAATAAAATCAGCTTAAACGAAATAATCAGGACTAAAGGGGAATATTTAATGAAAATATTAGGTTCAAAATATGATCCGGATAAGTATTATGAATTTATTAAACAACTGGTAAAAGATAATTCACACAAATCAATGACTTATCCTCAGTTTAGTCAGCTATTACAAGAAAACTTTAATGATAATATAGATCAACTATTATATGATTGGTATCATAAAAACGATTTGCCCGGATATATTGTAGAAAATATACAGACTTACCAGGTCAAAGATGGAGAATTCACAAAGTTTCAGGTACGTTTTAATATATCCAACCCTGAACCCGTTGATGGATTTGTTACCGTAGAAATATCACTTGGCCGGGGATGGGGCCGTATGGGTGGTGGCGAACCTCCATTTACTAAAGATGTATTCATTAAAGGAGGTCAAACCTTGGAAATTGGTTATACTTTCCCTTCCAAACCATCACAATTAAAAGTTTTTACAAAAATTTCCCAAAACTTACCTCATAACCTGGAATATTCTCTTTCTGATTTTGATGAGGTCAGAACTTCTAAAGCAATGAATGAAGTAAGGCCATTAACCGTTTATACCAGTAATCTAACCAGTAATGAAATCATTGTGGATAATGATGATGATATTGGTTTTGATACTTATCAATTAGATAATAAGAGTTATTTAAAGGAACTCATTGATAAAAACAGAAAAGAAAAAACTTATGATTATGGTGTGGCAAACTGGAGAGGTGCACCGAGAAGATGGGACCCTGTTATTAAAACAGAGTATTATGGCAAATATATCCATTCAGCTCATTATACAAAAGCCAATGATCAATTAAGAAAAGCGATATGGAAAGCTAAAATTGACAGGCCTGGATCTTACGATGTTTATTGTCATCTAGACAAAATTACCGGCTGGGCTAAAAGATGGGTACCGGATGCCAGTTATAATTTTCTCGTTCATAGCAGTGAAGGCATCCAGGAACGTACGCTTTATGAAGAAGAGATCCAAAAGGGATGGAATTATTTAGGGACATTCTATATCACATCAGATACAGCCATTGTTGAGTTAACAAATAAATCTACAGGTGTATCTATTTATGCAGATGCCATTAAATGGGTAGAAAATTAAAAGACACAAAAAAATAAAATTATTGACACATGAAAATTTTAAGATTATTTCTGATTGCCGGACTGATGATTAGTTTTTCGGCTTATTCACAAACACAAAAAAGAGTGATTACTCTTGATGAAGCGATGGATATTGCATTGAAAAACAGTCCGACCATTCAAAAATCAAGAATTGCCCGTGAAAGGCAAAAGAAATTTTTAGAAGCTCAATTAGCTTCACTTAAGTCAAGGTTTCAATTAAATGTAACACCATTTAATTATTCAAAAACACAGACTTATGATGATTTTACTTCGTCTTACTATACATCCGAAACAAAATCGTCAAGTGGTAATTTTTCGGTAACTCAGCCTATTAAGATAACAGATGGTACCTTAAGTTTACAAAATGACTTTAGCTGGCGGGACAATTCTACCAGCTCAGGCGGCGGAAACTCTTTCACAGGTTTTAATAATTATTTATTTATCCAATATACTCAGCCAATTTTCAGATACAATCAAACCAAAATGGATCTGCTGAAAGTAGAATTAGATGTGGAAAATGCTACACTGGCTTACTCCATTGAGTTAATGAACCTCGAAAGATCGGTAACCCAATTTTTCTATGCCATCTATCAGGCACAACAATCCAAGGACATTGCTAAAGAAGAACTCTCCAACCAAAAGAAAAATTTCGAAGTTATAAAAAGTAAAGTAGAAGCTGATTTATCAGCTAAAGAAGAATTGTATCAGGCAGAACTAAACCTTGCATCTTCAAATTCAAACTATGAAAACCAATTGGTAAATCTTGAAAATTCAATGGACGATTTTAAAAAATTAATTGGTATTCCATTAGATGAAGAGATTATGGTAAGTGCCAATATTGATTATAAGCAAGTTAAAATTAACTTAAAGCAAGCCACCGAAAGTGGTTTATCCAGAAGAAATGAATTAAGGCAACGAGATATAGATTTACAACGTGCAAAGTTCAACCTAATTGAAACATCAGCCCAAAACAGCTTTAATGGTAATGTTCGTTTATCATACGGATTAACAGGAACTGCAAATAAAATTGCAGATATTTATGATAACCCGACCAAAAGCCCTCAAGCATCTGTTACATTATCCATTCCTCTTTTTGACTGGGGTGCACGTAAAGCCAGGATCAGGGCTGCTGAATTATCTATTGAATCAAGTGAAATTGATGTGCAATCTGCAAAAGATGATATCATTATTAATATCAGAAAAACCTGGAGAAACCTGAAAAATTTAGAGCGCCAGATTGGTATAGCCGAACAAAATGTTAAAAATGCAGAGCTAACCTATGAAATTAACCTGGAACGCTATCAAAACGGAGATTTAACAAGTATGGATCTTCAACTCCAGCAAAATCAGCTTACCGAAAAGAAAAACAATTTAACTACAGCACTTATCAATTACAGGCTGGAATTGTTAAACTTAAAAATACAAACTCTATGGGATTTTGAGAACAATACTTCATTTGTACCTAAAGAGTTACAGTCCGATATATCCGCAAATGAAAATTTTATAAAAAACGAATAAAAAAACTTTATTAACCATACAAACCACAATAAGATGAAACGTTATTTTTTATTTTTATTAATTATCGCAGGAATAGTTTCTTGTAAGAATAATAAAAGATCAATGTCAAGAGACATCTCTATTCCTGTTTCAGTAGAAACAGTAAAAAAAGGAAGTATTGAACAATATTTGAGCATTACGGGAACCGTAAGCCCTCAAAAAGAAGCGATCAAGAAAACTGAACTCGAAGGCCTTTATAAACTTTCGAAGAATCCGAGAACAAACAAGCTCTTTGCTCCCGGCGATAAAGTCATGAAAGGAGAAGTCGTTGTTCAGTTAATTAATGATGAATACAAAAATGGCATTCAGTTTTCATCTAAGCAACTACAGTTGGAAATCAGCAAACAAACTTATACCAAACAAAAATCACTTTATGAAAAAGGTGGAGTTACTTTAAGTGATTACAGAAATGCAGAAGTAAGTAAAATCAATGCTGAATACAGTTTGGAAGATGCCAAGATCAGATTGGAAAAGATGTTTGTAAAAGCTCCATTTGATGGTATACTGGTAACAATACCTTATCATACGGAGAATACGAAGATTGATGCGGGACAGGAAGTTTTCAAAATCATGGATTATTCTAATCTTATGATGGAGATTGACATTGCAGAGAAAAACATCAATAGAATTGTAAAAAACCAGGACGTAAGAGTAACAAATTATACCTTACCTAACGATACCTTAAACGGAACTATTACTCAAATTTCTCCGGTCATCGATCCGGAAACAAGGTCATTCAAAGCAATGGTAAATGTGGAAAACAATGATTTATTATTACGTCCGGGTATGTTTGCGAAAGGAGATATCATTCTTGAATCTAAGCAAAACGTTATTGTGATTCCCAAAAACATCATACTTAGCAGGCAAAAAGGATATACTGTTTATGTTGAAAACAAAGGTTATGCCTGGGGTAAAAGGGTAACATTCGGATTAGAGAATCCTGAATATGTTGAAATTACTGAAGGGCTTAAGGAAGGTGACCGTGTGGTAACAAAAGG
The DNA here is from genome assembly GCA_028280405.1 of Bacteroidales bacterium. Taxonomy (GTDB): domain Bacteria; phylum Bacteroidota; class Bacteroidia; order Bacteroidales. The sequence goes on from JANQLW010000058.1 coordinate 15,758, forward strand.
TTTTGAAACTTTGAGGCGCCGTGCAAAAGTTAAGGTTGTAAAATAATTTGTAGGACTTTATGAAAAAAGTAACACAATTTTCAGTGAATTATCCTGTAACGGTCTCCATGATCGTATTAGGGATCATTCTGCTGGGTATCATTTCCCTTCAGCGATTGAACGTTGAGCTATTCCCGGAAATGAACTCCCCCCGCATATTTGTCGAGATTAAAACAGGTGAAAAGCCACCTGAAGAAATCGAAAAACTATATATCGAAAACATCGAATCTCAAGCCATTCGTCAGAAAAATGTTACCAGTGTATCATCCGTTTGTATGGTAGGATCTGCACAAATAACCGTAGAGTACAAATGGGGAAGTGATATGGATGAGGCTTTTCTGGATTTACAAAAAGCGCTAACCTCCTTCTCTCAAAACTCTGATATTGACGAATTCTTAATTACACAGCATAATCCAAATGCAGCTCCAATTATGATATTGGGTATGACGCATAAGGAAATCAAGGATATGGATGAACTCCGTAAAATCGGAGAAAACTATATTCGCAACGAACTGATCCGCCTCGAAGGGATTGCTGATGTTGATTTATCAGGTATTGAAGAGAAAGAAGTAATTATTGAAACCAACCAGTATATGCTGGATGCATTTGGACTGACAACTGATAATTTGGTTCAACAAATTCAAAGCATGAATCGTAATGTATCGGGAGGTTCAATTGTAGAATTAGGTACCAGGTATATTATTAAAGGTGCCGGGTTAATCAAAAAAATTGAAGATTTTGAGAATTTGGTAGTCGCTTTTAAAGAAGACCCAAATGTTGCAGCTAATGCAAACTCAAGTTCTAACAATCCTGTAGAAGGAAGGGTTCCTGTATTTTTGAAAGATGTTGCTAAAGTCAGCTTCGAAAATGGAAGTCCTCAAAATATTGTACGCCTGAACGGTGAAAGATGTATCGGTTTATCAATCTTTAAAGAAACCGAATACAATACTGTAAAAGCAGTAAAGGATCTGGAGGAAGCTTTTAAAGTAATCATGAAAGCTTTACCAAACTATAATTTCAAAGTTATCCAGAACCAAGGCGAGTTTATTCAGTCCTCTATTTCGGAAGTTGAAGAAACCGCAATCATTGGTATTATTATCGCAGTATTCGTATTATTCATCTTCTTAAGAAGAATAAAAGTTACCTTGATAATCAGTTTTGCAATTCCTGTTTCTGTTATTGCAACTTTCAACCTCATGTACTTCAACGGTCTAAGTCTGAACATCATGACTTTAGGAGGTTTGGCATTAGGTGCCGGCATGCTTGTAGATAATGCAATTGTAGTTATGGAGAATATTTTCCGTAACCGGGAACAAGGTTTATCTGTAATTGATGCAGCGATAAAAGGAACTGCAGAAGTTAGCGGAGCAATTATCGCTTCTACTTTAACAACAATAGTTGTATTTCTTCCTATTGTTTATTTACATGGTGCTTCAGGTGCCCTGTTCCAGGATCAGGCCTGGACGGTTGCATTTAGTTTATTAGCATCTCTATTTGTGGCAATACTTGTTATTCCAATGTTATACAATTGGGCTTATCGTAAAGATCAACCTAAAACGATTACTGAAAAATCGGTTAAAATAGGATGGTATGGCAATGTGCTGGAAAAGATATTGTCATTTAAATATGTCATCATCTTATTGGCAACAGGCCTAATTGCGCTTACAGCATTTATTTACCAACATGTAGGTAGTGAATATATTCCTAAGAGTGGAGCTGATGAATTCAGTGTTGAAATTAAATTAGCTGAGGGGACTCAACTGGACAAAACATCAGAAACACTGGTTTCTGTTGAGAACATGATTAAAGAAGCTTTCACCAATGAGTTTGAAACAGTATTTACTCAAATCGGGACTTCAGAAACTTCGGGAAGTGGAAAATCCACCTTTAAAAGTGAGAATTATGCAGAAATCATGTTCAAGATAAAAAAAGAATCTGTTGAGTTCTCAGAACAAATCATTGCAGAAGTAGACAAATTATTATCTCAAATTCCGGAAGCCGACATAAAAATCAATCGTGATGTATCTGCCCTTCAATCGGCACTTGGAAATGATGCCGCTCCCATGGTGGTTGAATTTAAAGGTAAAGAATTGGAAGTCTTAGAAAATCTGAGTGCTCAGGCAAAACTCTTATTGGCAGAAATGCCAGCCCTGTTGAGCCTGGAAACTTCTGTAGAAAAAGGTGCTCCTGAAATCGATTTACATATTGATCGTTATAAAGCAAGTATCTATAATTTAACAATAGATCAAATTACCTCTCAGCTTCAGGATTTACTAATGGGTAAAGAAGCCGGAAGTTATGAACATAGCGGAGAAATGAGTGATATTACCATTAAGTTGCCTGAAATCAGTAAAATTGAATTCGAAGATATTCTGATAAAAAGCGGAAACCAGGCAATTCCTTTATATGAACTTGCCAGGATTGAAGAGTCCGTTTCTCCAAAACAAACCTTAAGAAGAAATCAGAATAGGATTGCTACAGTAACTGCTGATATTGATAGAAATTATGCTTTTGATAAAGTAATTGCAGAAGTAAGAGAAAGAATTTCGGTACTAAACTTACCGCCAGATTATGAAGCAAATATTGTTGGTGACGAAGAAAAAAGACAGGAAGCTATAGGTAGTTTAACATTTGCTTTAATCCTTTCTATCATTTTAGTTTATATGGTGATGGCCTCACAATTTGAATCTTTAATTCACCCTTTCACTATATTGTTAACCATTCCATTAGCTGCAGTAGGTTCTGTATGGGCATTCTTTATCATCGGAAGTTCATTGAACATTATGGCTTTGATCGGGATCATTATGCTGGTCGGTATAGCTGTAAATGATTCCATCATTTTGGTGGATGCCATTAATCAGTTTAAAGCTGCAGGCAAATCATTGAAAGATTCTATCATTAGTGCCGGAGAAAACCGTATACGTCCGATTCTGATGACGAGTATAACAACTATCCTGGCATTATTACCATTAACATTTGGTTTTGGTGAAAGTGCTGCACTACGATCACCTATGGCTATTGCTGTAATTTCCGGATTGGTTACCTCTACCCTGCTAACATTGGTAGTAATCCCATGTGTTTACTATGCATTTGATAAAGGGATAGAAAAGGTTTTTGGAAAACGTACAGTAAATGTAGAAGATTAATGAATCGAATGGAAGATTAAAGCAATTAATTATGAATTTTATCATAAAGCGAAGAATATTAATTAGCATGCTCTTTTTAGCCCTGAGTGTTTTAGGATATTACTCCTACAATCAGCTGGCTGTAGAGTTAACCCCTAATGCCACTTTGCCTGAATTGACTGTTAATGTCCAGAGTCAGATTGAAGTTGATCCCCGTTATATGGAAAATCAGGTGATTATTCCTATTGAAGGTGCTGTGGGTTCTCTTGAAGGAGTTGAGGAAATCAGCTCACTTGCCGGGCCTCGTAGTGGAAGGGTTCAGATTGCCTATGAAAGCGATATTAATCAGAAATTTGCTTATCTGAAACTGGTTGAGAAAATAGAGGAAGTAAAAACAGACCTCCCTGACGGTTTTAATGTGTCGGTTATAAAATCCGGAGACTTTATGTCTCAGGCCAATAGCTTATTTATGACACTTCAGGTTAGAGGAGAAGGTGGTGTTGACCGGGTACGGCAGGTAACAGATAAGGAAATCAAAGATAAACTCTTAAATGTAGACGGCATCGTTACAGTAGAAGTTTTTGGAGGGCGTGAAAAGTCTATTGAGATAATACTTAAAGATGATGTTTGCAAAAGTTATGATATAGATGCCGGAGATGTCAGAGCTGCATTAATGCAAAATAACAGATCCCGGATTTTTGCCGGAAAATTAAGCAATAATAACCGGCTCCAGTTTGTGAATGTTGTTGCCGAATTTACAAATATCAATGAAATCCGTGAACTTGAAATAGACCGGGCAAGATCAATCAAACTTAAAGATATTGCAGAAGTATTTTATGGTGTTAAAGAAGAAGATTCATATAGCCGTGTGAATGGAAAGGATGCTGTTACGATACAACTTATTCCGGACTCACAAAGCAATATGATTGATTTAGCCAATGCTGTTAAGGATAAAGTTGAGGAATTAAACAAGGAATTAAAATCAGCAGAAGTAGAAATTGTAGTTACTTCCAATTCTGCTGAAATAATGGAGGACAATATCGACCTGATTATAAACCTTGCAGTAACAGGTGGTATTTTAGCCATTATCATCTTATGGATTTTCTTAAGAAATATCAGGCTGGTAGCAGCAATCGCGCTGGCAATTCCAATTTCCGTATATACGGCATTTAATTGTTTCTATGCTTTCGGTATCAGCTTAAACAGTTTAACCTTATTAGGTATGGCCCTGGCAGTAGGTATGCTGCTGGACAATAGTGTAGTGGTACTTGAAAACATCTACCGGCTTGCATCTAAAGGTATGAAAGCTGAGCAAGCCGTTATTCAGGGCACTAAAGAAGTATGGAGGTCTATTGTTGCTGCAACTTTAACAACCATCACCGTATTCTTACCTTTCGTTTTTTCATCCGATTTTCAGATCAGCTTATTAGGGAAACACATAGGTATCAGTATTATATCAACCCTATTGGTTTCATTATTGGTTGCGTTATTGCTTATTCCGATGATGACTTATGTTTTCCTAAAGTTTCAGAAAGGACACAGAGTATATTTTGAAAAGATCAACCCACATAACCGGTTGATACAGTCTTATATGGTTTTCCTGAAAACCTGTATGAGGTATCCGGCCCAAACGATTATAGGGGCTTTGGCTTTATTCTTTGTAACCCTTATCATTAGTCTCGGATTGAGTTCTTCCATTCCTCAGGAAGCGGAGATAACGGAATTCACTCTCTATGTGACAATGGATAAAGGTTCTACCCTGGAGAAAACAGATGAGGTTGTAAGAAAGATGGAAGAAAAGCTGGCCGATTTTGAAGAAACTGAAGATTTAATCAGCCAGGTATTTGAAGAAGAATCCGTGCTGAACTTCCGCTTAAAAGATGATTACTATAAGATTAGAAATCTGAGTGTTGCTCAATTAAAAACGAAAATTTATGATAAACTTGAGGAGTTTGAAAGACAAGCAGATTTAAGCTGGGATCCTCCTGCTACCGGAGGACGCTTAGGTGGAAGTGGGTTTTCTGCTGCGGGTGGAGGAGCTGAAGGTTTTGCAAGAATGTTTGGTATTGGTTCCGCACAGGAAAAAGTAATTATCAAAGGACAAGATTTTGATAAAATGCTGAATCTGGCTGAAGATATCCAATATTATCTGGATCAATTGGAATCAATGCAAGATGTCCGGATCCAAACTTCTCAAAAGCAACCGGAGCTTCAGTTATTATTCGACAAACAATTAATGTCAACTTATAATATTCCGGCTCAAAGTGTTACTTCCGGATTAAATAGTTTCCAACCTGAATTAGCCACTGGTGTTAACTTTCTGCAAAATGATGAAGAATATGAGATCCTGATCAAAACCCTCAAAAATGAAGAGGACGAGGAAGATGAAAACAGGGATCAGACCCTTTATGATTTGAGAAATATGGAAATTGAAGCTACAGGCTCAGAAACTAAATTTAACCTGGATAATATTAGTGAACTCAACTTTACACGTGGCTTAGCAAGTATTCGCCGAACAAACCAGGGCAAACAGCTTGAAATCGTTTATAGCTTTATTGATGAAGTTACAGATGATAAAGACCTATTGGAAGAAGCCCGTAATGAAGTGGATGAAGTGATTGGAGATATAAATATTGCTTCGGGGCTGGCAGTTGAAGTCATACATGATGAAAATGATTTGAGCGAGTTCCAGTTTCTCATCATTATGGCATTTGTACTTATTTTCATGATTCTTGCCAGTGTGTTTGAATCATTAACCGGACCGGTAGTCATGATGTTTTCTATTCCAATGGCGGCCATTGGGTCCATGATCGCATTAATTCTTACAGGCAACTCTATTCAAAATGCAAATACCTATACAGGTTTATTAATCCTTTTAGGCATTGTAGTGAATAATGGGATCATCCTGATTGATTATACCAAAATTCTGCAAAGAAGAGGATATAACCAATACAGAGCCTTGATGATGGCCGGAATGGCAAGGGTTCGTCCTATTCTAATTACTGCTATTACAACAATTATTGCTTTAATTCCCTTAGCTTTAGGTGAAGCAGAATATGTAGCCCAAATCGGGGTTCCATTTGCAATTACAGTTATTGGGGGATTGATCCTAAGTACTGCACTGACATTGGTATTTATTCCAACTCTCAATTCCGGTATAGAAGGAGCAATCCGCTGGATTCAAAGCCAGGATTTAAAATGGAGAATGCTACATTGGATACTTTGGATTGGAGGTACTGCTTACATCTATTTTGAAGTAGATAGCGTTATTTGGCAAATTATAGACTTCCTATTGCTGGTTATTCTGGTACCTGCAATTCACTTCTTCATTCAGGTAAGTTTACGTCAGGCAGATGCAAAGCTAATTGCTGATGATGAACCTTTAAATATCAGGATCAGGAACCTTGTTAAAATTTACGATCGTGATAATCAATTTGTGCGCGAATGGAAATCAGGGATTCGACTCAGAGAAAGAATGGGGATCAAACAAGACTATGAAACCTTTAAAGATTTTAGTCCGTTATTATGGCAATTGCCATTGATCGGATTCTTTATTTACTTGATTTATTTCCATGTAACCGGATTGTTCTGGTATACCGTATTGCCTATCGGACTCTACATTTCTTTACGCTTAATCATGGCTCCTATTAAACGCTATGCCGACAGACAGAAAGAAATGAAAAAGAAGAAATTGATCAGAATTTTGATCAATTTTATCAATGTATTAGTTGTATGGTTCCTGCCGTTAATCATTAGTGCAATCAGTTATCTTGATTATGGATTATTGGCCAATAGCATTATTGTAGGATCATTATGGTATTTGGCAATACTTATCAAATACACATCCGACAAGATCTATAAAAACAAAGTAAATGTAAACCGCTTAACCGGTAAGTTTAAAGGAATTCGTAAGATATTCTTCCGCTTTGTTTTAGCAATCCCGATTATTGGTAAAAAGAAAGTTCCGTTTAAAGCTGTAAAGCAAATTAATATTGACATTGGCAATGGTATGTTTGGTTTACTTGGGCCAAATGGTGCAGGAAAATCTACTTTGATGAAGATCATTTGCGGTATTCTGGATCAGAGCTATGGACAAATTACCATCAATGGTTTGGACGTACAAAAAAACCGGGAAGAACTTCAGGGCTTGATCGGATATTTACCTCAGGAATTCGGTATGTATGAAAACATGAGTGCATGGGATTTCTTAAATTATATGGGCTTACTCAAAAAGCTATTCGATAAAAAAGAAAGAGAAGCTCGTGTTGAATATGTTCTGAAAGCAGTTCATATGTGGGAAAACAAAGACGGCAAGATTGGGTCCTTTTCCGGTGGTATGAAACAGCGTATCGGTATTGCTCAAATTCTATTGAATTTACCAAGAATCCTTGTAGTAGATGAACCTACTGCCGGTCTGGATCCCCGTGAGCGTATTCGATTCCGTAACCTCTTGGTAGAGTTGAGTAAAGAACGTATCGTTATTTTTTCAACCCACATTATTGAGGATGTTGCAAGTTCCTGTCAGCATGTAGCCGTAATGAAAAAAGGTGTGGTTAAATATACCGGCCGTCCGATCGATATGGCACGGATTGCCAAAGGTAAAGTCTGGGCACTTGATATGCCGGCTGCAGAATTTGAAAAATTCAAAGACGATCACATCATTATTCATCATATGCGTGAAGGCGATAATATTCGCGCCAGGGTACTTTCTTCAGGAAAGCCATTGGAAACAGCCTCTCCTTTGCCAGGCAATTTGGAAGACGCTTATTTATGCTTATTAACTGAAACTAATTAAAAAGAAGAAGAATGAAAGAAAAATTAATCATCCTTTTAAAGCTGATTCGATACAACATCAAAATTGTATTTGGAAGTAAGTTTATCTATTTCCTGATAGCAGCTATTTCATTTTATCTTTTGATATTAGGAATTATGTTATTTCAGGATAGTACGCATACTGAAAAAGATGTTTACTGGCTTTTGATCGCACCCGGCTTCCTAATATTATTTTATCCGGTAATTTACGGAATACAGAATGATAAAGATGCCCGTATGCTGGAAATTATGTTTGCCATTCCAAACTATAGGTATAAGGTGTACTTATTCAGGTTTTTATTGAGCCTGGTATTATTGTTTATCATTTTAATGGGTATGTCCTTATTTACAGGTTTTGCATTAATAAAATTTAATGAATTTGAGCTTTTATTCCAGATTATGTATCTGATGTTGTTTATTTCCTGCCTCTCATTCCTTCTTTCAACAATATTGAAAAATGGGAATAGTGCAGCTGTGGGAGTAATTATCATTGGATTATTGTTTTTTATTATGAATGAACCCCTGGAGCATAATAAGTGGAACATCTTCCTGAACCCATATAATAACCCACAGGATATGAGTGCAAATGTTTGGGAAAGTGTAATCTATGAAAATCATATCATCCTAATCATTGGGTCTGTTATATTCTTGTTCTGGAGTTTAATCAATCTTCAAAAACGGGAAGGATTTGTTTAAGCAACTTATTTTTGAGGTGACACCTTAAGGTGTCACCTCAAAAATGCTTTTAGCCTTTAGCCTGAAGCTTGCAGCCAATAACCAATAGTAAAAAATAAATACTAAAAAGGTAAACTCTATTTAAATAAAAGTTATATTTACCCAGAAAGAAGAATCATTATCTTCTATCTGGTGTAGGATATCACTTACTTCCCCTTAACAATATTCATTATTGTAGTAAGTAATAAGTTGATGGTATATTATTATTTATCAAGATTATTTTCTATATGGAGAATATACAAGCAATTAATCATGATACCATGAAACAATTACAAAAATCAAAGAAGGTTATCTGTAAAACTTAATTACAATCATCAAAACTATAAGCTATGAAAAACCTGTTACTATTTATTACTCTGTGCCTGATCTTTTCCTGTTCATCTAAAGACAAATCTTTAACAAAACTTAATATAAACGGGAAACCTGTTTCTCAAATTAATCTAAAAAAAATAAAAAAGGACAAGTATCCTTTAAATTTTTCCGAATTACTGGAGGAGGTTCAATTCATCCGAATAGAAAGCAGAGCGGATATACCAATAAAAAAAGACGGATGGTGGTTAGTAGGCAAACACTTCATTATTTATCATCCTAAAGGTACAGGGAATATATTGCAATTTAACAGAAAAGGGAAATATATCAGAGAGTTAATAAAATATGGCAAAGGGCCTAAGGAAGTATCCGAAAATTTTAAAATGTTGTTTGACAAAGAAGAAAAGCATCTTATTATAGCCGATTATTCCAAACCAAACCATCTGCTAAAAATAAATTTGGAGAATGGAGAAATGATGGAAAATATTCCATTGTACAAACCATGCCGGGTTATCTCATTTAAGTATTATAAGAATAACTCTCTTATTATCATTCCGGACTTTTTAAAACCTTCTGAAAATAATTTTGATATTTTTTGCCAGGATCTCAACGGGAAATTGATTGGTGGGGTGAAATCCTCAATCCCTCCCATTTCTGCAATTACCTCAGCCAATATGCTCTCGGTATTTAATGAAGACATTAGTTATCGCCCGATAGGAAGTGATACCATTTATAAATATGAGATTGACAATCTATATCCCAATTATATTATAAATGACGGAGATCAAGATTCACTAATTCAGCGTAAAAAACCAATTGGAAATATAGATTTTTTTAAGATTTATGAAGCTCCGGGATATTTCATTTTTTATGTAAGTGAATATTTAGGGAACAAAGCAGGGCTTAAAAAAGGAGCCAAACCCGGAGACTTTCCGGGAATAGAAACATTGATTTACGATAAAACAAGCGGAAAATCCAGGTTCATCAGACCTTTTTATAATGATTATACCGGAGAGGAAATGTTTCCATATTTGATGCTTATGAAATTCGGATTTAAATCAGATGGTACCTATGTAGAAGCTTTTGATGCATTCAGCTTTATGGAGCTGGCTGAAAGCATCAAACAAGACTCATCTATCCAAATAAAAAACAGAGAAACAATACTTAGCATTGGAGAAAGCCTAAATGAAAATGACAATCCTGTTTTAATGATTGGAAAATTAAAAGAAAATGTTGAGGTGACACCTTAAGGTGTCACCTCAACATTTAGGTATATTTAAAACGCTCAATTATGTATAAAAAACGAATACTTTTCATTTGTACGATTACAATATTGATGTCTTGTAATGATCTAAATGACCAGTCTGTGACATTCGTTAAAGTAAATAACAAAGAAATAGCCAGTCTGAATATCCGGGATGTCACACAATCTGTTCCTATGCAACTCTCAGATTTATTGGAAAACGTAGAGTTTATTAAAATGGATCCCCAAAAAAATGTTTACATAGGAGAAGGAGGGCACTGGCTCATAGGAGAAAAACACATTATACTTTCAGATTTCAGGCAAGGCATTCTTCAGTTTTCCAGAAATGGGGAGTTTATAAGAAAGCTTGTTCCCATTGGGACAGGCCCCAAAGAAGTTATGAATATGGTTAGAATATTGTTCTCCCCGGACGAAAAGCTTTTATATATTACTTCGAACAAAAAGAAAAGATATATGTTATGCCTTGATTTGAAAAGTGGAGACTACCTCAATGACATGCCCTTTGCAACCTCTTCGGTGACTAATTCTATCATTTTTATGAATGATACAACAATATTAGTTTCCCGCCAGGCTACCGGTGAATCAGAAGATGAATTTCTTATTTACACTCAAAACCTAAATGGAAAACTGATAGATGGAGTCAGAGCGCCTCAGTTACTTTCAAAATGGATGACTACATTAAATATTTTCTATAGGATAAAAGATGTCATAAACTTTAAACCAATGATGGTAGACACCGTATATTCATTTAAAGATAAGTTAGTTCCCATCTATTTTTTTAATCATAAAAACAAATCCACAGACCCAATGAGCCTGGATATTGGACGCATCAGATACCAGATTTATTTTGAAAATGCTTCTTATACTTTGTTTAAAACAATGTTAATGAAGTCATATACAGAAGTCAAGCAAGATCAATATAATGTTGAGTCAGAAGAACGCTTTATTATTTATGATAAAAAATCAAAAAAACTAATACACTTAAAATCATTTAAGAATAATTATATAAATAAAGAGATCGGGACATTTGACCATACTTTTCAACAAAATGGTTATATGTATACCATAGTAGATGCATTAACTTGCATAGAACTTGCCAAAAAAGTAAAAAATAATGAAGTTAAAATTGCTAACAGTTCAGCTTTCTTAAAAATGGCAAATCAACTAAAGGAAGATGACAATCCTGTTTTATTGATTGGCAAAATGAAAGACATAATTACACTTAATCATTAAAAAAACATGAACAAACTTAGTCAATTATTAATCATTATCACAATTGCTTATGCATGTAGCACCGAAGATGATGCAATCACAACACTTAACATTAAAGGGAAAGAAATTCCTTATATCGATTTACAAAAAGTGACGGATTCTATTCCGGTAAAGTTTACGGATTTTCTGGAAGACTTCCAATTCATTAAAATTGAAAATCGTAAAGATCTTCCTGTAGCGCGAGGCAATTGGTATTCCAATGGAAAACATCTGCTTTATACAAATTATGGAGATGCAGGTTTACTACAATTTGATATGAATGGTAAGTTTGTTAGAGAACTTGCAAAAAAAGGAAAAGGGCCAAAAGAGCTCTTCTTTCCAAACCTTTGTTTCTCCACGGATGGCAACATAGTTGCTGTAAGTGATTATAACCGAAAAACTTCATTACTATGTATAAACCTTAATGATGGAACTTTCAAAGAAAACATCCCTTTATCTAAAAAAGGCCAATTCTCTAAATTTTGTTATAACAATGAAAACAATTTAGTGTTTATGCCTTCTCCCAATCAGGAAGGAAAAAAAACAGAAGCCGGTGAATTCTGTATATTGGAACAAAATGAGAAAGGGCTTTGCCTCAATACAGAAAGTAAACGCTCAGGGAGGGTAAAAAGAAATGTTAACACAGGATACCTCTGTCTAAGCCAGGGAGTAATTTATTTTCGCCCTATTGCCTGTGATACCATCTATAGTTATACAAGAAAAAGCCTTCACCCCATATATATAATAAAAGCCCTTCCCAGAAATTTAAATCCGAAATCTCCTGAAGATGGAATTGGAGATATGAGAAGCAGACTCATTTATCAAAATAATAATTATGTCCTGATACGCTTTTCTGAAATCATTGAATGTATCAAAAGTAAATCTGGTAACGGATTCAGATATTCTTTTAAAACCAAAGGACATAAAATTTTATTTGATTTAAAAACAAGAAAGGCAAAAATCATCAAACCATTTTATGACGATTTAATGGATCAGGAAAAGGCCTATTTTTCCAATCATTTTAATAGCAACTATCATATAAAACATATTGATGCCATTAGTTTTCTGGAACTGGCTGAAAAAGCTAAAACTTCAAGGACAATAAATCCTAAAGCTAAAAAACAAATCCTCGAATTAGCTGAAGGTTATACTGAAAATGACAATCCTATCATTTTGATTGGAAAAATTAAAGAAGAAATTAATTTTTAGTAATTTAAATGCAGCTTCGTCAAAACATCAATAACCGCAATTCTATGAAAAACATACTAATTATTTTTAGCATTTGTTTATTAATGTATAGTTGTAATTCATCAAACAATCCATTGATAAAAGTAACTGTAAATGGAAAAGATGTTCCTCAATTGAATATTCGGGATATCGATAAAGAAACTTCTCATTTTAATTTTTCAAATATCCTTGAAAATGTAGAATTTATTAAAATAGAAACCCGAGAAGATATCCCAATAAAAAAAGGTTCATGGCTGATTGGTAAAAAGTATTTAATTTGCGCTTCTTCTCCAAATAAAAGTATTATTCAGTTCTCAAGAGATGGAAAATTTATCAGAAAGTTGGTCAGCTATGGAAAAGGGCCTAAAGAAGCATCAGGGATATTTAAATTTTATTTCGATACCAATGAAGATCATTTATTGTTATCCTGCCATGACAAAAAGAACAATTTAACCAGGTTTAACCTCAAGACGGGAAAATTTAAAGACTTTATTCCACTTTACAAAGCCTGTAGAGTTACCTCATTTCTGGTTAATGATAAAAATGAAATTATCATCATTCCATCATTTGAAGGTGAGATAGATTACGACTATGATATTTATACTCAGAATATGAAAGGAGAATTAATAAATGCTGTTAAAGGGGGAATTCCTCCGATTAATTTTAATACATCAGGGAATCTGTTAATTCCAATAAATAAACAAATACATTATCATCCCCTAAACTGTGATACTATTTATAAATACGATTTTAAAAAACTGATTCCTGCCTATATTATTGAAGACGGTGATAATGACTCTCCATTTCAAAAGAAAAAAGCGGTAGGAAATATGGATTACTTTAAAATATTTGAAACCCCGGGATATATCATTTTTCAAACGAGTGAAGTTTTACCCATTGGCATGCGAAAACAAAAAGTCATAAATGTAGATTTTCCGGGAATGAAAGTTTTGATCCATGATAAAATCAGTGGCGAATCCAGGTTTTTCGATCCTTTTTACAATGACTATGTTGGAAAAGAAATATTTCCTTTCAGGCTATTGATGAATTTTGGTTTCAAACAGAATGGTATTTATGTGGAAGTTTTTGATGCAGGCACCATCATAGAAACTGCAGAAAAAATCAAAACAAATCCGGAAATCCAAATCAAAGATAGAGATCTGGTTATCAAGTTAGGGGAAAGCCTTAGTGAAAATGATAACCCGGTATTACTGATTGGAAAAATTAAAAACAATATTAATTTTTAAGCCTATGAGTAAAATTTCAATAATTCTTTTAAATATTGCCCTTTTCCTTTTTTATAATTCTTCTGCACAGAAAACTGTCGTTGTAAAAGACATCAAAGGACATAATGTTCCTAGCTTGCTATTCGAAAATCTGAAAGATTCAATACCATTTAACTTATCAGATTTTGCAGAAAATATAAGATTTGTACGGATTGAAAACAGTAAAGATATACTAATTGGCCCCTACTCTAAATGGCTGGTATCAGAAGAATACATTATTCATATACCAATTTCACAGGATGGATGTATTAAACAGTTTACTAAAGAAGGAAAGTTTCTTAGAAATTTGATTTCTAAGGGTGAAGGCCCGGATCAATATAGAATGGCAACTACGATACTGATTTCCAAAGGCAATTCTTTGCTCATAATCAGAGATATGGCTAAGCCGGACTATTTAATATGTTTAAACCTTAAAAATGGGGATAAGCTGGATAATATTCCTTTATATCAAAAAGGCCAGATAAGTACAATCATTTCAAATCCTGATAAATCATTAACTATTCTTTATAAAAAGCCTTTCAGACAGGAATTAAAACATAGAATTATCAAACAAAATTTAAAAGGAGAATTTATGGAAGGCTATGATATAGATTTTGAGACTCCTAATGCTAATATGTTCTATAGAATGTCGGATATGTATTCTGTCAATAATCAGGTGAGAATTACTTTTACTGATAATAATACCATTTATGGTATTCAAGAAAAAAAGTTAAACCCATATACAAAATTGGAAAAGACAAAAACCCGGTTGTATTTAACAGTTTTATGAAAAAGGGAGATTATAACCTTGATATTATTTTTGAAAATAAAAACGCTATTGTTTACAAAATATCAGATTATTTAAAGCTTGAGCAAAAAGGGACAAATAGTATTCTTCATCGAAAAATTCAGCATATTCTATTTGATAAACAGAACACAAAAGCCACATTTCTCCAAAAATTACAAAATGATTACCTTGGGCAAAACATTAGTAACAAGGCTCTTAACATTTTAAACATAAATAATTATAAGTTTTTCATTCAGGAAATTGATGCCATAACTATGCTTGAAATAATTGATAAAATAAAAAATAATCCTGATTTAGAAATTAAGATTCGTGATCAGATATTAAAATTGGAGCAGAATCTTAGCGAGAATGATAATCCGGTTTTACTTATCGGAAAAATAAAGGAAAATATCAAACTTTAATTATTAACATTTAGACCTTGTTTATGAAAAAAAATTTAGCCCTTTTAATCTGTCTCTTATTAATAATTTCCTGCAATAAAAAAGAAGATAATTGTATTTCAACGATCAATATAAATGGGAATCAGGTTAAAAAACTTAATCCGGAATTAATTCAAAAAACAATACCCTTTAATTTATCAGAATTAATCACAGATATTGAGTTTATTAAAATAGAATCGAAAAAAGGATTACATCTTGGAAAAGAGACTTTTATTATAGGAGAAAAATATATCATTTCCTACCCTTATGACCCAACTGCTCCTTTCAGACAGTTTACCAGAGATGGTAAATATTTAAGAGATTTGATTGGCAGAGGTAACGGCCCAAATGAAGTAGGAAGCCCAGCACATTGTTATGTGTCAGATAATGAAAAATACATTCTTTTTATAGATTTTAAAAAAAGACAGTATTTGCAGTGTATTGACCTGAACTCTAGTAAGAAAATGGCTAATATTCCTCTATTCTATGAAACTCAAACCAATTCTTTGATAATGCCTGATGACAGTACAATTATGTATGTTCCTGAATATTTTAAATCCAGGGAAAAGAATTATGATATCATTATTCAGAATACCAAAGGGCAATTAATAAAATCTGTTAGTCAGAATTTAACTCCATATAGAGCTGGAACCTGGGCAAGGTTAATCTCTAAAGTTGACGGTATTTACCATTATAAGCCTATAGGAAATGATACTTTGTATGAATACAAAAATAATAAGCTTCTCCCCTATTTTATATCGGGTAGTTTAACTATTGACGGACCAAATCAAAAACAACTTACATATGAACTAAACCTGGCTAAAGAGACAGTCAACAATTTAATATTTCTTGTTAAAGATTATGAGGAAACCAGTGATGAATATGGTCGGCGTAAATTTGAATTAAATACAGTCATCGTTGATAAAAAGAATGATAAAGCTTGCCATTTAAATCCATTGTATAATGATATCCTGGGTGTTGAATTTGACCATGGAGAATTGTTTATTGCCACAAAATTTCATCAAGGCCGTCAACATGTTCAAAATATAGATGCCCTTACATTCCTTGAATATATTGAAGTCATAAAAAGTGATCCTAAAATAAAAGTTAAAAGTAAGGAGCAATTATTAAAGCTTGCTGAAGGTATGACTGAAAATGATAATCCTATTTTGCTTATCGGTAAAATTAAGGACCAAATAGAACTTTAAAAAAGAAAAGAGGCTATCCATTATTCCTTTTGGATAGCCTCCTATAGCCTTTTTAAAATCAAATTTTATTTTAATTCTTTTTTAATCTTATTAATCAAATACTTACATCCCCCTGTTTCTGTAAAGAACAGGTATTCTCTATTTTTTTCATACCATTTTTCCCATTCTTTAGCAGAATCAAATACTTCGTTGGTATAGCGCTTTAACAATAGTAAGGCAATGCCTTTTTTTGTTTCATCTTTTAAAGCAGCTATACATACGGGAAGAAAGTCTTCATCATAAAAACTTTTGCCAAACTTCATTGCATCTTCATCAATTATAAAATTGAATAGAAAATCCGGATCTGCTCTCATGAATGGAATGTACCTTTTATAGAAGTTGTTATAATTTTTATAGTCTAAGCCAAACTTATCATATAACTTAGGTTCTCTACTCCTGTAATATTCATCTTCTGATAGAATCATCAGAGGCTGGCTATTTATCCTCATTTTTTCCCTTTCAGTCAGCTCTTTACCTTCAGCTTGCTTTTTCTTAGCTGCTTTACGATTTTTTTCACTTTGAATATTACGTGCTTTAATAGATTTTTTATAAGCAATATAAGCGGCTTTGAAATCTTTGGATGCGTATCCCTTAACCCTGTCTCTTAACCACATTCTATCATGTAACTTTTTTGACAGAATGCGTTGTCCTTTAAATTGAGCAATATAATGAATTGCATTAATGAAAACCAATTTGCCCTGTGCGGTCATATGTTTTGGCCCTCCACTATACCCCCAATGAAAGATATTTCCATGACGCCCTAAGGCTACTTGTCCGGGAGCTTTCGCATGATCTCCTTCTGAAATAAATTCAGCATCCGGAGAATCAGTATAGCCAGCCCCACGGTTTACAAGTCCGGCAGATAAAACAGAACCCTTTTGATAGCCCATCGTTTGAACTTCCCACATTTTCATTGTTTTACCGAATTTCCCTGTTTCGAGGAAATTTTCAGGAGTTTCAACATCAATCCAATTTAGCTTTACTTTATTAGGAGTATTAAAGATTGCATGCTCCTCGTTTGTAAGTAATCCATACTTACCAAGACACAGTCAGCACCAATCCAATTTATTTTTTAGACTCCATCTTACCTTTTCGCTATTGGTACTTATTGTGATTGCTGCCGCAGAAAAATCTTCAGGGATGTATTGGGGTTGATGTTTGATATGCCTACCCTTTGAATCAATTTCAGTAACCATAGGCTTTATAAGCTTAGGCATGGCATCAAAAATAGTAACATCATATTGATCAGACATGTTTGCAACATAATCCAAATGATGAACCATTTTCACTTTAAAAAAATGATTGTTTAAAAATTGTTCAAAATCAGCCCAGCGGAATTTTCTTTCAGCAAAGGCTTCTTTTGTCTCAAATTTTCTTTTCATTGTTTGTACTTTATGGCCAGGATTCCAACCAACATACAAAATACTTATTTTACTTTTTTCAGCATAGACAGAAAAAGTAAATAGTATAACCAGCATTGTTAATAATAGTTTTTTCATAAAAATAAATTTCATAATGAAAATTTCACCCTTCATTTAAGTTTATATTGAAGTTGTCAAAAGTTGGAAACCAAACCCCGGCTTCCTTACCTCATCCGTCGAAGGTAAAAGAACATACTTTCGTTCATTGACTTTAGCTCAATAATAGTATTGATCCGGGGCTTGGCTAATCGGTAAAGAACAGGATTAGGTATCAATCCTATTTCTCTTTATTATTGTCCTGTTAAAGCCCAAGTTGATTTATAACTCCACCTTGAAGGACATCTTTCTAAAACATCTCTAATTCTTTTAGCCTGATCAACGGTAATTGAATTACTGCGACTATAGTTAGCCATGATATTAAAGGTTGTAAAATAATTACCGGTATTTGCGTCTTTTTTATATAATGAAGACGTAAAATAATAAGGAGAAGTATCTTCGCAGAAGTCAGTATCTCCATCAATAAAATTGTTAATAGTTACCCATTTACCAAGATTATAGTCATAGTAAGTTCTTATGTCGATCTCCATAGGGTATAAACCTAAATACAGGCCCATAATCCTTGAAAGTTCAAAATAAGTTGTCCCAAAACTTTTGCCATCTCTTAAAAAGTCGGTTTTATTATAAACAATTCCTATATCTGTGAGTTCTGTGATATCAGAAAGAGAATAATCTTCAACCTCCAGGGCATTTATTCCGGGAATATTATCAGATCCTTGGAGAATAACAGTTGGTTGTTCAACTTTAAATGATTTTGATCCATCTGAGGACCAGCCACCCTGAGCAATATCATAAATCCAAATGTTAAGATATTTATTAGGATCCCACATTAGATTATTTTTCATATAATCAAGGGATTCTGCAACAGAGAATTCTTCATCAATATTCACAATATTTAAGCCTTCCTGTTTTAAGAGTGCTCCATATTTATCATATTTAGCTAATTTAAAAGTAATGCTGGCATGCCCTACATTGGGATTTGTAGTTCGTTGTCCATTATAAATTACATTTAACAGATCTAGTTTCTCCTGCAATACTTCGGAAGTTACTTTGGTAGCAGGAGCATTATAAGAAGGTGGTTGCAATACATGAAATATAATAGGAATCTTTAATTCATCATAATTTTCATCTGGCACATCCCTTATTTTTATACTTAACGTATTAGATTGCAAGTCATTTACTTTCGCATAAAATTCAATTTCAGCACTATTGGTATTTGATGTTTTAAACTGATTATTTTCAATAACAGTTCCTTGTTCATCATAAACCTTAATCCATCCTTTAGAATATTGATCTTCAGGGATTCTAAATGTATCTATTCTAATAGAATCGTGATATGTAATATTATCACCTATTTGTTCTTTATATTTCTCTTTTATCTCCTTAATGTCATAGGCAATTATTCTAAACTCCATGATTGATTGACCATTTGCTAGTAGTTTATCATTATCAGACATGAGTTCTATAATTTTTATATCCTCTGTGTTTACCGGATTTTCAATACCTTCAAAAGCATCCGGAGTACAAGAAAATAGTAATATGGCTATTATTAATGTATATAATATTTTCATTATTGTTTATTTTAAAATTAAAATTCTGATAGTTATTGAAACGATCAGGAAATAACTTAAATTCATTATTTTGTTATCCATCCCGGATTTTGTTCCAGCTTATTATTTACGCTAAGTTCAGAAGACAGCGGAATCGGTAATGCAAACCTATAATCTCCATCTTGTAATGTAAATTCAACTTCCCTGTTTTCGGTACTAGGAATATCAGCAGAAATAGCTATTCGTGAAAATCCCTTATTCATTCTTTTTAAATCAATCCATCGGCTACCAAATTCAAAACAAAACTCTTTTCTTCTTTCTTTTATGATTTCATCCAACAGATCACTACCCTGATAGCCCGGATATCCGGGAATTCTGGATTGTTTAAAAGCATTAAGATAGCTAACGGCATTTGCATTTTCACCCATTCTGGCATAAGCTTCAGCTATAATCAATTGAAATTCAGCGATTCTCCACAAAGGCACAACATTTCGTGCACTATAACTAGGTGACCATTTAAATACTTGCATATTATCATTAAAATATGCATCAATACGAATATCATGAACATCATAAAGGCTGGCAAATTCAGTATCTAACGGTATATCTCCTGCAAATCCCCAAGGAGCAAAAAAGTTGGATACTACTGCTCTTCCATTACTAACAATAAGCAAACAATAAGGATTATTTAATTCAAATCCACGGGATTTACTCTTAAATATATCTTTCAAGTTACCAGCTGTATTTACTAGTGTTTTCCCTTCCAGTACTTTTTTCGCATACTCAGCAGCATACTGCCAATCTTCAGATTCTTTTGCTGCAGATTCTGCTTTAAACCAATAGATTTGTGCATAAAGTGCTGCTAACTTTTTCTTGGAATAGAATACATTCCAGGCTGTAGGATTAAAATCTAGTACTTCTATTGCATTTAGTTCATCCAACAAAAATTTATAAATTTCTGTTTGGGTAGACCTGGCAGTCCCTTCTGTTGCCTCAGAATCAGTTGTAAGCGGAAGTCCATATTTATCGTTATCATAAGGGGCAAAAAATTTAAGGAGATTAAAATACATTAAGGTTCTTAACATCTTTGTTTCACAATATACCTCCTTATATTCTTCTGTTGACTTGTCTTCAATTTTTTCTAATGCATCAAGAACAAGATTGAAATAACCTATATTCTGATAATATTCATTCCATAATAAGGTAGAAACATCATAGCCCATCCACTCAGTGGCTTGATAATATGAATTTTCATAATATCTCCATACATAGAACAAATTAGGCATATGTTTCATTACAATATTATCCGCATAAAACATAAAATTTGTTGTCACATAAGTGTTATATGGGAAGAATACAGGTTTGCCATCTAGTGTTACAGCATCTGTTCTCCAAGAACTATTTGTATTTGTAATGCCATAAAAATAGGATGACATTAGGCTTTTTACCTCAGCCATTGTTTCGAGAGAGATAAAGTTTTTGGGTTTTACATCTAAATAATCATTACACGAAAAAAATGATAATAAAACCATCGAGCATAAATATATTTTTAATTTTTTCATATTAAATACCAATATTTAAGTTTATAGAATAACGTCTTGCAGAAGGATAACCAAAGCTTCCCATTGTTTCAGGATCAATCCCTGTATATTTTGTCCATGTATAAAGATTGTTTGCACTAAGACTTAATGCCAATCTATTAATATTAAGCTTCTTACATAATGCAACAGGAAGATTGTATGTAAGTGTCAGGTTTGAAAATTTTAAGAAATCACCATCTTCAAGTTTTGAATCGATAAAATAAGAGTCATAAGCATTATTAGTCCCACTACTAAAAGCAGGAATATCTGTCACATCACCATTCTTTCTCCATCTGTAAAGATTATCAACTGATGTATTTAATCTTGCTGCATAAAATTGATTTCCATTAAAGCTGCTACTAAATGATGTAATTTTATGCCCCCCCATATATATAAATGAAGCGCTTAATTTTATTCTTTTATAGGTGAAGCTTGTTCCAAAGCCACCGGTATAAGTAGGATATGCATTTCCTAAAAATTTCACCGCATCTTTTCTAAATTCAGTATCCATATCAATAACATATCGGCCGTTTTCAAGTTTATGTCCAACAGGATTGCCATCCTCATCAGTTTTATCAATATAGGCTAACATATGCCCGTTTGTAGGGTCTACTCCTGCAAATTCATAGCCATACCATGATTGTGTAGGATAGCCCTCAATAAAGTGTCTTTGCTTGGCTCCTAATGATCCTCTAAAAATGATAGGGAGTTCTTCCAGGTCTTTAACATAAGTTTCTAAAACCCTGTTCTTATTGAAAGTAATATTGAAATAAGTTGTCCATCTAAAATCCTTTGTAGCTAAGTTTACGGTATTAAATAAAAGTTCAAGCCCTTCATTACGTAAACTGGCAACATTTGTTTTAATGGAAGAACGTCCTGTCGAAATAGCAATTTGTTTAGTGTCAAGTAAATCCTTGGTAAGATTATTATAATAGTTTATTGTTCCGTTAAACCTATTATTGAAAAGTGCAAAATCGATTCCTAAACTTCTGTCCGTTTTCCTTTGCCATTTAATGGATGGGTTTGCCGAATTGATATCAGAAGGAACTATTTCGCCATCATATCTTCTTGAAGACAGGTTAAAAATTAAAACAGGAAACGGCCTTGCATTATAATCGATGCTCCCTGTATAACCAAAAGATCCACGAAAAGATAATTGATTAATCCATTCATAATTCTTCATAAACTCTTCTTTATGGATATTATATTTAAAACTAATATTCCATAATGGAGTAAAACGATTATTTGTACCAATGATGTCAACTCCATCAAAACGTCCACTTCCACTGATTACGTATTTGTCTTTGTACGAATAAGTAGCTGTTGCAAAAAACGAAGCTATTTTACTTTGCGAACTTCCAATTCCCCCCAGGTCACTCACATTCAAATCACTACCCTCAATATTGCTGAGGTTTGGCACACCAACAAGATTATAAACAGGATCATATTCAGGACTGACATTATAGAAACTATTTGATTTTGTACTTGAAATTTCCTGTCCGGCAAAAATATCAACAAAAT
The DNA here is from genome assembly GCA_028280405.1 of Bacteroidales bacterium. Classification (GTDB taxonomy): domain Bacteria; phylum Bacteroidota; class Bacteroidia; order Bacteroidales. The sequence goes on from JANQLW010000058.1 coordinate 38,388, forward strand.
GCTCTTTGGTAAGATACTTGTTAAATGCTAATGTATTTCTCCAGGTGTAACTTAAACTCTTTCCATTACTATCCCTCAATTTACCATTATTTAATTCATCAGGAATTTCATTATCAGAATAAATAGAAACGATCCAGGATCTTACTTCCGAAGAATATGTTCCCGGCGTTAATATCGTTCTGGAATTTGTATAAGAAGTCCCCAAAGATAAATGAGTTGAAAACATTAAGCCTTTAAAAAATTCATATTCAAGTTTCAAATTTAAATTTGCATTTACATAATCACTATTTGTTGTATTATTGTTAATATCTTCCAGTATATTTAAATCATATTTATAACCGGAGCTTATTGAACTTAAATCAGAGGCATAAGATCTGTCAAATACCACGTTCCCATTTTCATCATAGGGCCTTTCATAAGGATTGGCAAATGTTGCATAATGAAGAGGGTTGACCACTGATGCTGTGGTTTTGTCCTCTTTATAATTGGCATGCATATCAAAATTAATTCTGAACTTCTCATTAAAATCGTGGGTCAATTTCAGAGAGCCTCCGTAATTATTGTACTCATTATTGGGAACAACGCCTGTTTCTTTTTGGTAATTTATAGATGCATAAAATTGTGTTTTTTTATTTCCCCCTTGTAAACTAATGGAATGGTTTTGTGAATAAGCAGTACGGAAAATTTCATCATACCAATCCGTATTGATTTTGCTTAATGCATCAATAGCTGCATTAGCTTCGCTCTCAGTAATAATACCTGCATCTTTCTTTTTTAATGTTTGAAAAACTCTTCCGGCATTATTCAGATGGGGAAAATCTTCATACAAGGAGTTTTCAAATGCTATTTTTTGCTCAGTACTCATCATGTTCAAATGATTTTCAGGGGCTTCATTAATTGAAACAGAAGAGCGGATACTTAGATATGATTTACCGGCACTACCTCTTTTGGTGGTTATAACAATTACTCCATTTGCAGCTCTGGCTCCATATATAGCAGATGCAGCCGCATCTTTAAGAACTGTAATAGACTCAATATCATCAACAGGTATATTACCAATACCATCATATAGTACAGAATTGGTAAAATCACTTCCGCCTACACCAATATTGGGAACTTCTCCTTGCATGGGCATACCGTCAACAATCCAAATCGGATTGGCATTACCTGTCAGCGTATTGATACCACGAATACGAATCTGGGCTCCAGATCCGGGACGTCCACTCAATTTTATGGTAGAAATACCGGTCATCTGCCCTTGTATAGCTTCATCAACTGAGAGATAACCTTTATCCATGATTTTAGCTGCTGTTACCGTTTCAACAGAACCGGTCATTCGTTGCTTATTTACCTGCTGATAACCTGTGACGACAACTTCTTCCAGGTCTTCTGCAGATTCAACCAATACAACATTAATTTCCGTTTTCTGCCCCACAGTAATTTCCTGAGTCGTAAAACCAATAAAACTGATTTTCAACACTGATGTTGAGCCTGTAACGGTTAATTTGAATGAACCATCAGCATCTGTGGTTGTGCCATTAAGTGTCCCTTTTTCAATAATTGTCGCTCCCGGTAAAGGCACCCCTTCTGAATCGGTAACTTTCCCCTGAATCTTAATGTTTCCTTGGATAATAACACTATTATTTTCAATTTCATCACTTTTAGAAATAGCGATGTAATTATCCGTAATTGTATAAGTGAGGTTCATATCTTCCAGAACTTTACCCATAATCTGATCTATGGTAGCGTCTTCAATATTTATACTCAGTTTATTTTCGGAATTTAAATCTTCTGATCCGTAAATGACGATAAAGCCAGTTTGTTTTTCGATGGCCCTAAACACTTCATCTATGATTTTTTCCTGAATGTTTAAGTTGAATTTAGTTTGCGAATAAACCCCGGAATAGGAGTTTATAATTACACAAACCAGAAATGCTAACGTAAGTTTCATACGTAGTAGATTTTGTTTATTTGCTTTTATTATCCAAAAAGCAAAACGGATTAATTTAATTTTCATAAATTTGTAATATTAGTTAAAACTACTAATGCCTTTGAGCTCTAATTCGTTGGCATTAAAGAACTGATTGCCATCCCGATCCCGATAACTATCGGGACGGAGGTGGTATTTTTTTATTTCATAATTAAAACTGAATTTCCACTTACTTTATATTTTATATGTTTTGTTTCTTTTAATGTCTTCAGGATATTACCTAAAGGTTTATTTTTCTGCACTGCTCCAGTGAACTTAATATTTTTGAGTTCTTCCTTATCAAAGAAAAACTGAACCCCGTACCATCTGCTTAGCTTATTTGTAAGTTCAAATAAATTAATGCGTTTAAACCTGAAAGTCCCATTTTTCCACTCTGTAAAATATTCTGTGTCAACCTTAAGCTTTTCAAATTTATCTTTTCTATATACTGATTGATAACCCGGTTCCAATGTCATTTGATCGTTATAACTACTAATACTAACTTTCCCATCTACCAGTGTAGTAGTAATATGGTCTTCATTATGATAGGCTGAAACATTAAATGCTGTTCCCAATACTTTTATATTAACTCCTTTCGTTTTGACGAAGAAGGGCTTATTCTTATTTTCTGCAACTTCAAAATAAGCTTCACCTTCAAGTTCAATCATTCTTGACTTTCCGTACATAAATTTTGGGTACTTAATTTTAGATTCGGAATTAAGCCAGATTTTTGTACCATCACTTAATTCCAGAAAATGTTCACCACCTGTTGGGATAATCAGGGTATGATATACATCCTTCATACGGATTCCCTCTAATTTGGAGTTTGCTTTTGTGGATGTGTATTTTAATGCATTTGATATATTTTGAATGCTTAAAGAAGAATCTCCGGAAATGATGCTAAGTTCTTTGTTTAATGCAATGGTTTTCCCAGATTCATCAATTAGTAAGGATTTATTCATTCCCGGCTTATAATTTTCAGAAAGTTGATTAATTAAATATTCCTGACTGTTTCCTGATAATTCATAGATCAAATATGTGATGCCCACAAACAGCAATAAGATTGCCGCTGCATAAGAAGTCCATTTAAAGTAATTAATTCTTTTAATGTATTTCTCTGATATTTTTTGATGATTTACATCCAATTCTTTAAATAATTCGATGCTTCTAAGAATCTCAACAGTATTGGAAAGATTCTTTTCATCAAGAACCCTGTTAAGTAATTTTTCATTGGCTTTATTACTATTTTTCCAATACCTAAGTTCCTTTTCTTCTTCCTTTGATATTGTATTTAAATAATACTTTGCAATAAGTTTTGATATATGATATTGAGTTTCCAATGTCTTATTTATTAATTGAAAAATAACTTGTACTAGTTTTATTACAATAAGATTTGAAAAAAGAATGACCTGTAAACGATTTTATTTTAATAAAATCAGAAGAATTGAATAAATATTACCCAAAGAACTCTTCAATTGCTTATATGCCCTGGCTTTGTGAGTTTTGGTAGTATTCAGGCTAATATTCATCTCGGCTGCAATTTCTTCATTGGATAAGCCCATTAAGCTCAAATTAATAACTCTTTTTTGATTTTCCGGGAGTTGTTCTATTGCGTTATAAATAATATGGTGAGTTTCCTGTTCAATGACATAGTCAAGGAAAGTCGGATCGGATCTTAAATTATTAATTTTATTATCTATGTATTTATTAATAACTTCATTATGTTTTAAATGATTTATTATCGTATTTCTAAGTGATTTGTATAAATAAGATTTTATATGGTTTTTGCATTCAAATGATTCAAAACGATCCCAAATAATAACAAAAGTATCCTGAACCAGATCTTTAGCTATTTCTAAATCATCCAGAAATTTATTGGCAAAACTACAAGCTATAGGAAATACCTCTGCGAAACATTGGTTATAAGAATATTTTTCTTTCCCCTGATTTAGTATTATTTCCTTATCTATTTTCAAAATTCTGCTTAAGCTTTAATAATAATGAATAATTCCAGATCTTAAAGATCTTCACACAATTAGAAAAATAATGTAATATATTAAATTAAATATAAAGATATATAATTCTAAAGCTTTTATTAATTAATTGTATTTTGTCAGTCAAATTATGATTCTATAATAAAGCTTATTTCTATGTGCAATTTCCCTATTTGTAGATACAATTTAGCCATTAGTTAGAATGACAAGCTAGTAGAATTTTCTTTATCACTAATTATTGGGGATCCGGAAGGTAAGATTCCTCTTTACCGGATATTAAGGGGATAAAGCTTCGCTAAAATTTCGGAGGGTAAAAATAAATCTGGAATCAGCTCATGAAATAAAGGGCTGATTCCGGAATAAATTTTGATGCGACACAAAATTTATTACCTGTTTACTGCAAAAAAACAAATGGTATTTATTGATTTTCATTTAGTTGAAACTTCAGGATACTATTTATATGGAGTTTCAAAAGTTACCGGACTAAAAGAAACTTCTTATGGTTACAATATACAAGAATTTAAGCATGGCTTCATAGCAATTGATAAATCAAAATATGAAGCCAGGTTCTTAAGCCGGTTTTACAATGATTTGATCGGCCGTAAAGTAAATCCAGCTTATCTTATAAAAACATTATTTAATCAGCCCGATGAAAATTATGTGGTGGAATACGATGCACTTAGCTTTCTTGAAATGATCGATAAAATTGAGAAAGATCCTGAAATCGATATTAGGAACAGAAAATCATTTATCGAATTGAAAGAAGGTTTAACTGAAAATAGTAATCAGGTTCTGTTGGTTGGGAAATTTAAAAACAATTTTAATTTTTGATAGACAGTAGTCCCGATGGTTCCGGTAATTTGGGATCGGGAGGGTAAATAAATAGTATTACGTTATTAGTATGTATTAATAGCAGATAGCAGATTGTTAATTTTCGATTGAAGATTGGCGATGTAAATCGAAAATTGACAATCTGCTACCTCTTGCCTTTCGACAGAGTCGTGTATTTACTCAGTTCCGGTAAAGGCAAAATCCGATTTCCAGGCCCAATGGGTAGGACAGTTTTCCAGCACCCAGTGCATACGCTCTACCTGCTCACCGGTAAATACCCGCCGAGACGGACTAAAATCAGTGAGTACATTAGTAGCATAATAAAGAAAACCTAAGGTATTTTTTTGCCATCCTTCCACATAAGAAAAAATAAAACCAAAACGCCGATAGGTATCCGAGCAATAATCTTCCCTGCTGGTAGGCAATAAACCCAAATAGGTCGCAAAATGAAATTTAGTAATATCAAGTCGCCACCTAAAACCAGAACCGGAACCATTTCCTCCAAAAATAATACCGTTATTCTCAGGCACCGAAAGATCCAGGGGCACATCTGCTGTGTAAACGGTATCAATCCTCAATCCGGCCAGTGGTTCCCTACCTTGTAGTAAGCTGTTCGGCTTTTTGTTGGAAGAAGGATAGACACATATCCATATATTCATGTATTTTTTCGGATCCCAGGTATGTTCAACCAGAACCGGTTTCATGGCTATACCTTCCAAAGGGGTAGACTGACGGTTGATGCCTTTTTCTTCCAGCATGCTACCGTCCGGGGCATAGAGCGCCAGTCTGAACTCAATATTCGGATTGGCACTGTTGGAAGCATTCAGGGCCCGTTGACTAAACACACCATTTATTTCATCGATTTTTTGTTTTATAAATTCCTGGGTGACTTGAGGCATGGCTTCTCCCCAACCTTCAGATTCCAACACATGAAAGATGACCGGGATTATCTTTTTCTCTTTTTCAGGGAAAGGTTCCCGAACATCGATCTGGAACAAATCACTTTGCAAGCCTCCCACTTTGGCATAGATTTTAAAGTCCTCTACAGTCGTGGTTGAGATTCTTGCATTATCCGGAAGTTTGGTACCATCCTCTTTATAAAACTCGATCGGAGCATTCAGTCGTGAGTTTTGGATTTTATACACATCCGTATACAAGGAATCTTTAGTCCCGAAACTACCGTCGGGTAAGCTTACTTTATCCTTACGCCAGACTTTATTGATCTTAAATGCCCGGATCTGTATGTTCAATTC
>JANQLW010000019.1 GCA_028280405.1 Bacteroidales bacterium
GGGTTCACTGGCTGTAGTGATTAAGATGATTAAAGGCTTTTATTTCTGTAGAACAATAAAAGTCAATGATATAAACAGCTTAACTTAACGCCTATGGGATGCCATCCCGATTTTCTATTTTTTCAAGGCTTTTGTTTCTTTTGACGGTAATTTTTTTCTGGGTTTGGAAATTTTAAATTTCATCAACATTTTCTTCTCATCATAATCAATATTGATAATATCTCCTTCCACCATTTTAACTTTTATGATTTCTTCTGCAAGTTCATCTTCTATATATTTTTGAATAGCTCTCTTTAATGGCCTTGCACCATATTGAGAATCCCATCCTTTTTCGGCTATATAATCCTTTGCTTTTGCAGAAATCTTCATTGTGTATCCAAGATCTTTAATTCTTTGGTGTAAATGACGTAATTCTATATCAATGATTTTATGAATATCTTCACGTTCAAGAGAATCAAAGATAACTACGTCATCAATACGGTTTAGAAATTCGGGGGCAAAGGCTTTTTTAAGTGCATTTTCCAATACACCTACCGTATAAGATGCTTTTGAAGCTTTTTTAGCATTCGTTGAGAATCCAACTCCATCACCAAACTCTTTCAACTGACGCGATCCGATATTGGATGTCATAATGATGATTGTATTTTTAAAGTCAACTTTACGTCCTAAACTATCAGTTAAAACGCCATCATCCAATACTTGTAGTAATAAATGGAATACATCCGGATGAGCTTTTTCTATTTCATCTAATAATACAATAGAGTAAGGTTTACGCCTTACTTTTTCCGTAAGTTGTCCACCTTCTTCATATCCGACATATCCGGGAGGCGCTCCAACTAAACGGGAAACAGCGAATTTTTCCATATACTCACTCATATCAATACGAACCAATGCTTCTTCAGTATCAAATAGATATTTTGCAATTACCTTAGCCAGATATGTTTTTCCAACTCCGGTCGGGCCTAAGAAAATAAACGACCCAATGGGTTTATTAGGATCTTTTAATCCGGCCCTGTTACGGCGAATGGCTTTAACTACTTTCTTTATAGCCTCATTTTGCCCGATTACAGACCCTTCAATATCGCTTTCCATACTGATAAGACGTTCTCCTTCATTCTGGGCAATTCGTTGAACAGGCACGCCGGTCATCATTGCAATTACTTCAGCTACATTTTCTTCATCTACTGTTTCACGATGAATTTTGGCATCTTCTTCCCATTTACGTTTGGCAACTTCTAATTCAGCCTGAAGCTTCTTTTCATAATCCCTGAATTGAGCGGCTTCTTCAAATTTCTGGCTTTGAATGGCTGTTGTTTTCCTTTGCTTGGTTTCCTCTATTTGATTTTCGATATTGATAATCTCAACAGGAACGTGAATATTGGTAATATGAACACGTGCTCCGGCTTCATCCAAAGCATCGATTGCTTTATCCGGTAAGAAACGATCGCTAAGATACCTATTGGTTAGGCTAACACAAGCATCAATTGCGTCAGGTGTATACTTTACCAAATGATGATCTTCGTACTTTTCTTTAATATTATTTAAAATTTCAACGGTTTCTTCGGTTGTAGTAGGATCTACCAAAACTTTTTGGAAACGACGTTCAAGAGCTCCGTCTTTTTCAATATACTGACGATATTCGTCGAGGGTTGTAGCTCCAATACATTGAATGTCCCCTCGTGCAAGGGCGGGTTTGAACATATTAGAGGCATCTAATGATCCGGATGCATTCCCTGCACCAACAATAGTATGAATTTCGTCAATGAACATTATGATGTCAGGGTTTTTCTCCAATTCATTTAGTACGGCCTTCATTCTTTCTTCAAACTGGCCACGATACTTGGTGCCTGCAACCAATGAAGCTAGGTCAAGGGTGATAATTCTTTTATTAAATAAAGCACGGGATACTTTTCTGTTTACAATGCGTAATGCCAGGCCTTCGGCAATTGCTGATTTTCCTACTCCGGGTTCTCCTATCAAAATCGGATTATTCTTTTTACGACGGCTTAAAACCTGAGCAATCCTTTCCAGTTCTTTTTCCCGCCCGACAATCGGATCCAATCTGTTTTCTTCAGCTGCAAGGGTCAAATCTCTTCCAAAGTTATCTAAAACAGGGGTTTTAGATTTTGTATCCGATGGTTTTTTAGAAGAACTTCCAAACTTACCGCTATCTTCAAATTCGTCCTCGGCCGGATCCTGATGCATTTCGCTCCGGGGATTTAATTTTTGATTGTCTTCTTTCATATTAATACTTTTAGCTTCATCTTTCACCGCCTGATAATCTACTCCACGTTTTTTCAGGCTAATAGTAGCCAGGTTATCATTATCCTTTAAAATGGCAAGAAGCAAGTGTTCTGTACCTATCAACTCGCTATTAAATAATTTTGCTTCAAGATAAGTGATCTTTAATGCTCGTTCAGCTTGTTTAATTAGAGGTATATTTTCAGGTGATGTAATCGGTTTATTAGAATTTTTTACTGCAGTATCTATAGAGAGTCTTAAATCATCCAGGTCAACATTCAAATAATTTAAGATTTGAATGGCCATCCCATCTCCATCCCGGATAATGCCTAATAACAGGTGTTCCAAACCGATATAGCTATTTCCAAGACGAATTGCTTCCTCTCTGCTGTAAGTTAAAACGTTTTTTACTCTCTGTGAAAATTTAGCTTCCATAGTAATTTATCTCTTATAACAAATTTAGTATAAATTATTCATAATCTTTCTTAATATAATCTAAACATTTCATCGTTTAAATTTATTTAAGATAAAAATTAGGTTAAACAGAAATCTTATAAGCTAAATTGAAATGCCTGATAGTCTGCATGTTTTAAAGTTTTAAAATTAGGTAAAATCGATTTGAATACCCCCTGGAATTTTACATTTTTTTAACAGATTTTTGTTAGTAATAAAAACTTCCAAAAATGCTGGGAGCGTAAGGAAAAAATACCTATTTTCGTATGTTTTCTAGGAAAACTCTAATTCGTTAAAAAAGAGAAGGTTAAGATTTTTATAATATGCAAGAAGGAGAAAAAATAGTTCAGGTAAATATTGAAGATCAAATGAAGTCGGCATACATTGATTATTCGATGTCTGTGATTGTTTCAAGAGCACTACCTGATGTAAGGGATGGATTAAAGCCGGTTCATCGTCGTATTCTTTACGGAATGCTTGATTTGGGCTTATTTTCTAACCGCCCTTATAAAAAATCAGCTCGTATTGTGGGGGAAGTTTTAGGTAAGTATCACCCACACGGTGATTCTGCTGTTTATGATTCAATGGTAAGGATGGCCCAGGAATGGTCACTTAGATACCCATTGATTGACGGGCAAGGTAACTTCGGTTCTATTGATGGTGACAGTCCGGCTGCAATGCGTTATACAGAAGCTCGTCTACGCAGAATTGCTGAAGAAATGGTTGTTGATATTGATAAAGATACTGTAGACTTTCAATTGAATTTTGATGATTCATTAAAGGAACCAACCGTTCTTCCGAACCGAATCCCACAATTATTGGTGAATGGTACTTCCGGTATTGCTGTAGGTATGGCAACTAATATGCCTCCTCATAATTTGGCTGAAGTTATTGATGGAACAATTGCATACATTAACAATAGAGAAATTACCGTAGCTGAATTAATGAAATTTATCAAAGCTCCTGATTTTCCTACCGGAGCATTGATTTATGGGTATGAAGGTGTTAAGACTGCATTTGAAACCGGCAGGGGCAGGGTAGTGATGAGAGGGGAAACGACTGTTGAAGAAATTTCATCAGGCAGGGAACAAATTGTTGCTACTTCCATACCATATTTGGTGAATAAATCGGAAATGATCAAGAAAACCGCCGATTTGGTCAATGATAAGAAAATCGTTGGTATTTCTGATATTCGAGATGAATCCGACAGAAATGGGATCCGTATTGTTTATGAACTCAAAAAAGATGTAGTAACTAATGTTGTATTGAATATGCTGTACCAACAAACAGCATTACAATCTTCATTCAGTGTAAACAATATTGCTCTTGTAAATGGTCGGCCACAAACTTTAAGTCTAAAAGATCTTATTTATCACTTTGTTGAACATCGTCATGAAGTGGTGATCAGAAGAACAAAATATGAGTTAGCTGAAGCTGAAAAGAAAGCTCATATTCTGGAAGGCTTATTAATTGCACTGGATCATTTGGATGAAGTGATTGCATTGATCAGAGCTTCCAGAACGCCGGAAGAAGCACGCAGTGGATTGATGGAAAAATTTGAATTGACAGAAATTCAGGCCAGGGCAATTCTGGATATGCGTTTACAAAAGCTTACCGGACTCGAGCGCGATAAGATTAAAGCGGATTACGAAGAATTACTGAAACAAATCCAACATTTCAAAACAATTCTGGAAAATGAATCCATGCGTATGGACATTATCAAAGAAGAGCTTGCTGAAATAAGAGAAAAATATGGCGATGAGCCACGCAGTCAAATTGTCTACGCTGCTGAAGACTTTAGGATTGAAGATACCATTCCGGATGATGATGTTGTGATTACCATTTCTCATATGGGATATGTGAAGCGTACAGCTCTTACTGAATACCGTCAGCAAAAACGTGGTGGGAGAGGAGCCAAAGGCAGTGAAATCCGGGATGAAGATTTCCTTGAACACCTATTTGTAGCTTCTATGCATAATTATATGCTGTTCTTTACAGAAAAAGGAAAATGTTACTGGTTGAGAGTATTTGAAATTCCTGAAGGGACTAAAACTTCAAAGGGAAGAGCTATTCAAAACCTTGTTAATATTGAACCTGGTGATAAAGTAAGGGCATTTATTAACATTAAAAATTTAAAGGACAAAGACTATATTGAAAACAACTATATAATAATGTGTACTAAAAATGGTACCATTAAGAAAACTTCATTGGAAGCTTATAGTCGTCCGCGTCAAAATGGTATTAATGCCATTACCATTAACGAAGGTGACCAATTACTGGAAGCCCGCTTAACTACTGGAGAAAGTGAAATTTTAATGGCACTTAAGTCGGGTAGGGCCATTCGTTTTAATGAAGCTAATGTTCGTCCGATGGGAAGAAATGCTGCAGGAGTACGTGGTATTACCTTGGCCGGACCAGAAGATGAAGTGATTGGTATGATATGTATAGATGATCCTGAAAATAATATCCTGGTAGTTTCTGAGAATGGATATGGAAAGCGTTCTTTATTAGATGATTATCGTGTTACCAATAGGGGTGGTAAAGGCGTTAAGACCATTAATGTAACTGATAAAACAGGACAATTAATCGCAATCAAGGAAGTTCAGGATGGGGATGACCTTATGATCGTAAATCGTTCCGGTTTATTAATTCGCCTTTCGGTTGAAGATTTAAGAGTGATGGGACGTGCTACTCAAGGTGTTCGTTTAATAAATCTTAAAGATAAAGATTCAATTGCTTCAGTTGCTAAGGTTGATTCGGAAGTTGTTGAAGGTAATGGAGATGTGGAAGAAGCTGAAGAAGCAAATGATGGAAATAATGTAGAGAACACTGAATAAAATGAAAAAATTATTAAGTGATTGGCAAGATTATTGACAATTTAACGTTAAAAGATTAACAAGTAAATAAAAAAAAGTATTTTTACACCATATTTTTTATAACAAATAAACAGATACTATGAAAAAAGTAACAGTCCTAATAAGCTTCTTAATGATCTTTTCATTTGCATTTGCTCAGAAAGGAAAAGTTAATAGTGCTTATTCAAACTTACAGAGCGGAAAATTAACGAAGGCTAAAGATTTGATCGATGCTGCTTCTGTACACAATAAAACTAAAGATTTAGCAAAAACCTGGGTATACCGTGGAGATATTTATGTTGAAATCGCGAATAGTAACTTATCTGGTGTTCTTGTCATTGATAAAGAAGCCATCCCTAAAGCTATAGAAGCTTATAAAAGAGCAAAAGAATTAGATACAGCAGGTGAATTCACTGAAAATATTGAAAGGGGTTTAACCAATATTTCTATTGCTTGTTATAATACAGGGGTTCAGTTTTATAACAAAAAGCAATATGTAGATGCAGCTGATAACTTTGGTAAGGCATATAAATATAAAATGGAGGTTAATGTAATTGACACCAATGCAGTTTATAATGCTGCAATAGCCTATAATTTAGGTGATAGAAAAGATGAAGCTGCTGTTTATTATGCTAAATTAGTTGAGCTTAATTACGATCAGGCATCTATTTATAATGAATATTATAGTATTTTAAATGCTAAAGAAGATAGAAAAGAAGAAGCTCTTGCTATTTTGAAAAAGGGTAGGGAGCTTTATCCTGAAGAATATCCTCTAATTATTTCTGAAGCTAATTATTTCCTAAGCACTGACCAAACTGAAAAAGCTCTTAAAAACTTAGAGTTAGCTTTAAGTTATGAGTCTGATAATTATCAAATTTTTCATGCAATAGGAACGATGTATAATCTTTTATTTGATGATAAAGACAAAACTGAAAAAGAAAGATTATTTGCTTATGACAAAGCATATGATGCATACAAAAAAGCAATTGAACTAAAATCTGACTTTTTCGATGCTATTTATAACTTAGGAGCAATTGTATTTAACAAAGGTGTTTATTTTCTGGAAAAAGCTGATAACTTACCACTAGGCGACAAAAATTACGATACTATTAAAGAAAAAGGAAATGGGTTCTTAATTGAAGCCTTGCCATTCCTGGAAAAAGCAAGTGAGTTAAATCCGAAGGACACTAATACACTTTATTCTCTTAAACAAATTTATACCCGTACAAATAATATGGAAAAATATCAGGAGGTTAAAGCTAAGTTAGAAGAACTTGAAAAATAATTAAAAGGATAGAGGGAGTTTAATTGCTCCCTTTGTTTTTAAAAATAATACTTAACATAATGTTAATTATTGGACTTTTTTGATAGTTTGGTTGAATTGTTGATTATATTTTACGAAGTAAATACTAGAAACTTACTCCAAATCCTAAACCGATATTAAGATTATTCTTCATATCATAACCATAAACTTTTTTATAGTTATTATCCTGAAGTGCAAAATTTCTGTTTAAAGTATAGCCGCAATTCACTCTAATACTAAATTCTTTGATATGATAATTATATTCTAATCCTGTTATAATATCCCTATAGCTCAGTTTTTGGGCTAATTTTTCATCCTTGAAATTAGGATGGCTCAGGTCTTTCGATAAATTGGAGTTGAAACCTTCCAATTCAGCATAAATACTTAGCCTGGATTTTTTATCAATATCGTATTCAAAATTCAATCTTGGGAAGCCAATAGTAATATTCCACTTAATGTTAAGGTTGATCCAATACATAAAAACCGGTATCGGTGCCGGAAATCCTAAAGTACTGATATAAGCCAATCCAAAAGAAAAGCGCCTGTCCTTGTTTTTACTATAGGTAAATAATGCAAATGCAGTGATATAAAAGTCATCCCCTTTTAAGTTTTCTGCAAAATTGGATTTCAATTGTGGCATTGCAGAACCAAAGAAACCCCAATTTTGATTGATTCTTCTAACATAATTTAAGTTCAGTCCGATATTGTGGAACTTTTCGAGGTCGGTAAAATGTAAAGCCTGTTCATCAAAGGTTATACGGGCAAATGAATAGTTTAACCTACTACTAAAAATGCCCTTACGGCCTTTATCAAACCTGATATTAAATAAGCGTTTGTCTAATTTCAGTGATTTAACACCGGCAGAGCTGCCTTTGCTCCAAATCCTTCTGGCATCAAAATTAAAATCGTACCTTCCACCTACAGTTTGTGAATATCCCGAAATACAAACTAAGCTTAATAAAATGATGATTATTCTACGCATAAAACAGTTAACTAAATTGAGATCGAAAATAGGGAAAAATGATAAGAATTACGAATGTTTAATGTTGAATTTAGAATGTCGATTTTTTGCTCCAATTTGGAGTTCGATATCCGAAATTCAATTACGCTTCGACAGGCTCAGCGACCCGGGGCATTGAGTTTACTTGCTGGAAGCAGGCGCAGCGCAGCAAATTCGAAATGTGCCCTTCGAGAAGCTTAACACCCACGGTCATTGAGCGCAGCACAGCGGAGTCGAAATGAAATTTTCTGCCATAAAAATTATTTTTTCCGCTTTTTCTTCCGCTTCGCCTTCTCCTCCTCGAAGTCATTAATAGGCATGGGATGACATTAACCGCTATTTTCTTTTCTTTTTCCTGGATTTCATTTTTTCCTCTTCAAAGTTGGCGATGAGCTGACGCCAGTCGTTATCTTTTCCTTCTGAGATATCCAGCGTGGCCTGGTACTCTTTTTTAGAGATCTCAATGCGGGATATGGGTTTTGCTAGCTTCTTTTCAATAAGGAACAACCTTTCTTTTTCTTCTGTACTGCAATAAGATATGGCCTGGCCTTTCTCTCGCCCCCTACCCGTCCGGCCCACGCGGTGTACGTAATTTTCCAGGCTTTCCGGTAAGTCGTAATTAATCACAGCATCTACATTAGGGATGTCAATTCCACGGGCACTTACATCGGTGGCTACCAATACTTTTAATTCTCCGCTTCGGAAGCGTTTCATGCAGTCTTCACGTTGGTGTTGGTCTTTATCACTGTGAATGGTATCAACCTTCAGCCCTACCCTGTCCATAGCTTTTTTTACACGCTCAGCCCTTACCTTGGTCCTTACAAAAACCAGGATCTTTTTATCTGCATTGTTTTTGATGGTATCTTCCAGAAAGAAACGTTTGTCATCCATTTCAACAAAGGCCACCGCATGTTTAATATTTTTAGCCACAGGATCTTTAGGCGAAATTTGAATTCGAATGGCATTGGTTACTAATGAATAAGCCAAATCTTTGATCTTGGGATTTATAGTGGCCGAGAAAAATAAGGTTTGCCTTTTCTTAGGCAGATGACGCATTAAATCACGGATATCTTTAATAAAGCCCAAATCCAGCATATGGTCAGCTTCATCCAATACCAGAATTTCAACCCTTCTTAAACTTAAATGCCCCTGGCTTACCAAGTCAAACATACGTCCCGGAGTGGCTACCAAAACATCTACCCCTTTATTCAGGCTTTCTATTTGAGGTTGTTGATCTACTCCTCCATAAATGCAAAGAGAATTAACCTTTGTATGTTTCCCGAGATCCCTGAAAACACTTTCTATTTGTAAAGCTAATTCATGTGTTGGTGCCATTACTAAACATTTAATTCCATCCGGACGGCCTTTAATCTTTCTGTTATGCACAATATCCAGAATAGGAATCGCAAAAGCAGCGGTTTTACCCGTCCCTGTTTGTGCAATAGCCAATACATCTTCTCCTCTTAAAATTGGTGGAATCGATTTATATTGAATATCTGTAGGCTTTTTATAGTTCTGCTTAGCAATAGCTGTTTTAATGCCGGGATAGATTTGGTATTGGTCGAATTTCATTCGGCAAAGATAGCGTTAAAACTTAATAGTCTTCTGCTCTTAAATAATAAATTAGAAATCTGGAACCTGCCTGCTGCAGGCCTGTTGAAAGAGGTTCCTGAGCCTGTCGAAGGGCATTTCGACTCCACTTCGTTTCGCTCAATGACCCCGCCGGGTCGCTGAGCGCAGCCGAAGTCGAAGCGTAGTAGAATTACGAATGTCGAATATCCAATTTTGTTCGGCTGAGGCTTTGCCTCAGTCGCAAATATTTATGCAGGTTTAACCTGCAACGATAAATACACGAAGGCATAGCCTTCGCCTAACCTGGAAATGAAATGCCAAACTTCGATTTGAATGCAGTGTTTGTATGTCTTGATGAAGTAAGTGCCCCACTTCATAGTTCAGCTTTCCCTGTTCGATATTCTTTATTCAAAATAAATGCTTATTTATAAAGATTTAATACGAAAAAATTAAAAATCCCTGACTCATTTGTTTGGATGAACCAGGGATTTGGTTTTGGTATAAATTACTGTTTACGCATTTGTCTGTGAGGACAAAATTCCAGAACATTTCTGATTCTTAGAGCTTGCTCGTAAGTAATGGTAGTTGAAGATGTAAATTCATCCATTATATTATAAGAATCAAATCTTGCAAATGTGGCACCTTTTCCTGTATAAGTTGTTTTTTCTCTTAAATAGAATACTAGTTTATACAGATAAGTATCGTTACAAAAGTCTACATCATTATTAATTAAGGGTGTATAATAATTTGATCTGTATTCTGTAGGAATTAATCCAAAGAATTTACCTATAATATATTCGAATTTTACTTCATTATCATCATAAAATGCATCAGGAGTCATTAAAATACCTATTTCATAAGCATAATCCCAGGGTTGATTCATATCATCCACCTGTGTCAAATTTTTTGAAGCATACTTATGGAATGGTATTAAGCTTGGGCTTGAAGTGGTATATTTAGGCCTGTATGAAAAATAATCTGTCTGGAACCAAAACTCATACGCATAATTTTCATAATAAAAATTATAATCATAAATTACTTTGGTTACCCAAATATTCAGATACTTATCAGGATCCCATGCCGTTTCAGAATATTTTAAATATAAATCCAATCCACTCATGGCTCCTAATGATGGGTTTCTATTGATTCCCACTTCTTCTAATGAATTTCCATCAGGATCAGTAGTAACTAATTCAAATCTTACTTTAGTATCTACTGAATGAGGCGCATTTTGAAGAGTTCCTGCAAATACCTCATTTAATCTATCAATTTTTTTCTGAAAATATTCAGAAGTCATTTCGTTTATTGCAGTAGCATTATCGTTATGAGGTAACATCTGGAATACAACAGGAATAACTATTTCATTCCAGTCGTCAGTATTAGGGACTTCTTCCAGTGCTACAGCAAAAAGATCACTCTTAATTTCACCTGCCTGTGCATAGAACTTTATGGAATCAGAAGTTGAAGTTGTCGAAAAGGTATCTTCTGTAACTTCAGTACCATCTTCTGTATAAATCTTTATACTACCTTCAGGAATACGGCCATCTTTAAAAACAAATGATTTTACGACTAAACTATCCTTATAGGTTCCTGTAGTTTCATCAACCAAAACCTGCTCTACAACTTCTCTTTCTCCATAAGCTTTAATAATAAAGGAAATAGCGGATGTTCCATTGTTAAATAGTTGTTCACTGTTTGCAAACAATTCAAGCCTTTTTATTTCGTCAGCAGAATTGGTATTTATGTACTCCGGAATCTCTTTCTTTGAACAAGCGGCCAGAGTAAATAACACAACAAAAATATATATTAATTTTTTCATACTTATCAATTTTTAAAATTAGAAAATAGTCCAACCCGGATTTTGTTCTATTTGATTATTATAATCAAGCTCTTCTGATAATGGTATCGGAAGTGTAAAGCGATAGTCATTATTTTCTATGGTATGAATTTGACCTTCTTCAGTTAAATCCAAAGCATTTCTTGACCATCCGGTTTGATATCTGTGAAGATCAGTCCATCTGATATCATATTCAAAACACAATTCTCTTCTTCTTTCATCTCTGATTTCCTGAAGAATATCGCTGCCATTATAGCCAGTATAATTTTCAATTCTGTTTATTTGTAGTTTTTCCAAATGTATTTTAGCATTGGCATTATCACCAGATAAAGCATAGGATTCTGCAATGATTAATTCTAGCTCAGCAACTCTGAAAAAATAGTATTTATTGGTACTCCCATATCCCAGGTTTGAAAACTTATTAATTAAAGCCCCTTCCGAAGCGAATTTGGTTTTACGGATATCATCATTGCTAAATAAGTTGTATAGATCTTCACGCATATGCATTTTGTGATTGTATCCCTGATATCCAACGATATTTGTAATTCCTCCATTACTATACCAGAAAGGGTAATAGGCGATCAATGCATAATCCGTATTCTTAACGATACCTCTTTCGTCATTGATAAATAGATCGTCCATTTTATCAATTGAAGTGATTTGCTTATTTTGAATCGCTGCTTTTGCATGTTCTATTGCTTTTGTATAATCTTCTGCTGCACCGGCTCCGGAACCACCTTTATAATGATAAACTTTTGCTAATAATGCATGAACAAGGTCTTTATCATAAAAAATATTGTATGTAGAAGAGGGTACGGTTGTATATGTTAAAATTTCTTCTAAGTCATCTATAATAATTTTATAAACTTCTGTTTGAGTTTTACGCTTGGAATCATAAGTACTTATTGCAGTTGGGTCTAAATTAACAGGAATTCCTAACTCGTCATTATTATAAGGAGAGAAATACTGTAATAATTTAAATAACTGAAATGCTCTTAAAAACTTAGCTTCACCAGCAATCATATTGTATTCATCAGCAGTGATATCACTCTTATGTTTCTCCAATTCGTACAGAATGGTATTGAAGAACCCGATATTTTTATAATGTGATGACCATAAGCGAGCATGAAGGTTTCCTTCGTGCCAATCTAATGATTGAAGAAATAGCCCTCTGTTATTTCTAGCCAACCAGGAACCTTCCAGATAAGTATCTGTATCCAGATCATCTGCATAATAATTGAAGGTAAAATAGGTATCATCATAAGTAGTTGTAAAGGCATCAGTTGTATTAGAAAGTATTTTACCTTCTTTATAATATAACAAATAACCACCCATTAAAATTTTAACATCCTGATAAGTTTTGGATGTTAGGACATTTTTTGGATTTACTTCAAGATATTTCTCACAGGAAGCAAATACAAAAACGGTACATATAAATAGTATTATTATTTTTTTCATATCTGTATCTTTTTAAAATCCAACATTTAAAGTAACTGTATAATTTTTGGTATTTGGATAACCAAAACGTCCCATAAGTACGGGGTCAATACCACTGTAACTAGATAAAGTGAATAGATTGCGTACAGTTGCACTTAAACGCATGGTCTTAAATCCAAGGGATTTAATGAATTCCGGAGAAAAATTGTACCCAAGAGTGATATAAGTTAATCTTAAATAATCTCCTTTTTCTATCGTAGTATTATAAGTGTATTTACCATATGCATAAGAACTAAAACCGAAGTAAGCAGGGATATCTGTAATATCACCAGGTTGTCTCCATCTGTATTGATCAGTTATATACCTGTTTTTAGAGTCCATTCTTTTATTCGTATTAAAAGACTCAATCATATGTCCGGCTTTAAAATCTGCCATGGCGGTAAAAGTCCATCGTTTGTAGATCCATGTTGAAGTTATACCACCGGAAATTGGAGGATAAGCTTCTCCTAAATAAGAAGGTGAGGGAGCTACCAGGTTCAGGTTTGAATTACTATATACATCATCAATATTGAATTTATTTCCATCAGCATCATATATTAAAGTTTCTCCTGTTCCCTGGTCAATTCCTGCAAATTGATAACCATACCAGGCATTAACAGGATATCCTTCTACATAATAACCTTGTCCGGTTGCACTAATTGGAAGATCATCCAATGATTTATAATAAGTTGTTAAAACCTTATTATCATTTAATGAAATATTAAAACGGGTAATCCATTTAAAATCTCTGGTTTCAATATTCCTGGTACTTAAAGAAAATTCCCAACCGGTATTTAAGATGTTTGCAACATTTTCAATTACTGTTCCACGTCCTGAAGAATATGGTAACCTTCTGGTATCTAATACATCTTTTGTAGTATTGTGATAATAGTTAACAGAAAATTCAACTCTGTTTTTAAATAGAGCTAAATCCAAACCAATATTAAAATCTTTTTTTGTTTGCCACTTTACACTTGGACTTGGATAAGTAAAACTTGAAGGAACAATGTCTCCATCATAATAGTTTACTTGATTAATGTACATCACGAGGTATGGATTTGCCTTTTTGTCTATGCTTCCGGTAAAACCATAACCGGCTCTTAGAGATAATTCATTCAGAAAACTAAAATTTTGCATGAAATCCTCCTTATGTAAATTCCATCTACCGGAAATATTCCATAATGGTGTAAACTGGTTTTCATTTCCAACAATATCTGATCCATCATAACGAATAGCACCACTAACAATATACTTATCCATATATGAATATGACCCATTAGCAAAGAAAGAAGATAGCTTGTCGGTCGATTCTCCTGTGCCACCTAAGGCTCTAAAATTAATTACATTGGGATCAACACCATCTAACTGAGGGAATCCGACTACTCCATGTATTTCATCATATTGAGGAGAATAAGTGAATGCATTCCTGGAGTCTCTGCGGGTAATTTCCTGGCCTGCAAAGAAATTTATGAAGTGAGTATCATTAATTTCTTTATTATAAGTAATAGTATTTCTGAATGTGAAACTTGAAGAATAACCAGTACTTTCTCTTAGAGAACCCAGTACCCTCTCATGAGAAATTTCTCCAATGATATTGTTCAACCAATTGTTTTTAAAGTTTGTATATGTATTTACTCCTTCAACTTTAAAATTATGGTTAGAATTTACATTATAGCTTGATTGAGAAGTAAACATTAACCCTTTAATGATTTCCCATTCAAACTTTAAGTTTGCACTTGCATCAATATAGCGGCTTTTGTTAGTATTATTATTTAAATCGTGGATAATATTGAATTTGTCCCATGCCAGGCCATCTCTGATTCCATCACTTCTTTTAGGATCCCAGCTATAGTCATATGCATATGATCCGTCAGTATTGAAAGGAAATTCATAAGGATTTGCATACATAGCATATTGTAATGGGTTTACCCTACTGGCAGTTCTACGATCTTTTCTCATAGTACTTATAAGCCCCAGAGTAATTCTTACGTTTTCTGATGGGTTATGTGTAAGTTTTACATTTAAACCTACTTTTTCATATTTATTATTTGGTTCAATCCCTCTTTCATTATTATAACTCAAGGATGCATAATATTGAGTTTTTTCAGTACCACCCTGCATGCTTAAAGTACTTTGTTGTCTGAATCCTTTTCTGAAAATTTCATCAAACCAGTCTGTATTTACTTTTGCTAAGCGGGCATATTCAGTGTCAAATTCTGTTTGAGTAATTTTACCATAATCCAATTCACCCATCATATCGTAAATACGGCCATAACCGTTAAATCTTCCAATATCCTGATATAATTCTTTTTCGAATTTTACTTTTTCAGCTGAATTCATCATTCTGATATTATTTGATGGTTTATCTGTAACTGTAAAGTTTGTGGTAAAATTGAAAAAGGTTTTTCCTTTATGGCCCGACTTAGTTGTAATAACAATAACTCCATTGGCAGCTCTTGCTCCATAGATTGCTGTAGCAGCAGCATCTTTCAAAATGGTAATTGTTTCAATATCATCCGGAGTTATATTTCCAATACCGGTTGTGAAAATTGTCGTTTGTAAGTCACCTGCACCATCAGAAATATTTGGAATTTCACCTTGCATCGGCATTCCGTCCACAATCCACATTGGTGCGGTGCTGCCTGTTAAAGAGTTTACACCACGAATGGTAATTTGAGCATCTTCACCAGGACGTCCTGAAGCAATGGTTGTTAAACCTGGAATTGTTCCATCAAGAATTTCATCTACACTGACATGCCCTTTATTTCTCATCTCAACCACTGAGATTGTATTTGTAGATCCTGTCATGCGTTCTTTATTAATTTCCTGATATCCGGTTATTACAACTTCTTGTAAGCTTTCAGCAGATTCAACCATTATTACGTTAATTTCTTTTTTTGAACCAACCTGTATTTCCTGTGTTTCAAAGCCAATAAAAGAAAATTGTAGAACTGCATTGCTGCTGTTTACTTTGATGGTGTATTCTCCTTTATCATTTGTAGTCACACCTGTAACAGTACCTTTTATTAAAACGGTTGTTCCGGGCAGCGGAAGGCCTTCTGAATCTGTTACCTTTCCTTTAACTTCAAATTCTTCATTTTCAATATTGCTAATGATTTCTTCTTCAGTAACAGGCCTTAAGATGATTACATCATTCAGAATCTCGTAAGTAAGGTTTAATCCTTTTAAGCCTTCATTCAGGACTTCTTCGATACTTACATTTTTTAAATTCAGGTTTACACTAGTTACTTCTTTTATATCAGCATCGCTATATACAAAGCTATATCCACTTTGTTGTTTTAAAGTATTCAGCATCTCTTTAAGTGTAGCATTTTTAAGGGTAATACTAACCTTTGCTTCCTGTGAGTATACACTTGCAGAAATCTGAAAATTAAGAAGTACTACAAAAAAGATGAGTAGTTTCATTTTTAAAATTAAATTAAAATGTTTCCCATGCCCTCTTACAAAGAGCATAATTCTTTTTTTCATAAATTTGTAAGTTAAGGTTACTAAATAAGTATTTCTGATTTCAGAGATACTTGTTAACTATCTGAAGCCGGTACTGCAATACCGGCTTTTTTATTTTTAAATCGTTTCTACGACTATACTTTCTTCATATATTGTAAATTTTACTTTATTTGTTTTTTCCAACATTTTCAGCACAGTACTCAAATTTTGATAACGTTCAAGATCACAGCTAAATGGAATGTATTTAGCACTTGCATTATCGTAAAACAGCTCAAAATTATACCATCTTGAAAGATCTTTCAGAATGTTATCGAGCAACTCATTGTCATAAATAATACGTCCATGATGCCACCCGGTATATTTATTTACATCTACATCTTTAACTTCAATATCACTCAGATTGCCTTTAATGGTGGATTGCTGTCCGGGACTTAATATTTTAGAGCCAGCATTATTAAGTACTTGTACACTGCCTTCTACCAGTGTAGTAATAACGGTACCATCTTCTTCATAGGCTTTTATGATAAAAGTTGTTCCTAAAACTTTAGTAAGAATTCCATTTACATTTACAAAAAACGGTCTGTTTTCATCATGAGATACTTTAAAATGTGCTTCTCCCTTTAAAAATACAGTTCTGTTTTTTCCGATAAATGCCTGGGGGAATCTTAATTCTGAGTTGGCATTTAGATGAACCTGTGTTCCATCTGATAATTCAATTTTCTGCTCTGCGCCTTTCGGAACAATCAGGTTATCATAAACCTCTTTAGCCGTTTGCAGGGGTTTATAGGTTAGCTTTTTCCCAGAATTCGAAATTTGAGCCCCTTCTTTACTCATATATGAAAATGAAGAATCTGAAAGGATTGCCAGTTGTTTACCGCTTGATAATTTCAATATTGCTTTTGATTCTCCGGGTTTGAAGTCAATGATTGCTTTCTGGTCAAAAAAACTAAAGTCAGTAACAATAATACTAATGCTTAAGCCCAAAACAATAATAACAGAGGCTACAGCAGCAAACGATTTAAATATTCTAATTCGTTTTTGTTTTTGGATTGTCCGCTTTTTTATGTGTTCCCAAATTTTCTGTTTATGAATTGGTTCAATATAACTTTCCAATAATGCATTATCAAAAAAGTTATCCTGAATACATTCTTCAAAAAGTAGTTTATTAGATTTACTTATATTGACCCAATCCATTAGTTTAGCGGATTGAAGTTTACTTATTTTTCCTTCTCTATAAAGAATAATAAGTTTTGCAATTTCTTTTGATTGAATATGATGCTTTGATTCCATATTTTATGCGTAGTTTTTAATGTAACACGTATAAAGTATGATGGTATGACAAAGTATAGAAAAAAATCCCTGAGAAAATTATGGATTATAAATTATGAATTGCATTTCAGACTTGCTCAATACAGGCATCTCGATTTCGTTTCACTTCACTCGATGACCGGGTCGCTGAGCCTGTCGAAGTGCATTTCGACTCCGCTCAATGCCCCCTGGTCACTGAGCTTGTCGAAGTGCAATTACCATTAAAATAGAGAACAGTCCTTTCAATTCTTTTTTCAGGAAAGCATTTGCACGCATTTTATGTGTTTTTATAGTGTTTACTGATATTTTCAATTTTTCGGAGATCTCTTTATGGGAAAGTCCATTTAAACTCATCCAGTAAACCTGACGGGCTCCTTCAGGAAGTTTGTTAAAAGCAGTCATTAGTTCATCAAATACTTCAAGTTTTATTAAATTTTCAAGAACAGAATCTTCAGACTCCTGCCCTTTTAAGTATTCTTCACTTTTTGCAATTACCTGATTATGCCTAATTTTATTTAAACATCTGTTTCTAACAGATTGAAATAAATAAGCTCTGATTTTTGGTAAAGAAGAGAATTGTCCTCTCATTTCCCATATATGCACATATAGCTCCTGAATGATATCATCTATTTCATCAATATCTTTTAAATACCTTAAACCATAATATCTCAATAAAACAAAGTATTCATCATAAAGCCATTTAAATGCTTTATCAGACCCTTTATTGAATTCTTTTATGATATTATTTTCCGTTATTGGTATTGACATAATATAAGGTCAACAAACATACATATTTATTTATGAAAGCACAAAAAACCCGGTTCTCTTATTCTGAACCGGGTTTAAATATGATTATTTTATTCTAATTTGCAGAAATATAGTTACCAATCCTTTTTCAGGTGAAGCTAAAGTCAGCTTTTTAAAATTATTTATAGGTTTTAGTTTACAGAAATACACTTAACAACTCCTTTGTCAGGAGAGGCCAAATATAAATTGTCATTTCCATCTACTGCCATTGGAATATATGAGCAGCCTTTTACCAATTCATCAATTCCGGCGATAAGAGATGGTCCTTCTTTACTGAATACTTTTATTTGTGTAGGGTCTTTTTCTACGGTAACAATAGCTCCATTTTTCAAGCCTGCTACACTTACCGGATTACAACATCCATGGAATGCATCTAACTCACGGCCTCTTTTACCGAATGACATTAAACTTTTACCTGTCAGGTCAAAAGACTGAACTCTGAATGCTCCAAGATTGGCAACAATGATTTGATTTTTGTCATTTACTGAAAAATCAAGTATTCCACAACAAGGGCGCATGTCTCCAATTTTAGAAAGCATTTTTCCGGTATTTAAATCATAAATGCCTATCTTTTGAGTGCTATAATCTGATAATAATAGTTTACCATCAGCTATTTTTGCACCTGAAGCTGTCGTAATATCAGGACAAGAAAAACGACTCATTTTTTCCCCATTTACATTATAGCAAACACATTCAACACCAATGGGTGATGAAAATGCCATTTTTCTACCACGAATCTTACGATATTCTGTTTTGACTAATACATCTAAAACATAAATATTATCTTTTGCATCGATGGCAACAGATTTTGCTTCACCTTTAATCTCAGTTTTAATCACCTTTACCAATTTCCCTTTTGGAGATACTATCTGAATACTTCCATCTTTCTTTAATGCACAAATATTATTGTTCGTAAATGATCCTAAATAAACTACGTCTTTTAATGCTTTTCCATTAAATTGCTCATCTACCTTATATTTTACATTACTGGCAGTGCTTACAAATTCTTCTAAGCTTGCTTCTGTGCTTTTTTCCAATGCAAGATTTTCTCTGACTCCTTTAATATAAGTTTGAGAATAAAGAGAAGGATCCAACATCGAAATTAACTCTTCTTTTTTTGCAGCACTTGCTCCACTACATTGGATAAATACTAACCATGCAGAATAGTGTGATTTAGGATTGTTCTTGATAAATTTCAACTCCAATGATTTCGTTTTCTGATCAAACTTATCCAAAATTTTATTAATCTCAGCACGACGTTCTTTAGAAATATCAGCTTTGTAATTATCTCTACTTGCCTTTCTCCATTCATCATCAAACAATGGTTTTCTCATTTTCTCAAATTTGAGCATATCGGCATGAGTAGGCCCACCGGTAATTTTAGTTTCTCGTAGATTGTTTACATTGGCAGTTAGTGTAAATTCTGCATTTTCTACAAATAAAGAACCAATGTGTCCTTTCTCATCATCAAATAAACTGATATAACTTGGCTCCGGGAAATCACTGATTAAGGTGAATTCTCCATTAACTACTTTTGCAGAATCATTTCTTCTGTATTTCTTATCAGAAATTTTAATCATCCCACTATCCATTCCTTCAATTTTACCTTTAAGAATGAATTTAGCACTTGTTTGTTTTTGTCCTTTTTCTTCTTTGGCTGCATTATTACAAGCCATCATTCCCAGCACGATCATTAGTGCCATGAAAATTTTTGTTCCTTTAGTTTTTATCATCTTTTCTGTTTTTTAATTTCTTTCAAAGTGGTTCAAGAAGGAAACCATCTCCCGATCAATTAAGCTGGCTCAAATAACCCTACGAAGGTTTTAAACCTTCGTAGGGTTAAACGTTTTAAAATGCCTTTAATTTAAAGTTGTTGTTTGCATTGCCTAATTGGCACCCCAATTCATTACAATACTGGAAACTGGTATTAATGCTGGCATTAAATACCTCTCCCGATTTTGCTGATTTAGGTGGACTTGCAATGATTCTAATATAAAAAGTTTTATCATAAGTAGGTAAAGTATAATCTCCTTCTTTTTTCATTTTAGCTTTCGGCCAAATGATTTCTTTAATCTTAAATCCATCAGGTAAATCAGCTTTCAAATTGGTGTGGATATAACCATCACCTTCTTTAGGACCATAAGTATGGTAGCCTTCCTTTAATTCTACTTTTACATTTATATATATATCACCATTTGTTGGGAAATCAACATCTCTTACGATATACTTACATTCTTCAACTCCAGAAGTGTATTTAACCAATCTGGCAGCTTGTGTAGCTTTCATAATTCTGTCGTTTTCTTCTCTGGAGTTTTCTTTATTCCAGCCTAATTCAGTCCACCATTCCGGAGCATCCGGTTTACCATCTTCTATATTAACTTCTAATTCACAAGGGAAAATCTTAACGATTGACTTGGTATCTTCTTGAGCACTAATTTTTAATCTTGCTTTTTGTGCTGCTGCATCTTTTGGGAAGGACACGCCTCCGTGATACAAGCAACCTCAGCAACGCTCATCTATCTCACCAAAGTGTTTCTTCTTTGTTCCGTCTAAGGCAGTATACTCAACTTCAGAAACCAAATGTTCTCCTTTTGCTAAGTAGGAGATATCCACATACCAACAACTTAGATTAGTGCTGCCCGGATAAGCAATTATCCACGAACGTTCATTTGCCCATGTTTTCCCAAACATAGCACACTCCATTATCCCGATTCCTCTGTAGAATTTTCTATCTACTTTTCCATAATTACGAATGGTCATTGGTTTTTCAAACCCTACCCAAATCTTAGTTGCGGTTTTAGGAGTATTTGGATCAAGAATTTCAGCATATACCATTGTTTCATATCCCTGAATTTTAAATACACCATGTAGGCTTTGTCTTGTTTTATTGTATTTAGATTTTTTGGATGATAATAAAAAATCACTTACTTCTCCAGTTGAAGGGTTTTTCCAACCTTTGATATCTACTTTAGGAAAAAAGCTTGAAAAGTCGAGTTTATGTTTTTCTCCTTCTTCTCCAACAATGCCATTGTAGTTCAAATCAACATAAATCAGGTCGTATTCTTCTGACCCAACAGATTTATCAGCAATGACCCACATTTTGGTTTTAGCTTTTTTACCAAATAATAAAACATGGTAATACGCTTTATCGGAAATTTTAACTCCGTCAGCAGCTTTAAATTTGCATTTAATTTTGTCATAATTGATCACCTTTAATTCCGGAGATTTAACATCCAGTTCGTAGGTGCAAATGAGGTCCTGAGCATTTAATGTGCTAAGGCCCATAAATAGTGCGAGTATTAATATAAATTGTTTCATGAATGCCTAATTAATAAGTTTATATAAATTATTCTTCTTTTTCTTTCCTATCAAAACTTTGGTTTCCAATTTTGCATCTCCCAAAATACACATATTGGGATCGCAGCATTGCCAATTGAGTTCTGCTTTAAAAGTTTGTTCACCGCTTACTTCTTTTTCAGCTTTAATTGTATAAACTACATAGAAATCTTTTTCATAATATTCCTCAAAACCACCATGTTTACTTTGAACCAGATCCTTTTCCGGCCAATGGGCTTTAATAACTTTAAATCCTTTTGGGAGTTTCAGTTCCAATTGTGTTGGCATATTCGAACCGTTTTCCTCAGTTCCGAATGTATGCCAGTTAGGAGCCAGGTCAAAAAAGAAACCGATCTTAAATTCCTGACCGGCTTTTACAGACTTATGATCTGTAAACATTCTTACTTTTAATTTATCATTCCCTTCTGCTTTTAAGCTCATTAGTTGTTTGTTGTTTTTTTGAGCAAATCCAAAGCAGGAAATTAAGGTCGCAAAAGCGATGAGTATGAATTGTTTTTTCATTTTACTATTGCAAATTATTGTTTTACTTATGTATTAACCCAGTCAGGGTTTAGAACCCTGACTGGGTTAAGTTTATTTTTTAATGCAAACGTATACCGGGCATAGTCTGGCAGATTGTGGTATAAGCTTAAAGTATTCTTTAGATAATGGACTCGATTTTTTCATGATTTTTAGCATTGCTTTGTCCTTACGTGCTTCTTCATAAGCTTTATTCGGGTCATCTTTGAATTTCGCATTATACTTTTCGTAAATCTTATTCCTTTTGGCATTTAACTTATCTAACTCAATTTTTAACTCATCCCGTCTTTTAATTTGAGATTCTGTTAAATTTAAAGGAATCTCTTTAGACACACTAGTTCCGATAACTAAATCTACTTTGCCATCATTGTTAAAGTCAGCAGCTGAAATATAAGCTCCATATAAGTCCATACCTGTAGCTTTGTCAAACTCTTCTTTGCTAAATATTGGTTTTGGATTATCAAATTTTGGAGCGCCTTTGGTTCCTTTATTTTTATACCAGAAGATCCCAGTAGCTTCCTTATATTCTCCAACGGTCGCAATAATATCCCATAATCCGTCACCATCCCAGTCGGTAAAAGCGTTGGCTACATGGTAAGGAGTGTTGATGATCATTGTTTGTTTGCTTGAAAAAACAGGATTGTTTTTGTTTCCTTCATTGATTACCAACTGAATCCCTACGCCTTCGTGAGGTCTTCCGTGAGGATGAGAACTCAAAATAAGGTCATAATCTCCATCTTCATCCCAGTCTATAGCTTTCATCATCGTTAAGTTAGAAAAACCTTTTCTATAATCTATCCATTTATTTTTTTCATCATCCCAATATGCACCAAGCATGATCTTTTCACCTTTATTATTACGTATAAATTCCGGTTTTTTTAAACTTCCGTCTTCTTTCCCGTAAAAAATATATCCATAACCAATATAGCCTGCAACTAACATATCTGTGTTGCCATCACCATTTAGATCCACAAACTGTGGAACAGGGGCAACACATCACCAATTTCGGATTTTGGCATCTTCTCCACCTGCTTTAATTAATTCAAAGCTTTTAAAAACAGGGGTTGATTTAGTTCCTTTGTTCTTGTAAAACCTGAAATTCCCTGAAAATGTTCCTACGATTAGATCTTGTAATCCGTCCTTATCAAAATCGAAAAGTGTCGGACCTGTGTAGTTAGGTTTAGAATGAATGTCCTTACCATTTACTTTGATAGAAAATGGTTTTTCTACTTCTTGTGCATAGATGTTGGCAGATGCTGCCACCATGAATGCGAGTACTAATGTTAATGTTCTCATAGAATATTTATTTTTAGTTTTTTTCGAACAGGTGCTATTTTTAAGAGTCATTTTTTGTACAAATAGGTGTTTAGTATTAAATGAATAAACACCCTTATTTATAAATGAAGAATGAATTAACGTGCAATAAATTCCAATTCGTTATTGGCTTCTCCCAGCCAGCATGCTTCATGATTACAATACTGGAAGCTTGTATTAATATTTATTTTGAACTTATCACCCGGTTTTGCATTTGCAGGGGTTTTTAGTTTAGCTCTGAAATAGAGTTGTTTGTCATAGATCGGCGTTTCAAATTCTCCCTCTTTCTTGATCTTAGGCTCTGGCCAAACGCATGATATGAGTTCAAATCCTTCCGGCAGTTCCCAGTTCATTTTCGTATTTACATAGGTGTCTCCTTCTTTAGTGCCATAAAAGTGAAAGCCTTTTTTAACTTTTACCTGAATAACAACCCTTACATCTGAACCGGCTTTGTATTCTTTACCACCGTATTCAGCAAATCTGAATTGTACTTGCTCAGGACCGGAATAGCCTGCATTCATCATGGCCAACATCCGTTCTCTGTATTTCTTCTTGTTTTCCTCTTTACTCAAGTTAGGATCCCAACCCTGATTCTTCCAGATTTTTTCATAGTATTTATTAGGATAGGGTTCGCCATCTTTAATTGTAATGGATTTAGTATAGGTTTTAACTTTAAAAGGAGCTTTTGAGTCATCCTGAAGTGAGATGCTAAGTTTTGCATTTCCTGTTGCTATTTCTTGTGGGACAAAGACCTGTCCGTAATGAGAAATGCCTCAGCATCTTTCATCCAATTTGCTAAAATAGGATTTTTTCTTCCCGGCTTTTGTTTTATAATCAATATTGGCTTTTAAATATTCACCTTTAGGAATATTCGTAAGTCCGATTAACCATTTGGATCCGTTTGTGCCCGGATAACCGATGCTAAAGGTTTGTTTGTGAACAGATGCATTATGAGGGTGGCTTTTAACAATACCATTTCCACGATAAAAAATGCTTTCATCTCCATCATTGCTATCGTCAAAAATGTAGAGTTCCTTTTCATAGCCTACCCAAACTTTTGAAGCTTCCTGCGGGCTTGATTTCGAAACTAAATCACAAATTGTTTCTTGTCCTAGTAAAGGGATATAGATACTAATTTTTGGAAGTGCTTTTTCATCCATGGTTTTTCCACGCCATAAAGTGATTTCAGCTTTTTCTTTTAAAGCGGGATTTACCCAGTTACTCATAGTGAAATTAATACCAAAGGTGGTTTTATTGCATTTCATTTGCTCACCTTCTTCGCCTACGATTCCATCGCAATCCAGATCACAATAAGCAAGATCATAAACTGCTGTATTTACATCTGATTTATCTATAATAAACCACATTTTGTATTCGGCCTTTTTGCCAAATAAAACCAGATGATAGAGTGCATCTTTTGAAAGTTTTACATTTTCAGCCGTTTTAAATTCGGCTTTTATCTTTGAATACTTAATGGTTTTATAAGTATCCTTTGCCATACTTAGGTTTAACAAACCCAGTATTAATAAACTAGTTAATAATAGTTTTTTCATAGCTTATATGTTTACTTATTTTAAAAATGTTTAATCTAATTGCCCAATAATTCTTCCAATTTCTCATCCAAAGCAAAACCACGAACTTGTTGCATTGATGCAATAATAGTCCCGTTTTGATCTATTAAAAAACTGGCTGGTATTCCTGTTACTCCATAAGCCTTTGGTCCATCAGCTTCCCAGGCTTTATAGTCTACAACATTAATCCATGGTACATTCTCTTTATCCATGGCTTTGAACCAGCTTTCTTCATCAGAATCAAGGGAAAGCGCAAAAATCTCGAAACCTTTCTTGTGGTAGTACTTATACGCTTTTTTCAAATGAGGAAATTCAGCACGACAAGGACCGCACCAACTTGCCCACATTTCCAAAAGGGTATATTTGTTTTTTGCAACCACTTCAGATAAGCGCAATTGTTTTCCGTCTCTGGTTTGTGCAATGATGTCTTTAAATGGTTTGCCAGGGCTAACCGACTCATTGATCTCCTGGATTTTCTTGGCTTTTAGAATTCCTTCCCTGTGAAATACAATCAATGGATGAGTTCCTAATTCATTTTCATACTCTTTAAATAGTTCAAGCTTTTTATCCCAACCATAATTATCCCAGTCTGTTATGTTGCATAAAGCAAATAGCTTGGTTAGGCTTGGATAATCTCCTGTTATTATTTTGTTTAAGTAAGAAGTTATGTATGTTCTTTCTTTCTTTCTGCGGGCATTTGAAACCTTACTGGCTTTTCTTATCGCTTCTTTATCCATTCTATCTACGCCTTCAAATGGAGAAGGTAAACTCCTGTGTTCTCTAACCATTTCCTGGTATTTTGGCTCAAGTGTATAACCAAATACTGCCTTATTGATTTTGCCTCCATCAATATAAGTGTAGTGCTTATCTCTTACTACCTCATAATTTGCGTTTTCCAATACCATCATATAACGCAATCTGCCTAGATAGATAAATGCAAAATGAGCTTGTTCTACACTACCAGTGAATTTGAATTTTCCATCAACAAGCTTTGTTGTTGATATCATCTCATTAGTCTGTGCATTTTCCAGTATAACCTCTGAGCCATCTTCAAGATCTTTAGCTATTCCATTGATCTCATAAGATGTCTGTTCATTGCAAGCAGTGAATGCGAATAGCATAAAGAACGGTATTGCTAAAATGTTAATTTTTGTTTTCATATATCCGTTTATTAATTAACCCTGTCAGGGTTGTGTTTATCTTGCTATAAATTCTAATTCATGATTGGCTTCACCCAACGCACAGCCTTCCTGATTGCAATATTGAAATGTTGTAAGAATATTTATTTTAAACTTATCACCCGGTTTAGCATTAGCAGGTGTTTTTAGTTTTACTCTGAAATGCACATCCTTATCATAATAAGGCGTTTCAAATTCTCCTTCTTTTTTGATTTTTGGCTCCGGCCATACGTTGGAAATGAATTCAAATCCTTCCGGAAGCTCCCAGTTCATTTTAGTGTTTACATAGGTGTCTCCTTCTTTAATACCGTAGAAATAATATCCTTTTTGAACTTTTATATAAATATCTACTTTTACATCTGATCCGGCTGCATATTCTTTACCACCATATTCAGCAAGTCTAATTCGTATTTGCTTCGGTCCTGAAAACCCTTTGTTTTGTTGAGCTATCCATGCTGTGCGTATTCTCTTTTTGTTTTTTTCCAAACTTAATTTTGGATCCCAACCATGGGACTTCATACGTTTTTCTAAATCCTTATCAGGATAAGGATCTCCATCCTTAATTGTGATAGTTTTTGTAAAGGGTTTTGCTTTAAAAGGAGCTTTTGAATCATCCTGAAGTGAGATGCTTAGTTTTGCATTTCCTGTTGCAATATCTTTTGGGACAAAGACCTGTCCGTAATAAGAAGTTACTCAGCATCTTTCACTTAGTTTACTGAAACTGGACTTCTTTTTGCCAGATTTTGTTTTGTAATCAATAGTGGCTTTTAAATATTCACCTTTTGGAAGACTTGTTTCTCCTATAACCCATTTTGACCCATTAGTTCCGGGATAACCCACATTGAAAGTTTGTTTATGAAGTGGTATTTTACGAGGGTGGTTCTTTATCTGTCCATCTCCACGGTAAAAAATATTCTCTAAATTTTGAGTGTTGTCATCCATGACATATAGCTCTTTTTCGTAGCCAATCCATACTTTAGAAGCTTCTTCCGGGCTTGACTTTGAAATTAAATCACATGAAGTATATTCTCCAAGTATAGGAATCATGATATTAGCCATTGGGAGCGACTTTCCATCCAGTGTTTTTGTTTTATATAATCTAATATCAGATTTTTCCTGTGTTGAAGGGTTTAGCCAATCTTTCATGGTGAAGTTATTTCCCATAGAAGTCTGATTAAATTTAAATTTTTCACCTTCTTCACCTACTAATCCGTCACAATCCATATCGCAATAAGCAAGATCATAAACAGGTGAGTTTAAATCTGATTTATCTAGAATAAACCACATTTTGTATTCGGCTTTTTTGCCAAATAATGCTAAGTGATAAAGCGCTTCTTTAGAGAAGCTTAAATTTTTCGTCATTTTTAGTTCAGCTTTTATTTTGGAATACTTAATGGTTTTAAAAGTATTCTTTGCTATACTCAGGTTGATTAAACCCAAGATCAGCAAGCTTGTTAGTATTAATTTTTTCATGACTTGTTCTTTTAGTTCACCCTACGAGGGTTATAAGCTTCGTAGGGTGATAGAAAATTTAGTTTGTTACAACACATTTGACTATTCCTTTGCTCGGAGATGCCAAATACAAATTGTCATTAGAATCAACGGTCATTGGGATATAGGTACAACCTTTAACCAATTCGTCAATACCCTTAATTTGTTTTGCTCCATCTTTACTATATACCTTAATACGTGTTGGGTCTTTTTCTGCAGTAACGATTGCTCCATTGCTTAAAGATGCAACACAAACGGGATTACAGCATCCGTGGAAATCCAAGATGTCTCTTCCTCTGTTTCCAAAAGTTAGTTTGATCTTTCCGTTTAAATCATAAGTATTTACTCTAAAGGCACTTAGATTGGCAACAATAATTTCATTTTTATTATTTACATCAAAATCCAATATGCCACAACAAGAACTCAAACCTTCAATTTTAGATAACATTTTACCATCTTTAATATCGTAAATTCCCAGTATATCGTCTGTCATATCAGATACGATCAGTTTATCTCCAGATATTTTAGCTCCAGGAGCAGTTTTTAATCCTGCTAGCATAAATTCACGTAGTTTCTTTCCATTTGAATTATAAACTACTGCTTTAACACCATCAGTCTTTTTTACTTCTATTACTCTTCCTCTTTTCTTTACTTTTTCTATAGAAAACAGAAGATCCATGATATAAATTTGATTCTTTTGGTCAACTGCTATTGATTTTGCGAAGCCTTTCGTTTCTGCCTTAAACTCATCTAATTTCTTTCCTTCGGGGCTAATGATTTGAACAATGCCTCCTTTTTTCAGAGCACACAGATTGTTGTTTGGCATTATGTCCATATAAGCTATATCTGTAAATGATTTTCCTGTAAAGTTTTTATCCAAAGCATAGTTTACATCCTTAACGCCTTTCATGAATTTAGCTAAGCTAATGTCGTTTCTCTTTTCAGCCAGAAGAGCCTGAATGTTTTTATAATCTATGGTTTTTTTATGTTTTGGATCAATTAATGCCAATAGATTCATAATCTCTTCCTTACTGTCACCAGAAGCAAACATTTCTATAAGTTCAATTGAATAATGGGCTTTAGGGTTCTCTTTAATGAATTTGACTTGTAATTTATGTAACTCTTTGTAGTATTCATTAATTTTATTACTAATTTCTGTAACTTCTTCTTTTTTAAGTCCCTTTTCGCGAAGTTTCATTTCCATTTCATAGTGTTGATACTTTTCTGAAAGCTTTTTTTCTAGCTGATTAAATGTATTCAGATACTCCTGTTCTACTCCTCCTGTAACAATACACTCTACGTTATAACCTGTTTCCCCTTTTAATGTGTAGTTTGTATTCTCTGCAAGTATCATGGTGAAAAAAGGTTTCTTCTTCAGATAGAGCTTAGATAGACAAGGGTCCTTAAGTTTTGTTTTTAAGGTAAACTTTCCGTCGGTTACCTGGGCTGAATCACGATGTCCATCCCAGTTTTGAATAAAAATCTTGTCTGTTCCAAGTCCCTCAATAAAGCCTTCCATAATAAACATGGAATCATCTTTTGCATTTTGCTCTGATTTATTTGCTTGCTTGCAAGCATTTAAAGCAAATACGATTGTAAGTAATAATATTGCTGATTTAAATAATTTTTTCATTGTATATTATATTTTTTAACGGGTTATCGGTTTTTTAATAGCCCTACGAGGGTTTAAAACCCTCGTAGGGTTGTCCTTTCTAATTATTTTATTTCGTCACCATCCATTTATATCCACCAACTTCCGTAAAAAATAATTTAGATCTGTTTTTCTTTAACCATTTTTTCCACTCTTTGGCAGTAGTGAACTTTTCAGTCGTATATTTTTCTAATAATTTTTGAGCTAATTCAGCTTGTCCTTCTTGCTCAAGCATAATGATACATTTATCCAAAAGCTTAATATCATTATTGGCAATACCTAATTTTTGGAGATCTTTATCAATAACAACATCATAATAGGTTTTGCCATAGATTTTTTTAGGTTCAGACATTCCTAAATACCCCATATTATCTTCATAATATTTTACATAGGCGTTCCAGTCATCTACATACTTCTCAATAACCTCTTTAGGAACTTTTTTAAGATATTTTACACGAGATGGGAAAGTTAAATCCCTATTGTAATAAATAAATTTGTCATGTGGATGAGGTTTATCTGCCAATTTTCTTGCCATAGCTTTATTGTAGTCCGTGAGAAATTTAATACGAGATTTCAATGATTTTGCATAACCTTTATCGGAAGCCATATATATTTCATCCAATGCAGCCAAACGATGAGGTGCCTTCTTTTCAACATAAGGTTTGTGTCCTTTGAACTTGGCCATATAATGTATGGTGTTGATCAAAGCCAGTTTAGCTTCTTCCGTTAAATGCATGGGAGATGCACGATAACCCCATTGAAAGAAATTACCATGACGCCCTAAAGCTGTTGCATTAATAGATTTTATACACGGTCCTCCAGATATTTTTTCAGCATCCGGCGAATCTCCAAAACCAGGATTGGAAACAATACCCGGAGGATATCCTTCCTCGCGATCCACATTTTGTACTCTCCACATCATTGCTTCCTCAGGTGCATCTTTACCACTATAATAGCGGAAAATGCCTCTTTTGTGTTTTTGCTTTTCCAAAGTTAATGCCACTTTATAAGGTGTATTAAATATTGGGTGATCTCTATCCATATCAAAGGCATGAGAATACAAACAGTTGCACAACCAGTCTATTTTTAATTTCATATTTCCGGTTAAAGCACCACCAACACCAGCAATCATAACTGTTGCTGCATCATAATCTTCACTGAAGTAATCAGGTCTGTTATTATTGTTATACCATTCAGGCATTTTCCCATCTCTTTGATGAATTAAGGCATCGAATACGGTTACATCATAATTGTCAGACATTTCTTCTTTGTATGCTTCACCATAGATCATGGTCACTTTTTTGAAGTATTTCTGGAAGAATTGGTAAAAGTCCTGAGGGCGGTCTTTTTTTAAGGATTCCCAAAGGGCTCTATCTCCTCCAAAGGAATATCCATCCGGTAATTCAGGGTTTTGAG
The DNA here is from genome assembly GCA_028280405.1 of Bacteroidales bacterium. Taxonomy (GTDB): domain Bacteria; phylum Bacteroidota; class Bacteroidia; order Bacteroidales. The sequence continues at coordinate 30,818 of JANQLW010000019.1, forward strand.
CTACGTATAAAACTTTTAAGTTTGATTTTTTTATATCCTGAGATTGCAACGGGAATATTGCTACTGCCATTAGTAGTATTAGTAAAATTGATTTTTTCATAATTAGACTTTTATTTTTAGAGGCTGTGCTTTTTAGTCGGGGCGCGAAT
>JANQLW010000024.1 GCA_028280405.1 Bacteroidales bacterium
TCCTTTCGGGCATACAGCTGAGCAGGAAAACTCCAACTCTAATCAATATCTTTATAATGGTAAAGAGTTGCAAGCTGAATTGAATTGGTATGATTATGGAGCAAGGTTTTATGATCCTTTAATTGGAAGGTTTCATACCGTTGATCCAAAAGCAGAAGAGTTTAGTTATCAGACTCCGTATTTATATGCAGGAAATTCCCCTATTGTTTTTATTGATTTAATGGGGATGGAAAAATGGAAGTTTGAAATAAAAGCTTCTGGTAACTTAACTGCTGGTACTATCGGAGGAAATGTTGAAGTGTTAGGTACAAAAGTTGGTTTTGTATATCAATCGGGATCAGTTATTGCAGAAGCGGAAGCTGGATATAATACAGATGAAGGATGGTTTGCTCGAATAAATGACGACTTCAAAGTAAAAGATGGTATTACACTTGGTACAGGTTATGGAGTTGAATGGTCAAAAGAAAGCAGCTTAAAAGGGAAGCTTTTCTCCAAATCTAGCAAATTAAATTTAGGCTTGTTTTCTGTAGAAATTAAAGACGTTTTTAAAGATGGAGGAGAAAGAGAACAGACTACTACTCTTAAAACTAGAATAGGTGCTTTTTTTGCGTTTATGATGGGAGGAGAAGCTGGAGCAGAAGCCTCATTATCAACCAAACATGACATAAAAGAATATACAATAGATGAAATGTTAGAAAAAGGGTGGCATGTTCCACAACAAGCAATTGAATGGAATAAAATACAAAAAGATCAATGGAAGGCTATTGAGGAATTTATTAATTCAACTTCTTCATCTAATGACAATTAACCTCTTATTATAAATAATTGTTTTGTAAATACAAACCTATTGGAATTGTTAAAAATCCAATAACAGTAAGAATTATACAATAAATTATACGCTTTTCTAATAATTTAGCCTTTTTGAATTCATTTTCAGAAAGGCTTTCTTTATTTCTTTTTATAAGCAGTGGCATAATAATTTCTAAGCGGTCGAAAAAATGCGCATTAACAAAACTTATAAACTTATAAAAGCTTAATTCTTTAGGGTATCCTTTTACAATTTTTAGATATAAGAAATGAAAATATGATTTACAACAATATGAAATAAATCCTATTGTAAGTATAGCTGGTAGAAAAATATTTATAACAAAATCCATTATTTGGTAGTTAGTTGGTTTATTTATAGCGCAAGTTGTTTAAGTTTACTTTTAGTAATAAAAGTATCAATAAGCTTTTTAATTACTTGCTTATCTTCATTGTCCATACTATCCATAGCTTTAAATTGCTGCAAGAGTTTTCGGTTTCTTTGAATGAGAACAAGATTTTTAATTTATAAACTAAGTTAATAAAAAAATGCTACCAATACTCCGAAGGAGTTTAATAATTATAGTAAATATGAAAGAAAAAAGATTCTCATTTTTCTCTTGTTAGCTATAGCTGCGTCAGGGATTAAAGCAGCTTGCATATAAGGTAAGCCTTGTGCGTTGGCATGCAACTATAGCGTAAAGCCTGGCCCGAAGGGGCACGCCCAAATAAAAGTTCCTTTATAATACGATAGTTTTAATCGTTTGAAAATGGTAACCCATCAAATGAATAGCCAACCGGCTGAAACCATTGTTTATAATATTTACAATGAACTGGGACAATTGGAAAGAAAAGGCATGGATGTTACAAGCCCTTCGGATACCAGTCCTCAGGCACTGCAGATTGTAGACTACACTTATAATATTCGGGGATGGCTCACAAAGATCAATAGTGCTACGCTTAGCGGAGGTGATTTATTTGGTATGGAGCTCATTTACAATGATGGCTTATCGGCATTAGGCGGAACAGCAAAGTTTAATGGGAATATTTCTGCTATTAAATGGCAAGTTAGTGGAGATAATCAGCGAAACTATGGTTTTCAGTATGATGGACTAAACAGAATTACAAAAGCTGACTATGCTGAAGGTAGCAGCTACAATGTAAATGATGACCGCTATAACGTAATGGGTGCTAACTGGAACCCGATCTCTTATGATAAAAATGGAAACATCCTTTCCTTATGGAGAAAAGGGGAAAACAGTGGTACAAGCACATTTACCTATGGAGATATAGATCAACTTTCTTATTCATATACAGGAAACCAATTAACAGCCGTTAATGATGCCATCTCTGACATTGGAAACCTTGACTTTAAAGATGGCAACAGCACAGGAAGTAATGAATATGCTTATGACTCCAATGGGAATATGACCTGTGATGATAATAAAGGCATAACAAGCATTACTTATAATGAATTTAATCTTCCTACAGAAATTAATCTTGGCAGTGGTAAAATTATTAAGTATTTTTACAATGCCGAAGGTGTAAAGCTTAAAAAAGAGGTTTATACCAATACTAGTTCTTTGACAGGCGGCAATGTGTATCAGGGCAGTTTTGTATATGACAAGGACAACAGCTCGCTGGAATATGCTTTATTTGATGAGGGGCGTTTGGTTGAAAGTTCAGGAACTTATAAATACCAGTATTTCTTAAAAGATCATTTAGGGAATACCCGTGTAACTTTTGAAGATGCCAATGATGACAATACCCCTGAAATTATCCAACAGGATCATTATTACCCCTATGGGATGAATTTTGCCGGAGTTTCTAGCGGTGTTTCTGCTAACCCTAAAAACTTTTACAAATACAACGGCAAAGAGCTGCAGGAAGATCATGGGTTGAATTGGTATGATTATGGGGCAAGGTTCTACGATCCGCAATTAGGGAGGTGGCATGCAATAGACCCTTTGGCAGAAAAGTATTCTTCATTTAGCCCGTATCATTATGCTTATAATAACCCTCTACTATTCATTGATCCTAATGGAGAAGAAATTTGGATTTATTATAATGATGATGGCAAGGAACAAAAAATACAATATACTGCTGGCATGAAATATGAAGGTAAAAATAAATTTGTTTCAACTTCAATTGAAAACCTTAATAAAATGAATAGTACAGGAGCAGGAAGTAAGCTTTTGGGAGAACTTGTCGATTCTGAAAATTCTTTTAACTTCACTAATACTTATGCAAAGGATAAGAAAGGTAATGATATAACAGGAACATTATCCTTCAAAGGAAATGAAGAAGGAGGAGGAACTATCAATGCAGCAGGTCTAATGGAAAAGGGCATTGGTGAAGCACGTAAATTAGAATCAACAGCTCATGAGCTTTTTCATGGATATCAACATGAGCAAGGACAAGGAGGGGCCTCAATAATGAATGAGGTAGAGGCACATCTAATTGGTTATGGAATAGCACTTGAGTATTCATTAAATAATGAAACTTTTGCTTCAAGCACTACACCTCTTGGTAGAAATAATGCAATTGGTGCTTCTTATCAGAAATCGTTTAATAGTTTGCTAAAGGGTTTTTCAATGGGTGAATTTAAGAATGCTGTAATGAACTTCAAGAAAGGATCAATTAGTAATTCATCAGGGTTGTATAACAATTATCCATTGCGACGTAGCAACCAAAAAAAATCAATGTTAAATCGGTTTTATCCAATATTTAAATAACAATTATGAAATTAAAACATTTATTTTTATTTACCATTCTTTATTTCATAAGTTTTCAAGAAATCTCAGGACAAGAGGTTAAAGGAGGGGATGTTGAATTTATAAAAAAAGCTAATATTTTTTTTCATGAAGTAGGTTTAAGAGACACAATACAATTGAGTGGAGTAGCGAGAGTGACTTTTACAGACTCTATTAGCCTTATACCAAAGAATGTTGATATACCCATTTTACGTATGAAAGGAAAAAATGGAATCGAATCAATTGACTTTTCATATTTCTATTCTAGCGATAATAAATTAAGTGATTGTGAAAAAAAATTGAAGGAGAAATATTCCGCTAAGGTCGATTCAGTATTTATGAATGGGGCATATCGATTTTTAGGAGAAAAAAAATGGTTTTATGGCAATAAAATGGATTTTTCTTATTCTTTTGAAATAATACCAAAATAGGTCTGTTTTCTCAACGTTTTTTCGAATACAGATAACACTCAAATCCCCGATAGAAAATCTTTCGGGCCTGCTGGTCCAGACAAAATATAGTAATCTGCTGGCGGAGACAAATAAAAGTAAACTATGAAAAAGCTGGCGCCGTCATCTTGACGGTGCCTTCTTTCTTTAACGACTTCCCCCCAACAAAAAGGGACATAATTTGAGGTGACACCTTAAGGTGTCACCTCAAATTACCTTGGAAGCGATAAAATTATTAAGTACTTTTATACTGCCGAAGGTACTAAACTAAAAAAAGAAGTTTATACCAATACAAGTTCTTTGACAGGCGGCAATGTTTACCAGGGCAGTTTTGTATATGATAAAGATAACTCCACCGTGGAATACGCTTTATTTGATGAAGGTAGATTGGTTGAAAGTTCAGGCACTTACAAATACCAGTATTTCTTAAAAGATCACTTAGGAAATACAAGAGTAACCTTTGCAGATATGAACAATAATAATGTTGCTGAAATTTTACAACAGGATCATTATTATCCTTTTGGAATGAGTTTTGCCGGAGTAGCAGGAGGTATTTCAGCCAACCCTAAAAACTTCTATAAGTATAATGGAAAAGAGCTGCAGGAAGATTATGGGTTGAATTGGTATGATTATGGAGCGAGATTTTATGATGCGCAATTAGGAAGATGGCATGTGATTGATCCATTGGGAGAAAATGCTTACGGATGGTCACCTTACAATTATACATTTAACAGCCCTATAAACCTTATTGACCCTGATGGTCGGTTCCCAATGTTTCCAACAGAATGGATCGCTAATGCCAGTGCTTGGATCGTTGAGAAGAGTGGTGCATTACAGCGTTTAATTACAGGAACTTCTGGAAATATTAACGCACCAGAGGGCATGGTCCCAGAAAGCACACAACGAATGTCCAAAGTCATAGGGACTGTCCAGGATGCTACAACTG
>JANQLW010000028.1 GCA_028280405.1 Bacteroidales bacterium
GGTAGTTTGCACCTGGATAATGCTTATGAAGATAAGTAACCAGCAGTTCTGTACGGGCGGCTTGACTAAAAGTTTGTAAGGCTGTTTCTTTATGATATAGGGAAACATTCCAGTTTTTCTTATGGGTATCTATCCCAACATAGATTGTTTCATCTTTAAAATTTGTATCTTGTAAGTGCATAAGTCATGGATTTTAAGTTGTTTTTTCTCAAATACTAATTTACTTAATCTCTTTGGCTTGTGCTTTACAAACATAGGGTCTCGACGACCCTTCATGTCACGATTCATTAGGGGAGTAGGGTCGCCGAGCGAAGTCGAGGTGTTGTTGTTTATTAGTTGGCCTCTATTAGATTTGATTTTTGTTAAAAACTATTCATAAATATAATCTCAACGAAATCTATCAGTGGCATATTTTCTCTAAATTGCATTGACTCTTTTCAGATTTATTAAGATTCAAAATATATTATAATAATTGTTTTGTTCATGTAAATAGAATGTCTAAAAATTTTACTTTTGCAAAAAAATTAAACATGCCACAGAAAGAAGAATTAAAGCGAATTTCCACCCAGGTAAGAAGAGATATTGTAAGAATGGTAAATGGTGCTAAATCAGGTCATCCGGGAGGTTCTCTTGGTTGTGCTGACTTTTTAACGGCCCTTTATTTTGAAGTCATGAATCATGATCCGGAATCATTCAATATGGATGGTAAAGATGAAGATATATTCTTTTTGTCCAATGGGCATATTTCTCCTGTATTATATAGTGTTTTGGCAAGAGTAGGTTATTTTGATATAAAAGAACTTGCTACTTTTCGTAAGCTACATACCCGTTTGCAGGGACATCCTTCAATTGCTGAAAGAATACCAGGAGTTCGTGTTGCTTCAGGTTCTTTAGGACAAGGCTTGTCTGTTGCAAATGGTGCAGCAATTACTAAGAAATTAAATAATGATTCTTCATTAGTCTATATCCTAATGGGTGATGGTGAAATTGAAGAAGGCCAGATTTGGGAAGCTGCAATGTTTGCTGCTGCAAAGAACGTTGATAATCTGATTGCCGTTGTTGATTATAATGGTAAACAAATCGACGGACCGGTCGATGAGGTTCTTCCTCTTGGAAACTTAAAAGCTAAATGGGAAGCATTTGATTGGATCACCCTTGAAATGAATGGCCATGATTTTGATTCGATCCTTGAAACATTAGCTAAAGCTGAAGAATTATCTGGAAACGGGAAACCTATAGTTATTCTTATGAAAACTGAAATGGGACAAGGAGTTGACTATATGATGGGAACCCATAAATGGCATGGAAATGCTCCGAATGATGAGCAAACGGAGGATGCCTTATCACAATTAGAAGAGACACTTGGAGATTATTAATAAGATAGCAGACCTGTCTGCCGGCAGGCGGGTTGTCGATAGAATATTTTCGATATTCGATTTATATATGAAATAACAATAGAACGATATAGCAATAGAACAATATATACATCATGAAAGAATTTACCATATATAACTACAAAGACACCCGTTCAGGATTTGGAGAAGGATTATTAGAACTTGGCAGAAAGAATCCGGAGGTAGTTGCTCTTTGTGCCGACCTGACAGGTTCGCTTAAAATGGATGCTTTTGCAGCCGAATTTCCTGAACGATTTATTCAAGTGGGCATTGCTGAAGCAAATATGATTGGTATTGCTGCCGGTTTAACCGTAGGAGGTAAAATCCCTTTTACGGGTACTTTTGCGAATTTTTCTACAGGCCGTGTGTATGACCAGATTCGTCAATCGGTGGCTTACTCGGAAAAAAATGTGAAAATATGCGCTTCTCATGCTGGTGTAACTTTAGGTGAAGATGGAGCAACTCACCAAATTCTGGAGGATATAGGATTGATGAAAATGTTACCTAATATTACGGTGATCAATCCATGTGACTTTAATCAAACTAAAGCTGCTACACTAGCAATTGCTGAACATGACGGGCCTGTATATTTAAGGTTTGGCCGGCCAAAAGTTCCTACATTCATTCCGGAAGACCAGGAGTTCATTATTGGAAAAGCATTAATGCTTAATGAAGGAACAGATGTTACGATTATTGCTACAGGCCACTTGGTTTGGGAATCATTGGAAGCTGCAAAAGAACTTGAATCCAAAGGAATCTCTACTGAGGTTATCAATATACATACCATTAAACCATTGGATACCGAAGCTATCTTGAAATCTGTGGCTAAAACAAAATGTGTAGTTACTGCTGAAGAACATATGCGTCATGGTGGATTAGGAGATAGTATTGCACAATTGCTGGCTCATAAACTTCCAACTCCAATGGAAATGATCGCTGTTGACGATAGATTTGGGCAAAGCGGTACTCCTGCTGAATTAATGACCGAGTATGGATTGGACGCAGCTAATATCGTAAAAGCTGTAGAAAAAGTTATTGGCAGAAAATAATTTATTCGCCCTGTCATCCTGAAGCAATTTCAGGATGACAGGGCTTTTATAGTAATTGTTAGCATACTATTTAAAACCAGTAGCAGTTACCAACCAGCAACTAGTAACTAGCAACCAGTAACCAGTAACCAGTAACCAGCAACCTCCCTCCTAAATAAACAGTAAAAGATAATATTTATCCTTCAATATCTCCCGCAGTTTCCGATAAGCATTTTTCTTCGCTGTATGAACAGTATTAGTTGAAATATCTAATTCTTCGGCAATTTCAGGATTCTTTAACCCTTGCATACTTAGTTCTATGATTGCCTTTTGTCTTTTTGGCAAGCTATTCACAGCATCTCTTACAATTGCAAATGTCTCCCGGTTTATAATATTCTTTTTAAAAAAAGATTCAGATTCTAATTCTTTCAATTCCAAAAGGTCTTCATTCCTTTTCGATTTTTTTAAAATATTAATACAATTATTCTTGATAACTACATAAAGAAAACTTTTTACCCCTGACAAATCTTTGAATTCTTCACGCTTTTCCCAAAATTTTACTAATGCATCTTGAGCAGCGTCTTTACTTTGATCAGGAGTTTTTAAATATTTTTCGGCAAAAACACAAAGTATTGGATAATAATCATCAAAGAATTCTTTAAATGCTTCTTTGTTGCCATTTCGAATGTCATTGATGATGTTTTTTCCCAGCATACAGTAAATAGTCTTAGTGCAAATTTAGAAAAAAATGGATACCGTTTTATTATGTTGTCATGCTGAACGAAGTGAAGCATGACAAATTGTTTTAGCATGTTTTTTTCACAGATACAATACCCATGTTTCCCTTTCCGATTGTATTATATATACACGTGTTAAAAATGATTAATTCATGGATCAAAAAAAACGATATTTGAAAATTTCTAATCTCATTGCCAAGGAGATTCAGGAATCTATTGATGAGGATGAAAAGAGAATTTTGCAGCAATGGATTGATGAATCAAGTGAGCATAATGAAATATATAATTCTATAAAATCTAAAAATTGGTATTTAGACAATAAAACTAAATTATTAAATTATAATCCTAAAACTGATTGGGTAATTATTAGAGATCGGATCAAAAGTAAATCCAAAACCAAACATTTATATATAAGCTTATCAAGATGGGCCGCAATTTTCATCCTTTTATTCACTATAGCATTTTTAATTAATAATTATGTAGAGAAAGATATAACAGAAAAAATAGCACAACCAATTATTCAACCAGGTGTTAAAGGAGCAAAACTAATTATGGATGATGGTAGAGTCATTCCATTGAAATCCGATACCAGTTTTACCCTAATTGAAAAAGACGGTTCCTTAATTACTAAAATAGCCAGTCAGTTAAACTATATAAAAGCTCCGGAAAATACCCGGAAAGAAATATTTAATACAATAAAAACTGAAAAAGGGGAAGAATATACAACTACTTTGGCTGATGGTACTATCGTAAAATTAAATGCCGAAAGTGAAATTAAATTCCCCGTAAGCTTTATAAAAAATAATAGGACTGTTGAAGTAAAGGGAGAGGTGTATTTTGAGGTTGCTCATGATAAGTCAAAACCTTTTTTTGTAACTACCGGAAAATCCATTGTTAAAGTTTTAGGGACAAAATTTAATATCAGGGCTTATGATGATGAATATGAGAATCTTACTACTCTTGTAGATGGATCCGTATCTATTCAACATCGTTATGATGACCTGTCACGTATTGAACTTGTTCCTGGAGATCAGGCCTCAATAATTACCGTTAATAGAAAAATCAAGATAAATAAAGTTGATACAGATTATTATACCGCCTGGACTGAAGGTAAGTTTGTTTTTAAGAATGAAAGTTTGGAATATATTATTAAACAGTTACAACGTTGGTATGACTTTGAAATTGAGTTTGCTAATGAAAATTTAAAGGGTATCCGTTTTGGTACCCGGATTGATCGTTATTCAGATGTAAATAAAATTTTTACGATTATGGAAAATACGCGCTTAGTGAATGTAGAACAAAGAGGAAATAAATTTTTGATTAAAGAGAATTAATATCAATGATAAAGTTCTCCAAAATTTTAATGGAGGCGAAAAAATACTCTTGAGTTAAAGAGAAGGACAAATACTCCTTCACTAAAGCTTCTGAGGATCAATCCTCCTTCTTCTAGCCAAAGGCGAGACTACGGAAGAAAAAAGAATACGGAAGATAATTGCGAGCCATCCTCCGTATTTAGTCAAATTAAATTAGAAACGTCTAACTTAACTAAACAAATTTATGGAAAAATTAACAAAAGCATTCTTTTTTCCGCAGAAAAAAGATTTGCGAAAAATTTTACTCATTATGAGATTAGTAGTAATCTTATTAATTTTTGGAATGAGCCAGATTTCTGCGAATGTATATTCACAGAAACAAAAGGTGAGTTTTAAGTTTGAGAATATTTCTCTTCAGGAGCTTATTTGGGAAATCCAGAAACAAACGGATTTCGTATTTATGTATGGCGAAGAGGATATTCGAAATGTTCGGAATCTTAGTGTTGAAGCTATTGAATCAGATGCTGTTAGTGTTCTGAGAGAATGTATTGAGGGATCTGATATTGAAATTGAGGTAGTTGACGAAGTAGTCGTAGTGATGAAGAAAAGAGTACTCCTTGAAGAACAAATGGAAGCATCAGCTATAGAAATCAAAGGGAAAGTAACCGATAAAGATGGAGAACCTCTGCCGGGGACTACTATCCTTGAGCTGGGAACCATGAATGGAGTTACAGCCGATGCTAATGGAGAATATAAGTTAACGGTAAATAATGCTAAATCTAAACTAAAATTTTCGTTTGTAGGATTTGAAACACAGTTGATTGAGGTGAAGGATCAGAAAGTTATCAACGTAGTACTAAAAGAAACTGCAACAAGTTTGGATGAAGTTGTAATTACCGGATACCAGGATATCCCTAAAGTAAGAAGTACCGGTTCGGTAAGTAAAGTAACGGCAACAGAAATCAAAGAATCCGGGGCTGTTACCGTTGATCAGGTACTCAGGGGGAAAATGTCCGGTGCATTAACAATGAATGTATCAGGAAGACCAGGTGCCACAGCTCGTATCCGTATTCGTGGTTTGAATTCCATTACCGGAGATATGAACCCTATTTGGATCGTAGATGGCATGGAAATGAAAGAAGCCGTACCCAATATTTCTGTGGGTGGTGTAAATCTGCAAAACAGTATCTTAACAAACGGTATTGGAGCCATAGCCCCCGAAGACATTGCATCCATTACGGTATTAAAAGATGCTGCAGCTTCTGCCCTATACGGTGCCCGTGCAGCAAATGGTGTAATCGTTGTAACAACCAAAAAAGGGAATGCCGGTGATAACCGAATTAGCATTACCTCATCATTTTCGCTATCCGAAGCCCCTTCCAACCATCTCGATATGATGAATTCAGCAGAAAAGATTCAGTTTGAAAGGGAGTGGTTTGAAGATAGGCCTATCGTAAATGCTAGTGGACGGGTATCGCTTATTCTTGGAGATGTATTTTTAGGAAAAATTTCAAAAGAGGACGGAGAAGCTCAGATTGCTGAATTAGCAAAAAACGACACCGACTGGTTTGATGTAATTTTCAGACCTGCATACTCCTGGCGGCACAATATAAACTTTAGCGGGGGAACTCAAAAAATGCAGTATTATGCCTCAGCAAGTTTAAGTGAAGAAAAAGGGATTTTAAAGGGGAATAAACTGAATAGTTTTAATACCACTGCAAAATTAGCTTTCAACCCTATTCCAAATTTAAGGATAGAAAGTCAGCTAAGAGCTAGCATTCGTAAAGACTTGGCTCCAAACCCTGTAGAAGATCCTTTTGCATACGCTACTTTTGCCAATCCTTACGAAAAACCTTATAATGAAGACGGTTCTTATGCAGCTGATCGATCTTATAATCAAGAAAGGAATCATATAGATTTACTTCAATATATCTTCGATTATAATATACTTGAAGATATGGAAACCAGTAGCACTTTAAATAAAGTTTCTTCTATATCCTTCGATACAAAGATCAGTTACGATATTATTAAAAACCTGAGTGTGGAATCACAAATGCAATACACCAACTCAACTTCTTATGGGAAAGATTGGGCGGCACCAGGCTCTTACGCTTCCTATAAGAGAAATGTATTGCATAATTCGGGCATCCGATACTTACCGGATGAACTGAATAATGGTTATCTAAGAGAAACGCATGGAGGTTCGGAATCCTATACTTTTAAAAACCTTATAAAATATAATGCCAATATCAATGAAAAACATTTTGTAAATGTTTTATTAGGACAAGAGGCATCCAAAACAGATGCGAATAATTTCTTTAATTTATTACCCGAATATAATCCGGTATATCGCACCGGTAGTTATACCGGGGAACTGGACCCGAATATTTTTGCAAACTGGGCTAATACAGAAATTACGTTTGATTCCTATAATTTTGAATCTTTAGGGAATACAGGGATCAGTGAAAACAGATCGGTATCCTTCTTTGGGAATGCAACCTATAGTTACAAAGATATCTATGTCCTAAACTCCAGTCTCCGCTTCGACGGAGTTGATATTATCGGCAGTGATAATAACTATACTCCTCTTTGGAATATTAGCGGTAAATGGAATATTCATCGCGAAAATTTCATGCAGGATGTAAGTTTTGTAGATGTACTTTCCTTAAGAGTTTCTTACGGTTATACGGGTAGTATCGACAGAAATTCCTTACCCTTTACTTACTTAAGATATCATATTATAGATTATTATGCAGATGCCATCACACCTACCCAGATTAATTGGAAAAACCCAAGTGTAAAATGGGAAAAGAAACTGGATCGAAATTTAGGATTCAATGCTTCTTTATTTAAAAATAGATTAAATATTGGTTTTAACTACTTTACTAACAGGGTTGTTGATCTTCTCGATAACAAACAATTACCGGTTTCAGTGGGAGATTATTCCATTACAGCAAATGTGGCAAGTTTGACCAATACCGGATTTGAAATAGATTTAAGTACAGTTGTTGTGGCTAAAGGGGACTGGCGCTGGACCCTTAGCTTTAATCTGAGTCAATACAGAAACAGAGTAACAGACACCTATTATCAAAACATTGCTGATCTTCCATTGATTGAAAAAAGCAGTGGTGTGGGAGCCACCTCAAAATACTATACTGTAGGATATGATGCAAGTGCTATATTCGGATATCAGTTTGCCGGTGTGGATCCTATTACAGGAAATAGCTTGATTTATGTAAATAATGAAGAGCATTTAAATGAATGGGAGATCCATTCTGAGATTAACGGTCGTAAGGTTATTGATATGGACCGCTATTTCAACCACGAAGCCACGGTTGCTTATTTAGGGAAAAGCGTTCCTTCATTATACGGAGGTTTCGGAACCATGCTAAGCTATAAGTCGTTTAGATTAACAGCTCAGTTTTCGTATGTTTCGGGCAATATCATTAAAAGCCCTTCTACCACTTACATTTATGATATGAGAAAGAATGTATTGAGAAGAGCGGCCAACCGTTGGCGCCAGCCCGGTGATGTAACCGACATCCCTGAAATTATTGTCAGAGGTAATTCCGGTATGGGATATAACAAATACCTCTTAGATACCGATTATGAAAATGGAGCTTACTTAAAGCTGACCTATATTAATTTCTCCTATGATCTGCCTCGAAGCTTCATCAAAAAGCTAGGAATGCAAAAATGCCGTTTCAGCATCAATGCAAATAATTTATTTACCTGGACCGAGTATAAAGGGATAGATCCTGAAAAAGGAGGAGGATTCGGTTATCCTTCGCCAAGAAAATATACGGCTAGTCTGGAAATTACATTTTAACGACAAAACTGAAGAACAATGAAAAAATTTACTATACTTCTATTATTAAGTGTCGGAATCATTTTCTCATCCTGCGATAAATACCTGGATGTGGATCCGACAAACGTAAAAGCCATCGGCAATTTGGATGACGTTAAAGGAATGCTGGGCGGTTATTTAAGAACCGTTAAAGACCCTAGCCTTCATCGCGATCATGTAAGTGGATCTTATATATATGAATGGTATGAGGGAATAAACTTTTTCCCCAATGGGAATATTGCACGACTTTTTTACTATTCTGAGAACAGTCTGGATCATCGAACTTATTTATCATCGAACATCCGGACAGAAAGATTTAGCGAAGACTTTTTAAAAGGTATGAACTGGAACTGGAGAGAAATGCATAAATACATCTGGGAAAAAGCATATCTGAGTATTGGCCTAATGAATAGAGTCATTAATGAAGTTGAAGCATTGCAGGTCGAAGATTCCGAACTAAAGCAACGTATTTTAGGCGAAGCCAAAGTGATCCGCAGCTGGCATGCCCTAAAACTATTGCAATATTTTGCACCTTTTACCAATGACGAATTGGGGATTCCTTTGCACTTCAATGCAGATGATCTCACAAAATTGATAAGTAGCAGAAAACCGCAAACCGAGGTATATACCATGATCATTGCTGACTTGGAAGAAGCCCTCGAATATACTGCATTACCCCAGCAAGACTACAATGTTTTTTATCGTAAGTCCGTGATCAATGCTATTTTAGCTCAACTATACACCTATAAAGGCACAGGACCGGTCATGGCTGCCGACGATTGGGAAAAAGCACGTAACTATGCAACAGCTGCTATGGAAGGTAAATATTTGGCACAAAGTACGGATGAGTTAAAAACCGTTTTTAGACCAAAATTTTCAGATTACAACTATTCAGGTGAATTCTATACAGATAATCCGCATGCAGGTATCTTGTTTTTTTGGGGTTATAAAGATCGTTCGGCTTCAAATCCTTTAGCATGGCAATTTGGAGATCCTGTTCGCCGTGATTTATATGGAGGCATATATTCTTATTACTATGGTGGTGTTAAATTAAGTGATGAATTATTGGCATTGTATGATACTACTGACATTCGCATGGAAGAGAGAATGTTTGTGCATAACAACACCTTAAATGAAAATGCTAAGTGGCTCCACTTATTTAGCGGCTATTCCGCAGGCGAGAGAGCGATGGAAGCTTATCCAATGTTCCGTACGGCAGAATTACATTTGATCATTGCAGAGTCCTATGCACGTGATGGGAATGATGCAATGGCTAAACAATGGTTGGATGAATTCAAGGCTGCAAGAAATACGAGCTCTTATACTAGTACGGATATTTTAACAGAGATAATGAATGAACGTCGTAAAGAATTTATGACGGAATACGATGTCAGATGGTTGGACTTAAAACGCAATGAAATGTCCATAACTCATACATTTTACGATCTAAATTCAGTCCTTAATACGGTTACCCTACAAAGTAATGATTATCGATTTGCCTTTTACATACCGGTTGACAGCGAATTGTCCGTAAATCCGAATTTAACGCAAAACCCGGGATGGGAAAATTAATTTGGTCTTTTAATTAAAAACGAAGAAACGATGAAAAAAACAATATATATAATCATATTCCTGATGGGTACGGCTCTTTTCTCTTGTACCCCGGATAAATACGAAGTCTACGATTTGAGTAAATATCGGGGCGAGGTGGATTCCATCTTACTCATCCCCAACAGCCAAATCCTGTATGCAGATGGGATCAGCGAACTCAACATTGATATAAAACTGTTTAAAACCATCCAAACCTGGAAAAAAGAGAAGATTACTCTGCCGGACGGATCATTCGGTACAATAGATTCCTTATATACAGAGGTGTTTGCAGTAAAAAAGACGAGGTTGAATGAAGAAGTTGAATTCCTTAAGGAAGACGGAACCAAATTACCTGAATTTGCCAAAATATCTACTACTGAGGTGGAAGATTTTAAAGTCTATGTAAAAATTGGGGACGTTCAAAGTCAAATGATGGAGATCGATGTGAGAGAGCCTTTTCCTGCAAAAGAGAAAAAGGTTATTCCCGTGATCTTCCATGTTTTGGAATCCACTGGTTTAGATATGCCTGAAGTTAACTCCGAGCATTTCCAAAGAGAATTGGATAAAGTAAATGCTGCTTTTAGCCAACGAATTCTGAAAATTTCAAATGGAGCCCTCGCTAATGTAGAGTTTAAACTTGCTCTTTATGCACCTGATGGGACGATGCTGGAAGAACCCGGGATTAATCGAAAATCTACTAATTTGCAAGATGCCGGCGTAAAACCCTTATTAGTAGAAAATACATGGGATCTTAAAAAGTATCTGAATATCTATGTTTGTTCCTATGCACAACCCTATACTTACCCCTTCACCTCTACTTTGCGTCCTTATGCCGTTTTACCGGGTATAGATCTTATAGATGGCTTAACTATTACAACAGAAGTAGAAACAGTTGAAGAATTGGATCTATCCGAACCTCTAAATTCAGGCATTATCATAGGCGCCAATAATTACGGAGGGGACTATTGGTGGCAAATAAATAGCTATAATTTCAAAAGAGCCTTTGCAGAATACCTAGGGCTACTCGATGCCAGATACGAGGACTATTGTGAGGACACCTATCAAACAGGATGGGGTAATACGGACTTTATCTACTATTATTATATAAGCAGAGACGGCTATATATCCCGACCTACAAATGTAATGGCATGGGTAGCTCATAATAATACTGTAACCGGAGAACAGGTAGAACGCATACACTGGGTACTGGAAAATTGTCCTACCCACTGGGCATGGAAATCTGATTTTGCCTTTACGGGAGTAGAATAAAGAAGTACCATTGTGAAAAAAATAGATTTTACTCAAGATTGATCTGACCCCTCCCATGATAAATAGGGAGGGGACCACTAGAACCCCGAGTTCATTATTTAATTAAAAAATAACAAAATAACTAATGAGATAAAAACATTAGCAGCGATAGCTATGTGTTCTATTTAATTAAAAACACAGCTTGAATTTAAGTTTAGAACTTGATTTTTGATTTAGAGTGAAGCACCACAAAAATATTATGATCAACTGTCCAAAAAGAGCAAAAAGAACGATTAACCCGTTAAAGAAAACAATTAATTAATGGTTAAAAATTAAGAAACAATGAAAGTAAAAGTGGAAAACCTGTCCCATCGTTACAGTATCCAGTGGGCGATCAAGGACATCAGCTTTGATCTTCCTGAAAAAGGGATCTACGGATTACTGGGATCCAACGGGGCCGGCAAATCAACGGCCATGAACATTATGAGTGGTGTTTTAAAACAAACCCAGGGGAATGTTTATGTGAATGGCATCAATATGGCCGAAGAGCCTATTGAGGCAAAAAAGCAAATCGGCTTTTTGCCCCAAAAACCCCCTTTGTATACGGATAATACGGTGGAAGAATATTTGATCAATTGTGCCTATTTGCGCATGATTGCTCCGGATAAAATTAAAAGTTCGGTAGAAGAGGTGATGGAAAAATGCAGTATCTCCCATTTCAGAAAACGTTTGATCCGCAATTTATCGGGAGGTTACCAACAAAGGGTTGGAATTGCACAGGCAATCATCCATAACCCTTCGTTTATCATCCTTGATGAGCCAACCAATGGACTGGATCCAAACCAGATCATAGAAATCCGCAGTTTGATCAAAGAGATTGCAGAGGACAGGGCCATTTTATTATCGACCCATATGCTGACAGAGGTTCAGGCTATTTGTGATTATATTTTGATGATCGAACATGGTAAGCTGGTTTTTTCAGGACGCATAGAAGAGTTTGATAATTACTTAACACCTAATTCAATTTTTGTGAGGCTACTTGAAATGCCTTCGGTTAATGATCTGATGCTGATCGAGGGTATTGAAAGTGTAGAAGAGTTGGGCGGCCCCGAGTACCGCTTAAGGTTTGTCAACCTTCACGGTGCCACAGAAAGGATCGTGGAAAAGAGTGTCAAAGAGGGCTGGCGCCTGGATGAGGTCCGTCCCGAGAAGAACTCGTTAAATGAAGTATTCACCGCATTGTCAAAAAAATAGGAGGTTAAGATTATGAAAATGATAATAAAAATAGCAAGAATGGAACTTCAAAAGATGTTCTATTCTCCCATTGCATGGTTGATCCTCATTATTTTTGCTTTGCAATCGGGCATAACATTCATTAATATTTTTGACCAGTTTGTTACCTGGTCCGAATTGGGCCATCACTTTGGAAATTTGACCAACCGTATTTACACACATCCAAATGGTGGTCTTTTTGCCAGGATCCTAAACAATATATACCTGTATATTCCCCTGATCACAATGGGAATGATGAGTAAAGAATTTGGTTCGGGCTCTATTAAACTTCTTTATTCCTCACCGATTTCGAATAAACAAATTGTTTTGGGGAAGTTTTTATCTGCAATGGTGTTTGGCCTTGCCATGGTTTTTGTATTGTTTTTTATCAGTCTTTACGGTTTTATAGGGATTGATAATTTTGACTTTCCTCAGATTTTATCCGCTTTGCTTGGTTTATATTTACTTATATGTACCTATGCAGCCATCGGCTTGTTTATGTCAGCTTTAACCTCCTACCAGGTAGTAGCTGCTATGGGAACCTTTGCAGTATTATTTGTATTGGGTCAGATAGGAGGGATGTGGCAGGGACTGGAATTCGTACGTGATATTACCTATTGGCTATCCATAAACGGACGTGCAATCACCTTTATTACCGGTTTAATTTGCAGTGAAGACTTTTTATACTTTATATTGGTTTCGGGCCTATTTATCACTTTTACGGTTTTACGCCTAAGAGGGATCCGGGAAAAGAACCCAAAGTATGTTTCTGTCATGAGATACAGTGGGGCCTTTCTAATTGTTGCCATACTCGGCTATGTAAGTACCATTCCATCTTTGATGAAGTACCACGACACTACCCATACCAAAGCACTGACCTTAACTGAGAACAGCCAGCAGGTATTATCAAAAGTAAAAGGGAAAATTACGATAACGACCTATGTAAATATATTTGGACAAAATGCCTGGTTTGGGATGCCGAGAATGGTTAAGGTTGATATGGACCGCTATAGCCATTACCGCAGGTTCAGGCCCGATATAAAAATGAAGTATAAATATTATTATGAGCTTCCTGTACAGGAAGACCTGCTAAGAAACCATCACCAGCGTTTTGCTGATATGACCCTGGAAGAAGCTTTTAAGAAGAGCTGTAAAACCTTTGATGTTGATGAGAAGCGTTTTAAACCGGGCAAGGAATATTTAGGTGAAATCAACCTTAAAGCTGAGCTGAACCGTTTTGTAAGAAAACTAGAGACCGAGGACGGGCGTGAGTTTATTTTACATCTTTATGATGATATGATGAGATTTCCTAATGAGTCCCAGCGCACGGCTGCCTTTAAGGCTCTTGCGCGTGATTTACCTGTGGTTGGTTTTGTCACAGGCCATCAGGAGAGAAGTGTAAACAATTTTGGATCCAGGGGCTATCACGGTTTGGCCAAGGAAAAACCCTTCAGGCCTTCTTTAAGAAATAATGGGATTGAATTTATGGAATGTAACTTATCTACTGCAGTTCCTTCCAATGTAGATATCCTTGTGATTGCAGAGCCCAGGGCTCATTATACAGAGCAAGACATGGACCACTTAAATGCATTTATTAATAAAGGCGGTAATTTGGTTATTGCCTGTGATCGGAAGCGCCAACAGTTTTTAAACCCCTTGGTTGAGAGGTTTGGTGTAAAATTTATGGAAGGACAGGTCGTGGAGCATAATAAAGGATATACCATGGATCTGATCACTTCTGCAATAACTCCCGAGGGGCAGCAAATCGCACATCAGTTTGCAACGCTGGTTGCCAGGGAAGGCTGTGTAACCATGCCCGGAGCTGTGGGAATAGATCATGAGAATCTTGTTAAGGATTTCAAGGCAACTAAAGTAATGCAATCCGACTGGGCCCATAACCGTCGCCAGTTAGATTCAATTGGTTCGTGGAATGAGTTAAAGACCACTGATTTTATAGATGATACTGCCCGCTATGATCGCAGCTCAGGTGAAAAACTTGGTCCTATTACTACTGCTTTGGCTTTAACGCGTGAAGTAAATGGGAAGCAGCAGCGTATTATGATTTTGGGGGATGCGGATTGTTTTAGCAATGCCGAAATTACAATGAATAGAAAAGGCATTGATGCGATGAACTTTCTTATGTGTAATGGTATGTTTTTTTGGCTGACCCATGAAGAATCTCCAACAGATGTACGCCGTCCGGAACCGCCTGACAATAATTTATTAGCCAGTGATGATGATATGCCTGTGGTTGGTTTTATTTATAGAATCGTAATACCGGTACTGTTGGCATTGACCTGTTTGTTAATCTGGTTAAGAAGAAGAGGACGATAATAGAGCTAATAGATAAATAAAGGCTTGTCCTAAATTTAAACCCTTGTCATCCTGAGCTTAGCGAAGTGGCCCTTCGGCAAGCTCAGGGACCTGGTCATTGAGCGAAGCACAGCGGAGTCGAAATGCCCTTCGCTACGCTCAGGATGACAGCTCAAAGGGTTTAGGGCAGCAGATAAAAAGAAGAATATGGCATTTAAAGCAGATAACCAAACGATAAACGACTTGAAGATGGTTGGCGGCAGTAAAGGCAATGATGTGTTCAGCCTTTATAACCGCACCAAAACGAGAGGTGGGGGCAAACTACTTAAAGATATGTTCCTTTATCCCCGTTCACGTGAAGAAGAAATTACGGGCAGGGTAAACATTATTAAGTTTTTCAAAGAAAAGCAAATCAAATTCCCCTTTCAAAGCAGTGTATTTGATGTGGTTGAAGAATACCTTGGCAATACGGATGAGCGTACCCGTTTATCTGTTCACCAGGATAATTTAAAGCGTAAATTTGATTCAGTGATGGGGGCTGATACTGATTATAAACAAATTCATAAAGGGGTTGTGAATACCTTGCAGTTTTTTCTTGATCTGAAAGGCTTCATATCACAGCTTGATACAGAAACAACCACCCATGAGTTTAACATGACCGTAGATTCCATCCATGAGACGCTGGACAAACCGGACTTTTCTTTTGTCAAAGAGCTGACAAAGGCAGGTAAACCCGGCTTTGCAAAAACAGCAGAGTATGACCAATTATTCCGGTTCACCGAATCCCGCAAAGATATCCTGAAACTATTGTACTATGTTTATGATATTGATGTATACATCTCAGTAGCCGAGGTTGCAAATATTTACAACTTCACTTTTGCCGAGATTGTCCAGGATGAATCCAACCTATTGGAGATGCAAGGTGTTTACCATCCCTTGGTCCCCAATGCCATTTCGAATGATATTACCATTACCGAAGAAAACAATATGGTTTTTCTAACGGGAGCGAATATGGCAGGTAAGTCTACCTTTATGAAAACCTTTTCAATAGCGATCTACCTATGTCATATGGGTTTTCCTGTCCCTGCAAAAAAGATTCGCTTCAGTATTCAAAACGGTATGTTTACCACCATTAACCTTGCGGATAATTTAAACCTTGGCTTCAGTCATTTTTATGCAGAAGTCTCCAGGGTAAAAAAAGTAGCTGAAAGCTTGAAAAGTAACGAACGGATGATTGTAGTATTTGATGAGTTGTTTCGAGGAACAAACGTCAAGGATGCCTATGATGCGACCATAGCAGTGATGGATGCTTTTGCGGGTAAACGTAAATGTACCTTTGTGATCTCCACGCATATTATAGAAGCAGGTGAGGAGTTAAAAAAACTCCGTGATAACATTATGTTTGTTTACCTTCCTACGGTAATGGATGGCAAAGTACCAAAATACACTTACCAACTAGAAGAAGGGATCACGGAAGACAGGCATGGAATGATCATCATCAATAATGAAAAGATATTGGATATTTTAAAGAATTAGAATATGGGATTTGTAACAGATAAACAGACATTGGATGATTTGAATATATTGGGAAGGTATAAGAACAACTCTATCTTCAGTTTATTTAATCATACGATCACAGGTGGTGGAGGAAGATTATTGGAAAAGATGTTCCATGAGCCTTTGGATGATATAGATGCGATCAACAAACGGACAGAGATTTTTTCTTTTTTTGAGCGTATCCAGGTAAAACTACCTTTTGATGAAAAGCAGTTTGATATAGTAGAGAATTACATTCGTAACCCAGAGTCCAAGAACCGTATAGCAGCAGGTTTTAATATCATCAGGGTGAAAATGATGAGCTTTATTGCCAATGAGAAGGAATACCTGGTATTAAAAGAAGGTTTACTAACAACCATCAATTTGATGGACAATTTAAAAGAACTTCTTCAAAAGATCGTGAAAGAGTCCGAAGGTAATCCTTACCATGAAAAGGCAAAAAGGATCTATGATATCTTAAATGATAAACATTTTGATTTGGCTTATGAATGCAATGGTCAGTTTCCATTTTTGTTCCGTAATGTTTTTAAACTGGACTATATTTTCCGTTCACAGTTGAATGACAAGTTGGAGGCGTTGCTAAAGGCGATTTATGAGCTGGATGTTTATATTGCGGTATCTGATGTTTCAAGGGAAAGAAAGTTCACTTATGCCAAAGCACTTGCACAACAGGAGAAAGTCATAGATATGCAAGGGGTTTATCATCCCTGCATTCCAAAGGCAGTGGACAATGATATTAAGATAGACAGCAAACAGAAAAATGTATTTTTTTTAACGGGGGCCAATATGGCCGGCAAATCGACCTTTATGAAGTCATTTTCTATAGCTATCTACCTTGCCCACATGGGATTTCCGGTAGCAGCTAAACAGATGGATTTTTCTCTTCATGATGGTATTTATACCTCGATCAATGTCCCTGATAATTTGGCGATGGGTTACAGCCACTTTTATGCGGAAGTGCTGAGGGTGAAACATGTAGCCCAAGAGGTTGCCTCAAACAAGCAATTGGTGATCATTTTTGATGAGTTGTTTAAGGGAACCAATGTGAAGGATGCTTATGATGGCACGGTCTCGATTGTAGATGCATTTTCCAAAAGAAATAGTTCGTTTATCATCTCAACCCACATTATGGAAGCGGGACAAACATTGAGAAAATCCAACGATCGTTTATTCTTTAAATACCTTCCAACGGTGATGAAGGGCACGGTTCCTACTTATCCTTATAAGCTTGAGGATGGGATTACGGATGATAGGCATGGGATGATCATCATCAAGAATGAAAAGATCCTTGATATTATAAAAACAGAAAACAAGAAAGAAAAAGAAAAGTATAGGTAATATGAAAAATACAATAAAAACAAATCAAATGAAATTAACCGAGCTGATGATAGTATTCATACTATTGGTAAGCTCAATGCAATCTTATGCCCAGAAGATCACTTTACGGGTTGGTGACCAGGCTCCACCGATCAAGGCAATTAAATGGCTTAAAGGGCAGCCAATGCAGGAACTGGAAAAAGGGAAAGTGCATGTGGTTGAATTTGGTGCTACCTGGTGAGTACCCTGTGCGGGGATGGTTCCCAGGTTAACAGCGCTGACAAGAAAATACCGTGGTAAAGTTAATGTTATTAGTGTATTTATTATGGAGATGAATAATGAGCCTTTGGATACTCCCAATCCTAAGTATGTAAAGGGAGTTGAGGAGTATGTGAAAAAAAAATCGAACCGGATTAAATATACCATAGCCATTGATGAGCCACATAAAACAACGGAGAAAACATGGCACAAGGCTGCAGGTTTAACCGGTATTCCTTCTGTATTCTTGATTGATAAGCAGGGCAAAATTGCCTATATCGGAAGATATACGCAAAAATTTGTAGACCTCGTAGATGATGTAGCCAATGACAGGCATTCCATGGAAGAACTGGTTAAAATAGCCAGGGAAGAGGAAGCCAAAATTACTCCTTATGAAGCTCATAAACCATTATTGATAGATGGTAATGGAGGAGCAGATACCACTTTTATGTTCCGTTCATTGCTTGCAAAATTTAAAGGGGATATTAAAACAGGTGGTAGCCAGTTTATCCTTGGTAATAGGAAAATGGTTCAGTAAATCGGGTGTAGTTTGTCAAAGCTTTATATGTTGGCCTATGGAGATACTACTTTGCCTTTCCCCATGGGATTGGTAAACAGTTATGGTAAATACTGGCGTGATCCAATTCTTGAAGTAAAAGATACCATTCCTTTCCAATTTAGTTACCGTAAATCAGAAAACCGGTGGAACTATAGTCTGATTGTTCCTGAAAACTTAAGTGCCGGGGCATTGCAAAAAATGATGCAACGTGATTTGAAGAATTATTTTGGATATGAAGCTAGTTTGGAAACAAGAAAGATGCCCTGCTGGATACTAACAGCTACAAAAAAAGCAAAGAGAAACCTTCCGACAAAAACACCTGGTGAAAAATATAAAGTAAGCGGTAATCTTACAGATGGATTTCAAATCACAAATACAAGCATTAACGGCATTATCTATTCTTTATGGGCCAGTAATCAACTAGGGATCCCTTTTATTGACAAGACAGGTATAGAGGGGGAAATAGATATGTTTCTGAAAGCCAATACAAAAGTTTTGGAAGAAATGATCAAGGGCTTGAAAGAGGTTGGCTTGATCCTGAAAAAAGGAGAGCATGAAATGAAGGTAGTTGTGATAAGAGATGCTAAGCAGTAGTTAAGAGTTAAATATTAAAACTGCCTTTTAAGGGCAAAAAAACAAAAGAAATGAAAAAGATCACAGTATTAGTAACATTGGTTTTTTGTGTATTATTTATAAAGGCACAAACACTGGAAGAGATCATTCAAAAAAACATTGAAAATTCCGGGGGGCAAAAGTTGTGGGAGAATCTTACTTCTCAACGTGTGTTTGGTAAATTACACAATACAGATGGTGTAAGTAAGATAGAGACTTATTCTGCCAAAGGGTTTTCTTATGGTCTTAAAGAGGTTGATGGCAAGTTCAGGGTTGAATTTGGTTTTGATGGTATAGATTACTGGCGAATAGATTATAAGACAAAGAAATTAACTAAAAGCAGTAATGAAGCATCAGCCAGGGCAAAAAAGAATAATGAGCACATTGGTTCCTATTTTGTTAATTATAAGGAGAAGGGTTATGAGATTACATTATTGGAGGATGATTTTATCCAGGATGAGGAGTGTTTCGTTTTAGAGATCAACCGTGGGAAGAAACCTAAATTTGGTGAAATGGCAGATGATATTATCATTGTTTATTTAAGTAAGAAGACTTATTTGAAGGTAGCAGAAGAACTGGAATATATCCGGGGATCTTTTGAAACCATACTTTATGTTTATTATGATGATTACAGGGATGTTGAGGGGTTAAAACTTCCTTTTAAGTATACCCATATTTTAAATGAATATACTTATAAGATATTAATTGATAAGTATGAATTGAATACCGAGGTAGATAAGTCTTCAATTAAGTTTGGTGAATAGGGAAAGGGGTATTATTTATTTTTATAAAGTATAAGAATTTATTTGTTGTATAGTTTTTAGATAAAAAAAATTGGTTCATGCTAAGATTTTCCCGGATTTTCAATGATGAAATATCCGGGTTTTTTTATTGGTAATTTGAAGATTTATAATGCTAAAACCGATTGTAAGCTTTAGGATACTTTTCACGCAAATATGAAGTAATATCCCAATTATATGGCATATTAATTGTTTGATCCATCAAATCACAATTTTTGCTGTACAATAGTTTTTTTATAGCTTTGCACAAACTAGAGTAGTGATGGATCAGAATAAACAATTTCTGTCTGGGCTTCATAAAAAGAAGAAAAACTCCTGGAAAAAGCTTTATGAGCTTTACTATCCATCTTTATGCAATTATGTTTCTCGTTTAATCAAAAATGAGGCAGATGCTGCGGATATAGTTCAGCGGGTTTTTATAAGGATGTGGGAAATGGACCTCAGTTTTGTGAATATTGAAACACTTACGGCATACCTGTATAAAGCGGTTCGAAATTCATCCATTACTTATATTGAGCAGCAAAAAACGGATAAAAAGAGATTGGAATTATTCAGTTTGGAAAACATATCGGAAAATGATCTGGATGATTCAATGATTTTAATGATCGAAGAGGAAATGATCAGGGAACTTTATAATTGTATAGCTAAACTTCCCAAACAACAAGCTGAAATAATTACTTTAAGTGGTAAAGGAATGACGGTTAGACAAGTAGCAGAGAAGTTAGGAGTTTCTGTAAATACGATTAAAACCCAAAAAAAAAGAGCATATGCTTTCCTCAAAAAGAAATTGAACAATTCACTTTTCCTTTTATTGCTTATGTCTGTTTAGTTTATCCTTAAAACACAACTACCCGAAACAAGTCCGCCACTCAACCAATACCTCAATTCACTATTATACTAATACACCACTCTACCAACTCCCAAATTAAATTTCATTTTTGTCACCCGCCTACTCACTTTTTCAGTTTATTATATACAAAGAATATTTATGAAAAAGTTTGAGCACCTAGATACAATCATTTCATTACTTAAGAAAGAGTTATCCGGTTCTATAAATGAGAATGAAAAAAAAGCCTTGAATTTATGGAAAGAAGATTCCCGTATCAAGGCATTAATTGATAAATATGATGATGAAGGGTACTTGGATTCTAAATTTGCCGAATTATCAAAGCATGATGTAAAGATTGCTTTTAAAAAATTTTATGCAAAAATCCATAAACCCGGATTTTCAATCACTATTTACAAACTGGCAAAGATTGCGGCTGTTATAATCATTCCATTAATGATAGGAGCATATTTGATTAGGGATTTTTATGCTAATCATGATAGCTTATTATCGGAGACCCTGCAAATTAAACCGGGTAAAAGTTTGGTTGAGCTGGTTTTGAATGATGGGAAAATCATTAGAATGGGAATAAGAACGGATACGATTATTGAGCAAAACGGTGCTCTAATTCGATCCGGCTCGAAAAATATTATTTACGATACGAAAGAAAAAATATTAAAAACGGCTTATCATACGGCACGGATTCCACGTGGAGGCGAATTTTCCATTACACTCAATGATGGAACAAAAGTCTGGTTGAATTCAGAATCGGAACTTAAGTATCCTATCCCATTTCCATCGAATAAAAGAGAAGTTGTTTTGAAAAATGGTGAAGCTTATTTTGAAGTTGCTCATAATAAATCGAAACCATTTTTTGTTCGTACTTCAGAAGGCCTGGTAAGAGTTTTGGGTACTTCATTTAATGTAAAAGCCTATAAAGAGGACGTTGAGATTTATACCACTTTGGTAGAAGGGAAAATTAGTTTCAGTTCCTTAATTGAAAATGGTGAGAAAGTCAATATTGAGCCGGGTTTTCAGGCTGTACTAAAAAAAGGCCAGCCTAAAGTTCAAGTTGCAAAAGTGGATACACGACTATATACCGGATGGAAAGACGGATTGTTCTCTTTTAAAAATGAAAGCCTGGAATCAATTATGACCACCTTAGCCAGGTGGTATGATATAGATGTTTTTTATGAAGATGATGAAGTAAAAAAAATATTGTTTACTGGAGATTTAGAAAGATATGAGAGTATAAACCCATTTCTTGAAATGTTACAGAAAAGTGGTAAAGCGAAATTTAAAATTATTGAAAGGGCAGTCATTGTAAATATAAAAAAATAATCCCGATCTAGATCGGGATTAAATCTTAAACCCATATACGGATAAGGATTTGTTAGCGCTCCTCCTTATCAATAAATATAAGTTTAACATAACATTACAAATTTATGAAAAAAAAGTTAGTAGGGATAAAAATTCCCATTGTCGAACAAAAGTATTGGCTCACTATGAAACTATGCTTGATCTTAACATTGGGTTTTTGCTTGCAGGTAACTGCCGGCATACATTCTCAAAGTATGAAAGTAACGCTAAAAGCAAAAAATGTTGAATTGGAAGAGATTATCAATCAGATAAAAACTCAAACAGGTATTAATTTTTTGTATAGTGTTACTAATATTGCTGATAAAAAAGTAAGCCTGGATTTGGTTGAAGTTGATTTGGATACTGTTTTAAATGAATTATTTGAAGAAACTGGCTTAACCTTTGAAAAACAACGAGGGGTTGTAATCATTCATTTGGCTGAAGAAGAAATAATTGAAGCGGTTGTTCAGGAACCGGTCGAAATTAAAGGTGCAGTCACGGATGAAGAAGGCAAACCTTTACCCAGTGCCACGATTATGATTAAAGGTACTAATACTGGTGTTACTACCGATCTTGAAGGAAAGTATACAATTACCGTACCTGGTTCCGAAGCTGTACTGGTATTTTCGTACGTAGGCTTTGCCAGCAAGGAAATTAGCGTGGGCAACAAATTAATCATTAATGTTACTTTGGTTCAAACTGCAAGCCAACTGGAGGATGTTGTAATCGTTGGTTACGGTGAGCAAAACAAAGTGGAACTAACGGGAACAATAGCAACAGTAAAATCCAAAGAAATTGAAAATTTACCTGTGGCCAATGTGACTCAAAAGCTACAAGGGCTAGCCTCAGGTGTTTTTGTATCAAACTTTTCTGGTGCTCCCGGAGGGGCTACAGAAATAATTATTAGAGGACAGTCTTCAATTACCGCAGGAAATACACCTTTATATGTTATAGATGGAGCTCCTGTATCTGTGGGAAGTCTCGGTACAATTGGAGGATACCGTAGTGGTGTGCGTGTAGGGTTTAGTGCGGGAGAATACAGTACGGATGTTTTAAGTACTTTAAATCCTAATGACATAGAGTCCATTGAAGTTCTAAAAGATGCTTCTGCCAAAGCAATTTACGGAGCAAGAGCTTCTAATGGAGTCATTTTAATTACCACTAAAAAAGGAAAATTCGGAGAGAAAACAACTATCAATCTTTCCGTCACTTCAGGTATTGTAAGCCCCACCAAAAACTATGATTTACTCAATGCAGAAGAATATTTATTGTTACAAAAGGAAGCCTATACCAATGACAATTTGCCGATCCCTGATTTTATTCAAAATGCAGATCCGAATATTGATACCGATTGGATTGGCTTGATTACCAGAGACAATCCCTACTTTAGTGAATATAATCTAAGTATCAGTGGAGCGACAAAAAAACTAAGTTATTTTGTCAGTGGAAGTTTCCGGGATGAAAAAGGTATATTGAAAAATTCAGATTTGAAAAGAGCTACGCTAAGAGCGAATATGGATATACAGGCAACAGAAAAATTAAAAGTGGGACTGAACTTTTCCATAGGAAGACTTAATAATAGCGAGCTCACTTATGGAAATGTAGCGGTTGGTAATATTTTATTTTATGCATTGGAAATGCCACCAACTTTTCCTGAACGGGATGAAAACGGAATCCCTAGTTCTCCGGATCGAAATTACAATAATCCACTTGCACTCGTGGAAGAGGCATTTACTGAAAGTATTACAGATAAGTTTATCTTAAATGGTTATTTAACTTATAAAATTCTGCCTCAACTTACTTTTAATACAAATCTTTCAATTGATGCAAACAAGATCCGGGAAAATAAAATTGCTACTCCTAACTCAGACTATTTAATCAGAAACTCGATCCAGGATATCTTGAAAACAGTATATAATAGGGAGATCATTACTTACAATATTGAACCCTTTTTAAATTATCAGTTTTCCTTAGATAATCATAATTTTGATATAACTTTAGGTACTACATTTCTCGAACAAAGTGACAATCATTCTTTTGTTTCAGGAACTGATTTCCCCAATAAAAATTTGACAGAAATTGGTTCGGCAGGTACCATTGTGCGCGTGATTGGCTCAAGCACTTATTCCGGGGGATCAGAGACTGCTTATTCTTTTAACTCTGTTTTTTCCCGTTTAACTTATAATTATGAGCAAAAATATTTGCTGAATGTAGTACTCAGAAGGGATGGTTCTTCACGTTTTGGCCCGGATTCGCGTTACGGTACTTTTTGGGCTATTTCCGGGGGATGGAACTTTCATAAGGAATCTTTCTTCAAAAACAGCAAACTACTGAGCTTTGGAAAACTAAGGGGAAGTGTTGGTGTTACCGGGAATGATCAAATAGGAAATTTCCCCTACATCGGTTTTTGGACTAGCGGTAGCAATTATATTGGAGAAGCAGTATTAACCTCATCACAGCTTGAAAATTCCGATCTAAAATGGGAAGAAACCATGGAATTTGATATCGGGTTGGATTTAGGATTTTTTAACAACAGATTGGAACTTGGTCTTACTTATTTTAATTCTAGCACTACAAATTTATTATTCTCTCAACCTTTGCCATATAGCACTGGATTTTTTAGTGTTACCGAAAACATAGGTAAAGTAGTTAATAAAGGTCTTGAAATAAATGTCAGTAGCTCAAATATCAGTACGAAAAATTTTAGTTGGAAAACAAAATTAAACATTACTTTTTCAAAGAATAAAGTAGTGAGCCTTCTTGGCGAAACCCCTATTGGTGGAGGAAATTTCCGTCGTATTGAAGGAGAACCTATTGATGTTTTTTATGGCCTGGATTTTTTGAGGGTTAATCCTGAAACGGGACATGCTGAATACAGGGATGTAAATAATGATGGTGAGATTACACTCGCAGGTGATAGAACAGTGCTTGGAAGTGGACAACCCGATTTTTATGGAGGCTTAACCAATACTTTGACTTACGGAAATTTTTCCCTGGATTTCTTTTTCCAATTTGTGTATGGATCGGAAATTGCCAATGAGCTTGAATATTTTTCAGAAGGCCTCTATTTTAGAACTGGTTCTAATGCATTTCGTTCCATTTTGGATCGCTGGCAACAGCCCGGTGATATTACGGATTCCCCCCGCTTAAGTATACAAGGATTTCATGATTTAAATCAGCGATTTTCTGACCGCTTTGTTGAAGATGGGTCTTATTTAAGGCTCAAGAATCTGACGCTTTCATACAATATTCCCGACTCAGTATTAGATAAATTAGGAATTAGAAGCGCAAAGATATTCATTTCCGGTCAAAACTTACTGACCCTTACAAATTATTCCGGTTTAGATCCTGGGGTTCGTATACAAGGTAGACAGACTTATGATTACCCACAAACTGCTATTTATTCGCTTGGTGTCAATATTAACTTTTAACATATCATAAAATGAAAAATATTTTAATTTATAAATTATCTCTTATCTTTCTGCTATTCTTTTTGAGTTGTTCGGATTATCTGGAACAGCAACCTGCTGATCAGGTGATCAATCAAAATGTAATCAAGGGTGCTAATGATCTTAGAGCAACTACCCTGGGAATTTACGATGAAATGCAGGACTTCTCCAGTCACTTATTCATATATGGCCTTTTAATTTCAGACGAGGGTGTGGGAGGACATGCTGTATTTACTCCACTGAATCTAAATCAACTAAATGGTAGTACTCTTTTTGATAATATATGGAGATTTTCCTATAAGGCAATATACAATGCAACATTTATACTGGAGGAAATGGAAAAACTGGATGATCTCAGTTCCGAACAAAAGAATGCTTTTATGGGCGAAGTCAAATTCCTGCGGGCTTATTGCTATATGTTGTTAGCACAGTTATATGGAGACCTTCCCCTTGTCACAAGTACGGATACAGATGTGAACAAGGCCCTGAGCCGAACAGGTGTAAATGAGATTTATACTTCTTTTCTTTTGCCTGAATTACTTGAGGCAGAACAATTGATTTCAGCATCCTATCCAACGGAGGTAGAAACAAAAACGCGTGCAACCAAAGCAGCAGCCCAGGCTTTATTAGTT
This sequence comes from Bacteroidales bacterium, assembly GCA_028280405.1. Lineage (GTDB taxonomy): Bacteria > Bacteroidota > Bacteroidia > Bacteroidales. The sequence continues at coordinate 26,112 of JANQLW010000028.1, forward strand.
CATTTGTATCTTCTTTTGGAAGATTGGGAGAATGCTGAATCATTTGCGACTAAAATAATTGAAAACCCATCTTATACTTTAGAGTCCAACTATGAAGATCTGTTTGACAGTCAGTCTTTCTCAGAAGAAAGTATCTGGGAAATCTTTTACTCTACAGATGATGGAAATAGTTTTGCGCTTGCTTTTACACTTCCGTTCTATCTTCCCACGGAAAAGATTGTAAATGCCTTTGAGGATGGCGATCTCCGGTTCAATGCTTCTTTAACAGAAATAAGTCCGGGTAATTACAGAATAATCAAATACAAAAATGTTTCTACAAGGGATGACAGGCCTTATGTTTTTAGATTGGCAGATATCTATTTGTTACGTGCAGAAGCCAGAACACGTAAAGGTGACCTTGTAGGGGCAGTTCAGGATATAAATATAATAAGGAATCGTGCAGGATTGGCAGATATTGATCTAGGCAGTATGAATGAGGTATTGCTTGCGGTGGAACAGGAACGCTATATAGAGTTATGTTTTGAAGGAAGTAAAAGATGGTTTGATTTACTTCGTACCAAGCGGGCAGATGCGGTAATGGGGGCTTTTAACCCGGATACCTGGGACCCTGATATCGATAAGCTATTTCCTATCCCTCAGCGTGATCTGGACAATAACCCAAATCTTACCCAGAATCCTGGATATGATTAGACATAGCTTTTCTACGAGGGTAAAAAACCCTCGTAGGCTTTTAAGTTAAATATCGCGCTATTCCAAAACCTGGAGTTGATTGGACATTCAATTACCTGTAGGCTTCCCTGCTTAACATATAGGGATGTTGAGGTGTTGTTGGCAGATATTTATTAAGCAGAACATAATTACTTGGATACTATTTAACACCTAAAAAACAAACAAATGCCTAAAAATTATAAATACTACATAATAGTTATATTGGTTTCATTCTTGTTACCGTTATTTTTACCAGCCCAGGTAAAACGTCCTTTAATGAAAGACAGCAGGGATGAATTAGCGAGAATTATGGCCGCGGATTACAACATAATTTCCCTGGCCATTGCCACCTTTGAGGGTAAAGTAAACCCGGTTGTAAAAGAAGTAAAACGATTGGGTGGCGAAGTACGTTATCGCAGTGATGAATTAGGTTACTTGCGCATTAATGTCCCGATTCACAATGTAATGAAACTGATGTCTTTTCCTGATATTGAAGCAATAATGATTAACACAGCCTATTTGGGAGAGGATGGCTCTGCGAATTCAATACAAACAGTTTCCAGACAAGCCAGATCCATTCATGCAAAAACGGATACAAGCCGTACTTCCTGGCCACCGGTTTTGTCGGATTATCCGCTTGAGAATCCTTATCATCCCTGGGAAGATCTGGATGTTACGAATTTTATAAAAGAAAATCCAACTTTCGATGGACGTGGAACAGTTATAGGTCTTATAGAGAGTTTTCCCGACATTTTATTACCTGAGCTACAGTGGTCTCTGGATAAAAATGGAAATAAAGTAAGAAAAATTATTGACCAAATCAATGTCTCTGATCCTCTTGATGCCAGACTTATTGGAAATAATAATTTGAAAAATAAGAAAATAGCTTTTAGAAATAATTATCGGTATACCAGGGATTTGCGTTGGGTTGATATGAAAACAGAAGTTAAAGTAAAAGAAGGAAAAGTTATTTTTAACGATACTGTTTACATAATAAATGGAAAAGGAAAGTATAGAATAGGCCTGCTCACATTAGGCAAAGGATTAAAACGTCTGCTAAAGGGCATAGATGTAAAAATAGACTCAACAGGACAAATGGCTGTTTTGTGGGATGAAGAAAGTGATAAAGTCTGGGTGGATACGAATTCGGATTATGATTTTTCCGATGAAACAGCGCTAAAAGAATATAAACTTAATCAGGAATATGGCCTTTGGGGCAAAGATGATCCTGCAACGGCAATTCGCGAATCCATAGCCTTTACAGTACAAATAGACAGAAAAAATAAATTTATCAGTATCAACGATTGTATTGGCAGTCATGTTACAATGGTAGCCGGGTCGGCAGTGGCTAATGATGCTTTTGGAGGGAAAGTAAAAGGAGTTGCACCCAATGCACAGCTTATCCCTATTTCCTATGCTTATGGTTCAACCAAATCGTATTATATAGAGTCCCTTATTGTTGCATTTACAGATGATCGGATAGATGTTGTATTGATTGAATCATATACTCCTCAGTCTGCAGGGGTATATGACCTTCGGGATGGGACATCTGTAATTGATATTATTCATGAGCGAATACTTAAAAAATATCCCAAACCCTGTGTCGTTACAGGAGGCAATACAGCCGGTTTGACTCAAATTGGGAATAATACAGTGGGTGAACGTTTAATGTGTATTGGCGGTTATCAAAGCAAAGAGGCTATATTGACTAACTTTGCAGTGAAAGGTGCTCCCCGGGATGATATACATGCTGCCAGCGCTTATGGGCCTGCAGGAAATGGTCTTTTAAAACCGGATTTGCTGTCTCCCTCTTATATTATTACTTTAACTCCTGGATTTACTCTGGAAAAAGGAACACTTCACAGTTTGTACCGTTTACCTCCCGGTTATGAACGGGGAGGAGGCACCTCACAAGCCACTCCCGTAGCGGCAGGAGCCATTGCTCTTTTGGTGAGTGCCATCAAACAAAGTGACATGGCAATAAAACCCCAATACATCAAAAATTCATTGGCATCTACGGCGCGGTACATTTCTAATTTACAAGCACACCAGCAGGGAAATGGTCTGATACAAGTAGGAAGTGCCTGGGAAAATTTACAAAAGCTTGAAAAGTATGTACCCCCAATAAAAATTAAGGTAGAAGCGGATGTAAAAACCGTCTGTAGCCATTTGAATGCAACCCCTCATAAAGGCTTGGGACTGTTTGAACAAGAGGGGTGGAAAAAGGGCATGAGTGGTGAGAGAACGCTTACATTTATCCGAACCAGTGGAAGTGCGAAGCCTATATCATTTAATATCATCTGGCAGGGTAACAATGATTCTACATTTACTGGTAAAGAGAAAATAGTACTGCCCTTAAATAAAGCTGTTTCTTATCCTGTTCAAATTACAGCAAAAGACTATGGAGTTCATAGTGCCTTATTGATTTTGGATCATCCTGATTACCCAGGACAGGAATGTAAGTTGATGGCTACGATTGTAGTACCTGAAAAATTTCAGCGTTCTGATAATTACGCTATTGTAAAAAAAGAAATGCTTCGAAGGCCAAATGGCAGATTAAATTATTTTATTAACATTCCGGAAGGAACTGAGCATCTGAGCGCAGAGATACAGTCTACCAATAAGGAGTTGGTATTGACTTTACATCCTCCTGATAAAAGCTTTATACATAATAGTTGGACAATGATTTATGGTTATTCGGATTATAAAAGAGTCAATTTATCTCATCCTATTCCTGGAAATTGGGAAGTGGTCATAAAAGAATTTCCTTATCCCAATGGTTATGCAGACTTTTTAGAAAGTTTGGGTGACTCATTACCTGATGTTTCTGTTACTACCAAATTTAATATTTATAATACTTCATTTGGTAAAAATACACTTGACTTTAAGGATAAAAAACAGGGAAGTGATTTATTTAAATATGTCAATAAATCCTCTGCTTTTAAAGGTAAAGTTTACGGATCAGCTATTGGAGTCCAACGGAAAGTGAAAAAAAAGATTGCTGAAAATGAGCTACATATTTATGAAGTTAAAATTGATACAGGCACAACAGCTTTACTTGTTGACCTTAATATCAATATTGATACTGATGCAGATTTAGATGTTTTAGTGCTGGATCCGGGAGGTAGAGATGCTTTGACAGGAAAGTATTATGCTGGTTATGATTATTCAGGTTTTGGGAAATCCTATTCCGGTAGTGAAGCAATTTCCATTGATAATCCAACACCTGGTAGTTGGAAAATTATTATAGATGGATTTTTAATCCCTCAAGGAAACATAGAATACACGTATTCAGATATTATACAACATCCTAAATACGGTTTTGTTAGTACTTCGGATATTATTAAAGAACGAAAAATGGGGGAAAGCTGGCCCATCAATGCCCATCTTTGGTTAAATGAAAAGTCTTCAGATGATCGAAAAGCAGTAGGGGTTCTTCGGGTAGAAAGGATTACGGATGATGCTAAAAAGAAACCGGTGCTTATCAAAAGGGAAATTATTCAATTAGAATAATAATATCAGAAGAATGAACTTATTAGCCCGATAATTGGAAAAAAAATTATAAATTTATTTTCTTGCTTAAATCATTTTAAATTATGAGATATAAAAAATATTTCTTCTTTATTCTGCTTTTTATTTGTGGTGCTTGCAACGATATAAAAGCCGATAAAGAAAATGCAACACTTACAGTAGGTGTTTTTGGATATAATGGAGCAAATACTATTTGCATAATAGATGCTATAGAAGCATTAAAAATAGACAAAGATATTTCTCCAAGGGTAATATCAGCTAATGATATTTTATCAGGTGCAGCTGATGATGTAGATGTATTTCTTTTTCCCGGAGGTAGCGGCCGTTTGCATACCGGAAATTTAGGGGCACAAGGACAACAGAAAATCATTGAGTTGATAACAAAGAAAGGCAAAGGAGTTGTAGGCATATGTGCAGGAGCATATGCACTTACTAAAACACCTGATTATCCGGGTTTGGGGCTTAGCGGAGCTGAAGCTATAGATCTTGAACATGATCATAGAGGGCATGGTATGGTGAAATTTTCCTTAACAGAGGCCGGCAAAAAGATATTTCCCGAGCTTCAGGGCCGTACAATTAATTATTGTCAATATTTTGAGGGGCCTGTATTAATTCCGGAGAATGTTTCAACGTATAAATATAAAGAATTGGCTACAATGTTAAGTGATGTTCATACCGTAGCAGGTAGCCCTGCAGGTATGACCATGAACCGTCCGTTTATCATCATTACTGATGTGGGAAAAGGGAAGACAGCCTCCGTTGTTGGACATCCTGAAGGTACACCAGGTATGAGATGGATGATTCCACGGCTGGTACGCTATTTAGCCGGCAAAGAGCTGATTTCATATAGTGATAAAGTTGTACGGCCGGAATTACACAATAAGGAAGTATTGTTTACAAACGAATTATTGAAGGTAAGGGATGAATATTATCTCGATTTATTCAAATCAAAAGAAGAAAAACTAAAGGCTATGCAGGATCTTGTTGATATGAAAGCACGTCCGGTAATCGCGCGTCACATTATTCCAATGCTAAGAGATCATCATTTTGAAGTACGCCTCAAAGCTGCAGAACTAATCGTTTATTTAGAAAGAACAGAAGGCATAGATGATTTGAAATTAGCAGTTAGTCTTGAACAGGATATGGATCACAGAAAAAAATTAGAAGAACAATTGAAATTATTGGAGAGCTTTTTAGGAAAATAAACGATAAAGAGGATCAGTTCCCATCTATCATAGAAAATAAAGGAATTCAAAATTACTTTTTAAAAGTATATTTAAAGTTAAATAAAATGCACACGATAATGCAGGTATTTCTCTAAGCAGGGTTTCTGTTACATTTGCTCCAAATGGACTTAATTGGGCTGTCCCAATTGGCAGAGATGTAATTGATACTTCCAATGGCCAGATAAAACAGAATCTCAGAGAATAATTCTTACACTTAATTGTTTAAAGGGGTAAGGTCAACTTTGGCTTTATCCCTTTTTATAATTGTGAGTGTCCTTTACATTTTTATATCTTTGCCTTCAAAATCATGTCTAGGAAATATACTTATTTTAAGATTAAAGATGAAGCGCATTATCGGAGTATCTTCACCGAATACTTTCCTTCCCTTTATTACTACGCTTTAAGGATTATTCATGATGAACAGTTAGCAGAAGATTTCGTTCAGGAAATATTTTTAGACCTCTGGAAAAAGAAAAATGAGGTCTATATTGAAAAAATTGCCAATTATCTATATACTTCCATCCGTTTTAAATGCATGAACCATATTCGGCATGAAAAAGTAAAAAGAGAATACGCTGATAAAAAAATATCAGAAAACAACAATTTTATTGATGACTCCATTATTATGATTGAAGAGGAAATGGTAAGAGAAATCAATAAACATATCGATTCCATGCCGGAACAACGAAAAAAGGTTTTCCAAATGTATGTAGACGGATTTTCTCAGGAAGAAATTGCTAATAAATTGAACATTAGTATTAATACAGTGAAAACCCATAAACAGAAAGCAAAGCAGTTTCTTCGTGAAACTTTGAAGAATAGCCTGTATATTATTTTTTTAATCAAGTTTGATTCCTTTCTGTAAAACTCAATCTCTACATCGCTCAATCAAAATACTTGTTTTAAAAAATAGTATTTAAAGAATTTTTGATTTCCGTTCACCCTATTTGTTGAGTCAGGACACATTATGTTGTATACACTCAACCAATGTACCATATAAATGAGAAAAATTGAAGATAATATCAATATTAGTCAGCAGTTAGTCAGGTACTTAAAAGATGAACTGAGCGAAACTGAAAAAACAGAAGTTGACAAACTTCTGGATAATGATATTGAATTAAATAATCTTTTTAATAAGCTAAAACAGGAAGATTATTTAGAAAAACAAATACAACGTCATCGGTCTATTAATCTTGATGAAAAATGGAACCATCAAATAGGCAAGATCAGGCAATCAAATTTTAGAAAACGTTTTTTTTATTTTTCAAAAATAGCTGCTGCTATTATTATTCCATGTTTGATTGCAACCTATCTGATCTTTACTACCCAATCCGATTTTAATGATACTAAAGAGGAATTTGCACTTAAAGCAATTCCAATTGGGAATAAAGCTCAAATTATTACAGAACAGGGCAATACTTATGATCTTGATGGAGAAAATATTACCATCCGAAATAAGTCAGCAAAAATAAATCAGATCGGAAAAAAACTTGTATATGCTAAACAAGTGAGAATTCTAACCAATAAAACAGAGATTGAGTATCATACTTTAATCGTTCCTAAAGGTCAAAATCGCAGTTTGATATTATCAGATGGTACTCAGGTATTGGTAAATGCAGAGTCGAAAATTAAGTACCCGGTTGATTTTATTGGACATGAGAGAAGAGTTGAGGTTCTTAAAGGTGAAGCTTATTTTAATGTTGCTGAAAATAAGAATAAACCATTTATTGTAAACACTGCCCGTGGAAGTGAAATTAAAGTGTTAGGGACTTCTTTTAATGTACGTGCTTATGGAGATGATGGAGCTGATGTGACTACTTTGGTTGAAGGTAGTGTGAGCCTGAAACATAAATTCAATCCTGATTCTGAAATTGAATTAGAACCCGGCCAGCAAGCAACATTAAAAAGTGTAAATCATAGAATAAATGTTCAAAATGCTGATATGGAAGCTGCTCTTGCCTGGACTAAGCGAAAGTTTATTTTTAAATCAAAAAGCCTTGAAGAAATATTCAAACATCTTAACAGATGGTATGATTTCAATGTGGAATATCAAAATAAAAATATTATGCAAAAAAAGTTTCGTGCAAATGTAGACATTGACAAAGGCGTAATATTTATACTGGATTTATTGGAAAAAACAGAACGTGTATATTTTGAATACAAAGGAAATACAATACGTGTGAAAGATATGTAGAAAATATAAAAGGGATTGCTTGGACCCAATCCCCTTTATGCAGTTAATCCCGACTGAAGTCGGGACATTTAATAACAAACATTCAAATTTATGAAAAAAAACTTACATGATGCCTTTCGCTATGCGCGGAAGAAGCAAAAAATCTTAATGATTATGAAGTTATCATTGATTTTGACAATCGTACTTTTGGTAAGTAATGTGCAAGCCGGACTGTCACAGAAAGCAATGTTTACCTTAAAGCTTTCAGGTGTTAGCGTGGAGAAAGTATTTAAAGAAATTGAAAGCAAAAGTAGTTTTAGGTTTATTTATCAAAGTGATGACATTGAAAATTTGAAAGCTGTGACTATTGCTTTTGAAGAAGTAGATATTCATACGATTCTTTCCGAATGTTTAGAAGGAAGTGAATTAGAATATCTTATTGAAAAAGATTTTATCATTATTCATCCTGCAAAAGTTGAAGAGACCGATGAACAAGCTGCTGTTGAAGTTTCCGGTAAAGTAACAGACTCTGAAGGAAATCCATTACCAGGAGCAACTATATTGGAAGAAGGAACGATGAATGGAGTTGTTACCGATGCAAATGGTAATTATAAATTATCCGTAGCCGGGCCTGCTTCTAAAATTAAAATAAGCTTTATTGGTTTTACCACTCAAATAGTTGAAGTTGGGAATAAAACTATTTTAAATATCGTTTTAGAAGAATCTGCTGAAAGTTTAAGTGAAGTTGTAATCACAGGTTATCAAACAATTTCTAAAGAAAGAGCAACAGGATCTTTTGCTAAAATCAGTACAGAACAAATTGAAAAACCGGCCTCTAGTATTTCAGAACGTTTGGTTGGTATGGTTGCTGGTTTAAATAGTACTATTGATGCTGAGGGTAATGTAGAATTCGAAATTCGTGGTAAAACAAGTTTATTTGCAGATGCTCAACCATTAATCGTTGTGGATGGATTTGCGATTGAAGGCAATTTTTCAAGCATCAACCCTAATGATGTTGAAAGTATTACAGTACTTAAAGATGCAGCAGCAGCTTCTATCTGGGGTGCCAAATCTGCAAATGGTGTTATCGTAATTACTACTAAAAAAGCGAAAAAAGGACAAACAAAGATTTCTGTTTCATCATTTATAAAAATGTCTTCTAAGTTGGACTTAGGATATGTAACTCCTTGGGCAACGAGTGAGGAAGTAATTAATTATGAACAAAATGGTTTTGATTCTCAGTTCTTTGGCGGTCCATGGGGATATCCTTCTGCATCTATTAATAGTGTGATCGGTACAAGATCACAAGCTGTAGTTGCTATGAATGAAGCCCGATTAGGCAGAATTACAGAAGCTGAAAGAGATGCTATCTTAAATAAACTAAAAGGTTTAGATAATAAAGATCAAATCAGAAAATATTTATTAAATACACCAATGACCCAACAGCACAATGTGAATATTTCTGGCGGTAACGATAATATGGTAAATTCTTTATCCTTAATGTGGGAAGATAGAAATGAATTCTTCAAAGGAAACGAAAATACAAAGTATTTAGTGAACTACAGAAACAGAGTGAATGTGACTGATTGGATGGATTTTGAATTCTCCGGGATGCTTCAGTATAACGAAAGAACACGTAATGGCCTTGAACTAAATTCCTGGGGTGCTGAAAGTTTAGCCAGCTTAGCTCCGTTTGATATGTTGGTAAATGAAGATGGTAGCCTTGCGGATATGACTTATCTTAAATATTATGTTCCTAATCTTGATGCATTTATTCCAAAAGAGCTTTTCCCATATTCTGATTGGTCTTATAACCCAATACAGGAAATTAATAGCAGAGATATTAGAACGAAGCAGTTAAATACAAGAATCCAGGCAGGATTGAACTTCAAAATTATGAAAGGCCTGAAGTATTCAACGAAGATTCAATACGAATTATTTACTACATCAAATAATAGCTATTATAGTGAAGAATCATATGCTGCCAGAAATCTTGTGAATCAAACTTCAGAATGGCTTGGATTTTTTGGGTCCCCAGATGTACCTCCAACACAAAATTTACCTTTAGGTGGTTATTTACGACAAAATAAGATGGAAGTAAGAGCATATAATTTTAGAAATCAAATTGATTTTAATAGAAAATTTGCTGCTGACCATGAAGTAAATATTGTTGTAGGGTCAGAAATCTCTAGCAGGGTCGCCGAAGGAACTGTTTATCCAGATGTATTTGGTTATGATGATGAAAAATTGACCTCTGGGAAATTATTAAACCCAATTGATGATGCTTCTATGTGGAATGGATATCCATTATCATATGCAAGATTTTTCTTTAGTGCTAATCTTGAACCTACCAGTTCATTTACTTATGATACAGAACGTTTGTTCTCATTATATGGAAATGGTGCGTATACCTATTTAGATAAATATACTGTATCAGGTAGTTTCAGAATTGATGCTTCTAACTTAATTACAGATGATCCTTCTTATCGTTATTCTCCTTTTTGGTCTGCTAGTTTAGGTTGGCAAATGGCAAAAGAAGATTTCATGAGTAATGTAGAATGGGTTGATCGTTTAAATGCAAGATTTACTTATGGTTTTAATGGTAATGTTGATCGTTCCACATCTTTCTTACCATTGATTAATGTAGCAAGTAATATTAATCCGTATACACATGAGTATACTGCTTCAATATCCAGTTTTGGTAATCCTTCATTGAGATGGGAGAAAACAAGATCTATAAACTTAGGATTTGATTTCTCTTTATTCCAGGGGAAATTAAATGGTTCTATCGACCTTTATCATAAAAAAGGAACTGATTTAATTATTCAACAATCAATCCCTGCTATTAACGGTACAGAATCTCAAAAGTTCAATAATGGAGAGATGGTGAATAAGGGTATTGAAATTAAATTAGGTTCCAGTGCAAATATTGTGGGTGATGATATTGTATGGAGAGGTAGTATGAACTTTGCCTATAACAAGAACCGTATTACTAAGTTATTTAAGGCAGGTTATGCCATGTGGGATTTATGGGGCGGAACCAGATCATTCGTTGAAGGACATAATGCTAGCTCAATGTGGTCTTTACGTTATGCAGGTGTGAAAAATATTGGCTCCGAAACAAGTCCGAATATCCAACCCGGATTTTATGGCATTGATGATGCTCACTATACTTTCTTAAGCTGGCCAACAGGTGAAGCTACCGAATATATGTCGAACGAAGGTACTTTGGTTGCTCCTGTTACAATGGGACTTTCAAGTTCATTTAAAATCTATGATTTTGATGTTTCATTTATTATTACTGCAAAATTTGGCCATGTTTTCAGAAGACAAGGATTTAACTATCCTGCTATGACAGGTGGAAATACGTTTGTAAATAGTTCTTATGCTGAAGTATTAGCTTCTGATCCATCTCAAGTGGTTCCAATACCGGAACAGGAATTTAGATATTATTTCTGGGATCGTTTCCATCCATACCTGGATTATTTGACTGCAAGTGCTTCTCATATCAGATTCCAGGAGTTAAATATAAACTATCGTGTTCCTGCTAATATTCTTAAAAAGATTGGATTTAAATCTGCTAGCCTATATGCACAGTTAAATAACCTGGGAACTATCTTATTCAATGAATATGGTGAAGATCCTGAATATCCAAGAGGAACACTAAAACCTCAAACGACTTATACGTTTGGACTTAAGTTTAACTTATAATTTTGAAGACAATGAAAGTATTAAAATATATATTTAGCCTGATGGTAATAGTAGCTATTACATCTTGCGACAAATATCTTGATGTGAAACCTTCAAAGAATTCTTCTTTAGTTGTTTCTACTACTGAACATCTGGATAATCTTTTGAATAGTTATGGTAGTTTTGGTGCTGAAAATAATCACGAAATTATTTTTGGTACCGATGATTATGCTCTAGATCCAAATCTGTATGATGCCAAAAACAGTGTTTATGGTGCTGAAGCTGCAATGTTTGCAACCTGGGATGTTGAGTATACCCCCAATTACGACAGACATTACTGGCCTGGTGAATGGAAAAAGATATTCACTGCTAATCTTATATTAATTAATCTTGATAAAGTTGAAGGTACTGAAACTGAAAAAGCATTATTAAAAGCAGAAGCTCATTTTATCAGGGCATACAGTTATTTTAAATTAGCCAATACTTACTGTTTACCTTATACTGATGCAAACAAATCAGAACTGGGATTACCAATTAAACAATCTACAAGCTTTGAAGAACCTGCAGAAAGAGTGAGTCTTGAAGAAACCTGGAACTTTATTAAAGCTGATCTGGATGAAGCATTAAACCTTAATGTAGGATTAGGCCGTGCTAATGATAAGGATAGAACATGGAGAGCTAATAAAGCAGCTGTTTTTGGATTTGCTGCCAGATATTATCTTATGATGAATGATTATGCTAAAGCTGAAGAATATGCTGATAAAGCACTTGCTGAACATAATTATTTAAGAGATTATAACACACAAATGCGTTTTTCAGATATTATTACTGAAGAAACAATTTTCCCTGTAGGCGGTGATCCTGTTAATGTGGAAATAAAATTTCCTTATACGCATGATTCTCAGATCGATCCGACAGATATGATGGAGTGGGGAGAGTCCTATTACTATCGTTATTTGAATAATATCTGGTGGTGGTACATTCCTTCACAAGATTTATTGTCACTTTACGATCAGGATTATGATTTGAGATATAAATATCATATCGTTGATAATTATTCCTATTCCAGAGGTTTGGTTGATCCTCCATATGAATATGCTGGATACATTTTCTTCTTTAAAGATAAAATTTTAAATGGGCCAAGTGTTCCGGAGATGATTTTAACCAAAGCAGAATGTCAGGTGCGTCAGGGATCATTTAATGAAGGATTAACAACAGTAAATACATTGAGAGCTGTTAGAATGGATGCAGCTGCACCAACTGAAGTTATTAACCTTAGTGCAACTTCTCAAGATGAAGCCTTAACTAAAGTTTTGGAGGAAAGGCGAAGAGAACTTCCATTTACTACCAGATGGTTTGATATTAGAAGATTTAATAACAATACCAATTCTGCTGATGATGTTGTTATGACTCGTATGTTCTATCCATATAATGCAAATGCAGTATTAGGAGGGGAACCTCTGGTTACATATACCTTGGAAAAAAACTCGAGAAAATTTGCATTCCCAATTCCAAATACCGAGATTATTTCTTCGGAAGGAGCTATTAAACAGAATACATATTAATATTTTTATATAGTTGCTGGTTACTGGTTGCTAGTTTCTAGTTCCGAACCAGCAACCAGTAACCAGCAACCAGTAACCAGCAACATATAACTAATCATAATATGAAAAAAATAATTTTAACCTTATTAACTATTCTCTTGGTGCTACCAATTTTTGCACAAAAGAGTGACCTAAGCATACTATACGTAGGTATCAATCCGGAGAAACATCCGGAAGAAATCAGATCCAGATATTGGAGTAATGAAAAAGTCAATGCTGAAAAAAGGCTCAGATGGGCTGAGTTCGAACAATTTTTAAATAAGCATTTTAATAATGTTGGCATGGTTCATAATACAGAGTATAAAGAGCCCATGTCTGATAGTTATGATGTAACTATATTTGATGCTGTACCTAATAAATTGAAAAAAGCAGAACGTGGTCAAAAGGAAGACGGTTCATATTATTATCATCCTGCCGAATATTTATCGAGAGATTTTTCTGCAGCCTGTATTACCATTGCTCTAAATAGTTCTCAGATAGGAGAGGGGTATAAAAATAAATTTGACTACTGCTGACTTTGCCTTGGTAAGTATGGATTACTTACAAAGAAAGAACATGAGGTTTTTAAAGCTCCTTATAGAGTTAATTTAGAATGGAAAGAAATTGATACTCCTGATGGATTAGTCAGAATGGGTGAAGGTTTTGAGAAAACCATCATGGCCTGGGAAGTACAAAAGTATGGTTATGAAAAAGGTTCTCCTTTAGGTCCGGGCTTAGTGAGCAGGGGACGGATGTTTGAAGATTCACCGGATGCTGAATTTATTTCTGAGGGAGATCATACAAAAAACCCCGGACAAGTTGCTTTAGGTCGTCATGGAAATTTTTTCCATTGGGGATATAGTGGAACTCCAAAACACATGACTGAACAAGGAAAGAAAGTCTTCTTAAATTCTATTCACTACATCGCTAAATTTAAAGGGCAAAAGCCTTTATCACCAAAAGTAAGTCCTGGTATTTGGTCATTGGGTGGCTTAGATAAACAGAAAGCTACAAAAGATTATAAACTGGCCTGGGCAGAGTATAACGAATTTATAGATAAAGCCAATGCTAAGTTTAAAGGCAGACATGAAAAAGCTAAAGCAAAAAAGGAAAGAGGTGAAAAATTGGATGAACAGGAGAGAATGTTTATAGATCCGCCAAAATATTTTGATAAACCCAGTTTTGAGGATTATATGAAAAGACAGGAAAGAGATTTATTTCCTTTATTTGGTACAGATGGGTCGAAGTATAATGCTTACTATAAGGAAAATCTTCCATACTTCAGAGCTGACCCTAAAAGACTGGGAAGCTTTGCTAAAATTGTAGATGAAGAAGCAAAAAGATTGAAAAAAAGTGTGTGGGATAAAGATTTCCTTCCATTCTGCATCAAAGCTTTAAAAGATGACAATAAAAAAGAGGATGCCCTAACCCTACTTAAACGCTACACATTTGAAACATTTGAGACTTATAAAGAATGGAACAAATGGTATAAAAAAAATAAGAAAAGACTGTTTTTTACAGCTAATGGTGGATATAAATACTATATTAATACGAATAAATAATTTCTGGTTGCTAGTTACTGGTTGCTAGTTACTGGTTACTAGTTACTGGTTGCTGGTTGCTGGTTGTTGATTCATAACTAGTAACTAGCAACATAACACAATAAAGGAATGAAAAAAACAATTTTGGCATTAGCAATAGCTTTAGATCTTATTGCATGTTCTCAAAGAAAAAGAAAATAGTTCTTGGAGAGCTGACTCTAATTGAATCCAATGGAAAACCCATTGATGATAATAAGCCAGCTTTATTGGCCCAACAATTTATGATCTGGACAAAGATGGATTGGATGATCTGATCACAGGAGACTTTATAGGGAATCAAAAATTGTATAATTTTATTTCTAAATTTGATCCTAAATACGAATCACATGCTTATGTTTTTGTAAGCTTGCAAAAATTATTAAAGCTTTAGGCTACAAGCAGCAAGTTCCAAGCATGGAGCCTATAGCCTGAAGCCTGAACAATAAAACAATTGAACAATGAGAAAATTATTATTAATCGCAATTGTTACACTTTTCACTTTCTCAGCTCATGCTGAAAAAAGTAAATTGAGTGTACTTTATGTGGGTATAAACCCAGACAAACAAGATGGACCTATTAAAGGATATGGTTCTAAAGAAATCAAAGCAGAAAAATTATTACGCTGGGCTGACTTTAAACAATTCTTAAACAAACACTTTGAAAAAGTGGGTATGGTACATAGTACTGACTATAAACAAAGCATGTCTGATAATTATGATGTAACCGTTTTTGATGGCAGACCAAAACCTATTAAAGAAGCTGTTAGAGATCGAAAGCCTGATGGTACATATATTTATGAACCTGCAGAGTTCCTTACTGAAGGTTATTCCTCTGCAACTTTATCAATTTCTCAACAGAGTAGAAATTTAGGAGAGTCCTTAAAAACTAAATTCGATTGGTGCTGACTTTGTCTTGGTAAGTATGGATTACTTACAAATGAGAAGCATGAAATTTTCAATGTTCCTAATAAAGTGAAGTTAGAATGGAAAGAAGTGGAAACCTTTGATAATTTTCTAAAATATGGTGAAGGTAAATTTGGCAAAACCATTAAAGTTTGGGAAGTTCAAACAATGGGTTATATGAAAGGTTCTGTATTAGAACCTGGCTTGGTTAGCAGGGGAAATGGCTTTACAGATGCTCCGGATGCAGAATTTATTTCTGAAGGAAACCATACTAAAAAACCCGGACAAGTTGCTTTGGGACGTCATGGCAACTGGTTCCATTGGGGATATGCTGGTGGACCAAAGCACATGACAGAGCAGGGGAAACTCGTTTTCTTAAATGCGATTCACTATATCGCTAAATTCAAAGGACAAAAACCTCTTTCTCCCAAAATAGCAGGAGTTATGTGGCAGAAAGAATGGGTTGACGGTATTGAAAATAAGGATTATGTGAAGGAGTGGAAAGAATATGCTGCTTTATATACTGGAAAACGGGCAAAAAATGCTCCTACTTTGGAAGAATTGATGGCCAGAAGAGAGAATCAATTATATCCTAAATTCGGATTGGATTTTCCAAAATATAAAGCATTTTATATAGAAAACCTGCCTTATATGAGAGCAGATCGTAAAAAGCCTAGGAATTTTATTGTGGATGAGGAGGCCAAGAAACTTGGCAAGAGTTTTTATGATGAAGATTTTCTTCCTTATTGCTTGAATGAATTGAAGAATGGAAATGAAACAGCCCTGGTACTTCTTAAGAGATATACTCAGGAGTCATTTAGCACTTATAAAGAATGGAAAAAATGGTATAAGAAAAACAAAAAACGTTTATTCTTTACTGTGCATGGTGGATGTAAATATTATATTAATATCTACAAATGAAATTCCGGATGCACCAAAGAGATGGAAAGATTTACTGGAAGCCTTTTAAAAGACAGTAGCAAAAACCTTGTGTAAATATAAAAAACTCACGGATTTGATAAACACTCTCCTTTTCCCGATTTCATCGGGAGTCGGAGCTTAAAAAAAGCCTCCCGCCGGATAAGCTGACGAGAGGCTTTTACAGTTATAGTCAATAAGATATTAAATGCGCTATAATTTATTTTTTATAATTCGTAACACCTTCTTTTAACCATTCAAGGAATTTCTCCGCACTCGGTTCATATGGAATTCCCGGGTTGACCATTTTTTCGTTTTCATCCAAAATCACATAGAAAGGTTGGGTATTACGTTGGTATTTCATGATTTGTAAGTCAGTATACTTTTGTCCCAAAGTTCTTACTTTCTTACCATTATATTCTGAAATATACTGTTCTTCTTCAGGAAGTTTTGTTCTAAGATCCACATAAAGAGAAACTACAACAACATCTTCATTGAATATTTTCTTCACTTCAGGATGGATCCAGACATTATCTTCCATTTTACGACAGTTAGTACATGCTTTTCCTGTAAAGTCAACAACAAGAGGTTTTTTTACTTTTCTTGCATGATCCAATGCCGATTCATAATCATTTTCAAATAACATGATACCATGAGGCCCTGCATGCATTTTGGGATGGCCAACTTGTCCATGTGTATTGCCACCACCACTATATACAACTGTGTTTCTTCGTCCAACACCTTCCGGAGATTCAGCATAGTTTGCAGGAGGTGGGAAGCCTGAGATTAGTTTTACAGGAGCACCCCATAAACCAGGAAGCATATATAAGGCAAATGACATAGATACAAAACCGAGCATAAATCTTGATACCGGAATGTATTCCATTGGCGAATCATGCGGGAAACGTAATTTGCCCCACAAATATAATCCAAGCGCAAAGGCAATGACTACCCAGATCGCAATAAATAATTCTCTCTCAAACCAGCGAAGGTCAAGAACCATTTCCGCCATAGAGAAGAATTTGAATGCCATTGCCAACTCAATAAATGCCAATACAACTTTTACTGAGTTCAACCAACCACCTGATTGTGGCAATGAATTAAGATAACCTGGGAATGCAG
Organism: Bacteroidales bacterium; assembly: GCA_028280405.1. Classification (GTDB taxonomy): domain Bacteria; phylum Bacteroidota; class Bacteroidia; order Bacteroidales. The sequence goes on from JANQLW010000028.1 coordinate 43,545, forward strand.
CAAAAAAAGCAAATGGAATAGCCAATGCTAAAGAAAATCCCAACATGCCAACGATAGGCCCGATTCCTCCTTCTGTTGCTGCCTGAACAATTACAGCTCCAACGATAGGCCCGGTACAAGAGAATGACACAAGCGCTAAAGCAAATGCCATAAAGAAGATCCCAATTAATCCGCCTTTATCAGCTTTTGCATCTACTGAGTTTACCCATTTACTGGGAAGAACAATATCAAATGCTCCAAAAAATGAGAAAGCAAAAATCAAAAGAAGTACTCCAAATGCAACATTAAACCAAGGTTCAGTAGATAATTTATTTAAACTTTCAGGGCCAAAAATTGCAGAAACCACAACTCCTAAGAATACATAAATTACTATAATAGAAATTCCAAACCAAATTCCATTACGGATCCCTTTTGCCCTGGTTTTACTTTGTTTAGTAAAGAAACTAACAGTCATCGGAATCATTGGGAATACACAAGGAGTTAAAAGAGCTGCTAATCCGGCAAGAAATGCTATGAAGAAAATACTGATATAGTTTACATCTTTTAAAGCATCAGTAGAAGATTTTACTTCCGTATTATTCTCTTTTACTTTTTGAGCAGGAGTAAGATCTTCGCTTTTAGTAATGACAGATTTTGCTTCACCACTTCCAACTTCAAATTCGAAATCAACATCCGTTGGAGGTAAACATCTTGAGTCATCACAAGTCATAAAATTTAAATAACCTGTAATTTTAGTTTTGCCATTTACTTTTACTTTTTGAACAAATTCAGCTTTATGCTCAAAATATTTAACCATAACACCGAAGTTCTTATCCATTTTTTCGATAGATTCGGTTTTCTCAACAACTTTACCGATAAATGTTACGTTTGCATTTTCTTCAAATATAAAAGTTGTAGGAACCGGTCCATCATCCGGGTTATTATCCTGGGAATAAAGATGCCATTGGCCTTCAATTGTTGCCGTAAAAACCAATTCATATTCATTATTCCCCAAATCTTTTGTACTGAATTTCCATTTTACAGGCTCCTCTATTTGAGCAAAACCTGCAGTGCTTAGCAGTAAGATTAAACTTACAGCAAGGCTCTTTAAAATTTTCATTGTATAGCTTTTAAGTTATTTAAAGTTTATCATGGGATCTTTTGAATTATTTTTTTGGCTTGTTAAATTTAAAAGTAAATTCTTCTTCTGTTGGAGGCATACATTGGCTATCATCACAAGTCATATATTCAAAATAACCTTCAAAAGTTACAGGGTCCTTGGATTTCACCTTAACTTTTTGAACAAATACAGCTTCATGCTCATAATATTTAACATTGATTCCAAAGTTTTTATCGAACATTTCAATCGCTTTACTTTTTTCTTTTACCTTTCCGATTAATTCAACATTATCATTTTTCGTAAAAGTGAATAATGTTGCAGGAGGCTGCATTTCAATATCCTGAGAATACACATGCCAATGATCATCAATTGTAGCTTTAAAAATAAGCTCATACTCATTGTTTCCTAGATCTTTCTTACTAAACTTCCATTTTACAGGTTGCATAATTTGTCCAAACCCGTTCACACCTATCATCAAAACAGCTGCAATTAATAATAATTTTACCGATTTCATCTTATTTGTTTTTATTTGTATATAATAGTTTTATGTTTCTTATATATAAAAAATCGACACCCTTAAATCAAAGAGCTCGATTGTCGTTCAATTCGTAAAATTTCTTTTGTTTGGGGGGTAACCTTAAAATGATCATCGATCTGATGCTCTATGATCCATACAATATCTGTGCCAGTACACAGCAAAAATACATCTTCTTTCTCAAACAAACTAAATTTTTGGTCAATAAAATAGTCACTGAGTTTTTTTTTGAACTTACTTCCCAAAGGATAAAAATAGTCGCCCTGCTCCCATTTCCTTATGGTTAAAGGAAAAGAAAGCTTATTTTTATCCAATTCTATAATATGATTTTCTTTTGAAACCTGAAACTCATCATTTCTGAGAATATGTTCTAATTTCAAATTTATGCCATTATTGACTGACAAATCATCTTCATTAATTAAAACAGGCGTAAAACTTTTATACTCTTTTTTACGAATAATTAGATGATCTCTATCCTTTAAAAGCTCATGTGTTTCAGAAGTAAATATCTTCCCGGTCTCATGATCTAATGATCTCACAATATCTTCAGCGATAGCAAAAGAAAAATTCCAGTTTTTTATAAGCTCATATGTATAAGTTACTCTTGGATTGAAAGACTTCAATTTATCTATACTTATATAGATATAATGTTTGCGTTTTTCAAATAACTCTGACCTAAGTTCAGTTATATGTTGCTTATAAATTTCTTCAGATTCTCCAAACCTCAACATATTTGCATTAATGGTATCCAGGTATTTTGGATCAATATCCTTTAAAACCGGAGCAAGTTGATGTCTGATTTTATTTCTAAGATATTTATCGGAGGCATTGGAAGAATCTTCTCTGAATTTCAATTGTTCAGATTGTTGAAATTGTTCAATTGTTTTTCTATCTGCAAAAAGTAATGGACGAATGATGTTATTTTGTTTCGCTTTGATTCCTCTTAAGCCGCTTATCCCGGTACCTCTTAGAAGATTAATAAAAAATGTTTCAAACTGATCATTTTTATGATGAGCAGTAGCAATGTAATTATATTGGTGTTTTTCACAGATATTTTGAAAGAACCGATACCTTAACTCTCTTGCCGCCATCTGAGTTGAAAGGTGATGTTCTTTTGCATAGGTTTTAGTATCATAAACACTAACATAAAAAGAAACATTATAGGTATTAGCCAATGCTTCGACGAACTTTTGATCAACATCAGATTCTTCACCTCTTAATTTGAAATTTACATGGGCAATTCCAAAGTCATAACCGGCTTTATGGAACAGGTCAGTCATAACTACCGAATCGATACCACCACTGACAGCAAGTAAAATGCGGTCATGGCCTGAGAATAATTGTTTACTTTCTATGTATGACTTAAATGCTTCAAGCATTTTGCAAAAATAATAAAATGGGTCCTTTATGTAAAATGACGCAAAAAAATGTAAGAACCTTACTTTTGCATATAAGACAATTATTACCCTAAAATGGGTGACTGTATTTATATTTTTAAAATTTCAAGGGGTGACGCCCCTCGGGGCGTCACCCCAAAATTATTAAAGATCAATGTAAATAATCGCATCACCCTTTCGAAAAACTTCAATCTCAATACCATATCGAACTTCCGTTACATTGGAATGTATATTTTCTTCTAAAATAGTAAACCATAATTCAGCCTTAAAAGGGAATACTGCATTTTTAATAATAAATTCAGATGTTGATCCGGAAGATTGAGTCGTAACTGTATTTGAAATAAATCTGGAATTGACAAAATCGCTATCATTCACCTCATCTCCATTTCTTCGAATAGATATTTCAATGGTATTTCCTTTTTTATTTGACTGAAGATAGCTCAACCGGATTTTTGGCCCGGCAAGCGTCCTGTACTTAAAATCTACAGGTTTTGTTTTAGCAACATATTGATCATCTTCCCAATATCCGTCTAAAACAGTCTCAACACTATCTATCATAGAAACAAATTTTCCCATTCCCGATCGTTTCCCATGTTTCCAATTTCCGATATAGTAATCACCGTTCAGCCAGATATAGGTTCCCTTTCCGTGAGGAAATCCCTTATAAAATGTCCCCTTGTAGGCATCAACTCCCGCTGCTGTGCCTTTTCCATGAGCCAGGCCTCTTTTAGATTTTCCTTCATAAGTCCCCTGAAGGTTTTTTACAAGCACTTTATAAGGTTTGCCTTTATCCTGAGCGATGAAGCAAAACGGTAAAAGTGCAAATAAAGAAATAAATCCAATTTTTTTCATCTGTCTATAATTTATTTTATAAATATGTCTAAAAAGTCCTGGCGAACCTTAGCGCATAACTTTTGCGGTTCTTAACGTAATAATAAATTGCTATTACGCGGAGACCCGCAAAGACAACGCGGAGTTACGCAAAGAAAAATAATATTGTTTGATTGTTCAATTGTTATTATTGCATAACCGTTCGATTGTTCAATTGCCGGATTGTTAATGCTTCAGTCTTTTTGCCGTTCAGTCCCCAAGAGGCTGTCTAAAGTCCGCAGGCGAAGAATCCTTCTTTATTTTCTTAGTGAAACAAACACAAAACCATGTGTTTTTTTCTGTGCTGTTAGTTTACTTAACTTCCCTAATATTTCCCGGTACTTTTCCAGAACGTTCTGATATTCTTTATTATTTTTTCTGGCTGCTGCCAGTTTGGTTTTAGATGTACCGTATTTCTTTTTAAATGATTCGTAAAATGTCCTTAAATCTGCAGATACTTTCTTTTTCTCTTCTAAGAAGGCATCCCTTTTTTCTATCTGCTGTTCAGATAATTCAGGTGCAGGTATCATAAGTGTATTTTTTGCTCCTATTATTAAATCCAGTTTACCATCATTATTATAATCAGAAGCGCTAACGTATGTCAATCCGCATTCTCCTCCATGCTCTCCTGCAATAAGCGAAGTACTTTCAATTAAGCATTCCGGTTCTTTAAATAAAGGGGCTCCTGTTTTTCCATAATTCCTGTAAAAATAAACACTGCCATCTTTAGACCCTGATAAGATATCGAATAATCCATCGCCGTCCCAATCTATCATTGAGTTGGCCATATGGCCTTTTGTAGAAATTATAGCAATGAATTCAGGTTCAAAAACAGGCTTCGTCAAAGTACCTTTATTAATACAAAGCCTTGCTCCAATACGTCTTCCACTCAAAATCAGATCCATATCACCATCATCATCCCAATCTATTGCTTTCATGATTACGCAGTTATCATCCATTTCAATAAGGTCTGCTTTTTCTTTAGCAGTCAATTCGGATAAATTGGCAGCTTCTTTCCCTGTATAAACCCATCTTCGGGCATTAGAATCCCAATAAAGCCCAAATCGTAATTTATTACCTTTACTATCAACCATCGGTTCACTGGCATTGAACGAACCATCCTCATTTCCATAAAAAATATAACCAAATCCGGAAAATCCGGCAGCTAGTAAATCCATCTTCCCATCACCGTTAAAATCCACAAACTGTGGGCTGACAGCCGTACATCACCAGTTTTTGACGACGGCATCTTTTCCATTCGCCTGCAATAATTGAAATCCATTATATACCGGCTTGGCTTTTGTTCCAACATTTTTATAAAATCGGAATTTTCCCCGAAAGGTACCGACAATCAAATCTTGCAATCCGTCATTATCGTAATCTATACATAGCGGAGCAGCATAGGGAGGGCTACAATCTATAGTTTCGTTTCCAGACTTTAGAAGAAATGGTTTTTCCATACTTTGGCCTGCTGCAAAAACACTAAGGCATGACATAAATGCCATTATAAATATAATCTTTGTATTTCGAATCATAGTTTATTTTTTATTGTTTATTTTAAATTTTTTCTTAGGAATCCAGCATTTTAAATTAAGTGATAACGAGATCATCATCCTGGAAATGATGACTATCAAGTTATCCTGAACTCCCGCCTGCGTCGGGCAGGTGTTTCAGGATTTCAACAGTTGGCTTAGATGCTGAAATAAATTCAGCATGACGGCTAACTAGTGGACAAGATGGCGGCGTACTTGACAGAACATCCTTGGCTTGACACTAGTACTCAACATTTATAATTTATAATTTATAATCATTATCCATAGCTTCATTAAAAAGTCTGCGTAAACTGGCTTCTTCATGGTACCCAACTATTTTAATGGTACCTTTACCTTCGGGATCAACGAGAAATAATGTTGGATAACCACTTACACCAAATTTTAAAGGGTATGTTTTTGTACTATCCCAGACCTGGGTCCATGGGGCTTTATCTTCTTCAATGGCTTTGATCCATTTTTCCCGGTCTTTGGGTTTATCAACAGATATACTGACAATTTCAAAATTCTTATGATCTTTCCATTCGTTGTAAATATTAATTAAATGCGGTGTCATCTTCCTACACCAATGACAACTGGAATACCAAAAATCTATTAACACCCACTTCCCTCTAAAATCAATTAAAGAAATCATATCTCCCTCGGGGTCAGGATATGTAAAACCGGGAACCTGACCTCCAGCCGTTGTATTTAAGGCATATCCATATTGTCGTTTCATACTTTTATACCTTCTGTCATTTTCAAACTCTTTAAACTGATCTAAAAAAGATTTCAGGTTGGCTGCGGTTTCATTTCTCACTAAAGGAAGTGCCTTAACGAATCCGGCATAGTTTGGGCTATTTTTTATTAATTCCCTTTGTTTCTCAGCTCTGATTTTCTTTGCTTCTTCAGCTTTTGCAAATGCAATTTCACATTCTTCTTTGCTTCTGTTCTCTTTTCGATAAGCAATATTCCAGTCTTTCCATGTTTCCCTGACTTTTTGATTGTATGGAGCTAAAGTTTCATTAAGTTTTTGGAGGGTGGTATTATTGGGGGTTCCACCAATTATGAATCCGTCCTTCTTCGTGTAAGTTACATTTATAATTCCCGGTTCTAAAATTAATTGAGTACGCCTTTGTGAAGGAAACGGGAAGCCTAAAGAAACCAGTTTTGGAAAAGAATCGATTACACCAACAAACTCACATTTCCCATCTACAATCAGGTTCGTATCGTTTGATGTATACCAATTGTTAAGTACCATTACACTATCGGGGCCATTTTTTACATTAATATGAATTGAATATTCATTTCTTTTATGGCAGGCTGCTATAATCAATAGCACGGTAATAGCAAATATTATTTTTTTCATATTTTGAATAATTATTAAAGTATATTTTCTAGTCAGGGCATGAATTGTTAATTGATTAATTGTATGCATTTTATCTTTTGAAGATTTTGCGAATATATTCATACCCTGACCTTTTGGACAACTTCATATATCTATGTAAGCTTACATAGTATCTTTCACACAACGAACACTATAGCCGGACCTTTTTGTAATCGCAGAGCGGCCAACACTCTTCGCATTATATGGAATTGTACGGTACCGTCCATTCGAGGCTGTAGCCTCTGTAGCTGTCCACCAATAGCCTGATTCGAACACAACGAAAACAAATAAACCGGTAGTACCCGTACGGAAACCTCCGGGTAAGGCTGTAAAACCAACTTCATTCGTACCGAAAGCATTCACACCCGGCCAATGAAAAGCTCCTTTCTCTTTTAATCGTGCCCCGGCAATACTTGTTCCCCCAAGATAATCTGTAAGGGTAGTCCAATCCTCATCGGTAGCAACACGCCATCCTTCCGGAGCCAGGTTACGGCTATCTTCCACAGCATACCAATTGTATAATTTGCCATAGATATCTCCATTTGCTCCTATGTTTTTATAGTCGCAGCAAGCCCCTGTACTCAAGGCTTTCCATTCTTCATCATCAGTAACCATTGGAATGGGATCTCCATTACGATATTTCATAGTTTTTAGATTTTCTACCATCCAGGTTTGTGTCCCTATGGTAACCGTTTGGTATACATTACCGGAAGCGTCGGTCACAAGTTCTCCATCATTTGTCTTAAACGATATGGCATTGCTGTATGCAGTTCCTACGCTATTGGTAGCATAAGCTTTGACATAATATGTAGTATTGGGAGTAAGCCCTGTGATTCTACTGAAGAATTCTCCGGGGCCTGTTCCATCCTCTGTTTTTGTGTCCAAATCAATGGTTGGATTGTTCGTTGTACTCCAACACACGCCACGATTTACAACTTCTGCTCCGTTCTCTAGCGTAACTGTTCCAACAAAGTCAGCTGTAGTTTGTATGACATTAAGCACATTGTCGGCTGTTATTGCTGCTACGGTTGGAAGTAGTGGAGTTGTAGGTTCCGGTTCAACCGTTTTATCGTCATCACAAGCACTGAAGGTAAACAACATGATTAATATTCCTGCTCCCAAAACTGTTGGAAGCAGATTATATATCCAAGTTTTTCTCTTTTTCATAATTTCAAATTATAAATTTTAATAAAATTCTTTTTTCAAATAAAAAATGCAAGTTTCATTTCCACAGTTTTTAGTTATACCCTTCATTTTGCTCTATTTCCGGGTTTAGGCCGATGTATTTTCCACCAATGGGCATCACCCAATGCGCATCGCCGGGTGCTAACTGATCTCCCGAAAAATTCCTTGTAATGGTAATATTCGCATTCTCAATGGCGTTGTAGCGTTTCAAATCAAACCAGCGTAAACCACGCCCCCATAATTCTCTTCTTCGTTCATCCATGACTAATTGAATAACTTCTGCCTGACTATAACTATTCGTATAATCAATATAATTTTCCGGCGCAAAACGATTCATCCTTAATTTATTCAGGTCGGCAATGGCCTCGGCTGTACTATTCAAACGGGCATTGGCTTCGGCACGCATAAGATAGACTTCAGGTACAGTAACACCTACGCATTCATAATAAGCAGTTTCACCTTTCCATCTTCTTGGATTTTCATTGTAAGTATACCCGTTAAATTTTAAGGAGTAACGCAAATCATTATTAACATCGAAAGTCCCTTCTACATTAAGTGAATCTGAAGTTTGATAATAGTAATAATAATAAGTATTTCCTGCGCTTCCGGAGGGTCTTTCTTTTTGCAGCAGGATCTCCCTGTCATCCCATGACTTGAAATCGTCTTCAAACGGGTCTAAGTTGAGATCATACAAAAAATTATTGATACTTAAACACATATTCGCATTCTCCAAAACCTTTGCATAATTGCCCTGGTAAAGATATGTACGTGCTAGCAAAGCATAGGCCGAAGCACTCGTTGGACGGAAATTATAAGGTTGTGTAGCAGGAAGATGCTGGGCAGCTTCCGATAGATCTTTTAAAATCTGGTCATATACCTCTTGCACCGTGGCCCTTGCCAAAGATGCTGTTAAAGAAACATTTAAATGCAATGGAACACCCATATCGGTTGCGGCTGTAGCCGGATTGTAATGTTTGGCATAAATATTTACTAACGCCAAATAACAAAAGGCTCTATGCACCTTGGCTTCTCCCATCAACGCATTCCTGACATCTTCCGGGCCTGTTGCATCCGGAATACCTCCTATGGCACTGTTCATGATATAGATCTGTCCATACAGGGTCCGCCAGTCTAAATCCTCATTTTCCGGAGGCACTAAGTATCCTGCCTCTTTGGCCCAGGTATATCTGTTATACCTGTCATCAGGCAAGCCTTCATAACCGGCAGAATCAACGACTTGATAATCATCAGACAAATAATCAGTAATACCATAAGATTTCATCACATCAATCCGAAAACTTACACTATTTTTATTACCCACATAATCCAATATTTGACGATAATCATCCGTTGAAGAAGGGATGATCTGCCCCTTGGGTTTAATATCAAGGAAATCCTTGCAGCTAAAAAGAGTAAGTAACATTATTGTTAACAAACTTGTGAATATTTTTGTTTTCATAAATAGAATAATTAAAAATTAAAAAATGATTAGAAAGAGGCTTTTATACTAAAGGTGTATTCCGGGCTTGTAGCAAGTATAAAATTCCCATACATATCCGGCAAGTGTTCCGGATCCTCACGATACTTATTAAATGTAATAACTCCGAGGTTACGCCCCTGTAACTGGAAAGTAAGCCTTTTCACATATTTAGGCAACCATTCTTTCTTTAATGAGTAAGCAAGCGTCACACGTTGAAAGCGAATATGGGCCGCACTCAAAAACTGATGGCTTCCATACTGGGTCGGGTAAGTATACCAGGTGGTATTACTTCTTCCCGATGATCCGGTGAATTCAAAGGGCAGTTTTGGTATGTCTGTAAAAGCTTCGTCACCAGGCTTTCTCCACATATTATCAAAGTCCCCGTAATAATGAGGCACAAAATTACCCTGGGCAATACCATACAGTCCATTGTTAGAAACGTCATTTGGAGATTTATGCTTGTATTTATGTCCGAACTTATAACTGACGAGGAAGGAAACTTCCCAGTTTTTATAAGTAAATACGTTGTTCCATGAACCATACCAGGGTGCTTGCCTGGGGCCCTCATACTTCAGGTCATCATATCCGGCATCATTAAATAAAGGCCTGGTAGGCATTGGATATGAATTTAGTGAATCCCTCATGTAAAATGTGGGGTATCCTTCAGCATTCAATCCTCCCCATGGAATAGATAAATAATGGTAACGTGGCTTACCTTCAGCGAGCCTGTAAGAATCAAGCCTTAACATGTTTGTTACAGATGGCACAACCCCTCCCCGGTCTGTTTTCGTTACCAGATTCTGGTTATAGGACTGGGTTATCTGAGTTCTCCAGCGGAAGTCAGGGCTATTGATCACTATGGCAGAAAGGGTCAGTTCAACCCCACGGTTACGAATGGCACCGAAATTGATTAAGGCCGTTTGAAAGCCATAAGTACTATTTATTTTCTTGGTTGTTAACAAAGCCTCACTTGCTTTATTGTAATATTCTATTTCCCCATTCAGGCGGTTATTAAACAATGAAAATTCAAGAGCCAGGTTGAACTGCTTGGTTTTTTCCCAACGAAGTTCAGGATTGGCAGGATTCGAATAGGATGCCCCGGGCAATTGAAGTGTACTATTGTCGTAACTACCGCCAATACTTGCAATGGCATAGGGGCTGGTACTTTTGTCCACATTTCCACTTGCTCCATAAGTGACCCGTAACCTTAAACGATTAATAAAATCTACCTTAAAGAAGGATTCCTTATCTATAGTCCAGCCAAAACCGACTGACCATAGCGGTACCTGACGGTACTGAGGAGAATCCCCAAACATATTGGATTTATCCAAACGCCAGCTTCCCGTAATATCATAGCGGTTGTCATAAGTATAACTAGCATTCCAAAAAAGTGAAGTATAACGGTCTTGTCTTTCCCAATAATTATTATAACTGGTCCATGGAGTATGAATCGTATAGGCAAAACCCCTAAAAATAAATTCATTACGGGTATACCGTTCAGAAAAATTCATCTGCTGGTCTGAGGATAAACTTTGAGGGTCATAACCGTAACGACGGACACTGGACCTATCACTTTTCTGATCACGGAATCCCATACCGGCCAATAGCACTACTTCATGTTTTTGGGCAAACTTTTTAATAAAATTAGCCGTTATCAAAAAATCATGAGCATAAGAGTTGTTATACCTCTGATCAAATATGTTGCCTTTGGGGACCGGATAAGTCCCATCGGGCTGAGCCCAGGTATTTACAAGATGACGTACTGTCCAGGTCTCTTCATTGTACATATTATCGGTTCTTACCGATCCACGTTCATACTGGTATTTAAAATCAATTTTGAGCATTTCGCCAAAAGGTTTGAATGTGAGGCCTGCCTGCAGCCTTAAATCAACCCTTCGTATCGTATTATCCTTATTGTCAAATTCCCGCTTTGGATTCCACTCCCAATCGTAAGGAATATAAGGAGTTTTTATAGGGGCAAGTTCCCTAAATGGCCTTCCATAAGAAATAGATGATATGGCAAATGAAGTCATGGAAGTGTAATCCCCATTTTCATCCAGAAAAGGCTCATATTGTGAAACATAAAACAAATCTCTTAAATCCAGTCCATTCTCTTTTTCATTTTTTAAGCTAAGGTTTGAACTTATATAAGCGATGAGCCATTTAGAAGGCTTAAACCGGTTTGTAAAGTTTAATACAATTCGGTCATCGTTAGTTTGTTTAGTTTCTGCAATATTTTTATCATAAGAAACCGAAAAACGGTATGAATTAAAACCTGTATTTTGACTCATCGAGAGGTTGTATTGCTGACGTAAACTACCTCGCAGGAAAAGATCCGAGAAGTCATAGCGGTTATCATAGCTACCTATTCGTTGTTCTACTTCAAACAGTTCTTCTTCAGTCATTAAGCCCTGTTCAACCCGGGCTGCAGTATATGGATATTCAGATAAGTTGTAATAAAAACGATCCATCCACGATATAAACCTGTCAAACCAACCGGCATTATACCTTCCTTTTTCCAGTTCAAGTGTGGTTTCCGGACTGGCATAGGGCAATTTGCTGACATCCGGGATGGGTTTCCAGGCTAGACTGGATGAGAATTCAATTTGTGGTTGTTGGTTAGTGGTGTGCTTGGTCGTGATGACAATAACTCCATTAGCTGCCCTGGCTCCCCAGATGGAAGCGGCAGCAGCATCTTTAAGTACCGTGACACTCTCTACATCATTTGGGTTAATGGACTCTAAGGCCCTGGTTAAAGCTGCAAACTCTTCATCATCGGCATAGTCATTTTGATCTTTATCGATCTGAAGAGGAAAACCATCAAGGACGATCAAAGGAAGCCTACTGGCATTCAGCGTACTCACCCCTCTAATAGTAATACCCAGGGGATCAGAAAGCAATCCGCTAACTGAACCGTCTGTTATCTTGTCCGCTATGCTGTATGAAATTGTACGATCCAATTCTTTTTGATCTATCTTGGTAAAAGAACCTGTAATTCTTGCTTTTGTCAAAGTTTGATAACCAGTAACAACAACTTCCTCTAAACCTGCCACATCTTCTACCATGATAATTTCAAAATCAGTCTTATTACCAATTTCAATCGTTTGGGTTATAAATCCAACATAGCTTATTTTTAATATTGAAGCTGAACCCGAAACGGTTAACTTAAAATTTCCATCTGAATCAGTGGTTGCACCATTCATCGTACCTTTTTCAAGAACTGTTGCACCCGGCAAAGGATTTCCATCTTTGTCTTTTATTTTTCCCTTAATTTTAATCGGAATAGGTGCGAATACCGGAGCATCAATTTTTGGAGATATCACGACAATATCATCTTCAATATGATAACCCAGGTCAGTCCCTGCCAAGCAATGTTTAAGGACTTCATCGATCGTTATATCATCAGCATTTATTGATATAACACCTTCTTTTTCGATTTCTTCATGGTTATATAAAAATGTAAAATTACTTTGTAATTGTACTGCTTTTATCAGTTCACTTAAAGTAACGTTTTCCAGTTTTAAGTTAAAACTGGCCTTTTGTGAATAACTTGTTGAAGCTATCGCAGTCAGGTTCAGTAATAACAATACCATCGAAATCCTCATAATCAAAAGAATTTTTTTCCATCTGTAAATTTTAAAATCCACAGATATACAAAGGTTTTTTTTCATAAATTTGTAGTATTATAAGTTAATAATGCCATCCCGACAATCCCGATAGCTATAGGGCGGGATGATTGACTTAACAAACCGGAGAATAGTTCCAGTATTTTCCGGTTTTTTTATTGTTCTTCTATTTTCTCTATTATAATTTTATCTCCTTCTTTTTTAAAATGAATATGTGTAGTCAGTTCAAGTAAATCCAAAGCCGTAGAAATGTTTTCATATTTAGGAATTTTACCGCTGAAATGATATGATTTAATGGATTCATCAGCATAAGTAAATTCAACATTATACCATCTACTGATTTTGTTCATAACAGCTGTGAGTTTTTCATACTCAAACCCAAAATAATTATTTCTCCATTCTGTGACCAATAAGGCATTTACGTTTTTCACGCTAAACCCTTTTTCATCTATAATAAATTGCTGGTTCGGATTCAGAATAATATCCTCACCATTTTTATTTGAATTACTAATAATTATCTGTCCTTCTACGAGCGTAGTTCGGGCATCCTGATCATTGCTATAATTCATAATATTAAAAGAGGTACCTGTTACCCTGACAGTCATATCTTTGCTATGAACAATAAACGGTTTTGCTTTATTTTCTGCGACCTCAAAATAAGCTTCACCCTTTAAATATACTTCCCTGGTTTTATTCATAAATGCAATTGGATATTTCAGTTCTGTTTCAGAATTCAACCAGACTTTTGTACCATCAGATAAAGTAATAAAATACTCAGCTCCTCTTTTCGTATTTAGTATATTAAGTGGTAATTGCTTTAATTCCGGATTAGAGGCATTTACATTGATTTTATCAATACCTACTCCACTTAAATATTGAATGCCTGTAGTTTTACTAATGGCAACTTTTGCACCGGCATCATTAAATAAAGTGTCTCTAGCACTATTTAATACTATTTTTTCCCCACTGGATAATGTCAGAACTGCTTCAGGTTTACCGGGTTCAATACTGATGATCTCCGGACCGGTAAATAAATTTTTCAGGTTATCAAGTTTATTAGTATGCATTAAAACTGAACCGACAATCAGAGGGATGAGCAGGGCAGCTGCAACTCTTGCAATAATCAGGCTTATACGTTTAGGCTTTTTGACTTTTTTAATATTTGGCAAAACGAATTTCCATCCTTTAGCCGTATCAAATGATTTATATATTTTATATTGTTCCTGAATAAAATCTTTTTGTTCTACTTTTTTCAAAAAGGATTTTAAGGAAGGATAAACAGAAGAATAATGATCCAGTTCAATTTGTTCATTTTCATTCAAAGTAGCCCGAATATACTTGATAACAAGCTCCTTTATTCGATTGTAATCGGATTTTTCCATATGATTTGTACTAATGCACTATTAAAACACATGGAATTGACGAATGGGTGAAAAAAGGATTAAAGAAAAAAGGGTTAAGGCTTATATTTTAATAATAAAAGATGTATCAGCATGCTTAGAATCCCATCCGAAGAAAGATAACAATATGAAAAACATTCTTCAATTGCTCTTTCAATATTTTTTTTGCTCTCATTTTTTGAGTTTTCACTGTGTTAACAGAAATATTTAATTCTTCTGCTATTTCCTGATTGGAATAGCCGTAATGATAACCCAATTTAAATACATCCCTGCATCTCTCCGGGAGCCTGTCGATAGCTCTAAATATTTCAGTCATCACTTCGGTTTCCAGTTCTTCCTGCATATATTCATCTTCAAGGATTGCTTCCTGCATCATTTTTTCATGCTTATCCCTGTGTAAGTTCTCTTGTCGTATCAGGTTTATACATGCATTCCGTACCGAGCTGTACAGATATGAATTTAAGGCTTGTACATTCTCAAAATTCAGGTCAGATTTATTAAAGATTTTCACAAAAACATTTTGAACAATGTCTTTCACTTCATCCTGATCTTCAATAAACCGGCTGGCATAAAAACAAAGCTGGGCATAAAAATGGTCAAATAGATTTTTAAATGCTTCTTCGGAGCGTTTATTAAAATCAGCTAAAATTTTTTTAGTATCTAGTTCTTCAGTGCTCAATTTCCTAAAATTTAGGTTATGGCAAAAATATGTAAAAAATAATTAAATAAAGGTATAACCCAAATCACTGTTTAATAAAATTGAAATGTGTAAATTATTTTTTTAATTATTCAACATAATCAAAAAACCCGAAGCTCACTAAGAAATAAGGTAAGAGCTCCGGGAAAATCATGGTTTCACCCAAAATTTATTAATCTAATATATAACTATACAATGAAATTTTGTATTTAATTTATTTAGTATCCGTCAGGATATAAACTTCATGTTCCCGCTCTTCAATAGAGAGAGCCAATCCATAATGTTAACTTCTTTATAGAGAAGCTAATATTTACAATATGGTTTAAATAATGTCTATGGATTGACAACTGAATTACAATTGATTGACTATAAAATTATTCATGGTTGAGTTATCTTGCTATAAATTCCAATTGATTATTCGCTTCACCTAACCAGCATGCTTCATGATTACAATACTGGAAGGTGGTATGTATGTTAATCTTGAACTTATCACCCGGTTTTGCATTCGTAGGCGTTTTTAGTTTAGCTCTAAAAGAAAGTTGTTTGTCATAGATCGGTGTTTCAAATTCGCCTTCTTTCTTGATCTTAGGCTCCGGCCAAACACAGGATATGATTTCAAAACCTTCCGGAAGTTCCCAGTTCATTTTTGTGTTTACATAGGTGTCTCCTTCTTTAGTTCCATAAAAGTGAAAGCCTTTTTTAACTTTTACCTGAATAACAACCCTCACATCCGAACCGGCTTTGTATTCTTTTCCTCCGTATTCAATAAATTTGAATTTAACTTGCTCAGGGCCGGAATAGCCCGCATTCATCCTAGCCAACATTCGTTCTCTAAATTTCTTCTTATTTTCTTCTTTACTTAAGTTTGGATCCCAACCTTGAGATTTCCAGATTTTTTCGTAATATTTATTTGGATAAGGTGCACCATCTTTAATCGTAATTGTTTTAGTATAGGTTTTAACTTTAAAAGGCGCTTTTGAATTATCCTGGAGTGAGATACTTAATCTTGCTTTTCCTGTAGCAATATCTTGTGGGACAAAGACCTGTCCGTAATAAAGGATAGCTCAGCATCTTTCGCTTAGTTTATTAAAATAAGATTTCTTTTTACCTGATTTAGTTTTATAATCAATTGTGGCTTTTAAATACTCGCCCTTAGGCAGGCAGGTCTCACCGATCAACCATTCTGATTCATTGGTACCAGGGTAACCAATAGTTAAAGTTTGTTTATGAAGTGACATTTTACGAGGGTAGTTTTTAATCTGACCATCACCACGATAAAATATGTTCTCCCCCTCATTGTGATATTCAAAAATATATAAGTCTTTTTCATAACCTACCCAAACTTTAGAAGTTTCTTGCGGACTGGATTTTGAAATCAGATTACATGAAGTAATTTGTCCAAATATAGGTATACTGATAGTGACTTTTGGAAGTTCTTTGCCATCCTGGGTTTTCCCACGGTATAATTTAATTTCTGATCTTTCTTTTAAAGCAGGATTTATCCAGTCGCTCATACTGAAATTTATACCAAGAGTGGTTTTATTGCATTTCATTTGCTCGCCTTCTTCACCTACAATACCATCACAATCCACATCACAATAAGCGATATCATAAACTGCTGTATTTACATCTGACTTATCAATGATAAACCACATTTTGTGTTCTGCCTTTTTACCAAATAAAGCCAGATGATAAAGTGCATCTTTTGATAATTCTACATTTTCAGCCGTTTTAAATTTGGCTTTGATCTTGGAATACTTAATGGTTTTATAAGTATCCTTTGCTATACCCAGGTTTAATAAACCTAAGATCAATAAGCTTGTTATGAATAGTTTTTTCATCGGTATATATTTTTTATTTTTCAATCATCCATTTATACCCACCAACTTCTGTAAAGAAAAGTTTGGATCTGTTTTTCTTCAACCATTTTTTCCATTCTTTGGCAGTGGTGAATTTTTCGGTGGTATATTTTTTCAATAATTTTTTTGCTAGTTCAGCTTGTGCTTCTTGATCAAGCATGCTGACACATTTATCTAAAAGTTTGATATCATTATTGGCAATACCCAATTTTTGAATATCTTTATCAATAACGATATCATAATAGGTTCTTCCATACATTTCCTTAGGTGCGGACAATCCCAGATATCCTATATTTTCTTCATAATAATTTAGATAGGCATTCCAATCAGATACAAATTTTTCAATGATCTTCTGAGGAACATTTTTTAAGTATTTTGTTCTGTCAGGGTATTTTGTATCTCTGTTTAGGGAATATTTATCAAAAGGTTTGGATTTGTTGGCTAGTTTTCTGGCTCTGGCATTATTTACATCATCATTTAATCGTTGCATAAGTTTTAGTTCCTGAGCATAACCTTTATCAGAGGCTTTATATATATTATCCAATGCTACCAAGCGGTGAGATGTTTTCTTTTTTACATAAGGTTTATGTCCTTTGAACCTGGCCATATAATGAATAGTATTGATCAATGCTAGTTTGCCTTCTTCAGTTAAATGTTTTGGTGAGGCCCTATAACCCCATTGAAAGAAGTTACCATGACGTCCTAAAGCAGTTGCATTTACAGATTTTATACAAGGGCCACCTGAAATTTTTTCTGCATCCGGAGAATCTCCAAAACCCGGATTAGCAACAATACCCGGAGGATAACCCTCTAAATGATCTACATTTTGAACTCTCCACATAGGAGTTTCTTTTGGTAAGTTCCTGCCACTATAATATTTAAATACACCCCCTTTATGCTTCTGCATTTCTTCAGTTAATGCTACTTTGTAAGGTGTATTGAAAATAGGATGGTCCCTTTTCATATCGAAAGCATGTGAGTACAAACAATTACATAACCAGTCAATTTTGGTTTTTTTATTCCATAACATGGCTCCACCTACACCGGCGATAAAAATACTGGCGTCATCAAAATCTTCACTAAAATAGTCAGGAGCTTGGTGCATATTCCAATATTTTAGTTTTTTTCCATCCTTTTGCGGAACCAAAGCATCAAATACCGTAACATCATAATTGTCCGACATTTCTTCTTTATATTCTTCCCCATAGATCATGGTCACTTTTTTGAAGTATTTCTGGAAGAATTGGTAAAAGTCCTGAGGACGGTCTTTTTTTAAGGATTCCCAAAGGGCTCTATCCCCTCCAAAGGTGTATCCATCTGGTAATTCTGGGTTTTGAGCAACATATAAAACTTTTAAGTTTGATTTTTTTATATCCTGAGATTGCAATGGGAATATTGCTACTGCCATTAGTAGTATTAGTAAAATTGATTTTTTCATAATTAGACTTTTATTTTTAGAGGCTGTGCTTTTTAGTCGGGGCGCGAAT
>JANQLW010000034.1 GCA_028280405.1 Bacteroidales bacterium
GTTTTTTTTTCTAAACCGCAAAATAATTTTTGATTCGAGCATATTTTTTTTCTGAATAGCAAGAATCAACTTGAATTTCCCTATTATTTTTTCTAAATCGCTCCAATCAAATTGAATTGAGCTGTTTAGAAATCTGAATAGGTATGAGTAAGCGTGATATGGTTATAATGCAAAACTGTGTATTTTATTTCCTATTGATTTTCAATAATTTACACATTTTAAAATTAGAGAAATTTTTTAAATATTAGCTGCTTAATAGAGCAGGTATACTTGATATACCATTGAAATAAAAAAATAAATTAAGTCGATTAAAGCGAGAAAAAACTGAAAAAATGATAAATACTCTTGAATTAAAAATTAAATAAGATGAAAAGAATGAAACAACTTTTAGTGCTTATTGTATTTTGCATAAGCATGCAGTCTTTTGCACAAGATTTGGAAAATCCCTCATTGCTTATACCGGCTTCACCTGAAGTACAGCAATTCCAAAATTATGGAAATATCCCGCTTAAAACAAGCAGAGGCCTGCCAATTATTGACATTCCTGTTTATATGTTCGAACTTGATGGGTTAAAGATCCCGGTCAGTATTTCTTATGATGCCTCCGGGATCAGGGTTGATGATATTGCCGCTCCTGTTGGGCTAAAATGGTCTTTAAATGTCGGGGGGATAGTAGGGCGTAATATTAATGGACTTCCTGATGAAGGGAATAATGGGTGGTTCAACCGTACAGAGGAACAACTCTTGTCCTGCGTACCGGACCTATTGGACCAATGCATAGCCGGAACCCTGGATATTTGCCCCGATCAATACTTTTACTCCATTGCGGGCCATTCCGGTAATTTTTCTTTTAAAAGAGATAAAACAGTCTTTACATCTTTTTTAAATGAATTGAAAATAGAAGGTTTTGACGATTCTACAGATGAACAGTTTAAAATTACTGATGCTCAGGGAAATCAATATTATTTTGACGGCGGGCTGGAAAGTACACATATTTCCACCCACAGGGAGTATACAGGAGGAAGTACCACTACAGGAAATGGGGTTACGGCATGGAAATTATCCAAAATAGTTACAAATAGTGGTAATGAAATAAATTTTACATACACTTCCTATTCTTATTCCCTTCCCAATATCTATTCCCATTCAGATTACGGTGTTAATGTTCAGGATGCCCCTGAGTCACTTTATGGCTTGCATTACTCAACCAAGCAAATAATTCATACGATTTCCTGTATTAGTACAATAGAAACAGCTACCGAGAAAATAAGCTTTACTTATGCTACCGATAGCAATCTGGAGATTATGCAAAAGAAATTGACTCAAATTCAAATAAAGGATTTGATTAATGATAAAGTAAAGAAAATATATAAATTGGTACATGACAGCTATAGTGGAAATGCAAGGCTTCGTTTGCGCAAACTCGAAATGTACGATGGGGATAATAGTTTTGTTTCCGGTTATGAGTTTAATTACGACAATAACAGCCTGCCTGCCTATGGCAGTTGTGCAAGGGATATTTTTGGTTATTATAATACCAACTCCCAGACCCATATGATTCCGGTTGACAGTGAACACCTTTCTTTATTTCCTTATACCCCGGCAAACAGGGAAGTAAACGAGACCCGTGTAAAATATGGAGCATTGAGTGAAATCGTTTATCCTACCGGGGGTAAGACAAAATTTTATTTTGAGGCCAATAAAGAAACTATAAATAATAAAAACTATTATGCTGCCGGTCTTAGGCTGAGTAAGCAGGAAGACTATGATGAACTAAATAACAAATGCCTGGAGAAACAATATGTCTATTCCGGTATGGTAGGCTATGGTAATTCTGTACATATTGCCAATGACTATTCGAAGTACTTTAATGATTATGCTACAATTATGCCCCAGCCCCAGTACAAAATAAAACGTTTTAAATCCATTCCTTTTGAAGAGACATTTTCCGCATTATATGGTAAAGCAGGCGGGTTTAACTATAGCTCAGTAAGAACGAATTATATTGAAAATGGGTCAATTGCCTATTACCACATAGATTCATATTCAGGGTGTTTTGATTTTTTTACACTCACGGCCAGGCTTACAGAAAAGACCTATTATAAAAGCGACAATACTTTAGTAAAAAAAGAACGCTATGTCCATAATAATGCAAATATTGAATCTTTTGCAGGTTATGTTTCAGCTCAAAAATATAAAATTGAAAGCTATTATGTCTGTGATGGCATTTTTTATGCTGATTCATATCAGCCACTTTCAGCCACTCATTATCAAACCAACGAGCCTTTATTGTTTTATAAAAGATACGATTTAAAGACATCTGACCAGATTACAGAATACTTTAATAATGACTCCATAGTCACCAAAACCGAGTATGCCTATAATACAAATGCACTTCCTTCAAAAATAGAATCTTATGTGCTAAAGGGCGGCAGTGAAAAACAAAACAATATTACCAAAATTCGCTATGCTTCGGATTATACTTATACAGGAAACAATATTCCTGCATTAAAAGCCAATCACATTATAGGAAAACCACTTGATATCAGAAAGCTGAAAGTAGTTAGCAGTGTAGAAAAAGTGGTTAGCGGTAAAATTGCAAAGTATAATACCAACGGGCAACTTACTAATGAATACCATTTTGAAAACACCCTCCCTCAAACCGATAATTGGTCAGCTTCCGGGCATATTAGCAGTGGGTTTAATTTAAATACAACTTATAGCTATGATGCTACAAGCAAAAAACTAACACAGGCCAATAAACCCGAACAAACCATCGCTGTGATCTGGGGCTATGAAAATACGCGCATTGTTGCAGAGATTGCCAATGCAACCTATAGCCAGGCTATGGCTCAGTTAAATACTACTGATAAAAATAAAATTAAAGCCGGCCAATGTGGAGACTATCAAATGCGTGCTATTCTTGATAAAATCCGTGACGGACTTTCCAATGCTATGGTTAAAACCTATACCTACGACCCTGTTTACGGTATAACCAGTATGACCGATGCTTCCGGCCTTGTCACTTATTATGAGTATGATAAATTTGGCAGATTAGTTTATGTAAAGGATCATAATAAAAATATTCTGAAAAAAACAGAATACAATTATGCGCAATAATATGTAATACTTCAATACTTAACAGTAAAATAATTTAACAATGATACAATCAATATATAAAACTAAATTTTTTACATTGGCATTATTAATGCTAATGTCTTTAGGGCTTCATTCTCAAACCCTTCATAATATTGTAAATTTTAATCCGCCCCTAGTGACCCTGCCCGGTGGAGGCGGTGCATTACCAGTATTTTTTACAGCCGTTGCCCCGGTAGATGTTTATGAGCTGATTAATTTTTTGAACATGCATTCATCCGGCTGGAATGGAGATTTGGACCTTATTCTGGATAGTTTCAGTGGAACAAGTGGTGTGATTATTGTAGCAGCAAATGCAAACCCGGGGAGTACAGCCCGAAACTACTACCTGAATTTTGGAACCTCTATTTTACCGATTATGCAGGAAGCAAATCCAACTATAATTATAAATACCTATGATGTTAGTGGAGGCGGAGAAATCTATGGTGCAAGTTCGGTGAGCATTTACCTGAGCGATTCTCAAAGTGGGGTTTCCTACCGCCTGAAAAAAAACGGGAGTACAGTAAGTACCTTAAGTGGAACCGGTAACCCTTTATCATTTAATAATATCACAGCCGTAGGAACTTATACCATAGAAGCTTATACTTCTTCGGATACAAAAAATATGA
Source organism: Bacteroidales bacterium (assembly GCA_028280405.1). Classification (GTDB taxonomy): domain Bacteria; phylum Bacteroidota; class Bacteroidia; order Bacteroidales. The sequence goes on from JANQLW010000034.1 coordinate 3,765, forward strand.
ATGGCAGTGCAAGGGTGACTACGGATACCCAAAGTGCCAATCTTTCCCTGACTACTTCTAAAAACTATATCAAAAGCAGTATATACCAGCAGGCATCCACTTTGGTAAGCGATCCTGATAAGCAATTTGAGTTAACTTATTACGATGGATTGGGTAGGCCAATTCAAAATAATATGATCAAATCCAGCCCGCATGGCTATGATATGATTACTCCCATTGTCTATGATAGCCTGGGACGAAAAAACAAACAATACCTGCCTTACAGTTTGACAAGCCCCAATAATGGTACATTTAAAACAAGCGCCACCTCTGCCTCGAATTATACGAGCCAGTATGGAACCACAGACAATAGTTATGCTTTTTCCGAAAGCCTGTATGACAATTCCCCTTTGAACCGTGTAGTAAAACAGGCTGCTGCTGGTTATGTATGGAGAATGAGTGGTGGAAAAACCATTGATTATGACTATATTGTTAACCAAAACGGGGAAGTAAATAAATGGATCGTAAATAGCAATGGCAGCGCCACAAAATCCGGCACCTATGAAAAAGGGGAGCTTTATGTGCTAAAGACCACGGATGAAAATGAGAATTTCGTTTTTGAATATAAAAACAGCTATGGCTTGGTGGTACTCAAAAAATCCATGTTGTCAGGCACCGCCATACAAACCTATTATATCTATGATGACTTCGATCGTTTGCGTTACGTGCTTTCTCCTGAAGGGGTGAACAAATTGGGTGCAACATCCAGTATTGATATATCAAACTCCATGATTCAAAACCTTTGCTATTATTATGAGTACGATAAGAAAGGACGTATGATCATAAAGCAATTACCGGGAGCAGAAGCTGTATTAATGATTTATAATGATAAAAACTTATTGGTGCTTACCCAGGATGGTAATTTGGAGGACGAAGGCAATAAATGGCTGTTTACCAAATACGATGATTTAAATCGCCTTGTTTCTTCAGGAAAATATACTCATACTGCAGATATTGACCAAGCTGCTATGCAGACCATAGTTAACGGGAACCAGGCTTTCCCCAATTCAGGCTTATTAGAATATTTAACATATCATTATTATGATGATTATACTTTTGATGCTTCTCTTCCTTATGTAAATGATTATGGTATTTCTAACAATACTAATGTTAAAGGTTTACAAACCGGAAGCAAAGTAAAAGTATTGGGAACTTCCGTATGGCTAATTTCCAAAACTTTTTATGATGATAAAAACCGTGTAATTCAAACCAGAAGACAGCTATATGGAGATGCCAACGGCACTGAAACGATAAGCATGAAACTCAGCTTTACCGGACAGGTACAAGAGCAAAAACAATTGCAGGTATTTAATGGCACCACTCATTATGTAAAACAGTTCCATACCTATGACCATGCCAACCGTTTGATTAAAACCGAGCAGGAGATTAACGGAGCTAATAGGATAACCCTTGCAGATATTGATTATAATGAGTTGGGACAACTCAAGCAAAAGACCTTAGGCGGATTAGAGGTAATGGATTATACTTATAATATCCGCGGATGGTTAAGCTCTATTAATGATCCTAATAATACAGGAAGTGACCTGTTTGCAATGAAGTTATTGTACAATGATGATAGTGAAATATCAAACCTGACTTCTGCCGATCAATTTAATGGGAATATTTCCGGGATGATATGGAATGAAAAAGAAAGCAGTGGTTCTTATGTTAAAAAAGGTTATGGCTATACTTATGATGCTTTGAACCGTCTAACGGCTTCTGACTATGGTGAAGGCAGTAGTTTTACTTCCAATGCCAACCGTTATAATGAATACGGCATTACTTATGATAAAAACGGCAATATTAAAACCCTGAAAAGAAACAGTGGAGTCTTAATAGATGACCTGACTTATACCTATGAGAATGGCAATACGAGTAACAGGCTTGCAAAGGTAGATGATAGTGCAAATAAGACTACGGGCTTTATAGATGTAACCACAACGGATTACAGCTATGATGCCAACGGGAATCTAAAGAAAGATTTAAATAAAGGCATTAGTAATATTAATTATAATTTCTTAAATTTACCAAAGACAATAACAAAGTCCGGAAGTTCTTTGACCTATTATTATACTGCAACAGGTGAAAAGGTATGTAAGAAAGTAGGTTCTACCAATCGTTATTATGCCGGAGGTTTTGAATACGATCATAACAAAAGCCTTGTGTTAATCCACCATCCAGAAGGAATTGTAGAGAAAAGTGGTTCTACTTTTAATTATGAGTACTTTATCAAGGATCATTTAGGAAATACCAGAATGGCTTTCCGTCCGAATGGTAGTACTAAAACAATTACCCAAAGAGTAGTTTATTATCCTTTCGGGCATACAGCTGAG
>JANQLW010000069.1 GCA_028280405.1 Bacteroidales bacterium
GTGAAAATCTGTGTAGTCTGTGTGAGAATAAGCAATCAAAATTACTGCACAGAACTCACAGAAAACCACAGAAAAAATAAAAATTTCTCTTAAGTTGACCCCTATGCGAAACTTCAGGACGCTATGCACTTAGCTAAACATGTTATAAGTACACCATGTTAAATACATATTTGACAAAACTAACAATTGAACAATAAATTTATATTCGAAAAACTTTCTCGTGAACCTTTAAGCATGCAAATTCAATAAAAAATTTAGCTTGTTATCCGATAAAAAAAATCGTAGTTTCATCCTCTCTAAATAATTCCGTTTCATTATGTTTTATATTGCCGATCTTCATGTACACTCTCATTATTCACGGGCAACCAGTAAAAACCTTAATCTGGAATCCTTATACCAGTGGGCCCGGGTCAAAGGTATTCATATAGTCGGTACAGGCGATTTTACACATCCGCAATGGTTTAAAGAAATCAAAGAAAAGCTGGAACCTGATGGGAATGGCTTGTTTCGTTTGAAAAACCCACCCCGGGATCCGGCTTTACCCGGTATTAAAGTGCAGGATATTGATGTCCGTTTTTGTTTGTCGACCGAGATCAGTTCTATTTATAAGCATGGTGAGAAAGTACGAAAAAATCATAATCTGGTTTATGCTCCAGATTTTGATGCGGTGGCTCGTATCAATGCAAAACTTTCGACTATTGGAAACCTGAAGGCTGATGGTCGTCCCATACTTGGCCTTCCTGCCCGTGATCTATTGGAAATTGTGACCGAATGCTCCGAACGGGCTTATGTGGTTCCCGCCCATGTGTGGACACCCTGGTTTTCCACTCTTGGGTCCAAAGGCGGATATGATAGCATTGACGAATGTTTTCGTGATCTTTCTGGGCTTATCTTTGCCCTGGAAACCGGCCTTTCTTCCGATCCGGCCATGAATTGGAAATGGAGTGCTCTTGATCGCTTTACACTCATTTCCAATTCGGATGCCCATTCTCCTCAAAAACTGGGACGGGAAGCCAATTTGTTTGATACCGAATTTAGCTACGACGGACTTTTCAATGCCCTTAAAACCCAAAAAGGATTCAAGGGAACCTATGAATTTTTTCCGGAAGAGGGGAAGTACCATCATGATGGGCACCGGAAATGTGGTATTTCACTGGAACCTAAAGATACGATCCGTTATAAAGGAATTTGTCCGGTATGTGGCGAATCACTTACCGTAGGTGTACTGAATCGTGTTGAAGAACTTTCAGATCGTATAGAACCCCAAAAACCGGAAGGTGCTGCCGATTATGACTATCTGATCCCTTTACCAGAGATTCTGTCTGAAATAAAAGGCTCAGGTCCGGCAAGCAAAACCGTTATGCAAGCCTTTCATCAGGCGATTTCTCTTTTCGGAAATGAATTTTCTTTATTGGAAGAGGTGCCTGTTGAAGATATTAAACGCTATGGGGATCCGATACTGGCCGAAGCCATCCGCAGAATGCGTTTCCATGAAGTGAAGCCACAGGCTGGTTATGATGGTATTTATGGTACTATCCGCGTTTTTGAAGAAGGAGAACTAGCTAAATTAACAGGACAGCTTTATCTTTTTGGGGCTCCTGAATCTGTTTCTTCTGTAAAAACTAATTTTATCGATAATCCGGTATTTCCCGGCAAAGATGAAATACATCCTTTGGAAGAACCAGTGATTCCTATAAAATCTTCAGGATTAAATGAAGCCCAACAACAGGTAAAAGAATCGATCACTGGTGCAGTGCTGGTCAAAGCCGGACCAGGTACCGGAAAAACAAATACCCTGATTCAATGGATCGCTAATCAGATTGAAAGTAAACAGGCCGAACCATCACAAGTGCTGGCTATTACATTTACCAATAAGGCTGCTTTTGAGATTAGCGAACGACTTACCCTTAGTCTGGGAGATGAAGCTACACAGGTTATTGCCGGAACTTTCCATGCCATTGCCTATAAAATGTTACAAGAATATTACCCGGAACTGGACATCGTATATGATGAGACCAATCGTTTATCGGTCATCGGTTTTTTATTCCCTTCTTTGAGCGAAAGTGATTGCAAACGACTTTCGGCTGCCCTGGCGGATTGGTTTGAACGGGAGGAAAATACCGGTTGGAGCTCCATAAAGGAGGATGCACAGACCTACCGGGAATATGTACGAAAACAAAATGCGATTGATCTTTCGGATATCATAAATCAACTTATTTCACTGTGGAAGAAAGATTCTGAAGTACTGGAAAAACAACGTTTAGCCATCCGTAGCATTGCGGTGGATGAATTCCAGGACATTAATCGTTTGCAGTACGAATTCCTGACCCTGTTAGGACAAGAAAAAAACCTGCTGGCTATTGGCGATCCTGATCAGGCGATTTATGGATTCAGAGGTTCGGATGTAAAGTTGTTCTTTCGCTTTGCGGATGATTTTCAGCCTAAAGAAATTAATCTTACCAAAAATTACCGCTCATTTCCGTTTGTATTGCAAGCGGCCGGAGAATTGATTGCCCATAATACGCTGCGAAGTAAGCTTTCCTTAGAAGCAACACGGACCGGCAAACAAAATATCAAACTTTACCGGGCAGAAAACTCAAAAGAAGAAGCCCGTTTTATTGCTAAGGAAATTGAAAAGAAAATAGGTGGTTTTAACCTGCTTTCAGGCGGAACCGAATACAATGAAGGGAACTATGCTTTTTCCGATCTTGCCGTAATGTACCGGACACACCAGGTAGGCCGTGAGTTGCTTTCACATTTTAAGGAATCCAGTATTCCCGTTATTCCGGGTGATGGTACTGCTTTTCTGAGTAGTGAACCTTTTACGCTGATCGCCAATATCCTGAAGTTGTTTCTTCATCCGGAGGATCGGATTGCCCTGGAAGGTATTCTGAGTCAATTACCCGGATGGAAACGCACAGATGTTCGTACTTTTCTTTCGTTATTACATGAAAATGGAACAAAATGGGATAAAATAGCAACTCCTTCAATCAATACTTCTGCTGTGGAAAGTTTTACAGCATGGAAAACTTTTTATACTCAAATTTCCGACCGTCTGGAAACAGAAGGTATAGTTGCTGGAGTCAAAGATATTTTTAATCGTTATCTGCCTGATGCTTGCTTAACCGAAGAACAGTTACTGAAAAAGGATGTTATTCTGACCTTGGCCGAAGAAGCAGGCTCTGATGTTAGGAAATTTCTCAAAGATACCACTTTGAATAATTATACCGATACCGGTCGACAACATGCCCACGGCATTCACTTGCTTACATTTCATGCCGCTAAAGGTCTGGAATTCCCAGTGGTTTTCATTGCCGGAGCTGAAGAAGGAATTACTCCTTCCGGGAGAAAGGATGCCGATGAGGAAGAAGAACGCCGTTTATTTTATGTAGCTATGACACGGGCCCGGGATGAATTGTATATCACGCATTCGGCAAAACGCTTCCAGTACGGGAAAGAAAAAGTTTATGAACGCTCTCGCTTTGTAAAAGAGTTTTCTTCTGAGTTGATTGAGCTTGTCCGTCCGGTAGAACCCAAACGAAAAAAAATATCGGGTAATGAGGATCAATTATCAATTTTTTAACAATTACCTAATAAAATTTTTCTCATTTAGCAATAAAAGCATTTGTAACTCATATCTGTTAAATTGAAATGAAAAAGTATTTCTTTCTTAAATTTTAATCAGCCCAAAACTTTATTATATTTACATTAAAATAAGGATCAAGAAATGTAATTGCCTTGGAATCATAATGGTTAAAATCCGCTTGTTTGTTTCCTGCATTCTTGATTGATTATGAAATTAATGCCAAAGCCCTAAAAAGAATTATGAAAAGAATCCGATTTGCTCTGAACCTTGCTCTTGCGTGCTTATTGATTGTACTGTTATCACAAAATGTTTACTCGCAAACAACAAAGCTTACCTATAAAGTTAAAGGAAAAACGACTTATGCCGTTGATATTGTTTTGTCCTCTCAGGATGGAAATGAATCTGTAAGCCCTGAAGATTATTTTACTTATGAAGATATTTATTTCATATTTAAACCGAGTGTAGGAAGTTCCAAGAAAGTGTTTCGTGAAAGTGATATTACCGATATCCTTGCAAAAGTCACGCTGACACAAAGCCAAAATATTTCACAAAGTAAACAGCCAAAATATCTATTAAATGATAAAGGTAAAATTAACCGAATCATTGTTGCTTATCCGAAATCCGGATTTGTGGCATATGAGAAGTTCTCATTTAGCTCTGGTGGATATTTCTCTGATAAAATACAATTGGAAGAGAAATATCTTGAGAATTTTAAGAAGTATTCTGACCTGCTTGAAAAAGCTAAAAAACAATATGAAAGCGGAGCATATAATGCTGCTTTTAGTAACTATCTCACAATTGTGAATGATGGTTTAAATAGTACTGAGATTTCTTCTTTTTCATTTTACAAGTCAGTTACTGATAAATATATTCCGGAAACGGTTGATTATTTTATTGATCAAAGTAAAACCAAATATGAAGATGTCAATGCTAAATTTGAAGCGGATAAGGGTTATAAGAGTTTAAGCGAATGTGGTAAAGTAATGGATCAAATTCAGCAGGATGCAAAAATTTTTGATGGGCTTAAGAAAATTGATACTCCTGAAGTAAAAGGCATCCTTTTTAAATTGAATGATTTCATAGAAGGATTAAAAAGAACAAGTAGTGAAAATACGACCCTCTTTGAAAAAGAAAAAATGTCGTTCCTGGAGAATAAATCTTATGATGATTATAAGTTCAGAGTGTTTATCGACCTATTTGCAAGAATGATCTTATTTAAAGAATCCCTTAGCCTGGTAAATGAAATTGATGTTATAGAAGAAAACAGATTGAATAAGTTTCCTGAGAAGAAAAAAGAATTATTGAAAAGTTGGGAAGCTGATTTCCAGATTTATATCGAACTGATCAATCAAAATATCAGAACAAATGGGCATATCTTAAATGATGCCATCATGGAAAACCTAAATAATTTGGTTGAAACCCAAAGACAACCTTATTATGAAATTTTTGCTGCTTTTAATACCATGAAGTCTGACCCTGAAGAATCCAAATCTCATTTCCATACAGCACTCACTAAATGTTCTGATGAAAGCATGATCGATTATATAGAATACTGGCTGCTTTCCCACCGTTTAACTGAAAACCAAATTGATCCTGAATTTCTAAAACAAATTAATGAAGGAAAAGAAATGATCAATAAGAAAAGATACAGTCAGGCTGATAACTTATTTAACCAACTTATGAGGATGGCAAGTGGTTTTGCTCCAACTTGGTTCCATTCGGGAGAAATAAAATATCATTTGGGAGAAAGTTATTCAGCAGAAAGATTCTTTAATAAAGCATTGGAAATATATCCTCACTATATTGCGCCTCGTAAATTTATCCTTCGAATTTTCGAAAGTGACAGTAGTTATAAGCAATATCTTGAGAATGCAAATAAGGCTTTAGGTAAATTTGATATTTGGTATTTTAATTTCCATAAAGCAAAAGCATTATACTTTAATGGAAAATATGATGAAACGATTTCCGAAATCAATGATAAATGTCTGGTAAAAAATCCCTGGGATCTGGAACAGTATTACTTATTGGGTGATGCTTATTTCCAGAAAGGAGATTATAAGCAAGCGAAAACTGCTTATGGAAAGATCCTGGACATTAATCCTTACCTGACGGATACGAAAAAATTTGATGAACGTATGCGAAGAGTATCGAAAAAAATGGAAGAAAAGCCTGCTGAGAAAAAAGAAGAGAAACCTCAATAAATTGTAAAAGAGTCACAATGTGGCTCTTTTTTGTTTTTTTAGTCAGGGCGTGAATTGTTAATTAATTACGTACCTTTGTCGCAAAGGTGGTTAATCCTTAATAGGGAATCCCGTGAAATCCGGGAGCTGTCCCCGCAGCTGTAAATCCTGCTTTATCATGAATAATGATTGAGTGTTAGCAACCCACGCCACTGTCTCGCCGACGGCGAGACGGGAAGGCTGCTAAATTGAAAAGCCAGAAGACCTGCCTTTTTATTTATAATTGACTATTGATCATTGATGAGTGAATATTACTCATCTTAATAATGCCGGGTTGAGCAGAAAAATTTTTATCATGAACAAGGTTTTATTTTCCAGAAAAGTACTTAGTCTAGTTTTTAGTTTGTTTTTAATTATTAGTTTAAAAGCACAGTGTCCTGAAAGAATTATTTCTTTAGCACCTTCTATTACCAAGAATCTCTTGCTATTAGGTTTGGAACAAAAAATTGTTGGCGTTACTTCCTGGTGTGATTTAAATAAAAAGATTTCTATTCCGGTCGTTGCTTCTGCTGTAGACGCTAATTTGGAAAAGATTATTAGCCTGCAACCTGATTTGGTTTTTGCAACTTCTTTAAATAAACCTGAAACGCTGAAAGCCTTAAGGAATATGGGGGTTACTGTAGAATATTTCCCATATCCGAAATCCCTCTCTCAAATTGAAGATCAATTTTTAAAAATAGCAACATTAACTTCTTCATCTGCGAAAGCAAAAACAATATTAAAAGAAGAAAAAGAAAAGAGAGAAAAGCTTTCTATGCTAATTGATCCAAAGATGAAAGTGCGGGTTTTTATGCAAATTGGTACCAATCCTTTATGGTGTGCTATTCAAAATACTTTTTTGGATGATTTCATCACCCTGGCAGGATGTGAGAATATAACTAAGGATTTAACGAATGGAGCGGTAAGTCGTGAAAGTGTATTGATCCGAAATCCTGATGTAATTATTATTGTTATGATGGGTAATGTAGGGGAGGAAGAAGTCAGGATTTGGAATAGCTATTCACATTTAAACGCTGTAAAGAAGAATAAAATTTTTGTTCTTGACTCCGATAAAGCATGTAGTCCTACACCCATTGATTTTACCGAAACTCTCAAGCAAATAATATTAAATATTTATAAATAGGATGAGGTCAGAAGTTCTCAAATGGATTATTATTACAATGGTATTATTATTGTCTCTCCTCATAGCTATTGGAGTATCGCTGACCATTGGGGAATTAAATATATCGTTTTTTGATTTACCTGAGATATTAAAAAATGGAAAGGGTAGTATTGAATATACTATTATTTCAAATATCCGAATTCCCCGGATTATACTTGGAATTGCAGTTGGTGGTGCATTAAGTTTATCCGGAGTTATCTTACAGGGAATTTATCGAAACCCTTTAGTTGAACCCTATACGATGGGAATATCCGGAGGTGCGGCATTGGGTGTTGCGCTTACCATTGTTTTGGGTTTGCACTTTCTTTTTGGATCATTTATGTTACCGTTGCTTGGTTTTACCGGAGCATTACTAACAATTGTCCTGGTTTATTTTATCAGTATAAAACAAGGCAGGATCCGTATCCAAAACATGTTGTTGATTGGAGTGATGATTAGTTTTATTGCTTCATCAGCGATGATGTTATTAATGGCTATTACAACGAAAGATAATCTACATGGCATTGTATTTTGGATCATGGGTAGTTTGGATGAACCTAATAGAAGTCTGATATGGATTAATTTTGCGGTGGCCATCTTTGGCCTCTTATTATCATATGTTTTTGTCAGGCCATTAAATGCACTTCGGTTAGGTGAAGAAAAAGCCAGGCATTTAGGTGTTAATACGAATCTTTCTATAAAATTACTTTTTGTTATTGCCAGTTTGCTTGCCGGGGTAAGCGTTGCTGTTGCCGGAGTCATTGGTTTTGTAGGTTTGGTAATCCCGCATATTATGAGAACGATGGTTGGAACCGATAACCGTATATTATTAATTTCATCTTTTATTACAGGAAGTATTTTTCTTATTCTTTGTGATTCGATTTCAAGAGTATTGATCCTTCCGAATGAGCTACCTATTGGGGTGATTACAGGAATTTTTGGAGGGTTAGTGTTTGTAATTATTTTAAGCCGTAAATCCATGAAATTTAATTAGTATGGGAAATCTTATACTCGACATACGAAATTATAGTTGTGGCTACGGTTCAAAATTTAGTCTGGATAATATCAGTATAGAACTTAGCGAAGGTTGTTTTGCCGGAATAATTGGCCCAAATGGAGCAGGAAAAACAACTTTATTCAGAGGCTTAACAAATGAACTCTCTGCTAAATCAGGGGATATAAAGATTAATGGCATTAATCTAAAATCATTAAGGTATAAAGAAAAGGCTAAGCTTATTGCTGTGGTTTCTCAAACCATAGAACAAGCAAAAATAAAGGTGAAAGATTATGTGTTAATGGGACGATTGCCCTATCAGTCCAGATTTAGTTTTTTAGAGACAAATGAGGATTATGAAATCGCTGAAAAATATATGAAGCTAACCAATGTTTGGCGATTAAAAGAAAAAATGATGAATGAGATCAGTGGGGGTGAACAACAATTGGCCGGAATTGCCCGGGCATTAACGCAGGAACCTAAACTGCTGTTATTGGATGAGCCCACAGCCCATTTAGACATTACACATCAGGTTCAGGTATTAAACCTTATTCAGGAGCTAAATAAAAAACTAAAATTAACAGTATTGATGAATATCCATGATTTAAACTTAGCGGGTGAATATTGTGATTATATTATCATGATGAAGAATGGGAAAATCCATACTCAGGGCAGCCCGCAAGAAGTTCTGGATTATAAAAATATTGAAGAAGTCTATAATACAGTAGTTGTAACTAAAACCAATCCGGTTTCTAAGAAACCTGCGGTATTTTTAGTTTCCGGGCAAACCTTAAATAATAGTAAATAAAAATTCATACATTTGCAAAATATTATTGGTTCTTAACGAATAATAGGGAATCCTGTGAAAATCAGGAGCTGTCCCCGCAGCTGTAAGCCCTTCCGGTCCCGATACAATTGGGTCGGAAACTGAACTACAAAACCACTGTCCCGATAGCTATCGGGATGGGAAGGAATCAGATAGGGTAAGCCAGAAGACCTGCCAGTAATTTTTATTTTCGTAGCTTTCGGGAGAAAGGCGAAGAAAGATCCATGCTTATCTCGATCAATCTTCTCTAAAACCGTTAGTTCCGAATGATTTATTTAATTATTTATTTAAAACATTTGTAACTATGTACTTAAAAAAATTAGGTGTAATTTGTCTGATCCTATTCAGTGGATTCGCATTTGGTAATGACAAAAAAATTGATACTACTTATTCAATGGATGAAGTAGTGATTAAATCAAGCAGATTAAATGATTTTGCGATTGGGTCAAGTATCCAAAAAATTAAAGCCCATGATTTAAAACTATTTACTTCACAGTCTTTTGCTGATTTATTGGCAGCAAGAAGTTTAGTGTTGATTAATTCTTATGGGCCCGGTGGACTATCTAATCCTTCTATTCGTGGTGGAGGTTCTTCTCATAGTGCTGTAATTTGGAATGGCGTAAGTATTCAGAGCCCAATGAATGGTGGTGTGAATACGGCTCTTATTCCGGCAGGCTTTGTAAATAATGTGAATATTCAATATGGAGGCTCCGGAACTTTATATGGAAGTGGTGCTGTAAGTGGTATTATTCATCTTGGTGAAGATAACCTTTTTGCTTTGAAGAACAATGTATTGCTTAATGCTTCTTACGGAAGCTTCAATACAAAAAATGTATTATTTGGTTTGAAGTATGGTAATCAAAATATTGCTGCTTCTTTTAAGTATTATTTTGCTGATGCAGATAATGACTTTGAATTTAAGAAAGAAGATGAAAGTATTTTTGAACAAACTAATGCAGGAATGAAGCAACATGCTTTCATGGGAAAATCTCAAGTTAGAACAGGTTTAAATTCAGTTTTAAAAGCGGAAGCCTGGTATCAGGAATATGATAAGAATATTCAAACTACATTGAATGCTACTGGTCCAAGTGCAGCAACACAAGATAACACTAACTTACGTACGGCTGTTAAATGGGACTATCGATACAATAACTTCGCCTTGAATATTAAAAGTGTTTATTTGAATGAAAAAATAGAATATCTTGATCCGGCCTATATGTCCGTGCCAAACAAAAATATTGGACAGTCATTAATCAATGAAGCAGAAGCTAAATATTTAATAAATGAAAATCATTCAATAATTGGTGGTTTGAACTATACACTGGAAGATGCTGAGTCCGGTGATTATACAGATGATGCAGATCGTAAAAGATTATCTGCATTCGTATCATACAAAATTCAAAACCTGTTTGATAGATTGACCATTGTTAATTCAGTTCGTCAGGAGGTTGTTGATTCAGATTATATCCCATTGGTATTTTCAAGTGGCTTAGATTTTAAAATAATAGATCCGGTAAATTTTGTATTTAATATTTCCAAAACTTATAATAACCCAAGTTTGAATGATTTGTATTGGGTTCCGGGAGCATGGACAGCCGGAAATCCAGACCTTAAAGCTGAGTATGGCTGGAGTGGAGACCTGGGTTTAAAAGAATATTTTAAGCTAGGTTCTGTTGATATCGAATTTAAACAAAATTTCTTCTGGAATAATATTAATGATTGGATCATCTGGTTACCCAATGAAGAATTTGTATGGATGCCTGATAATAAGAGAAAAGGAAAAACAAAAGGATTTGATGTTCATTTGAATGCAAACTGGAAACTGAATAAATCCCAACTAAGCTTTAATGCATTATATACTTATACGAAATCTGTTTTTGAAGAATTGGAGAATGATGTAATTGTTGAAAAAGAAACGATATATGTTCCTAAACACCAATTCTCATTAAACCTTAACTATGAATGTAAATCCTGGAGCTTTGATTTGTCCCAAAATTATTATGGAAAAAGATTATATAATGTTGATGAAGACCCATTAAGTGACTTCATGATTTTTAATGCTTCAGCTAGTTTTAAGCTTCCAATTAAAAACCAAAGCTTAGTGGCAAGTTTTAAAGTTCAAAACCTTGGAAATAAATATTATCAGGTAATTAATAATTATGCCATGCCCGGCAGAAACTTTAAATTCAGTTTACATTATACTTTGAACTTCGATTAGTAATTAATTAAAGATAATTTACCTGTTAAAATGATTATCTTTCACAATTAATGTCGATAAAAAAATGTCAGATATAATATTTATAACAGGTGGGCAACGATCGGGCAAAAGTAGTTTTGCCCAGAAGCTTGCCCTGAAAAAGAATTCTCATCCTTTTTATCTTGCTACTGCCAGATATTGGGATGAGAATTTCAATGAAAGAATAAAAAGGCACAAAGATGATCGTGGCCCGGAGTGGAATAACCTGGAAGAAGAACTAAATATTTCTGAATTGAATATTCCCGATAAGTCGGTTGTTGTTATTGATTGTATCACATTATGGCTAACTAATTTTTTTATGGACCACAATCAGGATGTTGAAAAATGTTTGGAACTTGCAAAACGGGAGTTTGATCTTTTTGCAGAAAAAGACATAACAATATTTGTTGTATCCAATGAAATTGGTATGAGCTTGCATGCACAAACAGAAACCGGGCGAAAGTTTACTGATCTTCAGGGTTGGATGAATCAGTATTTGGCTGATAAAGCAGATGAGGTCTATTTTATGATTTCAGGCATTCCACAAAAAATTAAATAAAATGAATATTCGAGAACAATTGATCCATAAAGTAGATCATAAAACCAAACCTGTAGGTTCATTAGGTATATTAGAAGAAATTGCTGTTAAAATTGGAGAAATACAGAATACTTTAAGTCCGGAACTTAAGAAACCGATAATGTTAGTCTTTGCTGCTGACCATGGTTTAACAGAGGAAAAGATCAGTCCGTTTCCAAAAGAAGTTACTTTCCAAATGGTAATGAATTTCTTAAATGGTGGAGCTGCCATTAATGTATTTTGTCGTCAGAACGGGGTAGATATAAAAGTTGTAGACGCAGGAGTAGATTACGATTTTAATGGAATTAATGGCTTGGTACATGCAAAGGTTGCAAAGGGGACCCGTAATATGCTGAGGGAACCTGCCATGTCCATGGAAGAATGTCAATTGGCAATGGCTAAAGGCTCGAAACTCGTTGTTACAGAAAAAGAAAAGGGTTCCAATATCATTGGTTTTGGTGAAATGGGGATTGGAAATACTTCTGCTGCAGCTTTGTTAATGCATAAATTTACCGGAGTTGAGCTTAAAGATTGTGTAGGCCCGGGAACAGGATTGGATAAAGCCGGAATGAATCATAAGCTGAATATTCTTGAAAAAGTATCAAATAAATATGTTGACCTTAAAGAGCCAAAATCCATATTAGCTGCTATGGGAGGTTTGGAAATAGCTATGATGTGCGGTGCCATGCTGGAAGCCGCAAAACAAAATATGATTTTACTGATTGATGGTTTTATTGCAGGTTCAGCAATTTTAGCAGCACATGCAATGTATCCGGGCATTCTGAAAAATTCTATTTTTTGTCATCAAAGTAAAGAACCGGGACATCAGGGTATGTTGAATTATTTAGGAGTGAATGCAATTTTGAATAATGGACTAAGACTGGGAGAAGGCACGGGTGCAGCTTTAGCTTATCCTATGGTTCAGGCAGCTGTTAATTTCTTAAATGAAATGGCTAGCTTTGATGATGCAGGAGTATCTAATACTTAAAATATGAAAAATGAACTGAAGCTGTTTTTTACTGCCTTAATGTTTTACAGCAGGATCCCGGTACCAGGGGGAATTGATCATTCTGCAGAAACATTGAATAAAGCTACCCGGTATTTCCCTTTAGTTGGGATCATTGTAGGAGGGATCGCAGCTTTGGTTTTCTGGCTTGCTCAATTTGTTTTTCCGGTATCTATAGCTGTCATTCTTTCGATGATTTTCAGTGTTATAATAACCGGTGCTTTTCATGAAGATGGTTTTGCAGATGTTTGTGATGGACTTGGAGGTGGCTATACTATTGAACAGAAACTGAATATTATGAAGGATAGTCGCGTAGGTACTTATGGACTACTCGGGCTTATCTTCTTAATAGGATTAAAATATTTTCTGCTGGTAGAACTATCATTTAATCTCATTTTTGTTTTAATATCTGTGCATGCATTAAGCCGCTTATCTCCGGTGCTTCTGATTTTCTTTTTGGATTATGTAAGAGCAGATGAGTTTAGTAAAATAAAGCCCATCGGAAAAAGAATAAAATTTTTTGAGTTACTCATAGCAATGATCTTTTCAATAGCCCCATTGTATCTTCTTGGTTATTGGGGTTTTGTTTTAATAATACCTTTAATAGTTATCAGTACTTTAAGTGCCTGGTTTTTTAAAAGGCATTTAGGTGGTTATACCGGAGATTGCCTGGGAGCTGCCCAACAAATAGCTGAAATCGTATTGTATACTTCTTATCTTTTATTATGGAATTATGTTTTATAAGACATACAAGTGTGGAAGTAGAAAAAGGTTTGTGTTATGGGGCCAGTGATGTACCTTTAGCTAATTCATTTGAAGAAGAAAAAAGTAAGGTAATTAAGGAACTAATTGATTTTAGTTATGATGTGGTATATTCAAGTCCTTCGGATAGATGTGTGAAATTAGCCCAACACCTTAATAAGCCAATGATAATAGATCAAAGGCTAAAAGAACTGAACTTTGGTGTCTGGGAATTAAAAAACTGGAATCACATCAATGATGCTTATGCCAAAGCATGGATGAAAGATTTTTTAAATCTCCCTTGTCCTGATGGAGAAAGTTTTCAGGATTTAATTCATCGTTTTTCTATATTTTATCAGGAACTTATAGATGTAAAAAGAAATGCTGTAATTGTTTCTCATGGAGGAATCATCAGGTCTGCATATCATATTATAGATGGTATTCTTCTTAAGGAAACATTTAATTTAGAAATTGACTATGGAAGTGTGCATAAATTTAAGGTTTAAGCATTTCCATACATCCTCTTCTGTTTATTTTTCCATTTTCCGTATAAATAAAAGAATCGAGATATTCTATTCGTTTAGGTACCTCATGCTTTTCCAGGTTTACTTCCAGCTTTTTCCATAAGGTATAAAGGCAATTCAGGTCTTTTACGGAATTTTCAATAACCAGAATCAGCTTTTCTCCAAGCTCCTGATCAGGAAGAGAAGATACAAACAGATTATAGTTGATGAATTGTTTTATTTTAGACTCCAGTACTTCAGGTATGATTTTAATACCACCTGTATTTATAATATTATCTTTTCGGCCTATGATTTCAAATTGGGTATCCGAATATATATTAGCCAGGTCATTTGTTTTAATTTCTTCCGGTGAAATATGTGGGGCATTTATGATCAGGCACTGGTCACTGCCTTTTCTTACCGTGATTCCAAATAAACAATGATAATAATTATGCTTAGCTGTTGAATTGAGTTTTTTTAAAGCAATATGAGTAGCTGTTTCAGTCATACCATATGTTGCATAAACATTATTTGGAAAATCTTTTAACGCTTTTTCAATATTCGGATCAATGGCACTGCCTCCAATGATCAGATTTCTTACCATCTTGAGTTTACCTACATCCTTACTTTTTAAGATGCTTGAAACCTGAAGTGGGATCATTGCTGCAAAGTCAATATTAAAATGATTGTCGGAGAGAGGATTCGAAGAGGGTTCTTTGATGATAAGGTTCATATTGTTTACAAATGCCCTGATGATCATCATTTTTCCTGCTATGTATTTTGCAGGCAAACAAAGTAAAGCATTTTCATTTTCTTTAAATGATAATGCCTCTGCAGTATATATAGCACTGTTGATCAGGACATTTTTGTAAAGTTTAATTAATTTAGGTGTACCGGTTGATCCGGAAGTATTCACTTCAATAAAATCCTGATCGCTTATCCATGATTGTATAAAAGCATATATATCCTTTTCCCATGAAGCAATGGAAGTATCTTCAAATTTTTGCTCAATAATTCTTCTTAAAGAATCTTCATCATGGAAGATGTTGTTTATACGCAGGCTTTTATACTCATTTTTAATCATATATTAATGCTTGATAAATCCCAGTTAAATTGGTCTGAATAATGTAATTTCCCTTTTTCAATCACTAAAGGAGACGGAATGTTATTCGTAAATAATTGTCCGGTGCCTAAGCCCTGTGGCATTTCATTATTTAAAGTAAATGTCCATTGAGCAATTGCATTTAAGCCGATATTAGACTCTAAAGCTGAAGTTACCCACCAGTTTATATGATTATCCTCCGCAATATCTATCCATTCCTTACTTTGTTTAAAACCTCCTATTAGGCTGGGTTTTAGTATAATGTATTGTGGCTTGATCTGATCTAATAATTCCTCTTTATTCTCTTTATTGAATACGCCTATCAATTCTTCATCTAAAGCAATGGGAAGAGGGCTTAACTCACACAGCTTAGCCATTTCTAAATATTGGCCGGACATGATAGGTTGTTCTATGCTATGTAGTTTAAGCTCTGAAAGCCTGTTTAATTTCGATAATGCTTCAAACGGACTAAAGGCTCCGTTGGCATCTACCCTGATTTCTATATCCTTTTCTGAAAACTCATTTCTTATTTCTTTAATAATTTCCAGTTCAGTTTCGAAATCAATAGCTCCGATCTTTAATTTGATACAATGAAATCCGGATGCTATTTTGTCTTTAATCTGTGATCTCATAAATTCAGCATTGCCCATCCAAATCAGACCATTGATATAAATAGAATCTGTCGATTCGGTAAAAGCAGAAGGAAATAGTATTCTGTTTCCTTTTTGCTTAAGATCAAGAAGAGCAGTCTCAATTGCAAAATTGATTGCAGGAAATTCTATAAGTTCTTCCTGCTTTAGCTCATTGATATTGTTTGCAAATTCTGTAAGCCTTTTATATAAATCAGGGCGATCATCAAAACTCAACTTTTTAATGATGCTGCATTCTCCCAAACCAAATACTTCTGGATTATCCTGTTGATACAGTTTAATAAACCATGAATCTTTCTCATGCAAAACTCCTCTGGAAGTGCCTCCGGGTGTTTTAAAAATTAAAGGATATTTTATGATTTCAGCTTTGAGCATGCGTAAAATTTGGATATATAAATATACAACCTATTATTTAAATCAGTAGGCCTGCACCAAATGCGACAGAGTACAATAGCGTATTAATGGCTTGCTTTTTTAAATAGGGGTCTAGCTTTGCTTTATCTTCGATTTTCTTGATTTCATATAAATCCTTTATAAATAAAGGCAACGTGATTATAAAGAAAAATTGAAAATAAGATTGAAAATTTAACAAAACAAAAATGGTGGCTGCAACTATGGCTATGATAATTATGATATGGTGGTAAATCATGGACATTTTACTTCCCATTTTAACAACCAGGGTAATTTTTCCACTTTTTTGATCGTTTTCGATATCGCGCATATTATTTAGGTTCAATACTGCCATACTCATTAACCCAACTGAAAATGCAGCCAATAAGACGGTCCAGTTAAGCATATGTGTATTTAAATAATAAGTCCCGCAAACTCCTATAAATCCAAAAAAGATCAATACGAATATATCTCCAAAGCCTTTATATCCATAAGGATTTTTGCCTACCGTATAGTTCACGGCCGCAAGAATTGCCAATATCCCTAAACCAAAGAATATGTAGAAATTTGACATGGGAATTCCTTCGGTACCAAAATAAATCAAAGCTGATCCACTAATAAACGATAAAAAGATAAACAGATAAACGGCAACTTTCATTTGAAAAGCAGTAATTTGTCCGCTCTGAACACTTCGTTCCGGCCCAATACGGTCTTTATTATCTGTGCCGGTTTTATAATCGCCGTAATCATTAGCCAGATTTGATAATATTTGCAGTAATAATGTAGTTGATACAGCCAGTAATGTGATTAGCCAACTGAAACGGCCATCAAATGCACTGATGAATCCGCCCAGTATAATGCTTGACATTGCCAGAGGCAAAGTTCTTAATCGGAAAGCCTTAATCCAGATTTTTACCCTGCTCATAACAGCTTAAGGGAATTTGGGATATTTATGAAAATCAGGATCTCTTTTTTCAAGGAACGCATGTTTTCCTTCCTGTGCTTCTTCTGTTAAGTAATATAATAAAGTTGCATTGCCTGCAAATTCCTGAATGCCTGCTTGTCCGTCCAATTCAGCATTTAATCCGAGTTTTATCATTCGTAAAGCCATTGGGCTTCGTTTCATCATGATTTTTGCCCATTCAACACAAGTATCTTCCAGCTCTTCTAGAGGAACAACTTTATTCACCAGTCCCATCCTTTCTGCTTCTTTAGCATCATATTGCTGACAAAGGAACCAGATCTCACGGGCCTTCTTTTGTCCAACAATTCTGGCTAAATAAGAAGAACCAAATCCTGCATCAAAACTGCCAACTTTAGGGCCTGTTTGCCCAAAAATGGCATTTTCAGAAACAATGCTTAAATCGCAAACGACATGCAATACATGTCCGCCTCCAATAGCATAGCCATTAACCATTGCGATAACCGGTTTGGGAAGAGAACGGATTTGTTTTTGAACATCCAGTACGTTTAAACGGGGCACGCCATCTTCACCGATATATCCACCCTTGCCTTTTACATTTTGATCTCCTCCGCTACAAAAGGCTTTATCACCAGTGCCTGTAAGTAAAACAACATTAATGTTTTGATCTTCTCGGCAGATACTAAAAGCATCGCTCATTTCTGTAGTTGTGGTAGGCCTGAATGCATTGTAAACTCTTGGCCGGTTTATTGTGATTTTTGCAATTCCTTCACAGAATTCAAATAAAATGTCTTTATATTCCTTAATGGTTTTCCATTCTCTTTTAGTAGTCATGATATTTATTTCTATAATAATTTATACGCAGAATTTTATAATTGCAAAAATACACAATTGTGCAAATATGGAATTTTATAATTGCAAAAATCACATAATTTGCAATTATGGATTATTATAATTGTCAGATGTTGTGAAAATGAAACATCCATGAGAATAAATTCTCATACAAAGGAATGATGCTAGCATGGATGTTCCCTGTCTGCCGACAGTTAACGTGTACCCACATCTTTTTAGAGAAAAATTACTCCCTGATTCCTAATAATTCCTGTTTGTCTGGTTGTTTTAATATTCAATAATATCCTCCCCCTGCCTGCGGCAGGCAGGTACAGGACTTTGCTTAACCTTAATGTTAATGTATAATATTCTACCATAATTTTGAGCCTACGGCTCTTTTCTAAATGATCATTTTTAATCATCATAATATTTCCGCATTCTTTAATTAGCTCCGTTAGGAGCAGTATTATGGTAGTAAGTTATACAAAGTTAATTATCATAAAGCACCATAGGTGCGAAACGATTAGAAATAGTGAAGATGCATCGTATTCGATTGTCTAATTAAAAAGATATGGGTACACGGTAGCTGCCGACAGGAAGGCATCTGACAAATAAAAAATAAAATTATAAACAGATGAAATTTAGGAACAAAAATTTTATTTTATTAAGTGCCTGAAGTAATCTTTAAGAACTTCAGCATTTTCTTCTCTTGGTGTAAAGATTTCCAAAATACATGCTTTATTCATTTGCTTAGCATAAAGATTGTCAACTGAATTGTTCAGTTCCTCTAAAGAGTTTGCTTTTAAATATTCAATATTGAATGTTTTAGCAATATGTTCAGCGTTTAGATGATGTGGTGTTTCAAAATAATCTAATGAATCTGTATCCATTGGCCCATCGATAAACCTGAATATGCCCCCACCTCCATTATTGATGATGATAATCTTCAGTTTCTTTGAAATATAATCGTTCCACAATCCATTGGAATCATAAAAAAATGAAAGATCTCCGGTAATTAATGTTGTTGGGAGTTTGCTTTCATAAGCAGCTCCCACTGCTGTTGATATAGAACCGTCAATTCCTGATGTCCCTCTATTGCTAAAGTAACTAAGGTCTTTTCGGTTTTTAAATAATTGAGTATAACGTATAGCAGTGCTATTCGCTAGTTGCAGGTGGCTATGAGATGGGATTTTTTCAAGTATGATATCAAATACTTTTAAATCTGAGAATAAACAATTTGCCATAAAGTGTGCATGCTTTCGCTCACACTCTAAATTCTTTTGTTTCCAGTTGTCTGAATATACACTTTCTTTCCCCATTAGCTTATCAAAAATTTGTTCAAAAAATACAAGCGGATCAAATGGTATATTTCTGCTTAGGCTTTGATAAGTGTCCAAGTATTGGTCAGTTCGGTCAATGTGCCAATGATGTTCAGCTCTGTTTTTTCGTAAGAAGGCTTTAATTTTTTTTGAAATGATTTGATTTCCAAAAGTAATTAGAAGGTCGGGCTTAAACAATTCAATTTCCTCTTCTCTGATTGTGGAAATAATTTTATCGGTACAGGGGTGGAAATGTTTTGAATACAGATTAGAAGTTGTTTCAGTTAATATTGCAACATTTAATTGTTTTGCCAATTCTTCCAGAATGGAATTCAGAGGGTTGCTTTTTTTAAGCACTCCGGTAAGAATCAATATTTTTTCAGATGCTTTCCATTGCTTAGAAAGCATTTCTATTTCCTGTAACGGGAGTGTTTGAATTGCTATTGTCGTATTAATAATTTTCGGAGACGGCAGCTCTTCATCAAATCCTTCATATAGAGGTTCTACAAATGGAATATTAATATGTACAGGGCCATGGCAGGGATGTTGGCAAGCATCAATAGCTTCGTTGATCAGTCTGTCAGTATACCATAGGTCATCTTCGGAATTTATTGCCTGTGGCAGTTCTACTGATTTTTGAATATAGTTGCTGAAAACATCTTTTTGACGAATTGTCTGACTGTCAGCCTGGTCAATCCATTCATTCGGACGGTCGGCTGTAAGAATCAATAAAGGAATTTTTTGGTAATAAGCTTCTGCAATGGCCGGAGCATAATTTAAAACAGCACTTCCTGATGTACATGCTATGGCTACGGTTTTTTCGCTTTGCTGAGCCATTCCCAGCGCAAAAAAAGCAGCGCTTCTTTCATCAACAATGCTTAAACAGTTGATTTTTTTTTGTTCTTTGAAAGCAAGAATTATAGGAGCATTACGTGAGCCTGGCGAAACGATAATATTTTCAATCCCTTTTATCGTACAAATTTCTGCTAAATGCCTGATCCCTGTTTTATTCCTGTTCATTGATTTGTTTTTTTATCAAAGATAGCAAAGTCGTAGCTTTAAGTTCAGTTTCTTCCCATTCTTTTTCTCCTATGGAATCTCTGGTTATTCCCCCGCCAATATACAGGCTAATTTTATTTTCCGTTGCCGATAAACAACGCAGGTTGACAAATAGATCCATTTTATTATTTAGGTTCATGGGCCCTAAAAAGCCCGTATAATAAAACCTGTTATGAGTTTCATTTTCAATAATGAAATTTTCAGCTTCCTGTTTAGGGATCCCACAAACCGCAGGAGTAGGATGGAGGTCATATATCAAATTAATTGGATGATCCAGTTCTTTATTAAGGAACTTAAAACTGGTTTTTAAGTGTTTTACATTAGCGGCTTCTACTGTTTCATCATGAAGAGCAATGGTTTTTATTTTATGTTTTTCTAAAATATCTTTAATATAATTAACAACAAATATTTGTTCTTCACTTTCCTTTATGCCCCATTCAGAATTATTTTCTATGCTTTGTGTTCCTGCCAGCGCAACAGTTTTTGCTATATCCTCATTGCTCCTGAATAGTACTTCGGGGCTTGCTCCTAACCATAAGCCGGTATCCTGGGTATATAATAAATAATTAAAAGAAGATTTATATGATTGATTTATTGATTTAAAAAAGTCTGCAAAATCAAATTTTTTATGCAGACTAACATTTTTGATTCGAGATAAAACCAATTTGTCAAATTGTCTATTCATCAAAGCATGATGAAAAACCTCAAACTTTTTTAGATAATCTTTTTTATCCGAATCAAAGTGAGAAACCGGAGTATTAGAATGAGTATCCGGCTTAGCCTTTAAAAGCTTTTCCAGTTCACTACTATGATCATCTTGTTGTAGAAAAAAATCATTCTTTATAAATATTAAAGGTGAGTTTTTGCTTAGCTTAAATGGATGAAACACAAAACCTGAATTTGTTTTATTAAATGATGATGCAATACAGCTTTTTTCTTTTTGAATGATGAGTTGAAAATTAGATTCTCCCGGAAGGGTATAAGCAGCAAAAGAAATTCCCTTTGTCAGACAAGATTTAATAGTATCGTAGCTAATAACAGAGTAAGACATACTTCTTGACTGATTTTATTTTTCGATAATCATATTTGTAAGGCGGCTAATGGAGATTAATCGCCCATCTGCATCTTTAATTTCAATATTCCATACATGGGTATATCTACCCTGGTGCACAATTCTGGCCTCTCCAATAACATACCCTTTACTAACTGCCCCAACATGATTCGCATTAATATTTGCTCCACGTACTTCATATTTTGAAAGGTCGGTAAGTAATACTGAACCTAAACTTCCAATCGTTTCAGCTAGTGCCAAACTGGCTCCTCCATGTAAGATCCCCATAGGTTGAAGAGTCCGCTCATCTACCGGCATTTTTGCCTTTACATATCCATCACTTGTTTCCAGATATTCTATGCCTAATTGTTGCATGAGTGTATTTTCACTAAAATCATTTAATTCTTTAAGCGTGGAATTTTTAGAGATCATAGTATTCTTATTTAGTACAAAGATAAAATCTTTTATACAAGTACCCACTTTGCGAATCTCCGCGTTTCTTAGCGAATCTTAGCGTAATAGCTGTTAAACTTTTATGCCAAGATACGCTAAGGTTGCGCAAAGGATCGCAAAAAAATGTTTGAAATAACTACGTCCCCCAACTCTCTCTGTCCAAACTCCTGAAATGAATTGCTTCAGCTAAATGTTCAGTCCTGATTTCTTCACTTCCTGATAAATCTGCAATGGTTCTGGAAACTTTTAGTATTCTATCGTAAGCCCTGGCAGAAAGATTTAGCTTCTCAATTGCATTTTTTAAAAGGTTTAAACAAGCCTGGTCTACTTTACATATTGTCCTTAATTGTTTCGTATTCATTTGAGCATTACAATGAATATTTTCTGAATTTCCATATCGTTGATCCTGAATTTGCCTGGCCCTGATTACCCGTTCCCTTACTTTCAAACTTTCTTCTCCTGGTTTGATATCTGATAAATCTTTTACGGCAACGGGTACTACTTCAACATGGATATCAATCCGGTCTAAAAGCGGGCCGGAGATTTTATTCAGGTATTTCTGTACTAATCCCGGTGGGCAAACACATTCCTGTTCCGGATGATTATAATAGCCACATGGGCAAGGATTCATAGCTGCGATTAACATGAAGTTGGCAGGGTATTCTATAGATATGCGTGCCCTTGAAATAGTGACAATCCGATCTTCCATAGGTTGCCGCATAACTTCCAATACACTCCTTTTAAACTCAGGTAGCTCATCGAGAAATAATACTCCGTTTTGTGCCAGTGTAATTTCTCCGGGCATAGGATAGCTTCCACCACCAACCAGACCCGCATCTGAAATTGAATGGTGCGGACTTCGAAAGGGCCTGACTGTAATCAACCCAATATTCTTATCCATTTTCCCTGCAACTGAATGGATTTTTGTTGTTTCAAGTGACTCATGTAAATTCAAAGGAGGCAGTATGGATGGAATACGCCGGGCTAACATGGTTTTGCCTGATCCCGGAGGTCCGATTAAAATCGCATTATGCCCTCCGGCAGCAGCAATCTCTAAAGCCCGTTTTATATTTTCCTGTCCTTTTACATCTGAAAAATCAAATTCATAATTATTCAGTTGATTAAAAAATTCTTCACGGGTATTAATCTGTGTAGCTTCCAGTTCTATATCTCCATTAAAAAATGAAACAATTTCTTTTAAATTACTTATTCCAAAAACTTTTAAGTCACTAACGATAGCTGCTTCATTTGCATTTTCTTTTGGAAGAATGATCCCTTTAAACCCTTGTTCTTTAGCAGAAATAGCAATAGGCAAAGCTCCTTTGATAGGGTTGAGGTTTCCATCTAATGATAATTCTCCCATAATAATAAAATTGCCGATTTCTTCTGATGGGATTTGTTCGTCAGCTGCTAAAATCCCAACTGCTATTGGAAGATCATAAGCAGAACCTTCTTTCCGTAAGTCGGCCGGAGCCATATTGATCAGTATTTTCTTTTTGGGATATTTCTGGCCAATATTATTTAAAGCTGAAACAATACGGTGTTGACTTTCTTTCACTGCACTATCCGGGAGGCCAACCAAAAAAAAGGCAATGCCTTTGTCAATATTTACTTCAATGGTTATGGTAATGGCATTGATGCCAATCAGGGTACTTCCAAAGGTTTTTACTAACATAAGGGAAACATTAATGAATACTCTATTAATGTTTATTCCATTTTTTTAGATTTGTCCCGCTTGGTTTTATTGTTTTTTAGGTTTATACGATGATAATTTTAAAATTTTTTGCATGTCTTTCTCTTTAATCAATTCATATAAGCCAAGACTTCTATTGTTTTCCATATAGGCTTTTAATATCTGCCATCCGATCCAATACCCAATTCTTGCAGGGGCTTCTTTAGAAATAGCTAATGTAAAAGGCCCATCCTGGGTAAACTTTCGATTGACTTCATAATTGGCAGAATACAATATCTGTTTATCTATAAATAACGCCCAGATATTGTGTTCATTTTGCTTGCACCATTCGAATTGTTTTTCTGAATAAGCAATTTTCAAATGATCAGCTGTATTTGGAAGCATAGCATCAATAAAATAAAGGGCTTTTGCATGATGGATGATTTCTTCCAGGAAATTCTTAGGTTGATGATATTGCCGGAAATACTGAAAGTAAAATTCTTTCATACAATTAACAATAATATGATTAGCTGTCATACGCTCTGTAATATATACAGGCAAACCATATTTATGATAAGTTTTAAATTGGGGCCCCAGGAATAAATCCAGTGCAATTATCATTGCATCATCTGAAATCTGTATAGGGCTTTCAAAATTCAAACCTGACATATAAGTATATACTTTAGGAAGTTTTATGTCCGGGAAATAAAATTTTAAATGTTGGAATGCTGATTTTAATTCTTCCTCCAGAAATTCCAAGTTGGAATATTGGTTCTGAACTTCTTTATTGATTCGTATTAAAGAAGTATCCGTAATGAAATTATATAATGGTTTCAATCCTGATGGATCAGGTAATGTTTCTCCAAGAAAAACTTTATACTTACTATGAATATCTTTTAATCCTTTTACAAAATGGTTGGTATCTATCTCAAATAATTCTTTACCATAGCGGTTTATTTTAATATCTGAAATATTTATATGATCCACATTAATGTTCAGTCTTGATTTTTGACCGGAGCTACATGAACTTAGCATTAAAATGATAACTATCAACCGGATGATAAATTTATCCATAGTGTAAAAATAAAAAAAATGCCAGATGAATAATCTGACATTTTTAATTACGAAATATCTTAATGATTATTGTGCTTAGAACAATTTAAGACCTAAAGTTACATTAAACCCATTGGTTTTAGTATTTAATTCTACATTGTCTCCAATACCCGGTATATTTGCAGTCTTAATAACATTATTTACTCCAAAATTATATCTGATGTCCAGGGTGAATTTAAAGATATCCAGGCCGGCACCTACCTGGGCACTCCATAACATATCTTCAATGTCAGCCTCTTTAAGTGGCGAAATATATTCAGATACTTTGTTCTCAATGGTTTTACTGGCAATGATGGATGCTGTTGGTCCGCCAAAAATTCTGAAATTCACCATTTTTAAATCGATTAATTTGGCTCCAATCATTAATGGAACCTGAACCGTATTTAGTTTTACTTCCTGTTCAAATGGGTTCGTAACGGTAGGATCTGTTTTAAAAATAGAACCTTGAGTTAACCAGTTAATTTCAGGTTGGATGTAAATTTTACTCCCTATTCTCATAAAAAGACCTATCTGAAAGTTATTCTTTAGATCAGAACTGATATCATTTCTGTCCAGGCTAAGTTTGGAAGAATTATAACCTACTTTTGGACCAATAGTAAATTGTGAAAAAACGCTTGAAGTGATAAGTAAGAAACTTAATAAAACAACTCCCTTTTTTGTGTAATTAAATAATTTCATTCCGCTCAACTGATTTAGATTAATTTACGAATGTTTAAATGCTTGATTTTAAGGAAGCAAATATAGAAAATTTAAGTGATTATTGCTTGCTAATTATCAACATTTATTATTTAAAATCTTTTTCTATTTTATCAGTCATTAGTAGATGAATAGACCTATTTTTATTCTAACTTTACCAAAAATGTTTTTTGTGATGAAATAAGCATTTTTATTTGAAGATGATACGTTTAACATCTTAAATGCGAGTTCCATCATTTAATATTATAAAATTATTTACGGATGAAAAAAATTATAGCAGTCGGCTTATTATTGATTTTCGGTCTTTGTTCCAGCATTCATGCACAGAACAAGCCTTTTGTTTTTGGGTTTAAAATTGCTCCGAATACGAGCTGGATGAAACCAGATACCAAGGGATATGAAAGCAATGGTGCAAAAACAGGCTTTTCATGGGGACTTATGGCTGAATTTCATTTGATGGAAAATTATAAAGTAAATTCAGGCCTCAACATTATTACTAACGGGGGTACCATTAGGTATAATGAAAGTGTTAATGGCCAAACAGGAGAGCTTAATCGTAAGTATAACCTGAAGTATTTCCAGATTCCTTTAACATTAAAGATGAAAACAAATGATTTCGGTAATAAAGCTTTTTACGGTTTATTTGGATTTGGAGCGAATTTCTTACTTTCTGCGAAAGCTGATGATCAGTTCCTTCCAGGGAATGGCCCGGTTGTTACTGAAAAGAATGATATTAAGAGCGATATCAAATCAAGCCGTATTTCTTTAATAATTGGAGCTGGAATGGAATATGAGTTAGGTGGTGCAAAAATGGTAACAGGTATTAATTTTGACAATGGAATCATCGATATCTTGAAAGGACAGAACCTGGCTGATCCAAATTTGCAACATAAATCCATCAACAATTTTTTGGAAGTTTACATAGGTATTCTGTTTTAGATATAGGAGGGTGAAGAATTGAAGATCGCTTTAGCACAGCTGAATTATCATATTGGTAACTTTGAACATAATCTGCAGAAGATTAAAGAGGCTATTGCAAAAGCAAAGTCACAGCAGGCAGATATTGTGGTTTTTGCAGAGTTAGCTATTTCAGGATATCCCCCCAGAGATTTTTTAGAATTCGATGATTTTATAAATCAATGCTGGAAAACTATTTTGGAGATAGTTCCGGAAACAGACAATATTGGAGTTATAGTTGGAGTTCCTACCAAAAATTCTGAGTTTGAAGGCAAAGACCTGTATAATTCGGCAGTCTTTATTGCAGATCAGAAAATAAAATCTGTTCATCATAAAGCTTTGTTACCAAACTATGATATTTTTGATGAGTATCGTTATTTTGAGCCTTCCGGTCAATTTCTGATTGATGAGTATAAAGGAAAAAAGATAGCCATTACCATTTGTGAAGATTTATGGAATTTAGGAAATCATCCATTATATAAAATAACACCTATGGATGAATTGGCCAAGCAAAATCCGGATGTGATCTTAAATATTGCTGCTTCTCCATTTCACTATGATCAGTCGAAGGAACGTAAGCAGATTTTATTGGAAAACGTGAAGAAATATAAGCTTCCTCTTTTTTATGTAAATCATGTAGGTGCTCAAACAGAATTGTTATTTGATGGTGGATCGCTTGTAATTAATTCTAAAGGTGAAATCGTGGAGGAGTTGGATTATTTTGAAGAAGATTTTAGAGTTTATGATTTAGCTTATGTGGAAAGTTTTGAAGATAAGGGAAAAGAGCAGAACCTCTCAAAGATAGAGCTGATTCATGATGGATTGGTAATGGGTGTTAGAAATTATTTTAAAAAATTAGGATTTTTCAAAGCTATTTTAGGTTTGTCCGGTGGAATTGATTCTGCAGTTACTGCAGTAATTGCAGCCAGGGCTCTGGGAGCTGAAAATGTTAGGGGTATATTGCTGCCATCCGAGTTTTCATCAGATCATTCCGTTATAGATGCCAGAGAACTTGCAGAAAATCTAGGTTGCCCATATGATATTGTACCTATTCGTGATTCTTATGAAAGCATAAGAGAAAGTCTGAAAACTCAGTTTGAAGGGACTTTATTTGATCTGACGGAAGAAAATATTCAGGCCCGAATCAGAGGAGTAATGTTAATGGCACTTTCTAATAAATTTGGTTATATCCTTTTAAATACATCTAATAAAAGTGAAGCCGCAGTTGGATATGGAACACTATATGGAGATATGAATGGAGGTTTATCTGTACTCGGTGATGTGTATAAAATGGAGGTTTTTGAACTGGCACGTCTTATAAATAAGGAAGAAGAAGTTATTCCTGTAAATACGATTGTAAAGCCTCCTTCAGCTGAATTGAGGCCTGAACAGAAAGATTCGGATTCACTGCCTGATTATGACATTTTGGATGAAATCTTATACCAATATATTGAAAAGAGAAAAGGCCCTAAAGATCTAATAGAAATGGGATTTGAAGAAATGTTGGTGAAGAGAATCTTAAAACTGGTGAATACCAACGAATATAAAAGGTATCAAACTCCTCCTGTATTAAGAGTTTCCCCGAAAGCATTTGGAATGGGAAGAAGAATGCCTATCGTTGCCAGATATTTATCTTAGATTGGTTGTTAGCTATTAGTAATTCAGACCAATAACTGCTAAAACGGGACGCCGTCCTTCCGTTAGTTATTTCCAGAAGGCTAAAATGTACTTCAGAATATTTCAATGATAAAAGGACGGTGTTCCAAATATCTTATAAATTAATTGCTTCTACTGATTTTATTTCAGGAAGTGCTTTGACTACAGCGGCTTCAACACCGTTTTTCAAAGTCATAGTACTGTAAGGGCAAGACCCGCAAGCTCCCGTTAATTCAACGTTTACAACATTATCATCCGTTAATTCAACAAATTTAATGTCACCACCATCCTGTTGAAGATAGGGCCTGATTTGCTCAATGATATTTTCTATCTTTTTGATTAATTCTGTTTTGTTTTCGCTCATTTCTTTTAATGTTTATTTTTTTAAAATTCAAATGTATTATTTGTAAATTAATTGCTGTTAAATCTTTCAAGCATAGCTGTTTGTTTAATAACTCCTTCAGCTAACCCTGAAAAAGCTTCACCAATAGGGCTATTATCTGAGGTCGTGATTGGATTTCCCGCATCACCTGATTCTGCTATACTTGCCACCATCGGAATTTTTCCTAAGAAAGGCGTGTCGTTTTTCTTTGCAAACTCTTCAGAATTTCCTTTTCCAAAGATGTAATATTTATTATCCGGTAATTCAGCGGGTACGAAATAAGACATATTTTCAATGATCCCAAGTACAGGAACTCCTATCTTCTCCTGATTAAACATTGTAAGAGCTTTTTTAACATCCGCAATTGCTACCTGCTGAGGTGTTGTAACAACAATGGACCCACTAATTTTGTACGATTGTGTAAAGGTAAGGTGAATATCTCCTGTTCCCGGAGGTAAATCCACAATCATGAAATCCAGATCTCCCCAAACAGCATCATTAAATAATTGATTCAGTGCAGATGAAGCCATAGGACCTCTCCAGATTAATGCCTGCTCGGGTTGAACAAAAAAACCGATCGACAAAACTTTAATCCCATATTTTTCAATGGGTAAAACTTTTACTTTTCCGTTTATTTCAGTTGCTTTTGGCTGAGTATTCTCCAGTCCAAACATAATAGGTACTGATGGCCCGTAAATATCTGCATCCAATAAGCCGACTTTTTTTCCTTTCTTGGAAAGTGCAATGGCTAAGTTTGCTGCAACTGTAGATTTCCCAACTCCTCCTTTGCCTGATGCGACTGCAAGAATATGCTTAACACCCGATAAAGCTCCCTCTTCTGATGCCGTTTGTGCTTTTGGATTAATCTCAACTTCAATATCTTCTCCAAATTCCTTCCGAATTACATTTTTACAACTTTCCAGTATCAGTTTAATTCCCGGATCATTTAGATTAGGAAATAATAAATCGAAATAAACTTCTTTCTCTGCTATTTTTAAATTATCAAGCATTTCCAGCTTAACA
This sequence comes from Bacteroidales bacterium, assembly GCA_028280405.1. Lineage (GTDB taxonomy): Bacteria > Bacteroidota > Bacteroidia > Bacteroidales. The sequence goes on from JANQLW010000069.1 coordinate 29,127, forward strand.
ATATTATCTTTTTTAGGAAAATAAATTACCTGGCTCAATGCTTCTAATAAGCGCTCTCTATTCATCTTGTCTACAAAAAACTATTTTTATTTAGATTTTGTAAAAGTAGTAAAAATTCATATATGAATTGCTAAATATTTAATTCTTTGGAGGGATCCCAGAAGTGCTTTTCAAAATCAATAATCTGATCATTTTTAACTTTGATTCCTTCGTTTTCCAAAAGCTGCTGCATGATATCAGGTGCACCGAAATGGGCTTTCCCGGTAAGCATCCCATTTCTGTTAACAACTCGATGAGCCGGAATACTCTGCTTAGAAGTATGAGAACCATTCATAGCCCAACCTACCATTCTTGCCGAACCTTTGCTGCCAAGATAAGCTGCAATTGCTCCGTAGGACGTAACTCTTCCATATGGAATTAATTGGGCTACCTGGTAAACTTGCTCAAAAAAACTGATATCTTCATTCATTATTGCTTCATTCTAAATTTTACATAATTAATAGGTATTCCCTGTTCCAGATATTTTTTTTCATAAAATGTTTGTATTTCTTTAGGAGCTCCTTTGCAATCCGAATTATACAAGTCTCGGGTTAAGTAAATCAATTCATGTTGATGTTGCTCAATAACTTCTGTAACTGTATATTCAAAGAGCCCAATATTATCTGTTTTCAGATGAATGATTCCATCTTTAGCCAAGAAATTTTTATAAATATCCAGAAATCTGGGAGATGTTAATCGTTTTCTGACTTTGATTTCTTTAGGTTGAGGGTCCGGGAAGGTGATCCATATTTCACTTACTTCTTCAGTATTAAAATAACTTGCAATATGCTCAATTCTGGTACGGATAAATCCTACATTGGGCATGTTTTCTTCATTAGAAGTTTTACATCCTCGCCATAGCCTTGCACCTTTGATATCTACCCCTATAAAATTTTTTTCAGGATTTCTTTTCGCCAAACCAACTGTATATTCTCCTTTTCCACATCCTAATTCAAGAACTATAGGGTTTTCATTTTTGAAGAAATCTTTATTCCAGTTTCCTTTTAAAGGGACCCCTTTTTCAATTTCCTTATAACTCATTTGAATTAAATTCGGAAATGTTTCATTCTCTGCAAAACGAAATAACTTATTCTTTGCCACAGCTTAAAATTTTCGACAAATTTCGTAAAAAAATAAAATCAGGAAAAAATATTAATCTAAAAAAGTAAATAGATAAAGGATACTTAGATACTGTATAACCATGCAGCATCGTTTTCTTTTCTTCGGATAACCGCTAATTGTTGGTTTGCACTTCTTAAGTCTTTGAATGCTTCAAAGCAAACTCTGTAATAGCCACTGTTAGTTTGTCCGACAATGGATGCTTTATAGCCTTTGCTTTTTAGATTGCTAACTAAATTATCAGCATTGGTTTTACTCTTGAAAACACCGGCAATAATGAAATGTTTGTAGGATTTGTTTTTTTCATCTGGAACCACTACCTCGGCAATTTTATCTTTTTTTACCTTTTCCGTTTGGTGTGATTCCTTTTCTTCGGTACCTTTTGTTTTTTGGAGGTCTTCTTCTTCTTTTTCTACTTCTGCTTCTGCTTCTGCTTCTTCAACGTCCTTATTCTTCAAATGTCTTTCTGAATCTTTTTCTTTCGGAATATCTTCAACTTTTCGCTCTATTTTAGGAACTGCTTTTTTCTCTTTGTCAATAGCTTTTTTTCCCCCTTTGGTGTTTTTTCTTGATAGCTTATCAATTAAAGTGACTACTCCTAACGTTCTGTTTTCTCCAAGGTCGTTCAATACTCTGTCATCTGGATTTGATAAAACAGGAATGTATCCGGCATAGTTATTATAGAATTGTTTAACTGAGCCAAATTTGAAAATAGTAATTGAAGCTATGGCAATTAAGATGATAATAAATGAAATATTGATGTTGATATATTTGGGGGTGTCATCTTTAACTTTTTTATAAGCTTCTTTTCTTTTTGTCTCTTTTATTACAGTTTGTTTTGGACTTCTGTCCTTAGGCTCTGATTTTTTGTTTCTGGATATTCCACTGTACTGTGAAGTTCTCTTAATATCAGGAGAAACAAAGCTTTTTAATCCAAATGAATCAGCCAGGTAGTTTTGTGATTGATCAGCTTCAAAACAAATATTCTCTTCTTTATCAAGATATAATACACCAACTTTTCTGAAACGAATCTGTTTGCCATTCTCTAATTCCTGCTTGCATCTTTTAGCAAATCTTTCAACAGCTGCTCTCGCTTCAATATACGTTAGGTTCTCTTTTTTTGCAATATAGTTTACCAGCAGGCCGTCATTGGCTTTCAAATGAACATTGAAAACAATATCCTTACTTGGTGGAACAAAGTGATTTTGGATTGGTAAAATCTGTGCTGATTTATCTTTGGTAATAAACCCACCAAAATCAGGAATTACGATGCATTCGTATTCGAAAAGGAGATCGCTTATGTATTTTGCAATTTTCATTGGAGCTGAAATTTTAGAGAACAGTATGCTAAAGTACGACCGAAAGCTAAAATATTCAAGTTTTGTTGATAATTTTTCCAGATTTTCTATAGTGTTTATTACTTAAATTATCATAATTCTGATGGATTTCATTAATAGAGTTTTCCTCCTAACGGAACATCTGAACCAGGATTTATAAGTACAACCTCATTGTTTTTGTCAGGAACTCCAAGCGTCAGTACTTCCGACATAAATGGGCCAATCTGACGGGGAGGGAAATTTACTACAGCCAAAACTTGTTTTCCCAGTAATTCCTCTTTAGAGTAATTAGAAACAATTTGGGCACTCGATTTTTTGGTTCCCAACTCACCTCCAAAATCAATTTTGAGTTTATAAGCTGGTTTTCGGGCTTCCGGGAAATCCAAAACTTCAATGATTTTCCCTACCCTTATATCTACTTTTTCAAAATCTTTAAATGTGATCATAATTTATTCAAAGAGTCCGTGTATTTCAGCATTGATCTTTTCAATAATCATTCCCAAGTCTTCAGGATTGTCTTGAAAGTCGATGTTGTCAACATCTATAACAAGTAATTTCCCTAATTTATATTTGCTAATCCAGGTTTCATAACGTTCATTCAAAAGCTTCAAATAATCCAGACGAATAGATTCTTCGTATTCCCTACCTCTTTTTTGTATCTGGTTTACCAGGTTAGGTACTGAAGATTTTAAATAAATCAATAAATCAGGTGCCTGGATAAATGAGCTCATCAATTCAAATAATGAAGAGTAGTTTTCAAAATCGCGGGATGACATTAAATTCATGGAATGCAGGTTAGGAGCAAAAATGTATGCATCTTCATAAATGGTCCTGTCCTGAATTACGGTTTTGCCACTTTGACGAATTTGAATAATCTGACGAAATCTACTGTTCAGAAAATATACCTGGAGGTTAAATGACCAGCGCTGCATATCTTCATAGAAACTATTTAAGTATGGATTCGTGTCAATGTCTTCATAATGGGCTTCCCAGCCGAAATGTTTAGATAATAAACGGGTTAAAGTTGTTTTTCCTGAGCCAATATTTCCTGCGATTGCTATATGCATTATTTAAATATTTTGATGAGTAAAAATTACGAATTTATAAAAATAATCATGTAATTCTCTGATTTAATTATCTAATGTTTTTAAAATATCGTCAATATAATTTCTGTTGTTAGATAAACGGGGGACTTTGTTTTGTCCGCCTAATTTACCTTTCTTTTTTAGCCATTTGTAAAAAGTGCCTTTAGGCACTGAATGGATAATAGGTTCGTGTAATAACAGATCATGTGAACGCTTGGCTTCATAATCGGAATTTACCTTTTTCAGATTATCGTCAAATGACCTTTTGAAATCATTTAAATCTTTTGGTTCTGCTTCAAATTCAATGATCCATTCATGAGCTGCTTTTTTATTATCACCAAGATAAATGGGTGCTCCGGTATATTCATTAACTATGGATTTATGTTTATCACATGCACCTTTTAAAGCTGCTTCGGCATTATCAATAATTAACTCCTCACCAAATGCATTAATAAAGTTTTTAGTTCTTCCGGTAATTCTGATCCGGTAAGGCGAAAGGCTCGTAAATTCCACAGTATCCCCGATCTGATATCTCCAAAGCCCTCCATTGGTTGAGATCACTAATGCGTAGTTTTTGTTTAGCTCTACATCTTCCAGTAAAACGGTTTGAGGATTTTCATCTTCCCAGTTTTCCATAGGAATGAATTCATAATATACACCATAATCCAGCATTAAAAGCATTTCATCCGAATGATTTGTATCCTGAATTCCAAAAAATCCTTCACTGGCATTGTAGGTGTTCATATAAACCATTTCATTGGAAGGAATCAATGATTTAAATTGTTCTCTGTAAGGGTCGAAGTTTACACCTCCATGGAAAAATACTTCCAGGTTTGGCCAAATTTCCAGTATGTTCTTTTTATTGGTAATTTCCAGTATTCTTTTGAGTAAAAGCAAGGTCCAGGAAGGAACACCTGATAAGCTGGTTACATCATGGTCAATGGTGGATTGTGCCATGATTTCAATCTTTTCTTCCCAATTGTCCAGTAAAGCAATACTCCGTTTTGGTACCCTTACAAATTCTGCCCAATAGGGAAGGTTATTAATAATAATAGCTGAAAGGTCACCTTCAATATATTCGGCATTGTTTACTTCAATGATTTTTTGACTTCCTCCTAATGCCAAGCCTCTTCCATCAAAAAATGAAGTTTCCTGGTTATTGTTAAAATAGATGGCAAGCATGTCTTTTCCTGCTTTATAATGACATTCTTCCAGCGATTCTTCGGTAACCGGAATAAATTTACTTTTATCGGAAGTGGTTCCGGAAGATTTTGCAAACCATTTAACATCCGTATTCCATAACAGATTTTGCTCTCCGGAACGCATGCGGTCAATATAAAGTTTCAAATCATCGTAAGTGCTTATCGGAATCCTGTTCCTGAAATCATCTATATCCTTAATGTCATGATATAAATATTTTCTGCCCCACTCTGTATCTTTTCCTTCCTGAATTAGTTTTTTAAACCATTCAAGCTGAACTTCATGAGGATACTTCATAAATAGCTCAATTTGGTGATATCGTTTTTTTATAAACCAGGAAAGTACAGAGTTAATTAATGCCATAAATCTATTAAAATTACTATACCAAAAATAAAGAAATTTATGATTTTTAAAGGCTAGCCTGAATGATTTCTTTATTAACAATTTTTATATTTTTTAGCAGGCAAGATTTATTTTCGTAGATTTGTATTATGCTAGCTTTTCCAAACTGCAAAATAAATTTGGGGCTTTCCATCACAGAAAAAAGGGCCGATAATTATCATAATCTAGAAACCGTGTTTTATCCGGTGCCATTATATGATGTTTTAGAAATTATAGAGTCACAAGAAAAAAAAACAAGATTTGCTTCTGAAGGTATTCCGGTTCCCGGAGATATAAGTAGTAATTTATGTTTGAAGGCTTATGAATTGATATCAAAAGATTATCGGATTCCGGCTGTTGATATTTCTCTTATCAAAAACATTCCAATGGGTGCCGGATTGGGTGGAGGTTCTTCAGATGCCGCATTTACCTTAAAGTTGCTGAATGATCTATTCGAACTAAAAATAACAGATGAGAAATTAATCGGATATGCCTCGGTTCTTGGTGCTGATTGTGCTTTTTTTATTAAGAATAAAGCTATGTTTGCACATGGTATCGGGAATTTATTTCAAGAGATAGAACTGAATCTGGAAAGCTATTATATGGTGCTTATTAAACCTCCTGTTCATATTAGTACTGCTGAAGCATATTCCGGAATCATTCCTTCTAAAAAAAGCCCCCAAGTATTAGATATCATAAAATCACCTTTACATACTTGGAAAAATCATCTGATTAATGATTTCGAGAAAAGTATTTTTAAAAATCATGAAGAAATAAAGTTTCTAAAAAATTATCTTTATGCACAGGGAGCTGTCTATGCTTCGATGAGCGGAAGTGGTTCTTCTGTTTTTGGTTTGTTTGAAAAAGAAGTTGACTTTGCAGAAGACTTTACGGATTGCTTTTATTGGAGTGGGTTTTTAAAATAAATACCATTATTTAGGAGAAGTTCGCATCAATATAATCCCAACTATACTGAACAGGAAAATAGGAATCCATGCGGCCAGCAAAGGGGGTAAATTCCCGGAAGTGGCAAATACGGTTGATACCTGCATAAACAAAATAAACGAAAATGCAATGCCAAGGCCAAGGCCCAGATGCATTCCTATGCCACCTCTGATTTTTCGGTTGGATAAGGAAAACCCAATTAAAGTCATTACGATGGTTGCAAATGGAGATGCAAGTCTCCGCCCTTTTTCCACCTCATAAAATTTTAAGTTTTTTGAACCTTTGAGCCTTTCATAATCTATCTTCTCATTTAGCTCATTGTAGTTCATTATTTCATAATCTTCTTTCAAGGTATAAAGGTCTCGTGGGTGGAGGCTAAGTGTAGTGTCCAATTTATCTCCTCTTCTAAAAGTTTCCTTTTTCCCATCTAAAAAACGTTCATAATAATCCTTAATGTTCCAGGATTTGGTTTCTTCTTTCCAAAATATACGTTCGGCTTTTAGCTTGTAAACCATTTGATAGTTTTCAAATTTTTCGATGGAAAACTGATACCCAAACTGGCTTGCTGCATTATATCTTTCTACATAGATAAAAGTTCCTGGTTCGAGTTGCAGATGTACATTCCTGTCTTTATCATCTTCCAACTTTTTGATATATTCCCCCCTGAATTCACGCCGGTTTTCATTTGCTACAGGAATTAAAAAATTACTTAGATAAAATGATAGAATAGCAAGAAATACAGAAGAAATCAAATAAGGCCTTAGTAATCTGTAAAAACTCATCCCTCCGTTTAATATGGCAATGATTTCAGTATTGGAAGCTAATTTCGAAGTGAAAAATACAACTGATATAAAAGTGAATAAATAGATGAACAGATTGATAAAGTAAGGAATGAAGTTTAAATAATAGGTGAAAATAATTTCATTCAGCGGAGCATTATTCTCCAAAAATTCATCAATATTTTCTGAGACATCAAAAATGATTACTACAATGATTAAAAGAGAAATAGCATAGAAAAATGTTCCCAGGAACTTCTTAATAATATAGAAATCGATGATCTTCATATTAAAAACAAATATATAAAAGCCTGTGCTTAAAATTTACAATCGTTGCGATAATTGTGCCACCATTTTATTTTTCCATGAAGAAAATATTCCGGAAAGTATTTGTTCACGTGCATTTTCAACCAGCCACAAGTAAAATCTTAAATTATGTAAACTTGCTATCATGCCTGCCAGTATTTCGTTTGCAGCAAATAAATGACGCAAATATGCTTTGCTATATTGAGTGTCAACATAAGAAGTTCCATTTGGATCTAATACGGAAAAATCTTTTTTCCACTTTTCATTTTTGATATTAATAGTACCTTCGGTTGTATATAATATCCCGTGACGGGCATTCCTGGTTGGCATTACACAGTCAAACATATCTATTCCTAAAGCGATACTTTCTAAAATATTGGCAGGTGTCCCAACACCCATTAAGTACCGGGCTTTGTCATGAGGTAATATATCACAAACTACTTCTGTCATTTCATACATCATCTCATGGGGTTCACCAACGGATAAACCTCCGATTGCATTCCCGGTTGCATCTTTTGATGCAATGTATTCGGCAGATTCTTTTCTTAAGTCTTTGTATACACTCCCCTGAACTATAGGAAATAAATTTTGATGATAACCGTATTTGCCCTCAGTATTGTTAAAATGTGAAATGCATCGTTCGAGCCAACGATGAGTAAGGCCTAAGGATTTTTTTGCATAGTCATAATCACAGGGATAAGGTGTGCATTCATCAAAAGCCATGATAATATCTGCTCCGATTGTACGTTGAATATCCATCACATTTTCAGGAGTGAACTTATGCCTGGAACCGTCAATATGCGATTGAAAGATTACACCTTCTTCATTTAATTTTCTGGTATTCGATAAAGAATATACCTGGTAACCTCCACTGTCTGTCAACATTGGTTTATTCCATCCGTTGAACTTATGCAAGCCTCCTGCATTTTCTATGATCTCTAATCCCGGACGAAGATACAGATGATAAGTATTGCCTAAAATGATCTGAGCTTTGGTATCTGTTTTTAATTCAGGAATGTGGACTGCTTTAACAGCTCCTGCTGTTCCAACAGGCATGAAAATAGGTGTCTTAATTTCTCCATGATCTGTTTTAAAAACTCCTGCCCTTGCTTTCGATTCCCTATCTTTTGATTCTATAGAAAACTGCATTTTTATCTTGTTTAATAAGCCGATATCAATGTTAAAAAATTATTGTCCAAAGATAAATCTAATTCGTAAAGAAAATATAGATTTGTCTTTTAATAAATATAGTCTATGGAGATCCCATATCCGGAATTTACTTTAGGATTCATTTGTTTTGTATTATTTGTATTGGTCATATTTGATCAATTGTTCTATTACTGGTTTGTTTTTTCAAAAATTGCTTTTTATAAAAAACAGAAGTGGGAAAAAAATAAGGAATCGGTTTCCGTTGTTATTTGTGCTAAAGATGAATATTTAAACCTGAAGAACAATCTTCCAAAAGTATTAAATCAAAATTATCCGGATTTTGAAGTTGTTGTGGTAAATGATGCTTCTGAAGATGAAAGCCTGGAATTGCTTAAAGATCTTGAAATAGAATATTCCAATCTAAAAATTGTAAATATTACTCAAAATCTGAATTTCTTTAAGGGAAAAAAATTTGCTTTATCACTGGGAATTAAATCTGCCCAAAATGAAATTTTACTATTAACTGATGCAGATTGCTTGCCCGCTTCTGACAATTGGATTCAAAAAATGGTTGACCCTTTTACCGAAGAAGGAGTTGGGATCGTATTGGGTGTAAGCCCGTATCATACGAAAAAAGGATTTCTTAACTCTTTAATCAGGTACGACACATTAAGCATAGCTATCCAGTATCTTTCGTGGTCTTTAAAGCAGAAAACCTATATGGGGGTTGGAAGAAACCTGGCTTATCGTAAATCTTTGTTCTTAAAAGCCAATGGCTTTATTTCTCATTATAAAATTAGTTCAGGGGATGATGATTTGTTTATTAACAGAATTGCAACAAAATCCAATGCCAGGATTCAGATAGATCACGAAGCTTTTACATATTCAGATGCAAAAAGTAAATATGGTTTATGGGTTCATCAAAAAAGAAGACATTATACTACGAGCAAATATTATAAACCGGTTTTCAAATTTATTTTGGGTAAATATGCAATAAGTCAACTAATGTTTTATTCATTAGCTGTTCTTTTATTTGCCATGAATTATTCAATATTGTTTGTGGGAGGTTTGTTCTTAATCAGATTGCTTAGCCAGCTGATTATTCTTAAAAAAAGTATGAATCAGTTGAAGGAGTGTGATTTATTGTTATTTTCGCCTATACTTGAACTAATATTACTATTCAATCAACTACTTTTTAGTATGTTGAATGTCATATCTAAACCGAATAAATGGAAGTAAATCCAAAACTGACTGAAAAAGGATTAAGGGATTATGAATTGGTGAAACTCGCCATAAATACCGGCGATCAGAATGCTTATGCCGAATTGATGAAGCATTATAGAGATTCGCTTTACTTTATGATGCTTAAAATGACCAATAATCCTCAGGATGCGGATGACCTTACCATTGAAGCTTTTGGAAAAGCTTTCAAATATCTCAATCAGTATACTCCTCAATATGCTTTTAGTACCTGGCTGTTTAAAATTGCTTCCAATAATTGTATCGACTTTATTCGCAGGAAAAAGAAAAGGACTTTTTCCATGAACGAGTCTTATGGTGAAGATGATGGCCATGAACTAGCCAATGCGCTTCCTTCTCAGATGCTTGATCCTGAAGAAAAAATTATCAAGAAACAGAAAGTAAAGATGCTGAGGGAGGTGGTTGAAAAGTTAAAACCTCATTATCGAAAACTAATTGAATTAAGATATTTTAAGGAGTATTCCTATGAAGAAATAGCAGAGGAATTACAGTTACCTTTAGGAACAATAAAAGCTCAATTATTTAGAGCCAGAGAATTTCTTTCCCAGATTTTAAAAGATCATAACGAAAAGTATTAATTAATTCAACATTATCATGAATTGATAACTAAAAATTATTGATTTTGTTCAATTATATCCGTTGAGTTATTGTAATTTTGCAAGTTGAATTTTATAAAAAATTTAGGTTCATGAACTTAACAGATTTTCAAAAAGATATTATGCAGGGGATTCCTGAGGTTTTACCACGACCAAAGGCATATGATCCAAATGTAAACCATGTTCCTGTAAGAAAAGATATACTTACTGTTGAAGAAAAAAAACTGGCATTGAGAAATGCACTTCGTTATTTTGATCCTAAGCATCATGCTGAATTAGCACCGGAATTTGCAGAAGAACTTAAGAAATACGGCCGTATTTATATGTATCGTTTTCGTCCTGATTATAAAATGTATGCCAGGGATATTGAGGAATATCCTCATAAATCAAAACAGGCTGCAGGGATTATGATGATGCTTCAGAACAATCTGGATTATGCTGTAGCGCAGCATCCTCATGAATTGATCACCTATGGAGGTAATGGAGCAGTATTCCAAAATTGGGCTCAGTATCTCTTAGTAATGAAATATTTATCGGAGATGACTGATGAGCAGACCTTGGTTTTATATTCGGGCCATCCGATGGGATTATATCCTTCACATAAGGATGCACCAAGAGTTGTGGTGACCAATGGCATGGTAATCCCTAATTATTCCAAACCTGATGACTGGGAAAAATTTAATGCTTTAGGAGTTTCTCAGTACGGACAAATGACAGCAGGATCTTTTATGTATATTGGCCCGCAAGGAATTGTTCATGGTACTACGATTACTGTGTTAAATGCCGGAAGAAAAATCTCAGAACAAGGAGAAAGTTTAGCAGGTAAATTGTTTATTACTGCCGGATTGGGAGGAATGTCAGGGGCTCAGCCAAAAGCAAGTAATATTGCAGGCTGTATCAGTATTACTGCTGAGATTAATCCGAAAGTAACAGAAATCCGTTATTCTCAAGGATGGGTTGATGAAAAAATAGATAACCTGGATATCTTAATCAAAAGAGTAAAAAAAGCAAAAGAAAATAAAGAAGTTGTTTCCATTGCTTATCAGGGAAACATCGTTGATGTTTGGGAGCGTTTTGCCAAAGAAGATATAAAAGTTGATTTAGGTTCTGACCAAACTTCATTGCATAATCCATGGGCCGGGGGTTATTATCCTGTGGATATGACTTATGAAGAGTCAAATGAAATGATGGCTAACCAACCTGAATTGTTTAAAGAAAAAGTACAAGCCTCATTACGCAGACATGTAGCTGCTATCAATACATGTGTTGAGAAATTTAATACTTATTTCTTTGATTACGGAAATGCATTCCTATTAGAATCGAGCAGGGCAGGAGCTGATATCATGAAAGAAGACGGTAAGTTTAAATATCCGTCTTATGTTCAGGATATCATGGGGCCTATGTGTTTTGATTTCGGATTTGGGCCTTTCCGGTGGGTTTGTGCCAGTAATAATCCGGAAGATCTTGAAAAAACAGATCGCATTGCCTGCGAAGTTTTAGAAGAGATCAGGAAAAATTCTCCTGTTGAAATTCAACAGCAAATGGCAGACAATATCAGATGGATCCAGGGTGCACAGGAAAATAAGCTTGTTGTAGGTTCTCAGGCACGTATTCTTTATGCAGATGCTGAAGGCCGTATTAAAATAGCGGAAGCATTCAATAAAGCCATTGCTGCCGGTGAAATAGGGCCGGTTGTACTAGGCCGTGATCATCACGATGTTTCAGGTACGGATTCTCCTTATCGTGAGACTTCAAATATTTATGATGGGTCAAGCTTTACAGCGGATATGGCGATCCATAATGTCATTGGAGATTCGTTCCGCGGTGCTACCTGGGTAAGTATCCACAACGGTGGCGGTGTAGGCTGGGGAGAAGTGATTAATGGTGGTTTCGGTATGTTGCTGGATGGTAGTGATGATGCCGATCGCAGATTGAAATCTATGTTATTTTGGGATGTAAACAATGGAATTTCGAGAAGAAGCTGGGCTCGTAATGAAGGAGCAATCTTTGCTATCAAGAGAGCAATGGAAGTAGAACCTAAGTTGAAGGTTACTTTACCGAATTTTGCGGAGGACGATTTAATAGATAGAGTTTTTTAACTTAAACGTATATAGTACTGAAAAGTGGGGGTGCGACTTTAAGTCGCGCCCCCACTTTTTTGGAATTTGGGAGCAATCCCAAAGTCAGGGTATGAATATATTTACAAAATTCTTCAAAAGATAAAATGTGTATAATTAGTCAATTAATAATTCATGCCCTGACTAAAATTATATTTATTTATTAACACTTTTGATAGCATTAATTACGAAATTTAACCTGCCCCTTTTAGTATTTTCATTCTAAAAGGGTTTTTATAATTACCGGCTTACTTTAAGGTCCTTCGCTAACTATTACTTTCATGATATTAAAATAATTTATATTTTTATAACTGAATAAAGATGTGTGTGTTGTACACAATGTAAAGGTTAATTACTCCCCAGACCAATTTTTTACATAATTGTACTATGCCTATATGGCTTACTATGATCTTGGCATTGTAAAACAGGGTTTAAATTAGAAATAAAATAATGAAGCAAAAAAAATGCCTCCCGATTTATGGCTGAGAGGCTTACCAAATGTTTTCACAACGGAATAATCCTTATTGTGAATTGCTTCAAATTGTAAACCAAAGATAATAACATATTTGAAATAAATATATATCATGAAAAAAATTTTAGGATTGGATTTGGGGACTAATAGTATTGGTTGGGCTTTGGTTGAAATAGATGATAAAAAAAGAACTGTAAGAATTCTTGGGTTAGGTTCAAGAATTTTATCAATGGATGCCGGAGAAATAAAAACATTTGAATCAGGAGGAAAATTAAAAAGTAAGACAGCTCAAAAAACAGAAGATAAAATGTCTCGAAAATTGAATGAAAGATATCTTTTAAGGCGAGATCGTTTGCATTGTGTTTTAAATATATTAGGGGCTTTGCCTAAACACTATGAGGTTTCTATCAATTTTGAAACAGATAAAGGTTTTAGAAATGGAAAGTTTAAAAAAGGATCTGAACCTAAGTTAGCATACTTTAAAAATGATAAAGGAAAATTTGAGTTTCTTTTTAAAGATTCTTATAATGAGATGGTTAAGGAGTTTGGAAAACATCATCCAGATTTATTGAAAGCAAGAAATGGAAAAGAAAGGAAAATACCTTATGATTGGACTCTTTATTATTTAAGAAAAAAGGCTCTTAAAGATGAAATTAGTTTAGAAGAATTATCATGGGTTATACTTAGCTTCAACCAAAAACGAGGTTACGAAAAAGCAATTGGAGAAGGTGAAAAAAAACAGAAAAAAGGTCAACTTTTTGAATCATTTATTGGAAAAGTTGATGCTGTAAATCTTTGTGAAAACAAGAATGATATTAATGTATATGAAATTGTATTAATTGATCCTGATTCGGATGAACGAAGGGAGTTGTATAGGTATAAAGAGGAAAGTAAAATTAAGATAACTAATATTAGTGATTTAAAAGAAATAGAGATTATCTCAAAGTATGATGATGAAGGAGGTATTCAAGAAAATAAAATTGAATATACAATAAATGAAATAAGAAATTTAAAGGTTGAAGATGTTAAGTTTGGAGAAAAAAGTAATCAGTTTGAAGTTGTTCTTGAAACAGGTTGGTGTAAAATAGAAACAAGTAAATCTCTTCCAAAATGGAAGGGGAAACATAGAGATTTTATTATTAAAACAAAATATGATAGTAAAGGTAATTTAAAAGGAGTTAATGCAAGAAGCATAAAATCTCCTGATGCTGATGATTGGACGCTTCAAAAATTAAAAACAGATACAGATTTAAGTAGTTTTAATGCCAATAATCATACAAAAGGTGTTGCTAGTTTCATATATAGTAACCTTCTTAAAGATCCAAACCAAAAAATAAAAGGAAACCTAGTTACAACTATTGATAGGAAGTATTACCGTGAAGAGCTTAATGCTATATTTAAATGTCAAAAACAATATTATAATGAGTTAACAGATATCCAGTTATTTAAAAAGGCAATTGATCTTTTGTACCCAAATAATGAGACACATCGTAAGCAATTAGAGAAATTGCTTTTATCAAGTGATATTTTACCCTTTTCAAAGTTAATTTCAGATGATGTATTGTTATATCAAAGAGATTTGAAATCAAAAAAATCTTTAATAGCCAATTGTAATTATGAAAAAAGAATAAATAATAAAACTAGTGAAGAGATTCCATTAAAGGTAGTACCTAAATCTAATCCATATTATCAAGAATTTAGGATTTGGCAATTTATCAAAAGACTGAAAATATTTGAAAAAGAAGGGCTAGATGAAAATGGAGAAACATTTATCAATAAAAATGTAACAGAAAATGTATTAACCTTGGAAATTAAAGAACAGTTATTTGAGTTTCTAAATGATAGAGAACATATTACTCAATCTGTTTTATTGAAACATCTTTTTGGGAAAGATGCTTCAAAATATAAATGGAATTACGAAAACGAACACCTTGAACCTTGTAACGAAACTAGATATAACTTTATTTTAAGATTTAATAAAATAGAAAAAGGATTGTTTGAAAAGATTCTTTCGAAAGAAAACGAGTATAAATTGTGGCACTTTTTCTATTCTGTAAAAAAACGGGAGGAATTTATTACTGGGATAGAAACCTTGTTTAAAAATATACTAGAGAAAGCAAACTTACCTATGGATTATTTGTCTGGATTAATTAAGAACTTTAAAACTTTTAATGGATATAATAGCAATTATGGGGCATATTCAGAAAAAGCTTTAAAGAAATTAATCCCATTTTTAAGAGTTGGGCGGTTTTGGAGCAAAGAAGATGTAGAAGATATCTTAAAAAATTGCATCCATGAAATAAAAAAAGAAATTTTAATAAAAGAAGGAATTCAAGGTGAAATTGAAGATTTTCAAGGATTATGGATTTCAAGCGCATGTTATTTGGTTTATGGCAGATATTCGGAAGTTGGAGAATTACAATACTGGAAAACACCGAATGATATTGAAAACTATCTACGGAATGAGTTTAAGCAGCATTCGTTAAATAACCCTGTTGTGGAAAAGGTATTAGTTGAAACGTTAAATATTGTAAAGGATATTTGGATTCATTTTGGGAAAAGCGGAGTAGATGAAAATGGAGCTCCAATTTATAAAAAAATATTTGATAGAATTCATATCGAGCTTGGACGTGAAATGAGAAAAAATATTCGAGAACGCGAATCAGAAAATAAACGTAATAATGAAAATAAAAAAACCAATGACCGAATTATAAAAATACTTAAGGAACTAAAGAATGAAAATCAGGATGTAAAACCAAGATCTCAGTACCAACAAGAAAAATTAAGACTTATTGAGGATGACCTTTTATCATCAATTGAATATGATAAGGACTCTACTAAATATGATTTTAAATGTGGTAGTGGTAGTATGACAAGGAAAGAAATACGCGAATTTGTAAAAAAAGATGTTGTAAAAATCAAAAAGAGCGAGCTGGAACGATATAAACTATGGTTAGAGCAACGCTATCAATCGCCATATACTGAAAAGTTTATTAAGCTGTCAGATTTGTTTAATAGGGAAAAATACGAGGTTGAACATATTTTCCCTCAAGAGAGGATTACATTAAACGCAATGTACAATAAGGTAATTGCCGAAACAGAAGTAAATAAAATTAAAGGAGCAAAAACTGCTTATCAGTTTATCTTAGATGCAAATGAAAAAGAAATTTATTGTAAAGCTCATGGCGAGAAAGTGTCAGTTATAAATAAAGATTCTTATGAGAGACTTGTAAAAAGGTCTTTTGTAAATGAAAAAAAACAGGAGATACTACTTAGTAGAGAAATCCCTGACCGTTTTACTAATAGCCAATTGAATAATGCTAGGTATATTTCAAAAATGGCAATGAAATTATTAAGTAACATTGTTAGAGAAAAAGGGGAAGATACATTTCGTTCAAAAAATGTTTTGCCAGTTACAGGTATGATAACAACGCAACTTAAAAAGGACTGGAAGCTTAATGATGTCTGGAATAAACTTATACAACCTAGGTTTGAGCGACTAAATAAACTAACTGATTCAACCTTATTTGGAGATTATGAAAAGATTAATGGGCATGATGTATTTGTAAATCGTGTTCCTGAAGAGTTGGAAAAGAATTTTGACAAAAAAAGGATCGATCACAGACATCATGCTATGGATGCATTAACTATTGCTTTAGTAACTCAAGATCACGTGAATTATCTTAATAATATTTATTCAAGTGATAATAAGGAAGATTCATCTGGAAAGTTAGTTTACAGACAACAGCTTAAAAATAAATTAACTGAAACTAGAAAAAATAAAGAAGGTGAAAAATCAAGATATTTTCTCCCTCCTGCCCATACAAAGGAAAAAGATGCGGTTCTTGATTATACATACTTTTATCAGGGTTCTGAGAGTAAAGTGTTTAAAAATATTGCTTTTGAAGCATTACAAAATATTATTATCAGCTTCAAACAAAAGAAATATCTTATTAGGCAAAGAAGCAATAAATTTAAAAGATGGAACGAAAAACTTAAGAAGTATGAGGTTGTTGAACAAAAGAATCTCAATAAAAAAGAGAATTATAATATTAGACAAAGATTACATGAGGATACCTACTATGGAAAAGTAAAACTGAAATTCAAAAAAGAAGTGCCTTTAATACAAGCATTGAATGAACCAGAGAATATTGTAAATAAAAAGCTTAAGAAGAGAGCTCAAAAAGAAATTAGTTTCGGTAAAACAAAAAAAGAAATAATAAAACTATTAAATAACATTAAGAAAAATTTCGAAGAAATTGACTTTGACAAAGTTAAGATGTATTACTGGGAAGTTGACGAAAAAGGAGAAGGAACTAATGTTGCAACTCGCTTTAATAATTTTTTAGAAACCTTTGCAGAGATATCTTCAGATAAGATTATGTCCAAAATAGAATCTGTAACGGACAAAAGCATACAAAGGATTTTGAAAAGACATCTTGAAAAATATGATTCTATTGAAGTAGATATTTCTAAAGTATCCCAATATTTAGAGTTTGTTGTAAGTGATGTTATAAAAGCTAGATTAAAAGAGGAGTTTAGAGAAAATTCAATTATTGAAGAAATTGAAATTGATAATAAAAGAATATCTAAAATAGATGTCTTTTGTAAGGCAATGGAATTGTCAAGTGATAATTATGGAGAAATAAAGCATAATCCGCAATTGGCTTTTTCTCCTGATGGTATTAAAAGTATGAATCAAAATATGAAAGAACTTAATGGTGGAAAAGATCATAAGCCAATTTATAAAGTTCGACTTTTTACTGCCTTGGGCAATAAGTTTCCTGTTTCAGAAGAAAAAGGAATAAAAAGTAAAAAGATAGTAAATACAGCTTCTGGAAGTAATTTCTATTGTGCGGTTTATGAACATCCTGAAACAAAAGAACGGAAATATCTTGTCCCAACCTTGAGGGAGACAATTGAAAATCTGAAAAGTGGAAATGCACCATGTAAGGAAAAACATATTGATAATGAAACAAAAAAAGTGTTTTTTAAACGATTTGTCCTTATCCCCAATGACTTGGTTTATGTGCCAACTCAAGAAGAAATTTGTAGTAACACTAAAGTTGACTTTACAAATCTAACACCTGAACAAAAAAGTAGAATTTATAAATTCAGGGATGGAAGTATAAATGAAAAAGAAGTTGTCCAATTTAATTTTATGCCTGCTAATTATGCATCCATGATTTATAAGATATTTAAGGATGGAGAAAAATACTTTTTGAATAATGGTAAGCAATTAAAAGGAGAAATAACACTAACAACTGATAAAGATAAGTCCCAAAATACAATTGATGATGAAATTCAGATAAGAAAAGAATGTTGGAAATTAGAAGTTGACAGATTGGGGAATATTATAGGTGTGATTGGTAATGTTTGATAGGGTTTCGTTTTAAGCAAAGCTACTCATAATGAACTAAGACAATGATTTTCAAAAAAGGACATATTTATCATATCTATAATCAAGGCAATAACCGCCGGAAAATTTTCTTTAACAGGGAAAATTATTTGTTTTTTCTAAAGAAGATCAGACTACATATCTTGTCTTATGCAGATATTATTGCATATTGCTTAATGCCGAATCATTTTCATTTGATGGTTAAAGTCAAGGATGAAGGTGTGATTACTGGGGGTGCGACTTTGAGTCGCGCCCCCAGTAGCAGTAAACCTGACCCCTTAAATAAAGCAATTGGAATCCTGCTAGCTTCATATACAAGAGCCATTAATAAACAGGAAAACAGGAGCGGTTCTCTTTTTAGGAAAAGAACAAAAGCAGAATGCTTAACGGAGACAAATGGAGTAGAACCTTCGTTCTTTAATACTAATAGTGGTGCAAGAATCAATATTCAATTCCCAGAGCAACAATATCCTGCAATTTGTTTTAATTATATCCACCAGAACCCGGTAAATGCAGGTTTGACTAAAAAGGCAATTGACTGGGAGTTTTCATCTGCCAGAGATTATGCTGGAGTGAGAGAAGGTACTCTGGTCAATAAAAAAATCATTTTAGAATATATCGATGTAAATATAATTGAGGAATTCGGCGAAGCCCGAGTGAGGGCTTCGCTTTGAGAGAAACCCTCGCTTGCCTTTTAGGTAATTTTAGTTTTAATTAAAATCTCCCCATCATGATTAAACGTACTTTATATTTCGGAAACCCGGCTTATCTTCACAAAAGCCAACATCAGTTAAAAATTAAAGTTCCTAAGGTAGAAGAGGAAATAGGAAGTATCCCGATTGAAGATATTGGGATTGTTATCCTGGACCATAGCCAGATTACCATCTCCCATGCTTTGATTCAGGAACTGTTGGAAAATAATGTAGCTTTTATTACTTGCAATGCACAGCATCATCCGGCAGGTCTACTCCTTAATTTGGATGGACACTCTGCACAAGCTGAACGTTTTCGATATCAGATAGAGGCCAGTGAACCTTTGAAGAAACAACTGTGGCAACAAACAGTTTTCCAGAAAGTGAAAAATCAGGCTGCTGTTCTGAAAAAATGTGGTATGGAAAGTAAACGCCTGGATATGCTTTTGCCCAGAATAAAGTCCGGAGATACTACAAATGTAGAAGCCAGAGCTGCTGTTATTTATTGGAAGCTTTTATTTGGAGAAGGCTTTATACGCGATCGTTATGGATGTGTTCCTAATGCTCACCTGAATTATATATATACGATTTTACGTGCAACTGTAGCCCGTGCTTTGGTCAGTTCCGGTTTGCTGCCAACATTTGGGATATTTCATTCTAATAAATACAATGCTTATGCATTAGCTGATGATATTATGGAACCCTATCGGCCTTTTGCAGATTTAATGATCTATGAGATGATGCAAAATGGAACTATTTATGATGAGGATATTACCTTGGAGCATAAAAAAGAAATTTTATCTTTTGAAACTATGGACGTATGGGGCAATAAGAAAAAAGGACCTCTTATGGTAGCTGTTAGCCGGAGCACCAGTTCTCTTGAGGAATGCTTTGAAGGAAAGCGCAGGAAAATCGTTTATCCGGATTTATTATGATTTCTCATAAGGCATTTAATCAATATCGGATTATGTGGGTACTTGTATTTTTTGACCTGCCAACTGAAACCAAAAAGGAACGCCGGGCTGCACAACGGTTTCGGAAACAATTGGTGGATAATGGATTCAATATGTTCCAGTTCTCTATTTATATGCGAAATTGCCCCAGCAGGGAAAATGCTGATGTGCATGCAAAAAGAGTTAAAAAGCTAATGCCGGAAAAAGGGCATATCGGTATTTTAAAGATCACCGATAAACAATTCGGAATGATGGAGATTTATCATTCATTAAAACCTGAACCTCCACCGGATGTTGTTCAGCAACTCGAATTATTTTAATTTTTGTACATGTTAAATCAAGGGATAGCCAAGCCCCGACTTATGTTATCAGCAAATACAAAATTTTAAAGCTATGTCTTAACTTAATTTATTGGAGTCGGGGTTTGGCTTTTTATACACAGAAACACATTTTGATTTTGAAAATAAAAAATGAAAAAAGAAAAACGAAGAAACCAATATTTCTATTCATTTCCTCGTTTCTATTCTCCTTTGCAGAACCCTGTTTCAGAGTTAAATAGTGAGAGTATGTTGTGATACCTCACTACAAAGGTACAATTTGAAAGCAATTCACAACGAGGATACCAATCCGGGAAGTCTTTAGCAGTTGTGATACCTCACTACAAAGGTACAATTTGAAAGCAATTCACAACACATCTTTAAGCGTATTTTCAAGTATTTGGGTTGTGATACCTCACTACAAAGGTACAATTTGAAAGCAATTCACAACGGGTGCATTTTATTTTTTATAACGATAAATGTTGTGATACCTCACTACAAAGGTACAATTTGAAAGCAATTCACAACTTATAATAATTCGAATAATCATTTATATAAGTTGTGATACCTCACTACAAAGGTACAATTTGAAAGCAATTCACAACCATAAATGGTGGTTCATCTCAACCAAAAAAGTTGTGATACCTCACTACAAAGGTACAATTTGAAAGCAATTCACAACAGGGTATCAAATTAGATTTAAAATCCATGAACTCGTGGTGAGCGAAGTCGAACCATGGTATCTTTTTTGCTTAATATTTGACATTAACTAAGAAATTAGTTATGTTTGTGTTTTTTAACTAAAATTTTAGTTGTATGAAAGAATTAACCAAAGCCGAAGAACAAATCATGCATATCCTCTGGAAAATGGAGCGGGGATTTGTAAATGATATCTTAGAAAAACTGCCTGTTCCTAAACCGGCCTATAATACGGTATCTACTATTGTTCGTATTTTACAGCGAAAAGGTTTTGTTGGGCATAAGGCTTATGGAAAAACACATGAATACTATCCTTTAATATCCAAAAAGGAATATACTAAGAAATATTTTAAAGGATTTTTAAAAAACTATTTTGAAAATTCTTATCAAGTACTGACTTCATTTTTTACCAGGGAAAATAATTTGAGTATTGAAGAAATGGAAGATCTCAGGTCTTTATTGGATGAGCAAATAAAAGCACAAAAGAAAAAGTAATGAAAGAATTTTTTCTATATATAGTTCAATTTAGCATTAGCCTGGCAGCATTGTATGCCGTTTATTGGGTCTTTCTCAGAAAAGATACTTTTTTCACAGTTAACAGGTTTTATTTATTAGGAGCTATATTGTTTTCTTTCATAATACCATTTATTAATATCCCATATGTTTATAATGGATCAGATTCAACCTTTCTAATATTACTGGAAACAGTAACGGTTACAACTGAAAATGTAGAAAAGTCCTTAGTTGAATATGTAAATGTTTATCAAAGCATATTTATCGTTTATATTACTGGTGTTTGTATTTTCTTTTTCCGTCTGTTATTTCAACTATTGCAATTATCTATACTGGTAAATAAATATGGTATTCGAAAAAAGGATGGATTACGATTTGTTTATCTAAATAAAGATTATGTTCCATTCTCATATTTTAATATCATATTTCTGAATAAGAGTTGTGATCAAAATAAAGATATTGATCAGATCATTGAGCATGAAAAAGTTCATATCAGGCAATATCATTCAATTGATATTATGGTGCTGGAGTTCTTAACCATCCTTCAGTGGTTTAATCCAATCGTATGGTTGTGTAAATACTCTTTAAAAGAAATACATGAATACTTAGCTGATGAGGGTGCTGTTGCTGATGGCTACGATCGTTATGCTTATCAAAATTTATTATTGAATCAAACAGTCGGGATGCAATTGAACGACTTAACAAATAATTTTAATCATTCATTAATTAAAAGGAGAATTATTATGCTAACAAAATTAAAATCAAACAGACGACAACGTCTTAAATTCTTAATGGTTTTACCTGTGGCTTTTGGATTAGTATTTGGATCTGCAACTAAAATTGTAAAAGCAGAGAATAATCCTGTACAACCAAACCTGGAACAAGAAAAAAATAAAGTAAAGAAGGAGAAGAAGGTGGTTAGAGAAACCGTTTTTATATTAGCTGAAACAAAACCAGAATTTTTGGGAAAGGATAAGGAAATACACAAATTCATTTCGAAGAATATTAAATATCCTGAAGAAGCCAGAAAAAAAGGTATTCAAGGAAAAGTGTATACTCGATTTACTATTACAAAAACAGGAGAAATTAAGAATGTAAAGGTTGTTAAGGGAATTGGTCATGGTTGTGATAAAGAGGCTGTGAGGGTCGTGAAGCTCATGCCAAAATGGAAACCGGGAACTGTAAAAGGTAAGAAAGTAAATGTTGAGTATAACTTACCTATAAACTTTAAATTGGATTAATTCTCGGGATTTTTTTTATGTTTAATAACTAAAAAATTAGTTATTAAACTATTTGATTAGTTATTCTGTAACAACGCTTCTAAAGGAACTCAATTAATGGGTTCCTTTTATTATATAGGCAAAAAAATAAATCCCGTCAACCGCTTAACGGGATTTATATCCAAATTATGTAATCTTTAAAAATTAGGTTATGCACTGGTTTAAACTCTTTTGACTAAGTTAATACATAACTAATTTTACAAAACATCTGATGCAAACCTATGTAGAAATCTTGTTAGTGTCAAGTTTTTATGAAAAAATTAACATTATTTTAGATATGTAAGTAAAAATAAAAATATACTTATAAATAGTTTGCTATATAATAATTCTGCTTATATTTGAAAATTCTTTTAATTTAATATTAGGAACAATTAAATATTTTATTATTTTAGTAGCATAAAATCTTTAGGAAATCTTATTTGTAAGTGCTGGCACACTATATGAATAAAAGAAAGATTACTCTAAGGAGAGATGGATCAAAGCAATTTTAAATGAGGAAATATAAAACCAACCCTTTTTATATTCCGATTTAATTTTACGACAGGATTCAAGAAGTTAAAAGTTAATGAATCAATTATATAAAGTGATTTTTTAATTAAAGATATTTTCTGTGAGAATGAGTCTTATGGGAAGTGTAATAGTTTTTAAGTGAAAGATGATTGGTAAAGTGTCGCGAAACTTGCTCTTGCGGCACTTTATTTTTATGCCTACCGCAGGTAAGCATAACCCTGAGCAAAGCCGAAGGATTGGTTCTATTAAGCAATTAAGACTGTTTGAAACTACAATTCTTCCCCTATTAAATAAGGATTCCTTCCTTCTTTTATCCCAATAATTCGTACGCACTTAAATTGATTGGTTTCTATATCATTTGTCTTAAATCTAACAGGAACATATAGATCACCATATCCTTTTGCCGTTTTGTTAGCAATAGATTCTATAAGGACTGTTTGTTCTTTTCCAATAAGGGATTTGTAATAATTGGTCTTCGATTGGGCAGCTTGCTCATGAATTATTCGGCTTCTTTCATTTTTTGTTTTCTCAGAAATCTGAATTAAAGAAGCCGCGCGAGTTCCTTCCCTTATTGAATATTTAAATGTATGAATATGGCTAAACCCGATTTGATTTACTATCTCTATGCTTTGCTGGAAATCATTTTCGGTTTCTTCCGGAAAACCAACAATTAAATCTGTGGTTAAATTAAAATCAGGATAAGTTGTTTTTATCTTATTAGTCATTTTTAAAAATGACTGAATATTATACATTCTTCTCATTTTTAATAAGACCTTATTTGATCCACTTTGCAAGCATAAATGCAAATGCGGCATTAATTTCGGATATTTGAAAAGTTCAATGAGTTTATCTCCAAATCCATCTGGTTCAATGGATGATATTCTTACCCTGAACTCACCATCTATATTCAGAATTTTTTCCACTAAACTTTCAAAATTGACCCCTTCATATTCATATCTTCCAATATTAACGCCTGTTAAAATAATTTCTTTGAACCCGAATTTAATAACCTCTTTTATATTATTAATAATATCTTCTATCGGGCGGCTGATAGCTCTTCCTCTTACCTTTGGAATGATACAAAATGTACAGAAATTATCACAACCATCCTGAATTTTGATCATTGCACGGGTATGTAATGTTTTGGAAGCCGGTTCATAAGTAAATTGATCAAAGCTTGATTTTACAGGGTGAAAAGTTTCCCCTTTATAGTGGGCATCTATTAAATTAAAAATAGAACTCTTCTGCTTATTCTCAATATAGTATACATTTTCTGCAGTATGATCAAATTTATGTAAATGGTTATTTACCATACATCCGGTAATTATAACTAATGATCTGTTTTGTTTTCTAAGTGCTTTATTAATTTCCTGTCTGGATTTTTTATCTCCCTGATTGGTAACTGTACAGGTATTAATAATATAAGCATCTGCTTTGGAGTCAAAATCAACAATAGTATAGTTGTTTTTGTCGAATTTCGATACCAAAGCATCGGTTTCAAATTGATTTAACCGACAACCCAATGTTCTAAATGCTACTTTTTTATTCATAATGATACTCAAGCTTTTCAGTCACTAATTGCCCTTCAATTGAAAATTTAGCAGCATCAGTAATTTTAATGTCACAGAATTTTCCAATAAGATTTTCTGCATTGGATTTGAATCTAAGTACAATCTTTCCTTCTGTTAAAGCAGTATAATATTGATCTTTTTTGTCTCTTCCTGTAACAAGTACTTTAAGGGTTTTCCCAATTAATCTTTGATTATATTGATAAATGTGTTTTTGAAGAATATCTGTCAGATGATGAAGCCTCTTTTTCTTAATATTATGAGGAACATCATCTACCCATCTTGAGCTCGTTGCTCCTGGCCTTTGTGAATACATCGCAATATAGGCCATGTTAAATTTGAATTCTTCCATTGCTTTACAGGTATTTTCAAAATGAGTTTTTTCTTCCCCTGTAAAACCAACAATAATATCTGTAAACACAGTTGCTTTAGGAATGGTGTTGCGTATTTTATGTATAATCCTACGATATTGGGAAACCGAATGCTTCCTGTTCATCCTGATTAATACTTTATCATCACCTGATTGTAGTGGGAGGTGAATTTGTTTTGCTAAACACTTATATTTCGCTACAACATCTATTACTTCATCAGTCATATCACGAGGATGAGGTGAAGTAAAATATACCCAGAAATCTCTATTTGATTGCTCTCCCAACTCTCCAATCTTTCTAAGCAGGTCAGGAAAGCTTAATTCATGGCCTTCTTTCTCTAAACCATATGAGTTTACATTTTGCCCAAGAAGTGTAATGCTTTTATAATTATGATCAATCAGAGTTTTTACTTCCTGAAGGATTTCATCTGAAGGCCGAGAAACTTCTCTGCCCCTGGTATATGGAACTGCACAAAAAGTGCAAAATTTATCACATCCGTTTTGGATAGGGACATAAGCTTCAAAATCAGAATTGTACTGTGGGCTGATTTTCCAAAAATCTTCTATATGTTCGTTTTTTTCGGATGAGTTAAATAAGCCATTTAATGACATTGGTGTTACTACTCCGTATTGATTGAGAATTTCAGGAAGTTGGTTTAATTCACTCATCGGGAAAACGATATCGAATAATTTTAAGAACTTAGTTCTATCTTCTGCCAGTACACATCCTGATAAAAAGGTTATCAGATGACTATTATCTTTTCGCTTATTCCACTGATTAATTTTAGAATAAACCTTATCAATAGCTTTTTGCCTGACTGAGCAAGCGATAATACCTAATAAATTTGCCTCTTTTTCATCTTCGGTATATACATATCCATGCTTTTCCAATAATGAATTTACCCGTTCGCTATCGGAAATATTCATCTGGCATCCTAATGATATTAAATGGTATTTCATTTTATGCTGATTTAGAAATATACCTCAGAGTGCAGGTTTTCTGAGGGCATACCTTGTTCTAATAAAATATCATAAGCTGCATGAATCATATCACAGTTACCACATAAGTATACCTGAAAATCTTTATCAACAGGGTTTTTTTTAAGATATTCGGTTAACCTTCCGAAATAATCGCCTTTATCTCCACGTGTAGTACATAAGGTATGCCTGGAAGGATCATATTCATTTCTGCCATAGCCTTCAAATGCATAGCGAACACTATGGATCAGTTGATAGTTCAGGTTTGGATAAGTTCGGATGAAGCTTCTGAAAGGGGCAATTCCTGTACCGCTTGCAAGGAATAAGTATTTATTGTTCTGACGATCTTCTTTATCAATTCTGAAATACCCAATAGGCCTTTCGAAATAAAGATAATCTCCTACAGAACATTGTTTTAGTTGCTTGGAAACGAATCCGTCTTCTACTTCTTTAACTAAAACTTCAATATAGTCGTCATGTTCTCCACTGTATATTGAATACTGTCTGGTTGAATCTGATGTACGGCCTAAAGCAATATGTTGCCCGGCTTTAAATTTTATTCCTTTTCTTTCTAACCTGATAATATATGTGGAGCTGGTTAAATTAATTACTTTTAGAACCTTTAATTGCTTTGAATGATCATAAGTGAAGTCTTTGCCCAGGCCTTCTGACAATTTTGTTGCTTTATTATTATATATATTGATAAAACTCATTGTATTTTCTAATTAAAAATGGTCTAAATAAAAATAAATGCAAAGAAATAAAATAATTGGCATATATTCAAGTGATTGTCTTTAAATGTTGTGGAGGCTATTTGTAGAATTATCTTCGGTAAAATTTAGCATATGTCAGGGCTTTTTCCTTATTTTGAATTCTGAATTATTTGAAAGATAGAATATATGAATCAACTTAGCCCTCCATTGTCGAATAAGAACTCTTATACTTTTTCGATTATTATTATTGGTAGTTTGTTTTTTATTTTCGGATTTGTTACATGGCTGAATGCGACCCTGATTCCATATCTAAAAATAGCTTGTGAACTTAAAACAGATACGGAAGCTTATCTTGTGGCTTCTGCTTTTTATATATCATACTTTTTTATGGCACTTCCTTCTTCCTGGGTTTTAAAAAAGACTGGGTTTAAGAGTGGAATGTCTTTGGGGCTTTTTGTGATGGCCATCGGCTCTCTCATCTTTATACCTGCGGCATTAAGCAGAACTTATAGTTTGTTTCTTTTCGGATTGTTTGTGCAGGGAACAGGCTTATCTGTTTTGCAAACTGCATCAAATCCATATGTTACTATTTTAGGTCCGATTGAAAGTGCCGCAAAACGAATTAGTATCATGGGTATTGCCAATAAAGTTGCAGGAATTATCAGTCCGGCAATTTTAGGTGTAATTGTTTTAAAGGATATAGATTCATTAGTTGAAAAACTTGGTGGAATGGACCTTGCAGCGAAAGCTCAGGAATTAGATGCCTTATCTGAAAGGGTAATATTCCCATATGTATGTATGGCAGTTGTATTAGTAATTTTATCTGTCATCATTAAGTATATTTCTTTACCTGAGGTTAATGAAGAAAAAATTGTAGAATCATCTGATCAAAGAGAAAGCATATTTAAATACACTTATTTATGGATCGGAGTTTTAGCATTGTTTTTATACGTTGGGGTAGAAGTAATTGCAGTAGATTCATTAATCCCTTATGGAACTTTTTTGGGATTTGAATTTCAGGAAGCTAAATTTTTTGCATCCTTTACATTAGGGGGAATGGTAGTAGGATATGTGCTGGGAATACTCTTAATTCCTGACTATATAAGCCAGGAAAATGCATTGAAATGGTCGGCTGTACTAGGAGTTTTGTTTTCTGTTATAGCAATATTCACAACAGGTTATCTAAGTGTTATTTCAATTGCATTACTAGGATTTGCAAATGCTATAATGTGGCCGGCAATCTGGCCTTTGGCAATTGAAGGATTGGGTAAGTATACTAAAACCGGTGCTGCATTACTCATTATGGCTATTGCCGGAGGAGCTATTTTACCAATTGCTTATGGTGCACTAGCTGATATTCCTGAAATTGCTTCACAAAAAGCTTATGTAATCTTAATCCCTTGTTATTTATTTATTCTTTACTTTGCAACCAAAGGCCATTTGGTTGGAAAAATTAAACATTCAAAATAGTACATTAATATTTAAAATAATTTATGAAGCCTACATTATTGATTTTAGCTGCCGGATTAGGAAATAGATATGGTGGTGTTAAGCAGATGGACAAAATTGGTCCTTCAGGAGAGAGTATCATTGATTATTCAATTTTTGATGCCATACGAGCTGGTTTTGGGAAAGTTGTATTTGTAATAAATAAGAAAATAGAAAAAGATTTTAAAGAGGTCTTTGAGCCTAAATTAAACGGGGAAATAAAAACTGAGTATGTACTTCAGGAAATTGATAGTTTACCTTTAGGATTCAAAGTCCCAAAAGACAGAGTAAAACCATGGGGAACAGCGCATGCGATATTAGCTGCCAGAGATGTTATTAATGAACCTTTCGCAGTAATTAATGCTGACGACTTTTATGGAAAAGGATCTTACCAGACGATAGCTGATTATTTTAAGACCAATGAAAATGATTTTTGTATGGTAGGCTTTCAATTGAATAAAACAATTTCAGAATCAGGCACCGTTTCAAGAGGGGTTTGCTCTACAAATAAGGATCATTTTTTAACAGATGTAGTTGAGTATACACAAATTCAACAATCGAGTAATGGCATTGAGTTTATTGACGAAAATGATGATGTAAAACCTCTCGATCCTGAAAGGATTGTATCAATGAATTTTTGGGGATTTACACCTGTTATTTTTGAATATATTCATAAAGGATTTAAGGCTTTTCTTAAAGAGAATATTGACAACCCAAAGTCTGAGTATTATATCCCGACTATAGTTTCTGATTTAGTCAATGCGAAGCAAGCGAGGGTAAAAGTATTGGAATGCAAAGATCAATGGTTTGGTGTAACTTATAAAGAAGATCGCCCGAATGTTGTAAAAAGTATTAATCAATTGGTAGAGGATGGTGATTATCCTACGAATGTTTGGGAGAAATGATCTGAGGTATAAGATAAATTAATAGGCATGTCATCCTGAGAGTTCACCTAATTTTATTAGGCATAATGAGAAAATGACAGAAAATGTCCTAAACGGGCAAGGTAGCATAAATGTTATTGCTAATA